>NZ_QLAE01000020.1 GCF_005876855.1 Stutzerimonas nosocomialis | reverse complement strand
AACTAGGCGTCCTCAACCGCCCCCACGGGCGCGGGGTTTCTGTGGGAGCGGAGATTCAGTGAGAGCGGTCTTGGCCGCGAAGAGCACGCCGCGGATGTTTCTGATCAAACCGGGTGCGGCGATGTGGGGCCGGGGTGGCGCGATTGGCGGCTGATCCGTGATCCGTACCGCGCGGTCAGGCCAGACTTCCCGACAGCTGGAACGGGTGGTGGAGAGAGGCGGGCGCAAGGGGAACGCCAGCCGAGGCGGTGGCTGGCGTTGGCAGGTCATTTCTTGAGGGTCAGGATCCACTCGGCGAGGACCTTGGCTTCTTCCTCGGTGACCTGGTTCGGCGGCATCGGGATCGGGCCCCAGATGCCCTGGCTGCCGTTCTTGATGTGGGCGGCCAGGGTATCGGCGGCCCCGGCGACGCCGGCGTTCTTCTCGGCGACATCCTGCAGGGCGGGGCCTACCAGCTTGGCATCGACCTTGTGGCAAGCCACGCAGGGTTTGCCCTTGAACAGCGCCTCGCCGTCGGCGGCGATGGCCGGTTGCAGGCTCAATGCGCCGCCCAGGGCGAGCAATGACACCAGAATTCTCTTCATATCTACTTCCTCAGGCTAATGGACGGGGCGGCCCCCGCTCCCGTTGGACTCGATTATTGCCGCATCGAGTCCGCTCGGAGGCTAAATTTAACCCGCCTCGTGCGCGGCATATTGTCCTCGGTCATGGTTTGCGCTCGGCCTGCCGATCTTCTCGCGCCTGATGAATCGATGGGCGACGGCGCGGTCTACACGGGATAACCACTCGAGTGAGGAGCACCCCCATGGCACTGGACCACGATGCATTCGATGCGCTGCTCGACCAGGCGCGGGCGCACGCCGAGCGCGCCGTCAGTGAAAACGATCCGCAGCATTACCGCGCCGCGTTCGAGTCGAGCCTCCAGGCCATGCGCCTGCTGGCGGGCGAGTCGGGGGAATGGCGCAGGATGGTGGCCAGGGCCACCGAGGAATACGAAGGCGACGAGGGCATCTGAGCGAGCCGCGCGACCCGGGTCCGAACGAGCGAACGGGGCCGCGCGACGCCCGGCGCATCGGCGCTGCTTCACCGCTTCGTCCGATTGACGGCGGACCGCCATACGTTCTTTCCTACTGCAAAAGCCAGCGGGCCCGCACGGGTCCGGCCCTGGCTTGCGCCTCTCCACTGGAAAACGCCCCATGCCTCAGTCGGCTTCACTCGACCCGCAGACCGCCCGGGTACTGCCCTGGCTGGTCGCCATCGCCTTTTTCATGCAGACCCTCGACGGGACCATCCTGAACACGGCGCTGCCGTCTATGGCCCAGGACCTGGCCGAGAACCCGCTGCGCATGCAGGGCGTGGTGATCAGCTACATGCTCACCGTCGCGCTCCTGATTCCGGCCTCCGGCTGGATCGCCGACCGTTTCGGCACCCGCCGGATATTCTTCTCGGCGATCCTGCTGTTCACCCTGGGCTCGCTGTTCTGCGCGCTGTCGAGCAGTTTCAATCAGCTGGTCGTGGCCCGGGTGATCCAGGCCATGGGCGGTGCGCTGATGCTGCCGGTGGGGCGTCTGGTGGTGCTGCGCGCCTATCCGCGCAGTGAGTTCGTGCGGGTGATGACCTTCATCGCGCTGCCCGGTCTGGTCGGCCCGTTGCTGGGGCCGACGCTCGGTGGCTGGCTGGTCGAGTACGCGTCATGGCACTGGATCTTCCTGATCAACATTCCGGTCGGCGCGCTCGGCTGTTTCGCCGCCCTGCGCTTCATGCCGGACCTGCGCGGCGCCGAGCGCACGCGCTTCGATACGCCGGGATTCGTGCTGTTCGGCGGGGCGATGGTGCTGATCACCATCGCCCTGGAAGGTCTCGGCGAGCTGCACATGCCCCACGCCCGGGTGATGCTCCTGCTGTTCGGTGGCGTCGCCTGCCTGGCCGCGTACTGGCTCAGGGCCGGGCGCGTCGAGCGTCCGCTGTTCAGCCCGGCGCTGTTCCGGACCCGCAGTTTCGCGGTGGGCATCATCGGCAACCTCTTCGCCCGGCTGGGGAGCGGGGCGCTGCCGTTCCTGACGCCCTTGCTGCTGCAGGTGGCGCTCGGCTACTCGCCGGCTCAGGCCGGGATGACCATGATCCCGCTGGCCCTGGGCGCGATGGCGATCAAACCCCTGGCCAAGCCGCTGATCGACCGCTTCGGCTACCGCAGCATCCTGACCGGCAACACCCTGCTGCTCGGTGGCCTGATCGCCAGCCTGGCCCTGATCACACCCGGCACTCCCGGGGTCTGGCTGCTGATCCACCTGGGCCTGATCGGCATGGTCAATTCGATGCAGTTCACCGCGATGAACACCGTGACCCTCATCGACCTGCGCGACGAGGACGCCAGCAGCGGCAACAGCCTGCTCTCGGTGGTGGTGCAGCTGTCGATGGGCCTGGGCGTGGCGTCGGCCGGTGCGCTGCTCGGTGGCTTCACCGCGCCCGGGGCCGACGGCGAGGCGGTGCTGCGAGCCTTCCACCTGACCTTTCTCTGCGTCGGCGGCCTGGCGATGCTGGCGGCGGCGCTGTTCCTGCAGCTGGAAGACGAGGAGGCCAAGCCCTGCCGGCGCATCGACCCGAAGGTGGAGCTGGACGAGTAGGGCGAAGACCGGTCAGCGGCCTCGGGGATCGGCGCACCAGCTCAGGGCTCGCGTGCGCGCCGTTAGAGGGCGGGCGGGCGACCCTGGTGCATCGGCCTGCGCCGGCAGCGGTGCATGCAGCGGACGGGGGAGGCCTCGAAGGCCACCGGGACGGCGCGGGGCGCGCCCTGGCGAGCCGACCGGCTTGCCGGTGGCATGGGGAATGCAACGGCCCGGTCTCCACCCTACCGGATGCCCCGTTATGTCCAGACACCGCCGACCGCTGTTCACCCTCCTGCTCGCCAGCCTCGTGTTCTTCGCCGGGGTGGCCCGTGCCGATCTGCTCGAGGACATCGCCAAGCGCGGCGAACTGCGCGTCGCCGTACCGCAGGATTTCCCGCCCTTCGGCTCCATCGGGCCGGACATGAAGCCGCGCGGCCTGGATATCGACACGGCGCAGCTGATCGCCGACAGGCTCGGCGTGAAGCTGGCCCTGACGCCCGTCAGCAGCACCAACCGCATCCCGTTCCTGACCACCGGCAAGGTCGATCTGGTGATCTCCAGTCTCGGCAAGAACGCCGAGCGCGAGCAGGTGATCGACTTCTCCGAGGCCTACGCGCCGTTCTTTCTCGGCGTGTTCGGCCCCGAAGACAGCCAGGTCGCCAGCCTCGATGACCTGGCCGGCAAGACCATCAGCGTGACCCGCGGCTCGGTGGAAGACATGGAACTCTCGGCGGTGGCGCCCAAGGGCGCGAACATCAAGCGCTTCGAGGACAACAACTCGACCATCGCGGCCTACCTGTCCAGCCAGGTCGAACTGATCGCCAGCGGCAACGTGGTGATGGCGGCGATCGCCGAGCGCAACCCCAAGCGCGTGCCGGCGATCAAGCTCAACCTGAAGAACTCGCCGACTTACATCGGCCTGGCGAAGAACCAGCCGGCGCTGCAGCAGAAGGTCGACGCGATCCTGGCCGAGGCCAAGAGCGACGGCAGCCTCAACGACATCTCGATGAAATGGCTCAAGCAGCCGCTGTCGGCCGATCTCTGATCGGCCCGGCTCGATGAATTACCAGTTCGATTTCGCCGCGGTCCTGGCCCACGGCGATCTGCTGCTCGAAGGCGCGCTGCTGACCCTGACGCTGACCGCGATCGGCACGCTGTTCGGGGTCGGCATCGGCATTCTCGGCGCGGTCGTGCGCGCCTGGAAGCTGAAACCCTTCGACCGCCTGTTCGGGGTGTACGTGGAGCTGATCCGCAACACGCCGTTCCTGGTGCAGCTGTTCTTCATCTTCTTCGGCCTGCCGAGCCTGGGCGTTCGCCTGAGCGCGCTGGAGGCCGCCGCGCTGGCGATGGTGATCAACCTGGGCGCCTATTCCACCGAGATCATCCGCGCCGGCATCCTGGCGATTCCCCACGGGCAGATCGAGGCGGCCAGCGCGCTGGCGCTCAGCCGTTTCGAGACTTTCCTCCACGTGGTGCTGCGCCCGGCGCTGGTGAAGGTATGGCCGGCGCTGTCGAGCCAGATCGTCATCGTCATGCTCGGCTCGGCGGTGTGCTCGCAGATTTCCACCGAGGAGCTGACGTTCGCCGCCAACTTCATCCAGTCGCGCAATTTCCGCGCCTTCGAAACCTACCTGCTGACCACCCTGGTGTACCTGGCCATGGCGATTCTCATCCGTCAGCTGCTGGCCTGGTTCGGGCGCTCGGTCGTGGAGGCGCGCCGCTGATGGACTTCACCCTCTGGGATATCGTGCGCAACCTGCTCACCGGGTTGCAGTGGACGCTGCTGCTGTCGGTGGTCGCCCTGGTATTCGGCGCCCTCAGCGGGCTCCTGGTGCTGGTCGGGCTGACCTCGACGCTGCAGCCGTTGCGCGTCCTGGCACGCGGCTACATCGAAGTCTTCCAGGGCACACCGCTGCTGATGCAGCTGTTCCTGGTGTTCTTCGGCGTCTCGCTGGTGGGCTGGGACATCTCGCCCTGGTTCGCCGCGGCCCTGGCCCTGACGCTGTTCACCAGCGCCTTTCTCGCCGAGACCTGGCGCGGCTGCGTGGAGGCGATCCCGCGCGGGCAGTGGGAAGCCTCGGCGAGCCTGGCGCTGACCCGCGGCGAACAGCTGCGCCACGTCATCCTGCCCCAGGCGCTGCGCATCGCCGTGCCGCCGACCGTGGGCTTTTCGGTGCAGGTGGTCAAGGGCACCGCGGTGACCTCGATCATCGGCTTCAACGAGCTGACCAAGACCGGCTCGATGCTGGCCAACGCCACCTTCGAGCCCTTCCTCGTCTACGGATTGGTGGCGGTCGGCTATTTCCTGCTCTGTTATCCGCTGTCGCTCTACGCCCGCCACCTGGAAAGGAAGCTCAATGTCACTGCTTAGAATCACCGCGCTGCACAAGTATTACGGCGACCTGCATGTGCTCAAGGGCATCGACCTGACCGTCGAGCCTGGCGACGTGGTGGCGATCATCGGCCGCAGCGGGTCTGGCAAGAGCACGCTGCTGCGAACCCTCAACGGCCTGGAGACCATCGATGACGGGGTGATCGAGGTCGACGGCGAATACCTCGACGCCGCGCGCGCCAATCTGCGCAGCCTGCGGCAGAAGGTCGGGATGGTCTTCCAGCAGTTCAACCTGTTCCCGCACCTGAGCGTCGGGCAGAACGTGATGCTCGCGCCGCAGGTGGTGAAGAAGACCAGCCGCGACGAAGCCCGTGCCCTGGCGCGGCAGATGCTCGAGCGCGTCGGCCTGCTGGACAAGTTCGACGCCTATCCCGAGCAGCTTTCCGGCGGCCAGCAGCAGCGGGTCGCCATTGCCCGGGCGCTGGCTATGTCGCCCCGGGTGCTGCTGTGCGACGAGATCACCTCGGCGCTGGACCCGGAGCTGGTCAGCGAGGTGCTCGCCGTGGTCAAGCAGCTCGCCGTCGAGGGCATGACCCTGATCCTGGTCACCCACGAGATGCGCTTCGCCCGCGAAGTGGGCAACAAGCTGGTGTTCATGCACCAAGGGCGGGTCCACGAGACCGGCCATCCGCAAACACTCTTCGCCCATCCGCAAACCGCCGAGCTCGCGCAGTTCATCGGCTCGGTCAATACCTAGCATCGCCCTGGCGCGCCGCCCCCGGATGCGTCATGGCGATGCTCGCCACGCCACAGGAGGCAGCATGAACAGTGTCGAAGACGTTCTCTCAACCAGCGCCCTGCATATCAACGGTCCGCGACTGTGGAAATCGCTGATGGACCTGGCCCAGCTCGGCGCCACCGCCAAGGGCGGCGTCTGTCGCCTGGCGCTGACCGCGCTGGACGGGCAGGCCCGCGACCTGTTCTGCCAGTGGTGCCGGGAGGCCGGCTGCACGGTGACGGTCGACCAGGTCGGCAACATCTTCGCCCGTCGCGCCGGGCGCAACCCCGCCCTGCCGCCGGTGATGACCGGCAGCCACATCGACACCCAGCCCACCGGCGGCAAGTTCGACGGCTGCTTCGGGGTGATGGCGGGGCTGGAGGTGATGCGTACCCTCAACGACCTGGGCGTGCAGACCGAGGCGCCGCTGGAGGTGGTGGTCTGGACCAACGAGGAGGGCTCGCGCTTCCCGCCGTGCATGATGGGGTCGGGGGTCTTCGCCGATAAGTTCGGCCTGCAGGACACCCTGGCCAAGACCGACATCGCCGGGATTTCGGTCGGCGATGCGCTCAAGGCCATCGGCTACGACGGCGACCGGCCGGCCAGCGGCCATCCGGTGGGGGCCTATTTCGAGGCGCACATCGAGCAGGGGCCGATTCTCGAGGATCAGGGCAAGACCATCGGCGTCGTGCTCGGCGCGCTCGGGCAGAAGTGGTTCGACCTGACCCTGACGGGCCTGGAGGCCCACGCCGGCCCGACCCCGATGCACCTGCGCCGCGATGCGCTGGTGGGCGCGGCGCAGGTGGTGAGCGAGGTCAACCGCGTCGGCCATGCCTACCAGCCGCACGCCTGCGCGACGGTCGGCTGCCTGGAACTCAAGCCCGGCTCGCGCAACGTGATCCCGGGTGAGGTGCACCTGACCATGGACTTCCGCCACCTCGAACAGGCGCGCCTCGACGGCATGATCGACGAGGTGAAGGCGGTGATCGAAGCGGCCTGTGCCCGCCACGGGCTGAGCTACCGGCTGACGCCGACGGCGGACTTTCCGCCCCTGTACTTCGCCGACGAATGCGTCGATGCGGTTCGCCAGGGCGCCGCGGCCCTCGGGCTGGAACACATGGACATCGTCAGCGGCGCGGGCCACGACGCCATCTTTCTCGCCGAGCTGGCGCCCACCGCGATGATCTTCGTGCCCTGCGAAGGCGGCATCAGCCACAACGAGATCGAGAACGCCGAGCCCGAGCACCTGGCCGCCGGGTGCGCGGTACTGCTGCGGGCCATGCTCCACGCCGCCCAGGGCGCCCGCGCGGCCCAACGCATCAGCGCCTGACGGCGCGCCGCCCAAGGATCGGGCACTGCCCGGTGCCGCTGCCCGTCAGCGGGCGCCCGGGCTGCACCGAAGCGGACCGATCGGTCCGTTCGTGCCCAGCCGGCGAGCGCAGCGCCCGCCAGGCGAGCGGAACCGCTGTCCGAAGCGCTCCGTTCGCAACCGGTTCGAATTTTTCAAGTCACTGAAACAGAACGATAAATCGGCGAACGCGGCGGTGCCTGCGCCGATGGCTGGTACGGCCTTTGCGTTACTGCCTTCACACAAACCTGTGAGGACGTACGCAATGCCCAATGCCGCGAGCCGCTTTGTAGGTCGTTTCACGCTTCCCTTCACCCTGGCAACCGGACTGGCGCTCGCAGCGCTGCCCGCCCAGGCCCAGACCACGCTGCGCATCGGCATGACCGCTGCGGACATTCCCCTGACCCATGGTCAGCCCGACCAGGGCTACGAGGGCAACCGTTTCACCGGAATCCCGATCTTCGACTCGCTGGTCCAGTGGGATCTGTCCCAGGGCGAGGCGCCCGCGGCGCTGGTGCCGGGGCTGGCCACCGAGTGGAAGGTCAATCCGGACGATCACACCAAGTGGACCTTCACGCTGCGCGAAGGCGTGACCTTCCACGACGGCACGCCGTTCGACGCCGATGCGGTGGTCTGGAACGTCGGCAAGGTGCTGGACAAGGCTGCCCCGCAGTACGACCCGGCGCAGATCGGCAACACCGTGTCGCGCATGCCGACCCTGCGCACCGCGACCAAGATCGACGACCACACCGTCGAGCTGACCACCTCCGAGCCCGACGCCTTCCTGCCCTTCAACCTGACCAACCTGTTCATCGTCTCCCCCAGCGCCTGGCAGAAGGATTTCGACGCCGTGCCCGCCTCGGTGACCGATCCGGCGGCGCGCAGCAAGCAGGCCTGGACCGCCTTCGCCAGCCACGCGGTGGGCAGCGGCCCGTTCAAGGTCGAGCGCCTGGTGCCGCGCCAGCAACTGCGCCTGGCGAAGAACCCGGATTACTGGAACCCTGCGCGGGTGCCGAAGATCGACAACGTGGTCCTGCTGCCGCTGCCCGAGGCGAACGCCCGCACCGCGGCGCTGCTGTCCGGCCAGGTCGACTGGATCGAGGCGCCGGCGCCGGATGCCGTCGAGCAGATCAAGAGCCGCGGCTTCGTCATCTACTCCAACGCCCAGCCGCACCTCTGGCCCTGGCAGTTCTCCTTCCTGCCCGGCTCGCCCTGGCTGGACAAGAAGGTGCGCCAGGCGGCGAACCTGTGCCTGAACCGCTCCGAACTCAAGGCCTTCCTCGGCGGCTACATGGAAGAGGCCACCGGCACCTACGAGGAAGGTTCGCCCTGGCGCGGCAACCCCAGCTTCCAGATCAAGTACGACCCGGATGCCGCGCGCAAGCTGATGACCGAGGCGGGCTTCAGCCAGAGCAAGCCGGTCAAGGTGCGCGTGCAGACCTCGGCCTCGGGCTCCGGCCAGATGCAGCCGCTGCCGATGAACGAGTACATCCAGCAGAGCCTGCGCGAGTGCTATTTCGACGTGACCCTGGACGTGACCGAGTGGAACACGCTGTTCACCAACTGGCGCCTCGGCGCGAAGGACCCGGCCGCCCAGGGCGCCAACGCGATCAACGTCAGCGCCGCGGTGATGGACCCGTACTTCGGCATGGTGCGCTTCACCAGCTCCAAGGCCTTCCCGCCGGTCTCGAACAACTGGGGCTTCTTCAGCGATCCGAAGCTCGATGCGCTGATCGACAAGGCGCGCAACGCCTTCGATCCTGACGAAATGGACGCCGCGGCGGCCGAGCTGCACGCGACCCTGGTCGACGAGACGCCGTTCCTCTGGGTGGCGCATGACGTCGGGCCACGGGCGATCTCGCCGAAAGTGAAAGGGGTGGTGCAGCCGCAGAGCTGGTTCATCGACCTGGCCACCATGTCGATGGAGTGAGGAGCAGCCAATGGGCGCCTATGTCGTACGCCGGCTGCTGCTGGCGATCCCCATCATGCTCGGCGTCGCGCTGGTGTGCTTCATGCTCGTGCACCTGGCGCCGGGTGACCCGCTGGTCTCGGTGTTGCCACCGGACGCGTCCCAGGAACTGCGGGCGCAGATGATCGCCGTCTACGGCTTCGACAAGCCGTTGCCGGTGCAATTCTTCCAGTGGCTGTGGCACGCGGTGCAGGGCGACCTGGGCACCTCGATCGCCACCAGCCGGCCGGTGTTCGGCGAGGTGATGACCGCAGCGATCAACTCGCTGCGCCTGGCCGCGCTGGCGACGCTGATCGGGTTCTTCTTCGGCTGCCTGTTCGGCTTCGTCGCCGGCTACTTCCAGGACACCTGGGTGGACAAGCTGGCCTCGGCGTTCTCGGTGTTCGGCGTCAGCGTGCCGCACTACTGGCTGGGCATGCTGCTGGTGATCGTGTTCGCCTCGCAGCTCTACTGGCTGCCGGCCACCGGTGGCGGGCCGATGGGCGCCGAAGGCTGGGCCTGGGACTGGGAGCACCTGCAGTTCATGGTGCTGCCGGCCATCACCCTGTCGGTGATCCCTACCGGCATCATCGCGCGCACGGTGCGGGCGCTGGTGGCCGACACCCTGGGCCAGGAGTTCATCGTCGGCCTGCGCGCCAAGGGCATGACCGACTACGCGATCTTCTGGCACGTGGTGAAGAATGCCGCGCCCACCGCCCTGGCGGTGATGGGCCTGCAGCTGGGCTACCTGATGGGCGGCTCGATCCTGGTGGAGACGGTGTTCGCCTGGCCCGGTACCGGGCTGCTGCTGAACTCGGCGATCTTCCAGCGCGACCTGCCGCTGCTGCAGGGCACCATCTGGGTACTGGCGCTGTTCTTCGTGCTGCTCAACCTCGGGGTGGACATCCTCCAGACCCTGCTCGACCCGCGGATCAAGAGGGGATGAAGATGACGGCAGATCTCGGCCATAACGTCGCGCCACCGATCCAGACCTCGCCCGGCTACTGGACCTCGGTGGGCGCCCGGCTGCTGCGCGACCGTATCGCGCTGCTGGTCGGCACGGTGATCCTGGCGCTGCTGGCGATGGCGCTGTTCGGCAGCTGGCTGGCGCCTTCCGATCCCTATGCCACCTCAATGTTCAGGCGCCTGCAGCCGATCGGCACGGCGGGCTACCCGCTGGGTTCGGACGAGCTGGGGCGCGACATGCTCTCGCGGTTGATCCTGGGGGCGCGGCTGTCGCTGTTCATGGGCATCACGCCGGTGCTGCTGGCGTTCGTCATCGGCAGCGCGGTCGGCATCGTCGCCGGTTACGCCGGCGGGCTGACCAACACCCTGATCATGCGCACCGTGGACGTGTTCTACGCCTTCCCCTCGGTGCTGCTGGCCATCGCGCTGTCCGGGGCGATGGGGGCGGGCATCGACAACGCGTTGCTGTCGCTGACCCTGGTGTTCGTCCCGCAGATCGCCCGGGTCGCCGAGAGCGTCACCACCCAGGTGCGCAACCGCGACTACATCGAGGCGGCGCGGGCATCCGGCGCCAGCGCCTTCACCATCATCCGCACCCAGGTGCTGGGCAACGTGCTGGGGCCGATCTTCGTCTTCGCCACCGGGCTGATCTCGGTGTCGATGATCCTCGCCTCGGGGCTCTCGTTCCTCGGCCTCGGGGTGCGACCACCGGAGCCGGAATGGGGGCTGATGCTCAACACCCTGCGCACCGCGATCTACACCCAGCCCTGGGTGGCGGCGCTGCCGGGGCTGATGATCTTCATCACCTCGATCTCCTTCAACATCCTGGCCGACCGCCTGCGGGCCGCCATGGCCATTCGGAGCTGACCGATGAACGCCAACGCGAAAGGCAAACGTGACCTGGGCGGGCCGGCGCAGCCGCTGCTGACCGTCAGGAAGCTGGTGCGGCATTTTCCGGTCAAGGGGTCGCTGGGCCGCAAGGCCGTGGTGCGCGCCGTCGACGGCATCAGCTTCACCGTGCTCAAGGGCGAGACGCTGGGCGTGGTCGGCGAGTCCGGCTGCGGCAAATCCACCACGGCAAGGCTGCTGATGCAGCTGATCGAGCAGGACAGCGGCGAGCTGATCTTCGATGCCGTGGAGGTCGGCTCCCACCAGCTGCCGCTGCGCGAATTCCGCCGGCAGGTGCAGATGGTCTTCCAGGACAGCTATTCCTCGCTCAACCCGCGCCTGACCATCGAGCAATCGGTGGCCTTCGGGCCGAAGGTCCACGGCGTGTCGGGCAAGGACTCGCTGGCCCGCGCCCGCGACCTGCTGGCTCGGGTCGGCCTGGAGCCCTCCCGCTTCGCCGGACGCTACCCGCACGAGCTCTCCGGCGGCCAGCGCCAGCGGGTCAACATCGCCCGGGCGCTGGCCCTGGAGCCGCGCCTGGTGATCCTCGACGAGGCGGTCTCGGCGCTGGACAAGTCGGTCGAGGCCCAGGTGCTCAACCTGCTGCTGGACCTCAAGCAGAGCCTGGACCTGACCTACGTCTTCATCAGCCATGACCTGCACGTGGTGCGCTACCTGTCGGACCGCATCCTGGTGATGTACCTGGGCGAGGTGGTGGAGGTCGGCCCGGCCGAGGCGCTGTTCACCGGCGCCTGTCACCCCTACACCCGGGCGCTGCTGAGTTCGATGCCGTCGATGGACCCCGAGCGGCGCACCGAGGCGTCACCGCTGAGCGGCGATCCGCCGAGTCCGATCGACCCGCCCGAGGGTTGTCGCTTCCATACCCGCTGCCCCCATGCCGAACCGGTCTGCAGCACGCGCAAGCCGCCGTTGCAGCCGACCGGCGAGGCCCATGTCGCGGCCTGCCTGATGGTGGTGCCCGGTGGCGGTCATTCCTGCAGTCCGCCAGCCGAACGGCTGGCCAAGGAGGCCTAATGAACGCAGCAGAGCATGCAACGCCGCAGCCCATGGTCGCGGTCAGCGACCTGCACGTGCGCTTTTCCAGCGGCGGCAAGGTCATCGAGGCGGTCAACGGCGTGAGCCTCCAGGTGGGGAAGGGGGAGGTGGTCGCGCTGATCGGCGAGTCAGGATCGGGCAAGAGCGTCACCCTGCGCTCGCTGATGCGCCTGCATCCGGAGCGCAGCACCCGCATCGACGGGCGCATCGAGATCGCCGGGCGCGACGTCATGGCGCTGTCGAAGAAGGACCTGAGCGCCTTTCGCGGGCCGGTGACCTCGATGATCTTCCAGGAGCCGCTGCTGGCGTTCGACCCGGTCTATACCGTGGGCCAGCAGATCATCGAGAGCGTGCGTCGCCATCGCGGCCTGTCCCGCCAGGAAGCGCGCGAGGTGGCCCTCGAGTCGCTGCGCAGCGTCCGCATCCCGAGCCCCGAACAGCGCCTGGACGCCTACCCGCACGAGATGTCCGGCGGGATGCGCCAGCGGGCGATGATCGCCCTGGCGCTGGCCTGCCAGCCGCAGCTGCTGCTCGCCGACGAGCCGACCACCGCGCTGGATGCCACGGTGCAGATCCAGATCCTCATCCTCCTGCGCGAGCTGCAGCGCGAACTGGGGCTGTCGATCATCTTCGTCACCCACGACATCGGCGCGGCAGTCGAAGTGGCCGACCGGGTGGCGGTGATGTACGGCGGGCGCATCGTCGAGGAGGCGCCCCTGGGCGAGCTCCTGCGCAACCCCTGCCATCCCTACAGCGTCGCGCTGCTCAACGCCCGGCCACAGGGCGGGCTGCGCCGCGGCGAACGGCTGGAGACCATCGCCGGCTCGCCGCCGGACCTGAGCCGATTGCCGCCGGGCTGCGCCTTCGCCTCGCGCTGCAAGCATGCCGGGGAAGCCTGCCTGGCGAGCGTGCCGGCGCGGGTGCAGGTCGGCAGCGAGCATTTCGTCAGTTGCCATCTGTTCGAACCCACCACCGATCACGGAGCCGCGACATGTCCGACTACCCCTTCGCACTGATGCCCTATCCCTTTGTGGCGCTCGACCACGCGCCGCAGGGCCCGCTCGCCGGGCTCAGCTTCGCGGTCAAGGACCTGTTCGACGTGGCCGGCTACCCGACCGCGGGCGGCAATCCGCACCTGCTCGCGATGTCCGGGATCAAGACCCGCACCGCACCGACCGTGCAGCGGCTGCTCGATGCCGGCGCGCGGATGGTGGGCAAGGCCCACACCAACGAGATGGCGTTCTCCATGAGCGGCAAGAACGCCCACTTCGGCACGCCGGTGAACGGCGCCGCGCCCGAGCGGATTCCCGGCGGCTCCTCGTCCGGCTCGGCCTCGGCGGTGTCCAACGGCCTGTGCGACTTCGCCCTGGGCACCGACACCGGTGGTTCGGTGCGCACCCCGGCGAGCTATTGCGGGCTCTACGGCCTTCGCCCGACCCACGGGCGGGTGTCGCTGGAGGACTGCCAGGCGCTGTGCAAGAGCATGGACACCTGCGGCTATTTCACCCGCAGCGCGGCGGTGTTCGAGGCGGTCGGCGAGTGCCTGCTCGGCGAGGATGCCAGGCCTCTGGACGCGCCCGAGCTGATGCGCATCCCGGCGCTTTTCGCGCTCTTGCCCGAGGCCTCGCAGGCGGCACTGGAACCGGCGCTGCAGCGCATCGAGGCGCGCTGCGGGGCGCTCGCCTGCGTGGAGGCCGAACTGCCGTCGCTGGAAGAAGCCTACTGGGCGTTCCGCTATATCCAGGGTCGCGAAGCCTGGCAGGCGCAGGGCGAGACCATCGAACGCCATGGCCTGCAGCTGGGGCCGGACGTGGCCGCGCGCTTTCTCTGGTCGAGCCAGGTGAGCGACAAGGACGTCACCTGGGCGATCGGCTTTCGCGAGCAGATGCGCCAGCACATGGACGAGCTGCTCGGCGACCGGGTGCTGGTGCTGCCCACCGTACCGGACGTGGCGCCGCTGCTCAGCGCCCGTGACGAGGAGATCGAGCACACCCGCCAGCTCTCCCACCACCTGCTGTGCATCGCCGTGCTCTGCGGCCTGCCCCAGGTGTCCCTGCCGCTGGCGAGCAAGGACGGCGCGCCGCTGGGCATCTCGCTGATGGCCAGGGCCGGCATGGACCTGAGTCTGGTCCGGCTCGCCGCCCGGATTGGCGGCTGAGATGGCCCGTTCGCCATGCCCCCGGGGCCGGGGCCTGAAGAACCTGCTGATGGCGCTGCTGGTCGCCATGGCGCGCTCCCACGGCGGCCCGGGCGTCGGCAGCGCGCTGGCCGGCTGCCGCGCGAGCCGGGACGCTAGCCGGCCGGTGTGAACAGCGGATTTCGCCGCCTGTGAAAAGCTGTGAAATATGACAGTTCCGCGTTGAGGGCCGGCGTTTCGGTTGCTTCAATCCCCTGGGTCAAGGCGGCCATGGCAGGTTCATGGCCGCCCGCTCAGGTTCAGTACACGACGAGGCGATAACGACCGGCGCGCGGTCCTGTGCGTCGTTTGCGCCCGCGCGTGGCGCCTGGGTGTCCACCAAACGAGCAGTCGACGTTCTCGATTCAGCCTTTGGAGCACCTTTCGCATGACCGGTCCCGTTCGCAAGACAGATGAGCCTTCAGCATTCCCGTCGCTGGCAGATTTCGGTTTCACCCTCAAGCGGACCATCGAGCGGGCGGTCGACCGAAAGGACAAGCAGCGTGAGGCGTTCCTCGAGGACCGTGGGCCGTACCTGGACGGAAAGCCGCCGCTGGCGGAGAACGACTTCAAGATCGACAAGGACGACATCGCCAATGTCGACGACCACTGGCTGTCGTCGACGGGCGATCGGCTGTGGCTCTGGGACGGTCTGCTGATCGTCACCGACAAGGACGGCAAGCAGGTTCTGGTCCACCCCGATCTGCATCCCGAGGTGCACAGGCAGGCCAAGGCGATGCTCGAGGGCGGGGAAGTGGACGGCGGGCCGGCATGGTCCAAGGCGGGGCTGTCCGAGGAGCACAGCAAGTGGCTGGGGCAATACGAGTCGCGTGGTTTCGAGGTGGTCGAGCCGGGCGACCCGCTGCCGGAGCTGGGCTCGATGCGCTTCATCGGTCCCGGTTACATGGACATGGACGCAGCGGTCTATTTCGATACCGGGTTCAACATCACGGTCGCCGAAGAAGGCGACGGCTTCCTGTTCGAGCACGGCACCGCCATGTTCGAAACCGGCGACGGCAAGCGCTACGCCGTGTCCAAGGAGTACGCCCCCGAAGCCTTTGAAAAGCTCAAGGCGCTGGACAAGAAGGGCAAGGAGATCATGGACAAGATCGAGAACGAGGGTTACTCGGTCTTGCAGCCCAACGACGACACGCCGGTGATCACGGGCGATTCGAAGGTCGAAAACCTGGCCGAGGGCGTCAAGGCCGTCGAGGTTCCGGGCAGGGGCAAGTTCATCATCATAGAGAGCGTCACGCCTGAGCACTTCGCCACGCTCCATGGCGACCAGGTCACGAGTCAGCAATCGAGCGCTGACGAGCTGTTCAAGGAAAAGGACCTGCCGCCCGCCAGCGAGACCGACCTGATGCAGGCCAAGACCACCGAGAAAGACAAGACGGTGGGGGAGCTCTACTACGAAAAGCTCAAGGAGGCCTACAAGGACGAGCCGGAAGATTCGGACAAGGCCAAGTATCTGCGCCTGCTCCAAGCCCAGGCGACCCTCAGCGGCGGTTTCGAATTCCTGCCCTACACCACCAACCGCAACGCCTTCGGTACAGCCGACAACACGTCCTACCTGGGCGATACGGCCGAGATGGAATCGGCGGAGATGCGTGGGTTGATCAACGAAGGAAAACTGGGCGAGGAACTGCTTCGGTTGGCCAACGAGCCGGAGATCATCGCCGACAACGAGAAGTTCTTCAAAGAGGCCGTCGACAAGGTCAAGAACAAGGACGAGCTGCGCGACAAGATCGCCGAGACCATGCGCGACCCCGATTACAAGGCGGCGCTCGAAGAACTCAGGAAAGACGACAAAGGCGAGGTGGCCGAAGCGCGTTACGCCAGTGACATGCAGTCGTTGCGCGCCCTCGACCCGGACCTGGCCGAGCAGGTGGAAATAGAACTCAAGTTCGGCGTACCCATCGAGCAGCTCAACGAAATCTACGAGGGTGGCGCGGACGGGGTAGGCGAGGAGAACCTCGACAAGGCCACCAGCGACGTCGTCACCACCCTGATCGCGACGACGATGTCGACCCTGTTCGGCTCCAAGCGCGGCTCGGACATCTTCAACTACTACTTCGGCGGCGGTAAGGAAAAGGGCCAGGAAAAGCTCGACCTCAAGCCCAGCGAACAGAAGATGGTGGAGAACCTGACCAACGCCAGGCCCGCCATCGAGGAAGTGGTGCGCGAGCGTGCCGTCGCGACACTCAACGATCCCAGCGCCCAGCCCAAGCCGATCACCGGGGAAGAGCTCAACAAGGCCATGGACAAGGCCAAGATCCCGCTGGACCAGCGCGGCGGCGTGGGCGGCGTGCTCGGCTCGCTGGCCAAGCACGGCGTGCTCAGCTCGTCGGCGGGCATGCTGGGCATGGTCGCGGGCATCTACAAGATGTCCGACGGCGGCTTGAACTTTGGCGAAACCGCTGCCGAGCGGATCGAGGTCGCACGCAACTTCCTCTCCTTCGTCGGTGTGCTCGCGCCCACCGCGACATGGGCCACCGGAGCGATCGACCATCTGTTCAAATCGGCGGGCCTCGCCGAGGCGCTGGGGATTGGCAAGGACCTGAGGGAGACGGTTTGGGACAAGCGCCATCCCCCGAAAAAGCCGGACCTCACCACCGACATACCGCTGGAGATGATCGACCCGAACCTGGGTGCCCCCAGAACCAGCGGTTCGCCGCCGACCCTGCCGGAAATAGACACCTCCCCGTTCAACGCGGAGACGTTCTGGGGCGAGTGGGACACCAACCTGAGCCAGTCCAGGCCGTCGATTCAAGACACCATCGAGCAACTGCCGTCCGATCAGCAGGACCGCGTGAATAACCACATCGATGCGATCAGCAGCAATTCGCCGGATGCCGATTCCGTTTCCCGGAACAAGAAGATGCAGTGGATCGGCGGCGCGCTGTCAGCGGTCGGCGGCATGGCTGATGCCGCCGGCGGCATACTGGACATCGTGCTGGGCGGGATGGGGCTGGACAAGCTCATCAAGGAAGGCGGCACGCCGGAAGAGTTCGCCCAGCGTAGCCTGCAGATCGGCGCCGGCGCCTTCGGTACCGGGATGGGCATAACCGGCGTGGCCGCCGCGTTCGGCGTCGGCGGCGCGGCCATCGCGTCTTCGATCTTCGGCGCAGCGGGCTCGGTGCTCGGCCTGATCGCGGCGATCATCGGCGGCGTCACGGCACTCAAACGCGACGAAAAGACCGCCGAAGGGGTGCGGGACTTCTTCCGCGGTCTGGAAAAGGACGGCCTGCTCGACGAGGACTGGGGGGACAAGCTCAATTACCTGATCCACGTGCGCTACGAGCACAACTACACCTTCCAGCAGAACAACGAGCAGTACCGTGAGTGGTTTCCCGAATACATGCCGGTCTGGGAAGCGCAGCCCGAGCACTTCAAGGAATTCACCGAAAAGGTGGCGAAGGACAAGCGCATCGACAAGGACTGGTTTCGCGACACGACGAAGGATCTGGTGGTCCACAGCACCCGGTTCGACAAGGCCTTCTACGAAGAGCACAAGGACAAGATCGACCTGCTGGTCGACAGCTGGGACGACTGGCAGGGACGCGACGATATCGTCAGCGACAAGGACTTCGAGAAGCTGCTCAGCGGCAAGCACGCGTCGACCAAGGAACAGCGGGAGGCGGTCGAATTCCTGATGGATAATCAGGCGTTCTTCGAATTCCTCGACACCATTCGCTACCACTCGAACAACATCAAGGCGGACGGCAAGATCAGCCGGAAAGACCTGGACAAGTGGCTCGACTATGTCCGTTGAGCGAGCGTGACGGTCGGCCCGCAAACCTCGCCCGTTCCCCTGACGGGCGAGGCCTGCGACCGCTCGCTCCGGTTTTTCTACCGCTTGCCGCTGCCCAGGAACGCCCCGCGACGAGCGGGGGTCTTTGCAAGGATTCCGCCTCGGCATGCCACTCACCGTGAAAGCGCGCCCACTGCATCGAGTCGTACTCCTGCCCCTGCTGGTGATGCTGCCCGTACTCGGCTGCGGCTACGCCGCGTTCCTGGTCAGCGAGCGCGCCGGCATCGCCCGCCTGGCCGAAAGCGGCGAGCGCCAGCTCGAACTCAACGCCCGCGCGGTGGAAAGCGAGATCAGCAAGTACACCTACCTGCCGAGCCTGCTGGAGCTGGACGAGGGCGTCAGCGGGCTGCTGCTCTCGCCTGGCGACGTCGACCGCCAGCGCCAGGTCAACCGCTACCTGCAGGGGCTCAATGCACGCAGCGGCAGCCTGGCGATCTACGTGCTCGACCGCGACGGCCGGGTGGTCGCCACCAGCAACTGGCACGCCCCGGACAGCTTCCTGGGCGAGGACCTGTCGTTCCGGCCCTATTACCAGGACGCCATCATCGGCCTGCCGGGACGCTTCTACGGGATCGGCAGCACCCGGGGGGAGGCCGGCTACTACCTCGCCCACGGGCTGGCCGACCCGCAGGGGCAGATCTACGGCGTGGCGGTGGTCAAGGTCCGGCTCGACACGCTCGAAGAGCGCTGGGAGCGCGCACGGGTGCAGGCGTACGTCAGCGACGAGAACGGCATCATCATTCTCTCCAGCGACCCGGCCAAGCGGCTCAAGTCCATCCGCCCGCTGAGCCTGGCCACCCGCGAGCGCCTGGCCAACAGCCAGCAGTACTACTGGTGGCGCCTCGACGAGCTGCGCCTGCTGGTACGCAATTCCCTGGGTGACGGGCTCGAGCAGGTCCGCTACGACAGCGACGTGCCCGACCCGATCGACACCTCGGTGGACTACCTGTCCCAGACCCGCCGCCTGAGCGACACGCCCTGGCATCTGACCCTGCTGACACCGCTGCGCGAAGAGCGCCACAATTCCCTGAGCAACGCGATGCTCGCCGCCGCGGCCTGTGCGTTGCTGGCCTTTCTGCTGATCACCTGGAACCAGCGGCGCAAGGTCATCGCGACGCGCCTGGCCGCCCGCGAGGCGCTGGAGCGGGCCAATCGCGAACTGGAGCTGCGCATCGGCGTGCGTACCGCCGACCTCTGCGCCACCAACGAGCGGCTCAAGGCGGAGATCTGCGAGCGGCTGCAGGCCGAGCAGACGTTGCGTACCGCCCAGGACGAGCTGGTCCGTGCCGGCAAGCTGGCGGTGATCGGGCAGATGTCCACCAATCTCGCCCATGAGATCAACCAGCCGCTGGCCGCCCTGCGCACGCTGTCGGCCAACGCGGTGCGCTTCCTGCAGCGCGGCGCGATCGACACGGCCAGCGCCAACCTCGAGTCGATCAGCGAGCTGGTCGACCGCGTCGGCAAGATCACCGGCAGCCTGCGCGCCTTCGCCCGCGGCGGAGACGACACCGGGCGCGCCCAGCTGCACAAGGCGTTCGAAACCGCCCTGCTGATGCTTCACCCGCGGGTCGAGGCGGTACGCCCGGTCATCGAGCGCGACTACCAAGAGGTGGTGCTGCCGATCGACCAGACACGCCTGGAGCAGATTCTGGTCAACCTCATCGCCAATGCCCTGGATGCCCTGCGCGGGCAGCCGCACCCGCGGTTGTGGCTCAGCGGCCGGCTATGCGGCGACGACTACGCGGTGGAGGTGCGCGACAACGGCCCCGGCATACCGCCCGAGGCCCGCGACCACCTGTTCGAGCTGTTCTACACCACCAAGCCCGGCGATGCCGGCCTGGGCCTGGGGCTGACCCTGTCCGCCAGCCTGGCCGCTGCGGCCAACGGCACGCTCACCGTTCACCATCCGCCGCAGGGCGGTGCTGCCTTCGTCCTCACCCTGCCGCGATTTTCCCAATGCTCGAGCCCGGATAGCCGCGCCTCATGACCGAAAAGCTTACCGTCTTGATCGTCGAAGACGACCCCCACGTGTTGCTCGGCTGCCGCCAGGCGCTGGAGCTCGAAGACATCCACAGCGAAGGCGTGACCAGCGCCGAGGACGCGCTCAAGCGCATCGGCAGCGACTTCCCGGGCATCGTCATCAGCGACATCCGGCTGCCGCGCATGGACGGCATGCAGCTGCTCGAGCGGTTGCACCAGACCGACCCGAGCCTGCCGGTGGTCCTGATCACCGGGCATGGCGACATCGGCATGGCGGTCGCGGCGATGCGCAACGGAGCCTACGACTTCATCGAGAAACCCTTCTCGCCCGAGCGCCTGGTGGAAGTGACGCGGCGTGCCCTGGAGCAGCGCGGGCTGGCGCGCGAGGTGTCGCAGCTGCGTCGCCATCTGGCGGGGCGCCAGGCGCTGGAGCAGCGCATCATCGGGCGCTCGCCGGCCATCGAGCAGCTGCGTGGGCTGATCGCCAACGTGGCCGACACCGATGCCAACGTGCTGATCGTCGGCGAGACCGGCACCGGCAAGGAGCTGATCGCCCGCTGCCTGCACGACAGCAGCGGACGGCAGGGCAGGCCCTACGTCGCGCTCAACTGCGGCGGGCTTCCGGAAAACCTGTTCGAAAGCGAGATCTTCGGCCACGAGGCCCACGCCTTCACCGGGGCCGGCAAGCGACGCATCGGCAAGATGGAATACGCCAACGGCGGCACCCTGTTCCTCGACGAGATCGAGAGCATGCCGCTGAACCTGCAGATCAAACTGTTGCGGGTCCTGCAGGAGCATTGCCTGGAGCGGCTCGGGTCGAACCAGTCGATCGCGCTCGACTGCCGCATCATCGCCGCGACCAAGGCGGACCTCGCCGAAATGGGGCGGGCAGGGCAGTTTCGCAGCGACCTCTACTACCGGCTCGATGTCGTCACCCTGGAGCTGCCGCCGCTGCGCGAGCGACGCGAGGACATACCCCTGTTGTTCGAGCATTTCCTCCAGCAGTCGGCGCTGCGCTTCGACCGCCAGCCGCCCGAGCTCGACCGTCAGACCCTGGCCGCGCTGCTGGCCCACGACTGGCCGGGCAACGTGCGCGAGCTGCGCAATGTCGCCGAGCGCTTCGCCCTGGGCCTGCCGATCTTCAAGAAGCCGGGACAGCTCGGTGATGCGCCGGGGCTCGGGTTCTCCGAGGCGGTGGAAGCGTTCGAGCGCAGCCTGCTGGCGGCCGCGCTGGAGCGCCATGGCGGCAACCTCAGCCAGGCGAGCGTGGCGCTGGGCCTGGCCAAGACCACCCTGTTCGACAAGGTCAAGAAGTACGGCCTGCAATAGGCCGTCGGCGGGCAGTGATGCCGGTTTTTTGGCTCATCCAGGATTGGCGGCGCTAAGTCATTGGTCTGCAAGGGCCGTCTTTACGAGCTTTCACAACCTTTCACAACCGCCGCGAGTCGCCTGCTCCTAGGATGCAATCACTGCGTTACCTCGGGCCTGTCCCGGTATGCGCGGTAAAGCGATGCACCTGCATCACCCCTGTGCAATGACTTTTCCAACTCCGAGGAAACACCGATGAGCACTACGCCCCCAGTGAGCAGCGGCAACACCGACGCAGCCATCGCCAAGATGGAAGCCGTGTTCGACATGGCGATCGAGAAGTCCGCCAAGATCACCGAGATCACCACGGCGAAGAAGGCTGAGCTCGACGCCACCAAACAGCGTCCTCAGAACTGACCTGGGTGCGTGGGCGATGCCTGGCGTCGCCTGCGCACGTTCGTCATCGGCTGCGGTGCGGTGGCCCGCCCATCGCTCGCAGCGTTTGGCGCTGTTTTTCCGGTTCGGTCCCGATAGGTGATCCAGATGACAGCCATGGCTTCCTTTCCGACAGGCGCTGAACACCATCACATGTCGACGCTCACCGTGCTCGAAGGGGTGCATCAGGGCGTGTCCCTTCCGCTGGACATGGCGGCCTGCAGCATTGGCGCGGGTCAGCAATCGGATCTGGTTCTCGGCGACCCGGGCGTCGCCGAGCGTCACGTGACGCTGCGACTGTCGGCGCGTCACGTAGCCGTCGAGGCGCTCGGCGGCGATGTCAGGGTATTCGGCCAGGGCCGCGAAACGCGCGTCGCCCAGGGCAGCGGCTACCGCGCCCGGCTGCCGTTCGAACTCATTGTCGGCCAGGCGCGGCTGCGCCTGGACGCGCCGGCCAGCGGGGGCGCGACCGTCGCCCCGGCCTCGGGCGGCACCCTGCAATGGATGATGGCCGTTGTCTTCATGTTCATCTGCGCCGGCGCCCTGGCGGTGCTGCGCGACGACGCCTCGCCGGTCTCGGCGGGGATAGCCATGGCACCCGTCGCCGCCGAGGCGAAGACCCTGCGGCCTTCGCTCGACACCCTGCGCGCCGAGCTCGAGCACGATGCCCGGGCCGCGGGTCTGGAGGGGCTGCGCATCGGCGTGCAGAACGGGCAACTGCGGGTACGCGGCAGCCTCACGGCCGAGCAGCAGTCGCGCTGGGCCGACATGCAGCGCGCCTTCGACGGCCGCCATGGTCGCTACGCGCCGCTGCACAGCGAAGTCGCCCTGCGCGAGCCGGGCGCGCAGCCCAGGGTGCGCTTCCAGGCGGTCTGGTTCGGCGACAACCCCTACGTGATCAACGCCGCCGGTGCGCGCCTGTACCCCGGGGCTGCGCTGGAGCACGGCTGGACGTTGCTGCGCATCGACGCGGAGCAGGTGGTGCTGGCCCGGGGCGAAGAGCGCTTCGCCTTCACCCTGGGCGCGCCCGCGTCGGACGAAGGCTGAACATGAAGCTCGATCCGTCGACGCTGCCGCCCCCCTCCGTCCGCCCCGCCGACGCACCCGCGCGCGCCGAGGCGCTGACCCGTGCCGCCGATTTCGAGGCCCTCCTGCAGCGTCGCCAGGCCGGCGAGCGCCGGTCGCTGCAGCACGATCTGCTCAGGCTCGGCGAGGCCGGCAGCGTCGAGCCTTCGCTGTTTTCCAGCGCGCGTGCGCTGGAACTGCTGGAGCACGTGCGCGAGCACGTGGTCCCGGCGCTGGACACCGATCCGCAGACCCGGTCCCTGGCCGACGCGGTGATCGGCCAGGAGATCGAGTGGCGCCAGCTGCTCGATGGCTATCGACACGAGGAGGGCGCGTGATGTCGCCACGCGATCGCGAAGCGGCCAGGCTGCTCCAGGGCCTCGGCGAGATCTACCAGCGCTGCGGGCAACCGCAGAAAGCGCTGGTGATGTTCCTGCTGGCCAGCCAGATCCTGCCGGACGATGCCGCCCTGCTGCGCAACCTGGTGATCGCCTTCACCGCCCAGGGTGACGGCGAGCGCGCGCTGCGGGCGCTGGAGCGGATGGTCGCGCTCGAGGGCGAGTCGCCCGGCGCCTGGTTGCTGCGCAGCCGTGCCTGCTGGCACGCCGGGCGTGCCCAGGACGCGCGCGCGAGCTTCCAGCGTTATCTGCAGGAGCGCCAGCGCGCATGAGCCTGACCGCCCGACTCAACGGCCTGGCCCGGCTCGCGGCCCAGCGCACCGACGTGGTCATCGCCGCCTTCATGCTGATGGCCGTGACCATGATGATCATCCCGCTGCCCACCGCCCTGGTGGACCTGCTGATCGGGGTGAACATCGCGCTGAGCATCCTGATCCTGATCGTCGCCTTCTATATCGGCCGCGCGGTGGAACTCTCGGCGCTGCCCCCGCTGATCCTGCTGAGCACGCTGTTCCGCCTGTCGCTCTCCATCACCACCACCCGGCTGATCCTGCTCAACGGCGACGCCGGGCACATCGTCAAGGCGTTCGGCAACTTCGTCATCGCCGGCGAGGTGGTGGTCGGCCTGGTGATCTTCCTGATCATCACCGTGGCCCAGTTCGTGGTGATCACCAAGGGCGCCGAGCGGGTGGCCGAAGTGGCGGCGCGCTTCACCCTCGATGCCATGCCCGGCAAGCAGATGAGCATCGACAACGACCTGCGCAACGGCGACATCGACCAGGCCCAGGCACGCCTGCGCCGCGCTGACCTGGAGCGGGAAAGTCAGTTGTTCGGTGCCATGGACGGGGCCATGAAGTTCGTCAAGGGCGACGCCATCGCCGGCCTGGTGATCCTGGCGGTGAACCTGATCGGCGGGCTGCTCATCGGCATGCTCGACCGCGGCATGGCCTTCTCCGAGGCGGTGCACACCTATTCGCTGCTCACCGTCGGCGACGGGCTGATCGCGCAGATTCCGGCGCTGCTGATCGCGGTCGCCGCCGGCACCGTGGTCACCCGGGTGAAGAACGAGGGTAGCGAGCAGGACCTGGGCAGCGAGATCTTCCAGCAGCTCGGCTCCAGCGCCCGCGCCATGGGCCTCACCGCCGTGATCCTGGCGGGCGTGAGCCTGCTTCCGGGATTCCCCGCAGTGGTGTTCCTGATCCTGGCGCTGATCCTCGGCGTCGCGGCGTTCCGGCTTTCGCGCAAGAGCAGGCCGGCGCCTCAGGAGGAGCCTCAGGAAACCGCGCTCGTGCCAATGGCTGCCGAGGCCGCCGCCGATGCGCCGGCGCCCGTGCCGACCGTCGCGCCGGACAGCCGCGTGCTGCTCACCCTCGGCACCGGCCTGGCGGCCGCGGTGCCGCCGCAACCGATGCAGCAGCGCATCGAAGGCCTGTGCCACAGCCTGCACGCCGAGCTCGGCATCGCCTTTCCGGTGCCGGGCATGCATGTCGAACTCGCTGGTGCGCAGGATCGCTTCGCCATCGCGCTGGAGGGCGTGCCGGTGGCCGAGGGCGAGGTGCCGGGCGGCCACCTCCTGCTGCAGGACGATCCGCTGCACCTGGAGCTGATGAGCCTGCCGAGCCTCGAAGCGACCTCGCCGCTGACCCGTCGCCCGGCCCGCTGGGTAGCGGTCGAGCACGAGGCGCAGCTGCAGCAGGCGGGCATCGGCTACCTGCGCCCGGACGAGCTGCTGCGCGACGTCCTCGACCGCACCCTGCGGCGCTATGCCGGCGATTTTCTCGGCATCCAGGAAACGCGCCAGATGCTCGAACGCATCGAGCCGGAATACGGCGAGCTGATCAAGGAAGCGCTGCGCCTCGTCTCGCTGCAGCGGATGGCCGAAGCGCTGCGCGCGCTGGTCGAGGAAGGGGTCTCGATCCGCAACCAGCGGGCCCTGCTCGAAGCCATGGTGGAGTGGGGCGGGCGAGACGCCGACGTGGTGCGGCTGGTCGAGCACCTGCGCGCGGCGCTGGCGCGGCAGATCAGCCATCAGCATGCCGATCGCAACCGGGTGATCGCCGCCTGGGTGCTGCAGCCCGAGGCCGAAGAGCGGCTGCGCAGCTCGTTGCGGCGCCTCGATTCGTCCCGCGAGATGCTTCCGGAGGAGCTGGTCCGGCCGCTGGCCAACGGACTGCGCCAGGCATGCGACGGGCTGCCTGCGGGGCAGCGCGGCGTGCTGGTGGTTCGCCCGGAGCTGCGCCGCTGCATTCGCCGCCTGGCGCTGCGCGAGGAACTCGACCTGAGCGTGCTCTCGTATCGCGAGCTGGCGCCCGAATACAGCCTGCACGCCCTGAGCAGCCTGGAGCTGCCGCAGGCGCCCCGGCCCGACATCCCATCCCGTTCCACCACCAGCCTGGCCAGCGCCTCATGACGACCCTCGCACGATCCGCCTTCCTGCTGCTGGCCCTGCTCTGCGCCGCGCCGCTGTGCGCGCAGACGATCAACCGCGGCAGCACCGCGACGGTGGAACTGGCCGCCGGCGAAGGGCGCATCCTGCGCTTCGAGGCACCGGTGGATTCGGTGCTGGTGGCCGAGCCCGGCATCGCCGACCTGCAGGTGGTGTCGGCCGGCACGCTCTATGTGTTCGGCAAGCGCCCGGGCCAGACCAGCCTGATCGCGCTGGACGGCCAGGAGCGCGAACTCGCCTCGCTGAGCCTCTCGGTCAGCGCCAACGCGCAGCCGGCGGTGCAGGCCATGCGCCGGCTCGATCCGAAGTCCGGCGTTACCCTGCGGGGCGCCGGCAACCGCCTGATGGCCGGTGGCGAGGTGGGCAGCGTGGGCGAGGCGATCAGCCTCAACGCGCTGATCGACCCTGCCAGCGAAGAGCCGGTGAATACCGCGACCTTCGGCCAGTCGGCGCAGGTCAACATCCGTGTGCGCTTCGCCGAGGTCTCGCGCGAGGAGCTGCTGCGCTATGGCGTCAACTGGAGCGCGCTGTTCAACAACGGCACCTTCTCGTTCGGACTGGTCACCAGCAGCGGCCTGACCGGCGCCTCCAACCTGATCGGCGCGGGCCTCTCCACGGGAAACGTCAACATCGATGCGATGCTCGAGGCGCTGCAGAGCAACGGGGTGCTGGAGATTCTCGCCGAGCCGAACATCACGGCGATGACCGGCGAGACCGCGAGCTTTCTCGCCGGCGGCGAGGTGCCGATTCCGGTCCCGGTCAACCGCGACATGATCGGCATCGAGTACAAGCCCTATGGCGTCTCGCTGCTGTTCAACCCGACCTTGCTGCCCAGCGGGCGCATCGCCCTGCAGGTGCGCCCGGAAGTCAGCAGCCTGATGGGGGGCAGCCCTGTCGATATCTCGGGGTTTCGGGTGCCCTCGTTCCGCGTGCGGCGCGCCGATACCCGCGTCGAAGTGGGCAGCGGGCAGACCTTCGCCATCGCCGGGCTGTTCCAGAGCGACAGCAGCCAGGACATCGAGAAGCTGCCCCTGCTGGGCGACATGCCGGTGCTCGGCAATCTGTTCCGCTCCAAGCGCTTCCAGCGCAACGAAACCGAGCTGGTGATCCTGATCACCCCGTACCTGGTCGACCCGGTACGCGAGCCCTCGCTCGCCACGCCGCTGGACCCTGCGCCGGCCGCGAGCAGCGGCGTGACCCAGGTGTCCACCGGCCCCTTCGGGTTCTACATCAAATGAGGGGGTTGCCGATGGGCCGCGCGCGTGCCTCGACGCTGGTCTGCGTGATGCTCCTGGCCGGGTGCCAGACGCACCTGGAACCGCGCGACTACCCGAGCGGCTACGGCACCCTGATCGGTTCGGACGGGCAGACGGTGCTGCTGCCCCAGGCATGCCTGGCGCCGGTGGTGCCCGATGAGCCCGGTGACGGCTCGGCGCCGAGGCTGCCGCCCGGCTGCGCCAACAGCCTCAACCTGCTGCAGATGGTCGAGCGGCGGGAGGATCTGCTGGAAGGCCGCGCAACCGGCCCGGCGATGGCCGCGCCGGTCGGCCGTGCGGCGCAGTACTACCTCCATGGGGTGCAGACCGAAGAGCAGCGGCGCCGGCAGCAGGAGCAACAGGGCCAGACCGACACCCGCCGGGGTGCGCAATGAGGACGGTGTCAGTCGGCCTTGCTCAGGCCCATTGCGCGGGCCTTGGCCGCCGGATCGGCGATCGCCGCGATGCGTTGCGCCTGGGCGATCAACGCCTCGCGCTCGGCCGCGGTGGCATTGTCCAGACGCAGGCTGGCGGCGCGTTCGGGCTGTCCGCTGAGCACCAGGACCAGCAGGGCGTTGCGCTGATGACGCGGCTGGATGCGCGGCGACTGGTCCAGGCTCGCGATCTCGGCGACCGCAAGCTCCGGCTGCTCGTTGAGGGCATAGGCCAGCGCCAGGTTGCAGCGTGCGTCCAGGTCGTTGGGTTCGAGCGCCACCGCCCGGGCGAAGGCCGCCTGGGCGGCGGCCGGCCGTCCGCGCAGCGCTTCGGCCGCGCCCAGGCGGCTGTAGGCGGTGGGCAGGTCCAGGCGGGCGGCGGCCAGGGCGAGGGTGGTGGCCGCGCGCTCGAGTTCGCCCAGGTGCAGCTGCGCGGTGCCCAGCCCCAGTTGCAGCTCGGCGTCCCCGGGCGAGAGCTCCAGCGCCTGCCGGTAGGCCAGTTCCGCGCCGCGTGCATCGCCACTGTCCAGGCGGGCCCTGGCCAGGCGCTGCCAGGTCTCGGCCGTCGCGCCGGGCTGCTGGGTCGCCTGCTGGTACAGCGAGCTGGCGGTGGCCGGGTCGCCGCGGCGCTCGACGTCCTGCGCCAGGTTCATCAGGCGGGTATGGCTGTCGTCCGTCGTTGGGCTGCTGGCGCAGGCGGACAGCAACAGGCAGAGCAGCAAGGGCCGAACGGGATGGAGAGTAGGCAAGCGCAGGACTCCTTGGATGGCGACGCGGGTGCCGCAGGCGCGGTCGCGGATGCGACCGGGCGGTCATTGTACAAGTCGGGCAAGGGCAGGCCAGTGTCGCCGCGCCCATTATCGGTATCGCTGCGCCGGCTCGCGCTCGCCTGGCTGCTGGGCGGCGCGGGGCTGGTCCAGGCCGCGGTCGAGCCGTCCTGGTACGGGCAGCCCTACGGCTATGTGGTGATCGACCAGAGCCTGCGCGACGCGCTCGAGGCGTTCGGTCGCAACCTCGGCATCCCGGTGGTGATCGCGAAAAAGGTCGGCGGCAAGGCTCCGGGCAACCTGCGTGCCGCGAGCGCCGGCGCATTCCTCGACACCCTCTGCGCCAACCACGGGCTGACCTGGTTCTACGACGGCGGCGTGCTGCACGTCACCCTCGACGAAGACATCGAGATCCGCCAGTTCGCCGCCGAAGGCTTCGCCGCCACCGAGCTCGAACAGGCGCTCGACGGCCTCGGCGTGGCCGGCAATCACCTGGCCATTCGCGGCGGTGCCGAGGGCGGCCCGCTGCTGGTATCCGGTCCGCCGCCGTACCTGGCGATGGTCGAGCAATGGATCGAGCGGCGCCGGCCGCCCGCCGACGAGGTCGTGGCACGCGCGGCGCCTCGCGAGCGGGGCGTGCGCGTGTTTCGCGGCAGCGCAAGCGAAGTGAGCAACCCAACGGGCACCGCCCGGACACCCTGAAAGCGGAGGCACAAAGCATGGCCGTCAATCCTGTCGACAACAGCGTCATCACCCCCACCAGCGCCGAGGCGGAATTCAACGCGGCCGTGGAGAACTCCGAAGCCGGGCTGAGCGACGAGGCGTTCACCGAGCAGATGATCAGCGGCGCGATCACCATCGGCGGGCAATTCATCCTGATGCCGATGGCGCAAAACATCCTCAACGAAGCCATGTCCAGCGAGGACGAGGAATAACGGAGGCGTCATGACAGCCAGCGCAGCGAGTGCAGCCGTCGCCACGGCGGTGCCGGCCGGTAACGGCCAGGACGTCCTGCAGGCGTCGCAGAACCTGTTCGAGCACATGGCCAGTCGCGCCCAGGGCATGCCCCAGGGCGCGAGCCCGAACCAGATCGGCGAAAACCTGATGGAGCGTCTCAACGGCTTCATCGACCGCTCGCGCAGCTTCAGCGAGCGGGCCGACGGGCGCATGGCCAGCCAGCCGCCTGCGACGGGAACGGCCGCGACCGAGCGGCCGGGCCATCCGGCGCCGCAGACGGTGGAAGGCCCCCAGGTCGACCAGCTGATGCGCTCGCTC
This sequence comes from Stutzerimonas nosocomialis, assembly GCF_005876855.1. Lineage (GTDB taxonomy): Bacteria > Pseudomonadota > Gammaproteobacteria > Pseudomonadales > Pseudomonadaceae > Stutzerimonas > Stutzerimonas nosocomialis. The sequence goes on along the minus strand of NZ_QLAE01000020.1, from coordinate 59,895 downwards.
AGCCTGATGTTCGACTACTCCATCGAAACCCAGATGGTGGTGCGCGGCGCGACCCAGGTGTCCGGGTCGGCCAACACCCTGCTGCGAGGGCAATGAGCATGAGCGGATCGCCCTGGCGCTGCCTGCTGGTCATCGTGCTCGCGGCCCTGCTGCACGGCTGCGACACCGACCTGTACACCAACCTCAGCGAGCGCGAGGCCAACGCCATGCTGGCGACGCTGCTGCGCGAGGGCATCCCGGCCGAGCGCAAGGTGCGCGATGGACAGGTAACGCTCAGCGTGCCCAAGGAGCGCTTTTCCGAGGCGATGGCGCTGCTCGACCAGGCCGGCTTGCCGCAGCAGCGCTTCTCCAACATGGGCGAGGTGTTCAAGAACAACGGCCTGGTGTCCTCGCCGGTGCAGGAGCGGGCGCAGATGGTCTACGCGCTGAGCGAGGAGCTGTCGCACACGGTCTCGCAGATCGACGGCGTGCTGTCGGCGCGCGTGCACGTGGTGCTGCCGGACAACGATCTGCTCAAGCGCGTGATCGCGCCGTCGTCGGCCTCGGTACTGATCCGCTACGAGGCCGGCACCGAGGTGAACCAGTTGATCCCGCAGATCAAGACGCTGGTGGCCAACGGGATTTCCGGGCTGAGCTACGAAGGCGTGTCGGTGACCGCCATCGAGGCGGCGGGGCGGGCGCGCGGCGATAGCCGTCCGCCGATGGTTTCGTTTCTCGGCATCTGGGTGCTGGAGGCCAACCTGGCCCGAGCCCAGGGGCTGTTCGGCGCGCTGCTGGCGCTGGTGATCGTCCTCGGCGGTGCGCTCGGCTGGCGTATCTGGCGTGAACGCCAGGGCGGGGCGGTGTACCGCCTGAAGGTGAGCGAATGAGCGCCGCGGCCCTGTCGCAGGCACCGCTGCGCGAACGGCTGGCCGACCCGGGCGCCTGGTTGCCCGCCGAGCGGCTGGCCGACTGCTTCGGCGGCGCGTTGTCGCCCGAGCAGGCGCGGGAGCTGGCCGGGCAACCGCGCTTTCGCCCGCGCATGGCGCAGCTGCTGGCCGAGCACTTCGCGCTCGCCAGCCTCGAACAGGCGCTCGATGGGGCGCCCGAGGACCTGCAGGCGTTGTTCCTGTCGCCGGCCGCGCGGGCCCGGTTGCCGCGCCTGTGCGGTGCGGTGCTGCACGGCGCTACCCTGGCGCGGGAGATCCGCCGCGAGCGGGTGACCCGGCTGCAGCAGCACCTGGGCAGCGAGCTCTTCACCTTCGCCGTGACGCATCGCGCGCTGGGCCGCGCGGCCAGCGTGCTGCTGGATGCCGAGTCTCTGGTCGCCGCCATCGACCGTGACGGCGATGCCTGCGTGGCCGCCTGGTTGCAGACGCTGGAGCCGGCCGTGCAGGGCTGGGCGCGGCTGGTCCTGAGGGTGCCGGCCGGGCGCGGGCCGGACGAGGCGAAGGCCGCCGGGATCGTGCGGCTGGCGGTGCGGATGCTGGCCGCCGAAGACGTGCGGGAGGCCCCATGAGCGCGCTGCCCACGAGACCACCGCTGCGCATCCTGCGCGCCGACGAAGCCGACGCCTGGACCGACGGCTTCGCCTTTCTCGAGGCCGCCCGGAGCCAGGCGCAACGGTTGCAGGCCGAACGCCGCGAGGCGCTCGATGCGGCCCGCCGCGAAGGTTACGGGCAGGGCCGTGCCGAAGGCTTGCAGGAGGCGGCCAAGGTGCTCGCCCGGACCCGTTCCGAGGTCGATGCCTACCTCGCCGGCCTGGAGCCGGCGCTCGCCGATCTCGCCCTGGACATCGTCCGGCGCCTGCTCGGCGAATGGCCGGCCGACGAAGCCCTGTGCCGGCTGACCCGCGTGGCCTTGAACGAATTTCGCGAGGGGCAGGCGCTCACCCTGCAGGTGCAGCCGGCGCTGGTCGACGCGCTTCGCCAGCGCCTGGCCGAGGCGGGCATCGTGTCGCTGGAGCTGGTCGGTGACCGCAGCCTGGCACCGGGGCAGGCGCGCCTGAGCAGCGCGGTCGCCTCGGTCGAGCTGGGTATCGAGGCGCAGCTGCAGGTCCTGCGTGAGGCGCTGCTGCCTCAGGTGGCGCCGGAGGCCCGGGCATGAACGGCGCATTGAGCGACCTGCTGCCCAGGCTGACCGCACGGCTGGCCGACGCCCAGCCGAGGCCGCCGCGCGGGCGCATCGTCGCCATCCGCGGCACGCTGGTGCATGCCAGCGTCGCCTGCGTCAGCATCGGCGAACTCTGCCACCTGCGCGACCCGCAGAGCGGTCGCGACCTGCAGGCCGAGGTGGTGGGTTTCGACGGCGAACACGCGATCCTCTCGCCGATCGGCTCGCTGGAAGGACTCTCGGGCCGTACCGAAGTGATCGCCAGCGGCGCCAGCCTGAACGTCCTCGTCGGCGACGCGCTGCTCGGCCGGGTGGTCAGCCCGCTGGGTGACTGCCTCGACGGTGGCGCGCCGTTGCCATCGGCCGGGCTCTGTCTCTATCCGCTGCATGCCGAGCCGCCGACGCCCTTCGCCCGGCAGCCGATCGACCAGGCGATGCCGCTGGGGGTGCGCGCCATCGACGGCCTGCTGACCGTGGCACGCGGCCAGCGGGTGGGGCTGTTCGGCGAGCCGGGGGTGGGCAAGTCGTCCCTGCTGGCAAGCATCGTGCGTGGCTGCCAGGCCGACGCGATCGTGATCGGCCTGATCGGCGAGCGTGGCCGGGAAGTGCGCGAGCTGCTGGAGCTTCAGCTGGACGCCAGGGCGCGGGCCCGCAGCGTCGCGGTGGTCGCCACCTCGGATCGTCCGGCGACCGAACGGGTGAAGGCGGCCTACGTGGCGACCGCCATCGCCGAGTACCACCGTGACCAGGGGCGCCATGTGCTGCTGCTCATGGACAGCCTGACGCGCTTCGCCCGGGCGCAGCGGGAGATCGGCCTGGCGGTCGGCGAGCCGCCCACCCGTCGCGGTTATCCGCCGTCGTTCTTCTCGGCGCTGCCACGCCTGCTCGAACGGGCCGGGCCGGCGGCGCAAGGCAGCATCACCGCGATCTACACGGTGCTCACCGAAGGCGAGGCGAGCCTGGACCCGGTGGCCGAGGAAGCCCGCTCGATTCTCGATGGCCACATCGTGCTCAGCGGCGCGCTGGCGCAGCGCGAACACTTCCCGGCCATCGACGTGTTGCACAGCCGCAGCCGCCTGATGGATCGGGTGGTCGATCCTGAGCAGCGGCGCATGGCGACCCGCATCCGCGAGCTGATGGCGCGCTTCGAGGAGGTCGAGCTGCTGATGCGCATCGGCGAATACCGCGCCGGCAGCGATGCGCTGGCCGACGAGGCGATCGCCCGACGCGAGGCGATCGAGCAGTTCCTGCGCCAGGCCGAAGGCGGCTGCAGCCAGCCAGAGATGCTGCGCCAGATGCGCAAGGTGCTGGCATGACCCCCGGGGATCTGCAACGGCTGCACGCCGTTCGCCAGCGCCGCGAGCAGCAGGCGGCCACGGCCAGCGCGCTGCAGCGCCAGGCGTGCGCGCAGGCCGCCGTGGCGCTTGGCGACGCCGGTGAGCAGGCCCGGGCGCAGCGGGCTCGCCTTTGCCAGCAGGCCGAAGCGCTGCACGCCAGAGCCTCGGCCGCGGCGCTGCCGGTGCGCCAGTGGCAATCGGCGCAGGCCGAGGTCGAGGCGCAGCGCGAGCACCACGCCGCGTCGCTGCAGGCGGTCGAGGCGGCGCGGCAGGCGCATGCCGAGCAGCTCGACCGGCAGGCCGCGCTGGATGTCGAGCTGCGGCGCTGCCAGCGGCGCCTGCAGGCCTGGGCCAGCCTGATCGAGCGCGAGCGGCTGGCCGCGCGGCGCTTCGAGGAGTGCCATGACGAGCAGGAACAGGGCGAGCGGCCCTGGTCGTTCAAGGAGGTGATCCGATGATGCTGGCCGAGCCGATACCGGGACTCGCGGTGCTGCCCTATGTCCCGGCCGAGCGACTCGAACCCCGCTGGGTCGATCTGCACAATCGCCTCCACCGGCGCCGGCAGTTGCCGCCGCTGCGCTATCGGGGCGAGGACCTGCGGGTGCAATGGCCGGGCGTGGCGCTGCCGATCGAGCAGCCGCTGACCCTGTCGCTCACCCTGGATGGCGAGCCGCTGCGCCTGAGCCTGCCCGGCGCGCTGCTCGCCTCGCCCCATGGCGTGCCGTCGGGCCTGGCGCGTGCCCTGCTGGCCGAGCAGGCGCTGCTGGCGCTGATCGAGCCGCTCGAACGGACGCTCGGTTGCACGCTGCGGGTGGTGGACGTGGCGCCTGACGGTGAATGGCCGTTGCCGCTGTCCTTGTGGCTGGGCGTCGCCCTGGGCGATGCGCCGGCCGCGGCCCTGGAACTGCGGCTGGGCGCTGCCGCGGCGCGGCGGCTGGTCGAGGCGCTGGAGCGCGACTGCCCGGTGGCGCCACGGCCCTTCGATGCGCTGCGATTGACCGCGCGCGTCCAGCCCGGCTGGCAGTGGCTGACGCTGGGCGAGCTGCGCAGCCTCGCCCCGGGCGACGTGGTGATGCTCGAACACCCCGGCGAGGGCGCGCTGCGCCTGTCCATCCAGGATCAATTGCAGGCGCGCTGCAGGCGCCAGGCCGACGGCCTGCGCCTCGAACACTTCCCGCAACCCTCAGTGGAGACCCCCATGAACAACGAAGCCGCCGCCCTGGGCGTGGACGCATCGCTCGACGACCTGCAACTCCAGCTGGTGTGCCAGCTGGGCAGCAGCCAGTTGTCGCTCGCCGAGCTGCGCGAGCTGGGCGAGGGGAGCGTGCTGCCGCTGGCGGCCCGCGAACCCGATGCGGTCGATCTCACGGTCAACGGCTGTCGCGTCGGGCGCGGCCAGCTGGTGCGCATCGGCGAAGGCCTGGGCGTTCGCATCATCAGTCTCGCGCGCCCATGACCGACTACCAGCCCAATCTGATCGAGATCATCCTGGTCGTCGCGACGATCGGGCTGATCCCCCTGGCCGTGGTCACGCTCACCGGGTTTCTGAAGATATCGGTGGTGCTGTTCCTGATCCGCAACGCCCTGGGCGTGCAGCAGACGCCGCCGAACCTGGTGCTCTACGGCATCGCGCTGATCCTCTCGGTTTACGTGACCACGCCCCTGATCGGCGACATGTACCGCGCGGTGGAAGGGCGCCCGCTGAGCGTCGAGCGGGTCGACGACCTCAAGGAGCTGGGCAGCGCATTGCGCGGGCCGCTGCAGGCGCACCTGTCGCGCTACGCCAACGACTCCGAGCGGCAGTTCTTCCTGCAGGCCACCGAGACGATCTGGTCCGAGGAGGCGCGCGCGGATCTGGCGGACGACGACCTGTTGGTGCTGATTCCCGCGTTCGTCAGTTCGGAGCTGACCCGGGCCTTCGAGATCGGCTTCCTGCTGTACATCCCGTTTCTGGTGATCGACCTGCTGGTGTCCAACGTGCTGATGGCGATGGGCATGATGATGGTCTCGCCGACGCTGATCTCCATTCCCCTGAAAATCTTTCTGTTCGTGGCGTTGAGCGGCTGGTCGCGCCTGATGCACGGGCTGATCCTCAGCTACGGGTGACCCATGGGGCAGGACGTCTTTCTCTCGGTGATGAACCAGGCGCTGATGACGGTGCTGTTGCTCTCGGCCCCGGCGCTGGGGCTGGCGATCGTCATCGGCCTGAGCGTGGGGCTGGTGCAGGCCCTGACCCAGGTCCAGGACCAGACGCTGCCGCAGGCGGTGAAGCTGGTCGGCGTGCTCCTGCTGCTGATCTTCACCGGGCCGCTGCTGGCCGGGCAGATCGCCGCCCTGGGGGACCTGGTGCTGGACAACTTCGCCGCCTGGACCCGCTGAACCCATGGATGCCGGCCTTGGACTCAGCATCGTCGAGGTCGCCTACCCGGTGATCGCCGCGGCCGCGCTGGCGGCGGCGCGCGCCCTGGGCATGGTGATGATCACGCCGGCGTTCAATCGCCTGGGGCTCACCGGCATGCTGCGTTCGTGCGTGGCCGTCGCCCTCTCGATTCCCATGTTCCTGCCGGTGTTCACCTCGCTCTCCGCGGAGCCTGAGCAGGGCGGGATGTTCCTCGCCGGGCTGCTGGTCAAGGAGCTGTTGATCGGCCTGACGGTCGGCCTTCTGTTCGGCATCCCGTTCTGGGCGGCCGAGGTTGCCGGGGAGCTGATCGACCTGCAGCGTGGATCGACCATGGCGCAGCTGCTCGAGCCGCTCTCGAGCGGCGAGTCGGGCGTATCGGCGACCCTGCTCACCGTCACCCTGATCACGCTGTTCTTCATGTCCGGTGGGTTCATCCTCATGGTGGACGGCTACTACCACAGCTACCGCTTCTGGCCGGTCACCTCCTTCACGCCGGTCATCGCGGCGCCGGCGCTGGAGGCGGTGCTGGCGATTCTCGACCAGGTGATGCACATCGGCGTGCTGCTCGTGGTGCCGCTGATCATCGCCTTGCTGGTGACCGACCTGATGCTGGCCTACCTCGCGCGCATGGCGCCGCAGCTGAATATGTTCGACCTGTCGTTGTCGGTGAAGAACCTGATCTTCGCCGTGCTGATGGTGCTCTACGCCGGCTTCCTGATCCCGCTGATGCTCGACCAGCTGAGCGAATTCCGCGGCACCGTCGAGCTGCTCAAGACCCTGGCCGGCGCCGATGGCTGAGCCCAGTGAAGAGAAATCCCAGCCGGCCTCGCAGAAGAAGCTGCGTGACGCGCGGCAGAAAGGGCAGGTGGCCAAGAGCCAGGACATGGTCTCGGCCATGTCGCTGCTCGGCTGCACCCTCTGCCTGGTGGTGCTGGTGCCGCGAGCCGAGGCGCAGCTGCGCGAATTGATCGACCTGGCGGCGCTGATCTACGTCGAGCCCTTCGCCACGGTCTGGCCGCGGCTGCTGGACAGCGCGCAGCAGTTGGTGCTGGCGCTGACCCTGCCGTTGTTCGCGGTGACGCTGGGCACCAGCGTGCTGACCAACGTCATTACCATGGGCGGCGCGCTGTTTTCGGTCGAGCCGGTCAAGCCGGACTTCCAGCGGATCAACCCGGCCGATGGGCTCAAGCGCATCTTCTCGATGCGCAACCTGGTGGAGTTCCTCAAGGGGCTGTTCAAGGTCGTCGCCCTGGCCAGCGCCTTCTACGTGGTGGGCCGCCTGGCGCTGCAGGCCTTGCTGAGCTCCTCAGCGTGCGGCGCCGGCTGCATCGAGGCGACCTTCCATGCGCTGCTCACGCCGCTGGTGGTCACCGTGATCCTGGCGTTCCTGCTGGTGGGCGGCCTCGACATCCTGATGCAGCGCTGGCTGTTCGGCCGCGACATGCGCATGACCCGATCCGAGCACAAGCGCGAGCGAAAGGACGTCGAGGGCGACCCCTTGATCAAGCGCGAGCGAAACCGGCTGCGCCAGCAGATGCAGGCGCTGGGCACCGCCAGAGTCGGTGTGGCGCAGGCGACGCTGATGGTCGCAGGCGCCGACGGCTGGCTGGTGGGGCTGCGCTACGTGCGCGGCGAGACGCCCGTGCCGGTGGTGGTCTGCCGCGCCGAGGGCGAGCAGGCCCGGGCGCTGCTCGCCGAGGCCTCGGCGCTGGGGATCGCCCAGGCGCTCAACCCCGACCTCGCGGCACGCATCGCGAGGCAGGCGAGGCCTGGCGATCCGGTACCCGACACCACCTTTCAGGAAGTCGCCGATCTGTTGGTCGCCGCCCGCCTGATCTAGCGGGCGGCGTCCCGTCGGTTGGACGCGGCAGCCCTCAGCCCGCCGACAGACGCAGCACGTCGAGCGGCGGGCGCGCCAGCGAGCGGTCGCCGCCTGGTGTCTGGCGGGCGGCGTCAGGGGAGGGCACCTCGGCCTCGAGGGCCGCGCTCAGATCGTCGACGGTCGTTTCCAGCTGGCTGCCGGCGTCCTTGATCAACCGCAGGCAATAGCTGGCGTAGCGGGCAATCGCCGTCCTGGCTTCGCCTGCCTGTTCGAGCTTGCCCAGCGCATAGGCGCGGGTGGTCTCGCTCATGCAGTAGCGTCGGGCGCTGGCGTTCTTGCGGATCTGCAGCAGCGACTTGTCCACCAGGCGCTCGATCAGCCACAGCAGGTCGTCCTGCCCGGCGGCGCCCGGAACCACGGACCTGACCGCGCCGAGGGTGAACGAGCCGCGGAACACCGCGAGCTGGCGCAGCAGGGCCTGCTCGGTCGGGCACAGCGCCGTGTAGGACCAGTCGTGCAGGGCCTCCAGGCTGCTGTGGCGAGGGTCGGCGGTACGCCGGCCCTTCATCTGCAGGTGGCAGCCCGTTTCCAGCAGTTGCGCAAGATCGCGCAGGCCGCAGACGCGGACCCGCGCGGCGGCGATGTCCAACGCCAGCGGGTTGCCGTCGAGCTTGCGGCAGACGCGCAGCATCGGTTCGAGGTCGGTCTCCTGCAGCACGAAGCCGGCGTCATGGGCGGTCATCCGTTCGACCAGCAGGCGCACGGCCGAATGCCCGAGAGCCTGCTCCAGGGTCAGCGGCTGGCCGGGCTCCGGGCAGTCCAGCGGCATGATGCGATGGACCCGTTCGCCCTCGACGTTCAGCGGCTCGCGGCTGGTCACCAGCAGCCGGCAAGCGGGCACCCAGCGCAACAGCGCCTGGGCGGCACCGGCCACCGGTTCCAGGCAGTGGTCGCAGTTGTCCAGCAGAAGCAGGCTGTGCGGTGCCGAGGCGCCGTCGGCCTGCGGCTGCGGTTGGTCCAGCGGCATGCGCAGGTTGAGTTCGGCCGCGATCCGTTCGGCCAGCGCGTGGGCATCGACGAGGCGCGAGGCGTCCAGGTAGTGCCGACGGTCGAACCGCTGCGCCGCCTCGCCGTTGAGCAGTGCCAGCGCCACGCTGCTCTTGCCGATGCCGCCGGCGCCGGTCAGGGTCACCAGGCGGCGGTGGCGCAGGTCCTCGGCGAGGGTGTCGAGCGCCGCCTGGCGGCCCACCAGTTCGCTGACCAGGGCCGGTACGCCGGTGGCTTCGGCGGGCTCGATCGGCTCGTCGGCCGTGGCGCCCTCGGGAATCAGGAAACGGTAGCCACGCCCGGGCACCGTGACGATGTAGTTGAAGCCACTGTCGTCGACCAGCACCCGGCGCAGCGCCACGATCTGCGCGCGCAGGTTGCATTCCTCGACGATCACGCGGGGCCAGGCCCGCGCCATCAGCTCGTTCTTCTCGACCAGCTCGCCGGCCCGCTCGACCAGCGCGACGAGAAGGTCCAGGGCGCGGCCGCCGAGGACGAGGCGGTTGCCATGCTTGAGCAGCAGGTGCTGGTGGGGTAGCAGGGTGAAAGGGCCGAAGCGATAGAGGGTCTCCGGTCCGCGACCGGAGGGGAAATCGAAGGTCTTGCTCGGGATCATGCCTACACCTTTTTCAGGTAGAGGCGCTCGGATCAGAGTCGAGCGCCACGTATTGCCGACCGCCTGAATCGGTCACCGGAGTCAGGGGTTGAACGCAGTTCTGCCGATGATCACGACGACCCGTGGAGCGCAGCGCAGGGGTGCATGGTCTTGCCTCTTTGTTGGTTTTGTCCGTTAACCAAAGCAGAACGCGTGCCAGTGCCTGCGCAGAAACTGGTCATGCACAGGTCGTTGATATCAAAGATATTTATTCTTGGCGCCGGGAAATGTTCGGCCGCTGATTCGCGTGGCCGAACGTGACCGGTCGCGGCGTTCGGAAATCCGAATCGCTCAGGTCGCCGCTCCGGTGGCGGGACGCCGCGCGTCCCGCCACCGGGCCTGCTCAAGAGCCTACGGTCGACCCCCGGTCCATCAGGGTTTCGAGGTTATCGCCGTCGCCCCTGTAGTCCTCGTGCTGGTCGTTCCAGTAGGTATGGCCCTTCTCCTTGAAGTAGGCGTACTCGTCGCTGCGGTAATCGAAGATCGATTGGTCATCGGGCGCGTCGCGCTGGCCGTACTGCTCGATATACACGTTGAGGAACTCGTAGCGCTTGCCGCCCTCCTGGGTGAGCAGGCCATCGGCCCCAAAGGCCTTGAACAGGTCGAGCAGTGCCTTCTGGTTGTCCTTCAGGGCGTTGTTGAGCTTGATGTCGTGATAGATCGAGAAGCCCAGGGTGACGAACGCGACGAACGCACCGGCCCAGAAGAAGGGCGCGGTCAGCGCCCTGGCCAGGGTCAACCCGAGCGCGTTGCCCAGGCTCGCGCCGGCGCCAAGGGTGGTTAGCCCGCCGGCGGCGATGGTCAGCGAGGCTTCGGCGGTCAGCACCTTGTCGCCGTTGGCCTTGCCCAGCTTGAGCGCGCCGATCACCAGGTCGGCCACGCCCGAGAAGCCATCGCCGACCAGGTTGAGCACCTTGAGGGCCGAGGTGAAGATGCGCGAGTTGCGCGTCGCGTCCGGCAGGCCCGAGATATAGCCGCCGGCACCGCCCTTGTAGCCCTTGAGCACCTGCTTCATCTGCTCGTCGGTGAGGTTGGCGCGCGTGCGCAGGTCATCGGCGTTGGCCGGATTGGCGTCGAGGATGTTGCGCAGCTGCTCCTGGACCTTGGTCCGTGGCGTATCGGCGTTTTCGCCCTCGCCAGGCACCCATGCCGGCGCCGGCTTGCTGTCTCCGGTCCAGATTTCCTGGAAGGTGCGATCCAGGCCGAGGGTATCCAGCGCGCTCTTGACCGAGGCCGAGTCGCGCCCGGCGACGTTGTGGAACAGCGTGGTGAAGTGTTGCCCGGCGCCGACGAAGGAGACGAAGTCCCGCGCGATGGAGACGCGCTCTTCGGGGGTATCGGCGAGCGTGCCGCCCTTGCCGGTCAGCTGGTAGATGCCGGAGAACAGCGAAATCATCCCGCCGGCCGAGCCCAGCATGCCGACCTTGTTCAATTGCGCCAGGGTATTGAGCAGGCCGCCATCGGTGGCCTTGTCCAGCGAGGTGTAGGTCGGGTTGTTCTTCACCAGCTCGCGCAGGTCTTTTTCCGTCAGGGTGCCGTGGCGGGCCCGGTCGCCAAGCTCGACCAGCAGCTTGTTCAGCGCATCGGCGGTCTTGGAATCCTTGAGCAGCTCGTTGATGAACTTGTCGATGCTCTCCACGGTGCGTCGCGGGATGTCCACGCCGGCTTTCTTGAGTGCCGAGAACAGCGTCTTGAGGGTATCGGCGGCGGCCAACGAGAGGTTTTCCGGCGAGATCGAGCCGGGATCGTTGAGGATGTTCGCCAGATCGAGGGTGACCGTGTCGAGTTGAAGCTGCTGCAGGAAGGCATCGGCCTTCTTTGGGTCGATGGCATGCAGCGAGGCGTAGGTCTTGGCGATGTTGGCTTCGGCCACGTCGCCCTTGCCCTGGGCCTTGAGCAGCTCCAGGTGCCTTGCGTAATCGGGGCTCATCGCGTCGCGCTCGATGCGCTCGAACACTTCCTGCTTGTTCGGCAGCTGATCGAGCGCCGCCTTGCGTGCCTTGTTGTAGTCCTTGCTGACGGCATCGGTCTGCAGCAATTCGTCGATCTTCGCGTCGAGCTTGTCGCGATCGATGATGTGCTCCAGGTCCTTTTGGCCGACGTGGGTCAGCGAGCGGCCGCTGCGGATGTCCAGCGAGGTCATGTCGATGCCGCTTTCCAGCGCGCCCTTGGCCTGCAGGGCGCGCATCAGTTTGGCGCGGTCGTCGTCGTGCTTGATCTTGCCGGCGTCCACATCGGCCTTCCAGCTGTCGAGCAGCTGCTGCCAGGTCAGCTCGTCCACCGTCAGGGGCTTGCCGTCCTTGTCCTTGGCCGTGGTTTCCAGCGTGCCGATGTCCAGAGCGGTGTAGCCCGCGCTGGACGCCTTCTTGGTGTCCATCACCTTGTCGTAGAGCGCCTTGTTGCCCAGCTCCGCGACGGCGAACTTGCCCTGGCCCTCGACCTCGAAGGTCACCACGCCATCTTCCGGGAAGCTCACGTTGCGGATCTTGCCGCTGTCGAAGTCGACCCCGGCGCCGAGGCTGACCCAGCCATCGGCTGCCAGGTCGCTGAGCTTGAAACGGGCCTTGGCGATCGTTTCGATCTTGGCGTAGAGCTCGGGCGTCATGAACTTGGACACCACCACCTTCTTGTCGCGGGTGGTGTAGGCGATGGCGCCGGTGCTGCCCAGCTCGGTCGTGTAGGCGAAGGAGGTGAAGTCGGAGAACGCCGGTAGTTCGCCTTCGCGCCTGGCCAGAGCATAGCCTTCGCTTACGTAGCCTTCCACCGCGTCGCGGGCCTGCGGATCGTCTATCAGCGCCCTGAGCTTGGCCAGGTACTCGAACAGTTTGGGGTTGTCCTTCTTGTAGACGATCACCTTGTCGCCGTCGTGCTCGAAGCGGATCAGGTCCTTGCCCATCTCGTCCAGCGGGCCGACGATGGTGCCGCCGGCCGGTGGCCAGACCTCGTTGTCGGTGGCGCGCCGGTAGCCGTCCTCCTCGCTGGCACGAATACCTTCGAGGATGTCCTTGTGGGCCATGACGCCCTCGAACATCTGCGGGTTGTCGCCCTTGGCCACGACGATCCAGTCGCCACCCCGGGTCATGCGAAAGCGCAGCACTTCGGGCGCCACCTGCTCGATCGCCAGGTAGTCGTCGATGCTGCCGGGCGCCTTGTCGCCTTCACCGGCGCGCCGGTAATCGTCGGCCACCGCATCGTTGACCGCCTTGAGGTTCTCGTAGTCGCGGCATACCTGCTCGTACAGCTCGGGGGTGACGGCCTGGGAGACCAGCACCCTTTCGCCATCCCGGGTTTCGTAGCGGATCACGCCCGCGCCGGTGGCGTCGGGCGCTTCGATGTCCTTGTAGTGCTTGAACGCGGGCGCCTTGTCACCCGCGCTGGCCTGGTTGTACGGCCCGTCCGCCTGGGGTTTCAGACGCTGCAGCGCGGTTCTGATCGCGCGATTGAAGATGATTGTCGAGCCCGAGGAGGATTCGCCTGAGGGGGTCTGTACGCGCTGTACGCCTGGGGTATTCATAGCCTTGTTTCCAGTTCCGAAGGAGTGGATTCAAGCTAGACAGCAGCCGCTTTCCGGGTTTTTTGGCACTAGCTCGGGGAAGCACCGGTTAGGTCCGCACACTGTCGGCGACCGGCGTGACATCCATGTTGCAGACGGGGGCCGCTCGTCGCCATCCGGTCACGAAGGGACGTGGCGGTCACTCTCAGGCGGAACGCAGCAGATCAAGCGCGCGCAGGGTCAGAAAGAATTGGTCACGTATTGGTCGTCCGGCTAACGACCATTCGTATGTTAGGGTCGCGCCCCATGTCCATTTCCACAACCGGCGATCGCACCATGAGCAAGGCGGCGGCACCGCAGGCATCCGGCAAGGCGCCCGCACGGGCGAAGAAGCGCACCCGTCTGGCGGCGGACGTGCGCCGTCGGCAGATCCTCGATGCCGCGCTCGAGGAATTCAGCGCGGTCGGTTTCCAGGGCGCCACCGTCGAGAAGATCGCGCAGCGGGTGGGGCTGACCAAGGCCGGGTTGTATGCGCATTTCATGAGCAAGGACGCGATATTCGATGAACTCCTGGCCAACACCCTGTTCTCGCCTTCCATGCCCAACCACTGGCAATGGTCCGAAGGCGCCTCGCTGGACGAAACCGTGGACCGGTACCTGGACCGGGTCTACGCCTTCGTCGGCGACCCGCGGACCCAGGCAATCTTTCGATTGCTGATCTCCGAATCCGGCCGGGCGCCCGAGCGCGCGCGTCACTGGCACGAGCAGATCTTCCAGCCCCATGCCTCGCGACGGCAGGGCGAGCTGGACGAATGCGTGGCCAAGGGCGTGCTGCCCGAGAATCCCTTCTCCCGCAAGTTCGCCCTGGCGTCGGCCCCGGCGCTGCTGGCGCTGGTCACCCAGCTGCTGGTGGGCGGGCAGGCCGCCGAGGATGAAATCGCCGAGATCCGCGAGGCGCATCGGCTGATGCTATTGACCCTGTTCACTCCAAAAGGCGCCTGATGATCGCTTGTCGCTCCCGTCTCCCTGCCTCCCTCATGACCCTCGCCGCGGTGGCCGTTCTGGCGAGCGGCTGCGCGAGCGTGCAGCCGGAGCCCGCACGGACCCCGTTTCAGTTGCCTCCCGAATTCATCGCCTCGTCCTCCACGGGCTATTCGTCCGTGGATGGCTGGTGGCGCACGTTCGGCGACGCGCAGCTCGACGCCTTCGTCGAGACCGCGCTGGTGAAGAATCCGGCGCTGGCCCAGGCGCTGGCGCGCTCGCGCATGGCCGAAGCCCAGGTCCGCCTGAGCCGGGGCGACCAGCTGCCGCAGATCGGCCTGGGCGTCGGGGCCTCCCGCCAGCGGCAGAACATGCCCGACCTCACGGGGCAGAACGCCGCGGTCATCGGCAACAACTACGATGCGGGCCTGGACGTGAGCTGGGAGCTGGACCTGTGGGGACGGCTCTCGGCGCTCACGGCCTCGGCGCGGGCCGATTACCTCGCCAGTACCGAGCAGCTGCGCGGCGTGCGGCAGTCGGTCGCGGCGCAGGCGGTCCAGCTGTATTTCGACATCGTGCACGCGCAAGCCCAGGTCGACCTGTCCCGGCGTACCGTCGCCGCCCTGGACGAGATGGCGCGACAGATCAACAACCGCGTGACGGTCGGGATCGCGTCGCCGGCGGACGGCATGCTGGCCACCGCCAACCTGGAGTCGGCGCGGGCCGGACTCGAACAGCGCCTGGAGACCCTCGAGCGCAGCCTGCGGCAGTTGCAGGTGCTGATGGGCGACTATCCCTCGGGCAGCGTTCCCACCGCGATGGCGCTGCCCGACGTGCCGCCCGCGCCGTCTGCCGGCGTCCCCGCCGATCTGCTGGCGCGCCGCCCGGACGTGCGCGCGGCGGAGCTGACCCTGCTCAGCGCCGGTTACCAGCTGGGCGCGGCGCAGCGCTCGTTCCTGCCGTCGCTGTCGTTGACCGGCTCGGCCGGCTACAGCGCCAGCGCCTTCTCGGAGCTGTTCAACAGCGCCAACCTGGCCTGGTCCATCGCCGGGCGGGTGCTGCAGCCGGTGTTCCAGGGCGGGCGGCTGGTCGCCCAGGTGGACATTTCCGAAGGCCTGCGCGACGAAGCGCTGCATGCCTATGCCGAAACGGCGCTCGGCGCCCTGGCCGAGGTCGAAAGCGCGCTGGCGGTCGATACGTTGCTGACGCGCCGCGAGGCCGCGCTGGAGGCCTCGGCCAGTTCGGCCGAGGAGGCGGTGACGGTCTCCTTCAATCGCTACCGGCAGGGCATCGATCCGTTCCTCAACGTGCTGGAAAGCCAGCAGCGCGCGCTCGACGGGCGCAGCGCGCAGATCAGCGCGCGCTATGCCCGCCTGGAAAACCGCATCGCGCTGCATCTGGCACTGGGCGGTGGGTTCGAGAACACCCTGCCGCCAACCGAATCCACCCCGGCGTCATCGCCTTCGCCTACCACTCGATAAAAGACCACCTCCATGAGCAAGCATCGTATTACGGCCTTAGGCGTAGTCATCCTGTTGGGGCTGATGGGCTGCGGCGACAGCGCCGAACCGGCCGGGAACGGCAGCGGTTCGTCTGCAACCGAGCCACCGAAGAACGCCGCGAGTGGCACGCCTCCGGTCAGCGTCAATGTCGAGGCCGTGGAGCGCCGCCCGATCCAGGGCTGGGTCTACGGCCAGGGCACGGCGCGTTCCAGGCAGCGCGAGTTCCTCACCTTCACCCAGCAAGGGGTGGTGTCCCATGTCGACGAACGCCTGCGTGTCGGCGTTCCGGTGAAGGCCGGGCAGCTGATCGCGCACCAGGCACCGGAGCGCGTCACGGCGGATCTGCAGGCGGCCAAGGCTTCCCTGGCCGAAGCGCAGGCCAACCTCACCCTGGCCAACGTGACCCAGCAGCGATACGAACGGCTGCTCGAACAGCGTTCGGCCTCGCGGCAGGAGCTGGACGAGGCGATCGTGCAGGTGCAGCAGGCCAAGGCGGCCCGCGACAGCGCGCGGGCCGAGCTTGCGCAGGCGCAGCTGAGCGTGGACGAGTCGCGGCTGGTCTCGCCCATGGACGGCGTCCTGGCGCGGCTCAACATCGAGAAGGGCCGCTACTTCATGCCCAGCACGGTACAGACCGACACCGAGCAGAACGCCTTGCGCACGGTGCCGGCGATGGTGATCGACCCGCGCCGCTTCGAGGTCCGGGTCGACATACCGTCCTACGACTACCGCCAGATCAGGACCGAAGCCCGCGCGCTGATCGGTGAGAACGCCTCGGTGTCGGCGCAGAGCATCGACCCCGAACGCCGCGGCGGTGTGGTGGAAGGCCAGGTCTATGCGATCAGCCCGTCGCTGGACCCCGAGACCCGTACGTTCCAGGTCATCATCCATACCCGGGACGACGATCCCGGCCTGCAGGATGGCGAGTTCGTCGCGGTATGGATCGCCGAGCAGGCGGTCGACGATGCGCTGGTGGTGCCACTGGAAGCGCTGCGTTTTCGCAACGACCAGTCGTTCGTGTTCGTCGTCGACGAGCAGACCGGCAAGGTCACCGAACGGCGCGTCGAGCTGGGCCGGCAGTCGGGCGACTACCGTGCGGTCAGCGCCGGCGTGGAGGCGGGCGAACTGGTGGTGACCGACGGCCGCGCGGCCCTGCATGACGGCCAGCCGGTGCGCATCCTGCAACGTGGCGGGAACACCCCATGAGCCTGGACAGAGACGGCGACGAGCAGCGCCAGGCCGTACCCGACGCGGTGAGCGGCCCTGCGCGACCCGGCTCCCACGAGGTGCGCAACGCCCATCCCCTGGCGCGCTTCTTCTTCCTGCAGCCGATCTTCGGCATCCTGCTGATGGTGACCCTGGCCCTGGGCGGCGTGATGGCCTACACCCAACTGGTCAAGGAGTCCCTGCCGGACCTGAACATCCCCCAGGCGACCATCACCACCAGCTGGCCGGGCGCCGATCCGCAGACCATGGAAGAGCAGGTGACCGACGTCATCGAGGACGAGGTCACCACGCTGCAGGGGGTACGGCGGGTCGAGAGTGCCTCGTTCGATTCCTTCTCGATCATCTCCGTCGAGTTCGACGCCGCCGCGGACCCGCTGGACGCCATGACGCGGCTGCGCGCGGCGGTGGCCGATGCCGAGGCCGACCTGCCGGCCGACGTCGAGCGCCCTACCATCGCCCAGGCGTCGGTGGACGACCGGCCGATCTTCACCTTCACGCTGCACGGCGACGCCGGATCGACGGTGATGAACGAGCAGGCGCGGCGGATCCGCGACACGCTCGAACGCCTGCCCGGCGTGAACGAGGTGAACATCGGCGGCGAGCGCGAGGAGATCGTGCAGATTCTGCTGCGCCCCGAGCGGTTGCTGGCGCTGGGCCTGTCGCCGGCGGCGGTGCGCAACGCCGTGCAGCAGGCCAACATCGAGCAACCCTTCGGCGAGATCCGCAGCGACAGCATCGGCGCCGTGGTCCGCCTGGAAGGGCGCTTCCGTGACGTGGACGACCTGCGCGCGCTGCCGGTGGCCCGCAGCGGTCCGGGGCGCGCCATACGGCTCGACGAGATCGCCTCGGTGCATCGCACGCAGGAGACGGAAAGGACGCGGGCCTTCTTCGCCGAGCAGGGCGGTGGCTTCGAGCCGTCGCTGGAAATGTCCGTGCGCAAGTCGCCGGGGGCCGATACGGTCAAGCTGGTGGAGTCGCTTCGCGCGACCCTGGCGCAGATGGAAGGCGCGGGTGGCTGGCCGGCGGGGCTGGAATACACCGTCACCCAGGACGAGGCGACGCAGATCTGGGACGCGCTGTCGGACGTCTTCGTCAGCGCCGTGCAAACCATGGGCATCGTGTTCGCCATCCTGCTGCTGACCATCGCCTGGCGCGAGGCGATCGTGGCGGGCCTGTCGGTCCCGGTCACCTTCGCCGGGGTACTGCTGTGCA
Source organism: Stutzerimonas nosocomialis (assembly GCF_005876855.1). GTDB lineage: Bacteria > Pseudomonadota > Gammaproteobacteria > Pseudomonadales > Pseudomonadaceae > Stutzerimonas > Stutzerimonas nosocomialis. The sequence continues at coordinate 42,127 of NZ_QLAE01000020.1, read as the reverse complement.
TCATGGTGATGGGCTATTCGCTCAACGAGCTGGTGGTCATCGGCATGGTGATCGCGCTGGTGATGATCATCGACGTGTTCATCCTGCTCATGGAGGGCCTGCACGACGAGATCTACGTCCAGGGCAAAACCTTCGGCCAGGGCGTGCTGGCCACGGTCAAGCGCTATGCGATGCCGGCCTTCGCCGCGCAGCTGACCACCATCCTGGCGCTGGCGCCGCTGATGTCCATCGGCGGCACGATCGGCGCGTTCATCCGGGTGCTGCCCACCACGATCGTGATCTGCCTGGTCCTCTCGTTCATCGTCGCCATGCTGTGCTCGCTGCCGCTGTCCCGGGCGTTGCTGGGCAAGCAACGGCGTTCGGACAACCCGAAGCACCAGGGGGCTTCCGACCGGGTGACGCAATGGGCGGTGAACGGGCTGGAGCGCTGGAACGGCCGCTGGGTGGTCCGGTCGCGCAAGCTGGCGTGGCTGTGGGTGCTGGGCGGCGTCGGCCTGTTCGTGCTGGCGATGGTGGCGTTCACCCAGGCCCGGATCGAGCTGTTCCCGCCGAGCGACGGCGAGCGCCTGGGCATCAACATCGAACTGCCGCCGACCGCGCAGCTCGCCACCTCGCAGCAGGTGGCGGACGAGGTGGGCGAGCTGCTGAGGGACAAGGTCTATTTCCAGAGCGTGGTGAAGCTGGTGGGCCTGAAGAGCCCGTTCGCCGGTGGCTCGACGGCGTCGGCGCTGCAGCCGAGCGAGGCGGAGAACTACATCGGCTTCTCGGCCATCTTCCGCCCGCGCGAGGAGCGCGACGCGGATTCCCATGTCCTGGCCGACGAACTGCGCCGGGAGCTCTCGGCGTACCTGCAGGAAAACGTGGCCGCCGCGCAGCTGCTGGTGGTGCCCGAGGGCAGCGGTCCGACCTCGGGCGATCCGATCGAGATCCAGCTCCTGGGCGCCGACATGGACCAGTTGCAGGTGTTCTCCCGCCAGGTGCAGGGGTTGCTGTCGGATATCGACGGCGTGGTCGATGTGCGTGACAACATCGGCATGCTCAAGCCCCAGATGGCCCTGCGGCCCAACCGCGAGGCCGCCGACTTCTTCGGCATCTCCCAGGAAAACCTCGCCTCGCAGGTCCGTATCGCCTTCAGCTCCGACATCATCGGCACCTTCATCACCGCCGCCGGGATGGACAACATCGACATCCGCCTGGGGACCGAATGGCCGAGCCGACCCGGCGAGGCGGGTGGGCCGCGCAACACCGAGGAGCTGTCCCGCGTGCGCGCCTTCACCGACGACGGCACCTCCATTGCGCTGAACCAGCTGCTGAAGCCGATCCAGTCCGAAGCGGCCATCGCCATCTCCCACAGCGACGGCGAGCGCGCGCTCACGGTGATGGCCAAGAACGAAGGGCGCACCGTGGGCGAGGTGATGGCCGAGCTGATGCCGCAGCTGACCGAGCTGCAGCGGGAGTGGCCCGCCGGCTACCGTGTGGTGATCGGTGGCGAGTCCGCCGATACCGCGGAGACCTTCACCTCGGCGCTGATCGCCATGCTCATCGCGGTGGTGCTGATCGTGGGCGTGCTGGTCATCGTGCTCAGCAGCTTCCGCCAGGCGTTCATCATCTTCGCCACCATGCCCCTGGCCATCGTCGGCGCGGCCCTGGGCTTCTGGGCTTTCGACATCACCTTTTCGTTCTTCGCCATGATCGGCCTGGTGTCGCTGATCGGCATCGCCATCAACAACGGCATCATCATGGTCGACACCATGAACGGCTATCTCAAGGACGGGATGAGCATCAACCAGGCGGCCGCGGCCGGTTCGGCGCGTCGCCTGCGACCCTTGCTGACCACGGCCATCACCACCATCGTCGGGTTGATACCGCTGGCCATCAGCAGCGCGTTCTATCGGCCGCTGACCCTGGTGATCATCTTCGGGCTGATCTCGGTGTCGATCCTGGCGCTGTTCGTCGTGCCCGCGCTGTACCTGGTGCTCACGCCGGCGGATGCCGGGCAGGAGAAGTCCCTGGATTGAGTCCTGGCGGGTGGTGAGAGGAGATTGCGTCGTGCGGGGGTTCGACGGGGAGGGTGTGCGTCTGGCGTAGCGGAGAACGCTCGTGATCCCTGGTTCTCTCCCGGAGCGGGCGAGGGGAGCGTGCGGATGTTGGCGTGTGAAACCTGGGGGCCGAAAAGGCGAAGGCCATCCGCTGGCCACGATCCTTCCTGAAGGAGAGACTGTCAGTGCGTGCCTGGCTCGCAGGCGCTCGCGGTCAGAACTTGAACCGATTCACCAGGTCGTTCAGTTCGACGGCCAGCCGCGAGAGGTCCTGGCTGGCGGCATTGGTCTGGCTCGCGCCGGCAGAGCTGTGGGCGGCTAGGTCGCGGATGTTGACCAGGTTGCGGTCGACCTCGCGGGCCACCTGGGCCTGTTCTTCCGAGGCGCTGGCGATCACCAGGTTGCGCTCGCTGATCTGGCTGATGGCATCGGTGATTTCCTGCAGCGCCTGGCCTGCCGCTTCCGCGATGCGGAGCGTGGCGGTGGCGCGTTCGGTACTCGCATCCATCGACGCCTTGGCCTGGTCGGCCCCCGTGCGGATGTTGCCGATCATCTGCTCGATCTCCAGCGTCGACTGCTGGGTGCGATGAGCCAGGGCACGAACTTCGTCGGCCACCACCGCAAAGCCTCGGCCGGCATCCCCCGCGCGGGCGGCTTCGATCGCGGCGTTGAGGGCGAGCAGGTTGGTCTGCTCGGCGATCGAGCGGATGACGTCGAGCACCTTGCTGATGTCATGCACCTTGTCGGCGAGATCCTTCACCTGCACCGAGGTGCCGCCTATTTCACCGGCGAGCTGGGAAATCGAGTTGACCGTGCCGTTGACCTGCTGCTGGCCCTTCTTGGCGTTGTCGTCCGAGGCCCTCGAAGCTTCGGAGGTGCTGACCGCGTTGCGTGCGACCTCGTCCACCGCCGCGGTCATTTCGTTGACCGCGGTGGCGGCCTGTTCCAGTTCGTTGTTCTGCTGTTCGAGCCCGCGTGCCGAATCCTCGGTGATCACGTTCAGCTCTTCGGCGGCCGATGCCAGCTGGTCCGAGGACAGGGCGATGCGCTCCAGGGTTTCGCGTAGCTTGGCCTGCATGGTCTTGAGCGCCGTCAGCAACATGGCCGGTTCGTCACGGCCTTCGATGTCGATCGTCTTGCTCAGATCCCCCGAGGCGACCGTCTCGGCGACGGACACCGCCAGGCGAAGCGGCTGCACGATGCTGCGCGTCAGCAGGTAGGCCAGGATCACGGTCAGCATCGCGGCGGCCAGGAGCATGCCCACGACCACGGCGATGGAAAATTCGTAGGCATCGGCCGCTTTCTTTCCGGAGTCGGCGGCGCCGGTCTTGTTGATCTGCAGGAGCTTGTCGAGCTCATGGCCGAGCTGGTCGGAGAGCGTCGCGTATTTCGAACCCTGCAGTTCCTGCATCTCGTCGATGCGGTCCTGGTCGGAAAGCGACAGGAGCTGCTGGTTCACCTGGAAGTAGTCGTTCAGCGCCTTGTCGAACACACGGTATTGCGCGCGTTCGTCGTCATCGGAGATCAACCCCTCATAGCGGAGCTCCACATCCTTGACCTGCTGGGCCAGCTCGTTCGAGCTCCTTGCGCTCTGCGCAAGTTCCGCCGGATCGCGATTGACCAGGACCCGGAGCGAAACGACACGCATGCGGAGCAGTTTCTCCTTCATGTCGGCCAGCGCTTCATAGCTCGGCAGACGGTTGTCCACCATGTCCAGGGTGGCCATCCGGATGTTCTTCATCTGTAGCAGCGCAAAAGCGCCCAACGCCACGACGAGCAGTGCAACGATTGAAAAGCTGAAAGCTGATCGGGACGCGATCTTGTAATGCCTGAGCACGATTAGGTCACTCTTGTATGCAGGGGGAAGGAGCAGGCGTGCTTCGTAGCTCGCATGCGTCGCGCGGACGTATCGACTGGAGTGTGATGCGCTTCAATGCCGTCCGTCGGGAAAATGGTTGAACCTTTTCCGATTGTTTTGGTAACGCCACGGGAGCCGCCATAGGCCGGCATTAGCGAGCCATACGTTTTTCTTATGACGCAACATTGACGTCATAAATGTTGCCTCAAGACGGATCGATCCATTCGCTGCGCTCACGGTCTCAAGGATGACGCAGACGAAAACGGACTCCCCATGAAGGGTGCGCAAGCCCATTTCCTCTCCCTGACGTGCATCGACGCTCGAGGCGCTCGACCCTCGGCCGTCGCCGATCCTTCCGGCGCAACGGCGGGCAGGCAGCCCCCCCGACCCCGATGGAGCAGCGCATGACTCCCTTCGATTGGCAGCGCATGCTGCTCGACGAATTCCCCGTGCTCTTCCTCGGGGAGGTCGCGCTTCGCGCCTTCTTCGCTTTCGTCGTGGTGTTCCTGTTCCTGAAGGTGAGCGGTCGGCGGGGCATCCGCCAGCTGTCGCTGTTCGAGCTGGTGGTGATCCTGACGCTCGGTTCGGCCGCCGGCGACGTGTCGTTCTACGAGGACGTGCCGCTGCTGCCCATCGCGATGGTGTTCGCGACCCTGCTGCTGCTCTACCGCTTCACCGTCCTGGCCATGAGCCACAGCGTGCGGTTCTCCAACTGGATGGAAGGCAAGCCGGTGACCATCATCGAGGACGGGCTGTACGAGCTGGACAGCCTGAACCGCTACAAGATCTCGTCCGACGAGTTCTTCATGGAGCTGCGCCAGCAGGGCGTCGAACACCTCGGTCAGGTCCGCCTCGGCATTCTCGAAACCGACGGCGACGTCAGCCTCTACTTCAACCCGCCGGAGGCCACCAAACCGGGGCTGTCGGTGTTGCCGCCCGAGCACCGGCCGGTGTACGAGCGGGTGCCGGCCGGTGGCATCTATGCCTGTACCCGCTGCGGCCATACGCAGCTCCTGAACGACCGGCAGCAGGCGCATTGCCCCCGCTGCGAAAACGCCATCTGGTCGCTCGCCCTGAGTCACGGCCGCCTGCGCTGATCCTGCGGACGGCTGAACCGGGCGCCGACAAGACAGCTGCCCCGGGGCGGCTGGAAGGGAGCGAGCGCTCATCTAGAAGTAGTAGCCGATGTTGAGGTTGGTCCGGTAATACCAGTCGTTGCTGCCCGAGGAGGTGGTGGAGGTCCAGCCGGTTCCGTTCTCCGCGCCGCCGAAGGGGTTGGCGTTCTTGGCCCAGGTCAGGTCCAGCCAGGCGATGATCGGCAGGGCGAGGAACTGGATGCCGGCGGTGTACATCTGCGAGTCGGCCCAGCCGCTTTCGTCCTTGAACAGCCGGCTGTAGTCGTTGTAGAGCTTGATCTTCTTCAGCATGCCCAGGCCCGGGGTGGCGATGTCGTAGCCGACGTTGAGCGAGGCGATGGTGCCTTCGGCGGCGATCATGAAGGCCGGCGTCAGGCCGTTGCCGCCCATCAGGATCTGGTTGTCGGCCACCCCGGCCGGGTTCTTCGGATCGAATTCGTAGCGGATGCCCTGGGTCGTCAGGGTCCAGGGGCCGTGGTTGACGACCGCATGCAGGCCGGCGGCCCAGTAGTCCCCGTCGTCACGGGTGGTGGCGTTGTACAGCCGGGCGCCGGCCAGCGAGCCGCCGACCTCGGCCTTCCAGTCGTCGCCGGCGAAGGTGCGGGCCAGGCGCAGGTTGAGCTGGTCGCGCTTCTCGTTGTCCTGGCCGCCATGCACGGCGGCGATGGCGTTTTCATCCAGGTCCTTGTAGCGGCCCACTTCCGGCGAGTACCGGAGGCTCGACGGCAGCATGCGCGGGAAGTAGCCGGCCTGCAGGTCCCAGTCGGCGTCCTTGTAGTTGTACTTGATGCCCGCGCCGGCGCTCACGCCATAACCCAGGAAGAACGGGATGTGATAGCTCCAGCCGAACTGCGGATAGGGCTCCAGGCCGAACGGCTTGAAAGGGGCGCCGAGCTGGATGCTCGACTGGGGGCTCAGGTTGTAACCCATGTAGCCGCGGTCGATGGAGCGCTTGCCGTCGTCCTGGAACCAGTAGTTCACGTCGGCGAAGAAGGCCTGGTGCCTGGCCTTGAGGTCGACGCGGAAGGTGTCGAACAGGAAGCGCCCATTGTTCTCGGTGCTGTCCCAGTCCTCGTCGCGGTAGTTCATCCGCAGGGCGCCGCCGATATCCAGCGCCGTCGCGCCATCGTCGCTTTGCCAGGAAACGTGGGGAAAGGGCTTGCGCGGCCCGGCTGGCGGTGCCGCCGCCTGGGTCGCTGCGGGTTCGGAAACGGAAGCGGGCGCGGGCACGCCGGACGCCTGGGCGAGGGCCAGGGCGGGAACATTGGCCAGCGCGAGTGCAAGCAGAGTTCTTTTCATGTCAGCAGCCTCAAATAATTAACCAAGCAAATTTCAGCCAATAGAAAACCCGCCCCTCTTTTGAAGAAGTTCAAAAAATGAAGTGGGTTGAAGCCAGTCAAGGGGAATCTGGGCGCTTGGAATCGTCCATGCTTGTTTCATATATGGCTAAGCGTTTTTTGCATGAACCATGCCACGCTCCGCTTAGTGTTCAGGTTTCTTGTAAGTCCTTGTTTTTCAATGTGTTATATGGAAAACATGCTGACTTGTGCCAGGCATGGAACAGACCGGATTGAACATATGGAGCGCCGCACTGCATGGGTGCAGATAAGTAACGTCTGAGTTATCGCAGTGCGCGTTGTAACCTTTGGTCGCACCGGATGCATATATAAAAACGCCCGGCATGACCGGGCGTAATCATATGTAACGGCGTTGAACTGACTCCGGTCGAATCGATAACTAGGCGTCCAGTACCAGGCGGCTGCTGCGGCAGCCCGATACACAGACCATCATCGACTTGTTGGCCTGCCGTTCCGCCTTGCTCAGCACGCCGTCGCGGTGATCGGGCTCACCTTCGAGCACGCGGGTCTCGCAGGCACCGCAGACCCCTTCGCGGCAGCTGTTTTCGATGTCGCAGCCGGCGTTCAGCAGGGCTTCCAGCAGGTTGTCCCCCGGCCCGATCTCCAGCGTCTTGCCCGAGCGCTTGAGTTCGACGCTGTAGCTGCCCTGGGCGTCGGCCGCGGGCGGCAGCTCGGCGGCGGCGAAGCGCTCGATGTGCGCGTGCGGGTAGCCCAGCCGTTCGCAGGTCTGCTCGAAGGCATCGAGCATCGGCGTCGGTCCGCAGCAGTAGAAGTGCGTGTCGGCGGGCTTGCCGGCGAGGTAGTTCGCCAGGTCAGGCGAAACGCCTTTCTCATCGTCGAAGTGATAGACGACCTGGCCTTCGAGGCCTGAGATTTCCTCCAGCAGCGCCGCCTCGCGACGCGAGCGGGCGCAGTAGATCAGTTCGGCCGAGCGCCCGAGCGCCAGCAGCTGGCGGTACATGCAGTAGATCGGGGTGATGCCGATGCCGCCGGCGACCAGCACGCTGTGGCTGGCGGCGGTGTCCAGGTGGAAGTTGTTGCGCGGTTGGGAAATGGTCAGTTGCATCCCGACCCGCAGCTGGCTGTGGATGAATTCCGAGCCGCCACGGCTCTTGCGGTCGCGCAGGATGCCGACCACGTAACGTCCCCGATCGCTCGGCGAGTTGAGCAGCGAGTAGCTGCGCACCAGCCCGTTGGGCAGGTGCAGGTCGATGTGCGAGCCGGCTTCGAAGGGAGCGAACACGGTGTCGCCCCACGGCCGGAGTTCCACGCTGATGATGCCTTCCGCCTCGTAGCGCAGCGTGTGCACCAGGGCGGTCGTGGTCGCGGTAGACATGATGCTTGCCTCAGGCTGTAGCGCGCAGATCGACGTCCAGGCGGGCGCTGGCTTCGATCTCCACGCAGAGTTCGGGAAAGACCAGACCGCTGACCTCGACCAGGGTCGAGGTCGGCAGGGTCGTCTGGCCGGCAAAGAAATCGCGGCGGGCGCGACCCACCTCGTCCTTGTCGGCGATGCGGGTGAGGTACAGGGTCAGCCGGTAGATGTTGTGGATGCCGCCCCCGGCGGCCTCGACCAGCGCCTTGCACTTGTTCAGCACCACCAGGGTCTGGGTGTAGGCGTCCAGGGGTTCGCCCCGTTCCGTCGCCTGGCGGGTGGCGGGATGCCCGGTCATGCCGGACATCACCACCTCGTTGTCGATCAGCAGCGCGTTGGACCAGCTGGCGGTGGCCAGTTCGGCCACCGCGTCCGCGCGAACGCGGCGCACGGAGGTCAGGCTCACAGCTGCTTCGCCTCGATCAGTTCCAGCTGCTCGCGGGCCTTGCCCTTGAGGTAGCGGCGCAGGCGCACCAGGCCCAGGTCGTGCTGGTAGAGGTTCTCGCGGGCGTTGGCATCCGGTTCCATGTTTTCCAGCAGTACCCGGTCCTGCTCCAGCACCGCCCAGTGGCGGGCTTCCAGGCGATTCTTGTAGAGGAAGCGCCAGGTGTCGCGCTGCCAGCCGGTCAGCGGGCGGCAGCGCCAGTGGAAGACGGCGCACAGGGCCGGGCTGCTCGGGGTGTAGCTGCCGATGATGGTGAAGTTGCCGCCCGGGCCGCCGGTCTTCGGATAGGGGATTTCCAGGCGCAGCCAGTGGCAGCCGTTGTCGACGAATTCGGTCCAGTCGAAGTTGACCCCCCGCTGGCCTTCCTTCTCGAAGATGAAGCCGCTGTCGGTGTCGCGGGTGATGAACTTCGCGGTGCTCTCACCCTCGCTCATCGAATGCGACATCTTGTGCAGGTAGGTGCCGTGCATCGGGTCCATGACGTTGTCGATGACGTAGCGGTAGTCGCCCTTCCACTCGGTGTAGCAGAGGAAGCTGCTCCATTGCGGCGAGGTCAGCTGCTCGGGCAGCACCAGCTCCGGCGGCTCGGCCACGTGCGGCTCGGCGGCGTTGTAGAGAAAGATCGCGCCGGCCGCCTCGCGCACGTGGAACATCCGCGTCGGGCGGCTGCCTTCGAGCTTGCAGCCAGGGCTGCCGGGGACCTTGGTGACGGTGCCGTCGCAACGCACTTCGATGCCATGGTAGGGGCACTGCAGGCGGTCGCCGAGCACCGGGCCGAGCGACAGCGGGGCGCCGCGGTGCGGGCAGTGGTCTTCCAGCGCGTGGACGCTGCCGTCGTTGTCGCGCCAGAGGGCGATCTTGTAGCCCAGGCGGCGGATGGACACCGGCTTGTCCTCCAGCAGGGCGGAAGGCAGTACCGGGAACCAGAGGTTCTTCAGGCCGTTGGCGAGCAGCTGTTCGACCGGATCGATGTTGGCTTGCATGTTCATGTTCGGTTCCTCATTCGCCCAGCCGGGCCATCAGCGTCTTGAAGCTTTCCTCGTCCCACTCGCCGGTGTTCAGCGGGCAGGGCGGGCCGGCCAGGTTCAGGTGTGCCAGCAGGCTCGGCAGGTCGTGCTTGCCGGCAGCGTAGGCGCGCTCGATGGAGTCGCCGAGCAAGTCCTCGAAGGGCGTGCTGGGGCGGGTGCGGGCCTGATGGGTTTCGTTGTAGGGCAGGGTCATGTCATTGGCCTCCATTGCGGACCCGCTCGCGGATCATTTCGCGAACCGGGACGAAGTCGTAGGTGGGGTAGCATTCGGTGCGGAACACGCCCCAGGCGGAGCGCTCCAGTTCCACGTTGATCTTGGGTAGCAATGCCGGCGGCAGGCGCAGCGTCACGATCTGGCCCAGGCCCATGGCGACGGTCCAGGAGACGATCTCCACCCCCTCGACCGGAAAGCGGTTCCACCAGTCCATTCTTTTCATGTGGCCCTGGATGTCGTCGAGGTTCTTCGACTGATCGTGCCGGAGCAGCACCGTCAGCAGCATCGTCTCGCTCATGGCTTGCTCGGCGTCCTGGGTTTGTCGGTGAGGAACTTGCCCTGGGGCGCCTCCACGTGCCGCTGCCGGCGGGTCACGCCGTCGATGCCGCCGGCGATGGCCCATTCGGCGAAGACCGTCGGGCCGGGCTCGAACTCGCGCGGCTGCCATTCGGCGGTCAGGTGGTCCTCGTCCGCGTAGTACTCCACCAGCGCGCCGGCCGGATTCTTGAAGTACCAGAAGAACGCCGAGGACACCGGGTGGCGGCCCGGGCCGATCTCGGTGTCCCAGCCGCAGCGGGAGACGTGCATGCCGCCGCCGAACACCTCGTGGATGTCGCGCACGGTGAAGGCAACGTGGTTCAGGCCCGCGCGCGGCTCGGGCAGCTGGAGCATGAAGAGGTCGTGGTGGCCGCCTTCCTCTGCGGTGCGCATGAAGGCGCCGCGGTTCGGGTAGCGGTCCGAGGACTGGAAGCCGAAGCGGTCGTGGTAGAAGGCTTCGCAGGCGTTCACGTCCTTGACGAAGAACACCACATGGCCGACTTCCACCGGCGTGGCGCGCTCGTAGACCGGGCTCGGCTTGTTGATCCGGCCCTTGCTGTTCCAGGTGTTGTGGGCGCCGCATTCCTCCAGTTCGAGGTCGCACTTGCGGGTGACCTGGAAGCGGATCGCCAGGCCGTTGGGGTCGGTGCAGCCGACGCGGCCGTTGCCCTCGACGAAGCCCGGGTCCTGGGCGATTCGGCTGGCGTAGAGCGCCAGGTCCGCCTCGCTCTCGACGCCCCAGACCACCTCGCGGATGGTCGGGCCGGATTCGATCGCCGCCGGCAGGCCGGCCTTGTTCAGGTCGGCGACGATCACCCGGCAGCCGTTGAGGGTTTCGAAGATCGCCTCGTCGGGCTGCTCGCTGACCAGCGCCAGCCCCCAGTCCTTGAAGAAGGTGATGCAGCGGGGCAGGTCTTCGACCCCGTAGGTGATCTCGTCGATGCCAAGTACGCTCATTGCTTTGCTCCCGCCCAGGCGATGGGCTGTTCGTTCAGGCCCCAGTAGAGGGACTTCTGCTCCATGTACTGGAGAATGCCGAGACGTCCCTTCTCGCGCCCCAGGCCGCTGTCGCGCCAGCCGCCGAAGGGGGTGGAGATGGAGAACTGCTTGTAGGTGTTGATCCAGACGGTGCCGGCCTGGATGGCGCGGCCGAGCTTCCAGGCCTTCTGGAAGTCGCGGGTCCAGATGCCGGCGGCCAGCGCGTAGACGCTGTCGTTGGCCTGGTCGATCAGGTCGGCCTCGTCGTCGAAGGGCAGGGCCACCAGCACCGGGCCGAAGACTTCCTCCTGGCACAGGCGGGCCGTGTTGGGCAGCCCTTCCAGGATGGTCGGGCTGTAGAAGTGACCCTTGTCGAAGGTCGCGCCCTGCGGACGCTGGCCGCCGCAGAGCAGGCGGCCGCCTTCGGACAGGCCGATGTCCACGTAGCGCTCGACGCTCTCGCGGTGGGCGGCGGAAATCAGCGGGCCCATCTGCGTGGCCTCGTCGGCCGGGTCGCCGACGCGGATGCCCCGGGCACCTTCGACCAGGCGGTCCATGAAGGTGCCGTAGAGCGCGCGGGCGACGAACAGGCGGGAGCCGGCGATGCAGGATTCGCCCGAGCTGCTGAAGATGCCGTAGAGCACGCCGGCGATCGCGTGGTCGAGGTCGGCATCCTCCAGCACGATGGTCGGCGACTTGCCGCCCAGCTCCATCGACACCGGCATCATCTTGTCGGCGGCGATGCGCGCGATGTGCTTGCCGGTGCTGGTGCCGCCGGTGAAGGACACGCGCTTGACCAGCGGGTGACGGGTCAGCGCGTCGCCGATCAGCGAACCCTTGCCCGGCAGTACGCTGATCAGCCCGCGCGGTACGCCGGCTTCCTCGCAGATCCGCGCCAGCGCCAGGGCGGCCAGCGGCGTGATTTCCGCCGGCTTGACCACCACCGCGTTGCCGGCGGCCAGGGCCGGGGCCATCTTCTGCGCCTCGGAGGCGATCGGTGAATTCCAAGGGGTGATCGCGGCCACCACGCCCATGGGCTCGTAGACGCTCATGGTCATGAAGTCGCCGCGCGACGGGGTGATGGCTTCTTCGAGCGTCTCGCAGGCCGCGGCGAAGAACTGGAAGGTCCCGGCGGCGCTGGCCACCAGGTTGCGGGTTTCCTTGATCGGCTTGCCGTTGTCCAGGCGCTGCAGCTGGGCCAGCTCCTCGCTCCGCTCGCGGATCAGCTGGGCCACGCGGTAGAGCACCGTGGCCCGCTCGTGGGGCTTGCGCTGCGCCCAGCCGCTATGGACGAAGGCGTGCTGGGCGCCCTGGATCGCCTGCTCGACATCGTCGAGGCCGGCGGCATGCAGTTGCGTGACCACTTCGCCGGTCGCCGGGTAGGTGGTGGCGTAGAGTGCCCCGGAGCCCAGGCGCCATTGGCCGGCGATGCAGATGGGTTGGATGTCGTCGAGGTTCATGGGCGGGCCTCAGATGGAAATGGCATGGGCATGGTTGCCCAGGGCGCGGACCACGCTGTAGACGGTCAGCGCGGAAGTCTTCGGGTTGGCGGCCAGCGGCTTGCCACGCAGGGTCAGCTCGAAGCCGCCGAAGGCGCCGCGGGCTTCCACCTGGTGGACGTTCTCGCTGCTGTGCGGGTCGGCGATCAGCTGCACCTCGGTGCGGTCGAGGCCGAGCCCGGCCAGCGACAGGGTGGCGGCGACGTTGGCGTTCTTCGGATAGAGGAGCGCCGCCTCGCGGGCGCTGCCCTTGAAGATCACCGTCGCCTCAGCCAGGTTGTCCAGGTCGCAGGCCTGCTCGGCGGGCGTGCCCTTCCAGGCGCCGGCGGGTTTGCGGCCGGTGTAGAGCACCGACTCCAGCCCGCCGACCTTGGCCGCCGACAGCGCGTCGATGCCGCCGATGGCGCCGGGCAGCAGCTCGATCCGGGTGCCGCCCTCGCGTGCCGCCGCTTCCAGGCGTTCAGCCAGGCCGTACTCGGACAGCGCGCCGACCGAGACCACCAGGCACGGAATACCGCGCGCCAGGGCCGGCAGCACGTGCTGCTCGATGGCCCGGTGCCCGGCGCACTCGACCAGAAGGTCGGGGCGCGCGTCGGCCGGCAGCTCGGTCAGCACGGTCGGCGGATGCTCGAAGCTCGCCAGGCGCTGACGGATCAGCTCCTGCGATTCGGCGGGCACGACCACCGCGTCGACCCGCAGGTCCGGGTCCTTCTCCAGCAGTTCCAGCGCACCGATGCCGATGGCACCGCAGCCGATCATGGTGATGTTGAGCATGGTCTGGCTCCTCAGGCGCTGGCCTTCTGGGATCGGGTGGCGCTGTTCGGCGGTCCGGCGAACTGGGTGTTGAAGGGGCCGACGCTGAGCATGTCCACTTCCAGCAGGAAGGGGCCAGGCTGGCTCAGGGCGCTGTCCAGCGCGCCGGCGAAGTCCTTCAGGTCGCCCACCCGCGCATGGCGCAGGCCGAGGGATTCGGACAGCTTGGCATAGTCCGGGGTGGTCAGCTCCACGTAGCAGTGGCGGCTGCCGTACACCGCGTCCTGGATGTTCTTGATGACCCCGTAGCGCTGGTCGTTCATCAGCAGGATGACCATGTTGGCGCGCTCCTGGACCATGGTCGCCAGCTCGCCGAGGTTGAGGATGAAGCCGCCGTCGCCGACCAGAGTGAAGACCTTGCGCTCGGGCGCGGTTTGCGCCGCCGCGACCGCCGCGCCGATCCCCATCGCCAGGCCCTGGCCGATGCCGCCGCCCAGGGCGTGGATGCCGGAACGCGGGTGGAACAGGTTGAGCAGGCGGTTGCCCCAGATGCTGTTGGACAGGGTCACGTCGCGGACCCAGGAGAAGTTGCGCCCAGCCAGGGCCTGCAGCTGCTCGACCTGCACCGCGTAGGGCCCGAGTTCGTCGACCAGCTGGTCGCGGGCCTGCTGGCGCACCTCGCGCAACTCGGCGAGGTAGCCGGGCTCGACCCGCAGGCGCCCCTGCAGGCGATCGGCCAGGCCGTCCAGGGCCAGCGCCGCGTCGCCGCAGATGAACAGGTCGCTGTGGTAGCAGCGGCCTTCGATCGCCGGGTTGGCGTCGATCCGGTAGGTGGCCTCGGGCAGCTTGAGCGCGTATTTGAAGGTCTCGTTGCTGCGCAGCCGCGAACCGGCCACCAGCAGGGCGTCGCAGCTCTGGAAGAAGCGCTCGACGCGCTTGTTCTGCGAGAAGGCGCCGAGGCAGCGCGGATCGTCCTCGTTGACCACGCCGCGGCCCTGGGTCGAGGTGACCACGCCGACGCCCATGTCCATCAGGCGCTTGACCTGCGCGCCGGCGTGACGGGCGCCGCCGCCCAGCCAGAGCAGCGGGCGCCTGGCGCCGGCAAGGCGCTCGGCGACCCGGTCCAGGGCCTCGTCCGAGGGCACCGCGACGGGAATCGGCAGGGGCGCGAGGTCGGTCGGCATGGGGATGAAGCTTGACTGGATGTCGATCGGGATTTCCACGCTGACCGGACCGGTGGGCGCGGTCAGGGCCGTCTGCACGGCGAGTTTCAGGGTGCTGATCGCGGTCTCCGCGCTGCGCACGCGGAAGGCGGCCTTGGACACCGCCTTGAGCATGGTCAGCTGGTCGCGGGCCTCGTGGATGTAGGCCAGGTCCTGGTCCAGGTAGGGCGTCTCGATCTGCCCGGTCAGGTGCAGCAGCGGCGTGCCGGCGGTCTGCGCCTCGACCATCGCGCCGGCGGCGTTGCCCGCCGCGGTGCCGGTGGAGGTCAGGCAGACGCCGAGGCCGCCGACCGCGCGAGCATAGGCGTCGGCCATGTTGGTCGCACCGGCCTCGCCACGGGCCATCACGAAGCGGATGTTCTGGCGAATGCCGAACGCATCGAGGATCGGCATGTTGTGGATGGAAATGACGCCGAAGGCGGCCTTGACCCCACAGTGTTCGAGAAAGGCGGTGATCGCGGTGCCGACGGTGACCATCGGCTTCTCGTTGCGGACTTCTTCAGACATGACGGGACAAGCCTCCGGAAACATCGATATGGCTACCCGTGGTGTAGGCGGACAGCGGGGAAACGAGGAAGAACAGCGCGCGAGCCGCCTCGAGGGGCAGGCCCAGGCGCGCCAGGGGAATCTGTTTGCCGCGGGCGAGCCGGGCGGTCCATTGCGTCCAGTCGAGGTCGCGCTCCTCGCGGGCCTCGAAACGGCGCTGCCATTGGCCCGACTCGACCAGGCCGATGAGGATGCCGTTGACCCGGATGCCCTTGGGGGCGAACTCGACGGCCAGCGAGCGCACCAGGTTCTTCACCCCGGCGCGGGCGGCGGAAGTGGCCACCATGTGCGGCTCAGGCTGGCTGGCCAGCAGCGAGTTGGCGCAGGCGATGGCCGCGTCCGGCTGGCTTTCCAGCTGCGCCAGGAAGGCGCGCACCGGCCGGATGATGGAGAAGAACTTCAGGTTCAGCTCGTCCTGCCAGGCTTCGTCGCTGGTGGTGGCGAAGGTCGAGACGCGGCCCTGGCCGGCATTGCAGACCAGCATGCTGGCGGCGCCGAGTTTCGCCTGGCTGTCCGCGGCGAAGCGCTGCATCTGCCCGGCGTCGAGCACGTCGCAGCACTGCGTGTGCAGCGCGGCTTCGGGGAAGCGCTGGCGCAGGGCCGCTTCGGCGCTGGCCAGGCGATCGGCGTCGCGGCCACAGAAGGCCACCGCGGCGCCGGCCTCGAGCAGCAGCTCGACAGTGGCCAGGCCGATGCCGGACGAACCGCCGGTCACGACCGCGACCTTGCCGGAGAGGTTGTGCATGCTCATCTTCAGCCCCTCATCAGGGTCGCGGCCTGGGCGACGTTCGGGTTGTAGTTCAGCAGGCGCGACAGCTCTTCGGCGCTGTGGCGCACCTGGCGGACGAGCTCGTCGATGCGGTCGCCGCCGATGTGGGACGAGGGAATCGTCGCGCCGAGGGCGGCCACCACCTTGCCGCTGTGGTTGCGCACCGGCGCGGCGACGGTGGAGATGGTCGATTCGAAGAAGCCCTCGCCCATCACGTAGCCGCGCTGGCGATCGCTCTGCACCAGGTCGAACAGGTCCATCACGGTCTTGGGCGTGCAGGGCGAGTGGCTTTCCAGCACCTCTTCGGGGTACAGGTCGCGCAGGTCGGCCAGCGACAGGTCTTCGAGCAGGATGCGGCCGAGCACCGTGGCGTGGGCCGGCAGGCGGGTGCCGACATTCACCGCGCTGCTGAACACGGTGGGCGGCGAGACCTTGGCGACGTAGACGATCGAGCGGCCGTCGCGCACCACCAGGTTGCAGGGGTAGTGGATGGCGTTGCTCAGCTGCGTCAGCAGCGGCTGGCCGAGCTCGGTCAGTTCCAGCGAGGCGAGGTACTCGAAGCCCAGGCGCAGCACCGACATGCCCAGGCGGTACTCGTTGCCGCTGCGGGTGACGAAGCCCATGGTCTCCAGGGTGGTGAGCAGGCGGAAGATGGTCGAACGTGGCAGCTTCAGGCGTCGCGCCAGCTCCGGCGCGGTCAGGGTGCGGTTCTGTCGGCTGAACTCGCAGAGCAGCAACAGCCCGCGCTCCAGACCGGGAACGATGTATTTTTCTTGCGTCTCTTTGAGCGATTCGAGATCGGTCATGGACGTGTTCCTTCCAGTGAGGCCTTGAGGGCGGAGGCGATGCGTTCGGTCACCGCCTCGGGTTGTTCGATCGGGCTGGCATGACCGGCCCGGGGTATCAGGGAAAAGCGTGCATGCAGGTGGTCGGCGATCAGCTGGCACTCGCCCGGCTGGGTGATGCCGTCGTCCTCGCCGCAATGCACCTCGCAGGGCATCGTCAGGGGCGGGAAGCGCAGCAGGTCGTCCCCGCAGAGCAGCTCGACGGCCTGCCGGTAGCCGGCCGGGTTGAGCCGCGCCATGTTCCAGCGCACCCAGTCCAGCTGGCTGGCCGAGGCGCGCGTGGAGAGCAGGCGATGGCTGCGCTCCTCGGCCATCGCCTCGACCCCGTGCCGCTCCAGGTGGTCGAGCCGACCGGCACGCACCTGCTCGCCGATGGCCCGGCGCGCGGCGGCGCCGTAACCGCGCGCCGGGCTGATCAGCATCACCCGGGCGATGCGCGATGCCGCCTGGCCGGTGGCGCAGGCCAGCGCGGTCATCGCGCCCAGGGAATGGCCGACCAGCACGCAGCGCTCGATCTCGAGGGCTTCGAGCACATGCTCCAGGCGCCGGGCATAGGACTCGGCGCGCGGACGCGCCTCGGCCAGCGGCGAGGACCGGCCGTAACCCGGTGCGTCCCAGGCGATCACCCGGGCCTGTCCGGACAGTTGCCGGGCCACCTGCAACCAGGACGCCGCACCCGAGCCGATCCCGTGCAGCAGCACCACGGTCGGCCCCTGGCCGCACTCGCGCACGGCCGTGCGCGCTTCGGGAAACACCAGGTGGCGCAGGGGAAACGCCATGTCCAGCTGGTCCAGTAGCGGGCGTTCCACCGCAGGGATCGAAGAGACGGATGCGAGCGTCATGGCGATCAACCGCGCTTGATCTTCGCCAGCGGGGATTCCGGCGGATAGGTGGGGGTGATCGGCTTCTTGGCGCCGAGCATCACGCACATCAGCGCGTCCTCTTCGCCGATGTTGTGCTCTTCGCGGTAGACGCCCGGCGGCACCGAGATGATGTCGCGATCGGTGAGGATCGCCTCGAAGCGCTCGCCATCCTTCTCCATGATGACCTTCATCTTGCCGCGCAGGACGAAGAACACTTCTTCGACGTCGATGTGGATGTGCGACGGGCCGATGTTGCCGGCCGGGATGATCATGGTGGAGAAGGTGAAGTGTTCGGACGGGATGGTGTTGGTGTCCGCCGTCACGCCGGTGCCGCCGGTGCCGATGTAGCGCATCTGCGCGCGGCGGTATTTGGGGTCGTAGTCGGCCTGGAACTTCAGCGCGTCCCAGTCGTAGCGACGGGTCGAGAAGCGGGCGATGCGCGACTCGCACCATTCGGCGAAGCTGGCGCCCTCGGGACGGTCGTAGGACTTGGGGGCAGCCTGTTGATTGAGATCAGTCATGTCGGTTCTCCAGGTCAAGGCATGACGAACCCGCCGTTTACCGGCAGGGTCTGTCCAGTGATGAAGCGGGAAAGGTCGGAGAGGGCGAACAGCACCGCGCCGTTCACGTCCTCGGGAAGTTGCGCGCGCCGGATCGCCCGGTGCTGCTTGTAGTGCTGGTGGCGGGCCTCGGGTACGTAGGCGGTGGCTTCCACTTCCACCAGACCGGGCGCGATGGCATTGACGGTGA
The DNA here is from genome assembly GCF_005876855.1 of Stutzerimonas nosocomialis. Classification (GTDB taxonomy): domain Bacteria; phylum Pseudomonadota; class Gammaproteobacteria; order Pseudomonadales; family Pseudomonadaceae; genus Stutzerimonas; species Stutzerimonas nosocomialis. The sequence continues at coordinate 24,130 of NZ_QLAE01000020.1, read as the reverse complement.
CGCCGTCGTCGCCGACCTCGCGGGCGATCGAGCGGGTCATGGCGATGACCGCGCCCTTGCTGGCCACGTAGGCCAGCAGGTTCGGCGCGCCCCACAGCGGCGTGTCGGACGCCAGGTTGACCACCGCGCCGCGACCGCTGGCGCGCAGGGCCGGCAGGCAGGCCCGGGTCATCAGCCAGGTGCCGCGCACGTTCACCTGCAGGACCCGGTCGAACATCTCGATCTCCAGCTCGTCCAGGCCCTTGCCGCCGGAATTGGTGATCGAGGCGTTGTTGACCAGCCCGTCCAGCCCGCCGAGCAGTTCGACGGTCCGGGCGGCGCACGCCTCGACCGAGGCCGGGTCGGCCAGGTCCAGCCGCAGCGCCTGCACGTCGAGGTCGCGTTGGCGCAGGTTCTGCGCCGCCGCCTCGAGCGGTTCGGCGAGGATGTCGGCGATGACCACCCGGGCGCCGGCGCCGGCGATCGCCTCGGCGAAGGCCAGGCCCAGCCCGCGGGCGCCGCCGGTGACCAGTACGCGGCGACCATTGAGAAGGTTGTGCATGATCGGCTCCCTCACACCGTGCTCAGGTTGGCTTTGGGCAGGTAGTGCAGGACGCGCTTCTCCGCCCAGACCACCGCCGCGTAGGCCAGCACGCCGATCAGGGTCAGCATGACGATGGCGACGAACACGCCGGCGGTGTTGCCCTGGCCCTCGGAGTTCACCAGCAGGAAGCCGAGGCCCTTGTTGCCGCCGACCAGCTCGCCCACGGTCACGCCGATCACCGCCAGGGTGGAGGCAATGCGCAACCCGGAGAACAGCGCGGCCATGGCCGAGGGGAACTCCACCAGGCGGAAGATCTGCCAGCGGTTGGCGTTCATCGCGCGGACCAGGTTGACCATGTCCGGATCGACGGTGCGGATCGCCGAGAGCACGTTGATCATCACCGGGAAGAACACGATCAGGATCGCGATGAGAATCTTCGGGTAGATGGTGTAGCCCAGCCACATCACGAACAGCGGGGCGAAGGCCACCTTCGGCGCGATCTGCAGCGCGAGGATGTAGGGCGAGAGAATGGCCTCGGCATTCGGCGAGAGGCCGAGGCTGACGCCGATGAGGATGCCCAGCAGTGCCCCCAGGGCGAAGCCCACGATGATTTCGAACGCGGTGATCAGGGTGTGCTCCAGCAGGTTGCTGTGCTGCCACATCGCGCCGAACTCGGCGATCACGCGGGTCAGGTTGGGCATGACGAATTCGGGCATGCCCATGAGGCCCGGGCCCCATTGCCAGAGTGCGAGGAACACGGCCAGCAGGATCAGGCTGCCAGCCACCGGGTTGTTGAGGCTTTTCATCGACGACGTACCTTTCGAACGGCGGGAGCGTTATTTCGTGGCGACCTGGGCCGCCTCCACGAACTGGTTGGTGTAGAGCTCGTCCAGGGGCGTCTCGCGAGTGACGATGCCCTCGCTGACGTAGAACTGGCGGACGCTTTCCAGGCGCTGCGGATCGATTTTTCCGGGCGTGGCCTGGTCGGCGTAGACGTGTTCGCGGTAGAGGCTGAAGATCTTCTCCAGGCTCGCTTCCTTGCCCTTGTAGGAGGGCACGGCCTCGGCGAAGGTGACGGCCGCAGCCGCGGGGTCCTGCATGATGTCGCGCATGCCGCGCAGGGTGGCCTGGACCACGCCGCCGACCACCTCGGGCTGGCTCTCGATCGCCTTGTCCGAGGCGAGGATCGCCTGGGCCATGCTCTCGAAGATCTCCGTCTGCGGGATCAGGCGGACGTTCACGCCGGCTTCCTCGGCGCTCACCACCCAGTCCGGCACGCCGGCCATGGCCACGGCTTTCTTGGCCGAGAACAGCTGCCAGACGCCGGCGGGCCCGGCGGCCTGCACGTTGACGTCGTTGGCCGAGAGACCGGCCTTCTTCAGCGAGGCGAGCAGCGCGTAGTAGGTGGTGTCCGAGTAGGACATCACGGTCATGGTCTTGCCCTTGAGCGCGGCGATGGAGTCGATCTTCTGGTCGGCATCGGTGGCGACCATGGTCACGCCGCCGGCGCCGAGCACCGCCACGGCCTTGACCGGGACGCCGTTGGCGCGCACCACGATGGGGGTGTCACCGAGGGCGCCGCCGACCAGGGCGTTGCCCGCACCGATCTGCTTGGCCACGTCGACGCCGCCCTTGCCGGCGACGAAGGTCACCTGCAGGCCTTTCTCGCCGTAGTAGCCCTTGTGCTGGGCAATGATCCAGGGCGCGAAGGCCGGGGAGTTCGGCGGGGCCGGCAGCAGGTAGGTGATCTTCTTCAGATCGGCCGCCTGGGCGCCCAGGGCGGTACTCAGGGCCACGGCCAGAAGGGCGTGCTTGCCCACACGTGCAGCGAAATTCTTGCTCATGCTCGTCTCCGAAAAGGGATGCGTGTTCAGTGCAGATCCGTGCTCTCGCCAACCTTGAGCAGCTCCATCAGGCGCCCGGCCAGGGGGCCGATCTCCGGAAGCTTGCGGCGTTCGAGCGGGTTCTCGCGTAGCGGCAGATTCACTTTGATTTCTTCGATGAGCGTCCCGGGGCGGGCGCTCATGACCAGGATGCGATCGGACATGGCGATCGCCTCGACGAGGTCATGGGTGATGAACAGCGCGGTCTTCTGCTGTTCGTGAAGCATCAGGGCCAGGTCCTGCTGCAGGATCATCTTGGTCTGCGCATCGAGCGCCGAGAACGGCTCGTCGAGGAACAGCACCTGCGGGTCGATGGCCAGGGTGCGAGCCAGCGCGGCGCGCTGGCGCATCCCGCCGGAGAGCTGGAAGGGGTAGTGGTCGCCGAAGCCTTCCAGATGGCACTTGACCAGCAACGCGTTGGCGACTTCGGCGCGACGCGCGCTCGGCACGCCTTCGATCTCCAGGCCCAGTTCGATGTTGCGGCGAATGGTCCGCCAGGGCATCAGCAGGTCCTTCTGCAGCATGAAGGCGACCTTGCGCACCGGCCCGCTGACCTTCTCGCCGGAGATGAACACCTCGCCTGCGCTCGGCATGTAGAGACCCGAGCCCATGTTGAGCATGGTGCTCTTGCCGCAGCCGGACGGGCCGATGATCGACACCACTTCGCCGCGCCGAATGCTGAAATTCACCTCTTGAACCACGGGCATCGCGTCCGGGCTGCCCTTCTTGGGAAAGGACTTTGCGACGCCACGAAATTCGATCTCGACGGGGGCGGACGTCGTGCGGCTGGTCACGGAAGCCGGTGAGGTGCGGTACGCCTGGAGTTCGGAAATGGCCATGAATAGTCTCTGGTTCGTTTCATATACGGTACGTTGTCTTAAGCATGAACAATGCCAGTGAACGGCCGATTTGGGCCTTAAATAAAAATCGTTGCAGATCAGTGACTTATTTATTTCACAGACGAAACGCGTGATTCGTTTCACAGAAGAGACGGTTCGGCAGGGAAGCGGGGCGGGTCGTGCACCCATGCGGTACCTATCAACACCGTCACGCCACAACTTCGTGCACGAAGCGTTACGCTCGGTAGCGGGCACAGGTGACAGGCCCGCAGGGTCGCGGGATTGCGGGCGTTACCCGCAGGTTCGTCGGCTCGGCAGCCCAAAGGCCGCCGATGGCGGCATCCCTGAAGGCGCGGTGGCGCGGGGCCGGAAGGAGAATGGGCGGGCGAGCGGCGCCCATCCGGCATCGGGGCGGGCCTGCCTGAGGCCCTTCCTTATATAGAGGTGAAAGCGCGGGAGTGACGAGTGCATGCGCTGGTTCGGCCGGAGCGTCGAGCCGCGGCCGACCGACTCGCAGCGCGGCCGCGTCACGGGGTGGGCGTCACCCCTTCGGGGACATAGATCATGCGCCCGTCGTTCAGGCGGTAGGTGATGCCCGCCTTGGCACCCTGGCCCTCGCCGATCTCACCGCTGGACTCATACTGGGTGAGTTCCTGGCCTTCCTTGATGAGCATCCGCATGTTCGCCTCGCCCGGGTTCTCGATCACCACCACGCGATCCTGGCTGAAGGGGTTGAGCGGGTTCTGCACGATGACGATCAGCAGAATGCCGATCACCACCAGGAACAGGTCGATCAGGTTGACCACCGAAAGGAGCGGATCATCGTCGTCGTCATGGTCGAGAAAGCGCATCAGAGCACCGCTCCGGCGCGTTCGATCGCCCGCAGTTCCTGCAGCAGCCAGCGGCGCCGCACGGTGAGGACGAAGAAGGTGATGCTCGAGGCGATGAGCGCGAGGATCACCGAGGAAAAGGCGACCACCAGATTCTCGCCGATGCCTTTCGCGTCGCTCTGGGTCAATGCCAGCAGCGCCGGGCCCATGGGGATCATGGTGGCGACCAGGCCGAGCATCGGCGCGCTGCGGGAGGTCACGCGCAACCATTCCAGGCGTTGCATGATCCAGAGTTCGAGGTCGTCGCTGGTGCCGCCGCTGGCCGCCTGGTGGGCCGCGAGCACGGAGCGGTAACGCCCGCTGCGGCGCTGCCAGGCTTCCATGGCGAAGCTGCCCAGGGCGAGGAAGGCATAGGCCAGCGCCGCCAGGATCAGCAGCAGGACGGGCACGAGGAAGATGCGGGTGAGTTCGTAAAGGCTGGTTTCAAGTGCGTTCATGGGGCTCGGTTCGCTTGTTCGGATTCATTCATTCGTTCAGGGGGCCCGGCACGCGCCGGTTGGCATGGAGCTGGCGCAGGGCGCCGGCCAGCAGGCAGGCCACCAGGACCGCGAGGCCGAGCAGAAGCCGCCAGGGGCTCGGCGCCTCCTCTGGCTCGTCGACCACCGGCTCCATCACCTGGCCGCGTACCGTCTCGGCCGTGGCGGTGCCGTTTTCGGGGGAAGAGGGCGTGTCGGCGTTCGGGGGCGTGCCCGGCGCAAGGCCGTAGCCGGTGGCCATCCCTTCGATGAATTCGCGGGTGACCGGCTCGCCGCCATCGGCGCCGTGCTCGCGGATGAGCGCCTGCCAGCGTTCAGCCAGTTCGCGGCGGGTCTCGTCCGATGCGTCCCAGTAGCCCTTGCGGATCGCCTCGGCCATGCGTTCGATCAGCTGCGCCTGGGCCGTGGGGTTGTGCGCCTCGAACCATTCATCGAGGCCGAGCTCGCGCCGGTCCATCACGAAGGTGTCGTGCAGGGCCTGCCACTGATCGGCGCGGACCATGCTGCGATCGGCGGCCTGCCAGCCCCAGAGGTTGTTCGCGACGTCCAGCACCTGCAGCGTTCCGGCGTAGCCCTCCTGCTGCATCGCCGCGATCCACTGCGGGTTGAGGTAACGGCTGCGCAGCTCGCCGGCGAGGTAGCTGGCGGCGCCTTCGGTTCGGGGTTCGGCCTTGCGCAGGTCGGAGATGTAGAGCGACGGGCTCGCGCCATCGAGGTGGCGAACCGCGAGCGACAGCCCGCCGAGAAACTCGAACGGATGGTCCGTCGACAGCACGCCGTTGAGCTCGCTGGAGCGGGCCATGACGGCGGCCTGGACGCCCTTGAGCTGCTCGGCGAACAGGTTCTGCCCCGCGATCTTCTCGCCCCAGCTGCCGCTGCCGTATCCGTATTGCAGGCGCGACAGGAACTGCTCGGCCAGCGCCGACTCGTTCTCCCAGCGCGTCGAGTCCAGGGTCAGCTGGGACACGCCGGTGCCGTAATCGCCGGGCTCGTTGCCGAATATCCGCAGCTGCGAGAGGCGCTCGGCGCGGGCGTCGTCGATGCCCTGATCCTGTAGCCGCCGGGCCACGGCGCGGCTGTTCGCGGCCAGCGCATTGCCCGGTTCGTCGAGCACCGCCAGGCGTTCCACGACATCGGCCAGCAGGCGCATGAAGCCGTCGAACTGGTCGCGGTAGACGCTGGTGACCTGGACCACGACGTCGATCCGGGCCCTGCCGAGCTCGGCCGCCGGGACGATCTCCAGGGTACGCACCCGTCCTCCCTCGTCCCAGACCGGCCGCACGCCCAGCGCATGCAGGACCTGGCTTTCGAGGATGCCGAGGTGACGCATGGCTTCGGAGGACCACAGGCTGAACGCGAGCTTTTCCGGCTGCGCGCCGTCGTGTTCGTCGCGGTAGCGGGCGATCAGCTGTTCCAGCGCCTTGCCGCCTGCCTCGTAGGCCGCGCGGGTCGGCAGCTTGTCCGCCTCGAAGGCGTAGAGATTGCGGCCGCTGGGCACCTCCGGATTGCGTACCGGATCGCCGCCGGGACCGGGCGCGACGAAGCCGCCGGCCAGCCCCGCCAGCAGGGCTTCCATTTCGCCCGGGTCGGCGAGCCGTGCATCGAGCACGCGGGCCCGTTCGATCTGCTCGCGCAGCCGGGCATCGGTGATCGACGCCGGGTCTTCCCCGTCGCGCACGTAGCGCTGCAGGGTACGGTAGGGAAGGCTCGCCTGCAGTCCGGCGAGATCCTCGGCCAGGGGTTCGTCGTCACTGATTCCCAACGCCTCGCGGAAGGGCTCGCCCAGTTGCTGCAGCACCGTGGCCAGGCGGTGCTCGGGCGAAGCCGGTTCGCCGAAGGTATGCAGGCCGAGCGGCAGATTGGCCTCGGCCATGGCGTGAAGGTGGTCGTGCAACGCCTGCAGGAAGGCTTCGGGTTCGGCCCGCATCCGTGCCTCGTCCCAGCCCAGGTCGCCGGTCAGCCCGCTCTGCAGGGACGCCTGGCGGATGCTAGCGGCCGTCTTCTCCCGCACCGCCCCTTCATCGAGCTGCTGGTATTCGTGGATGAGCGCATGCAGGTCGCGCAGCTCGTCATACAGCCCGGCGGGGGCGAAGGGGGGCGTCTGGTGGCTGATGATGACGGCACGGCCACGGCGGCGCGCCTGGATGGCCTCGCCGATGTTGTCCTGAATGTAGGGGTAGAACACCGGCAGGTCGCCCAGCGCCAGGAAGGGGTAATCGCTCGCGGCCAGGCCGCGGTCCTTGCCCGGCAGCCATTCCTGGGTGCCGTGGGTGCCGAAATGGATGAGCGCGTCGGCTTCGAAGCCTTCGCGCACCGCCTGATAGGCCGCCAGGTAGAGGTGATCCGGCGGGATCTTGCTGTCGTGATAGGCCTCGCCGGGGCGGCCGGCGCGTGGCGGTTGCGGCAGCAGCAACAGCTTGCCCAGGCGCGCGGCCGGGATGACGAACCGGGCCTGCCCATCGACCTTGCGCAAGGCCCAATGGTCGGCCGGCTCGCCCCAGCGCTGGAGCAGGGCCTGGCGGCTCGGGTCGGGCAACTGGTCCAGCCAGCGCTGGTAGTCCGCCAGGGGCAGGGTCACCGCCAGGCCGTCTTCGAGCAGGCCGTCGAGCGATTCGGGCCGGTAGTAGCCGCCCAGCAGGCGCTGCGCGGTCTCGATCAGCTCCGCCTCATCCGTCTTCGGTACGTCATGGCCGGCCTGCTGCAGCGCCACCGTGAGATGGGCGAGGCTGCGCGGCACGTTGAGGTTGGAGGCGGCGAGGTTCCTCTCGCCGTCCGGGTGGTTCCAGAACATCAGTGCCAAGTGCTTGTCGGCAGGGGCGAGCCGACGCAGCCGGGCGAGGCGGGCGACCTTGTGCAGCAACGCGTCCACCTGTTCCGGAATCGGCATGGGCTCGCCGTCTTCCACCGCTGCGATCACCAGTGGATCGGTCATGCCCCAACTTTCCGGCACCGTCAGCAGCGTCGCGGTGGTGCGTGGAGACACACCGCTGGGGGACGCCAGCCATTGTGCCCGGTCGCCTTCGCGGAAGGTCAGCGTCGACAGCACGGGGATGTTCAGCGCGAGAAATTCCGCCTGGCGCGCCGGGCCGTTCTGCATGTGCTGGAGGTTGACCAGCACCTCGCTGCGCGCGGGCGCGAGGACTCTGGCCAGTGCGTCGGGCGCCCGGTCGTCCATCCAGAACGCCAGGGGCGCCAGCCCCAGGGCTTCGCTGCGCGCGATCAGTGCGTCGATCAGCCGGAGCTGGTCGTCGACGAGGGCGCCCCGGTGAATGGCGAACGCCACCCGGGGTGCCTCCGGCGTCCAGCGTCCGGCGGCCCAGGCCAGATAACCGTCGAGGTCGTCGAAGGGCTGCGCCGCCGCCGGATGGTAGAAGCCGACCTTGCCGAGCGCGGTGGGCAGGGGAATCGCCTCGGTGGAGGTGCCGTCGTGCCAGGCCCGCAGGTAGGCGAACAGAGGGCGCAGGTTGCGTTCGCCACCGTTGGCGTAATAGGCGATCAGGCGCCTGGCCACGGGCTCGGGCAGTTGGCCGAAGGCCGGCGGGCCGCCTCCGATCCGAATCCATGGCGTGTTCCCCGTCGCGATCGATTCACCGAAGGCCTGCTGCACGGCGGCGAGGTCGGCAGGGCGCGGCGTATCGAGGATGAACAGGCTGGGGGGCGGCGCGTCCCGGTGCGCTTCGGGCAGGGCGCCCCGGGTGGCCGAGAGCGTGACGCCGGATTCTGCCGCCCAGGTCGCCAGGCGGTCGAACTTGCCCTGCAGGACGAAGTCGGTGGTCAGCACCTGCACATGCAGCGCGTCCTGGGCAGGCGAATCGCCGGAGGCGCTCGTTCCCCAGCCGGCCAGCGCCAGGAGCGCCAGGCCGGTCCGAATCAGGTTGCGCATGTCAGAAACTCAGGCTCACGCCAAGGTGGTAGGTCCGCCCCGGCTCGGCGAATGTGAAGTTGTCGGAGGTATCGCTGAACGCCTTGTCGGTGAGGTTTTCGATACCGCCGCGAATGCTCAGGGCGTCGGTGATGCGCTGGCTCAGCTCCAGGTGCCACAGGCTGTAGGCTGGCACCGAGCTGGCCGTGTTGCTGGAGTAGGTCAGCTGGCTTCCGACGTATTCGCCCCGCACCTGGGCGCTGAACGCGGCGGTCGGCGTCCACTGCAGCCGGGTGTTGGCCAGGTGGCGGGCGCGATCGCCCAGGCGCCGGTCGGCGCTACGGTCGATGGCGTCGAGGTAGGTGTAGTTCAGGTCCCAGCGCAGGTCGGCCGGCAGGTCGAGGCCGCCGCCGAGCTCCAGCCCGCGAATCCGCGCCTCGTCGACGTTTTCGTAGTTGCGCACTTCGCGGCCGCGAAGTCCGCAGCTCGACACGCACACCGTCTGGATCAGGCCGCGCACGTTGTTCTGGAACAGCCCGGCCGTGAGCGACCAGCCATCGGCCCGGTAGTCCGCGCTGAGTTCGTAGGTGGTGTTGATCTCCGGCTCGAGGGCGGGGTTGCCGTAGATGGTGAACATCCCGCCGCCGCCGATGGCCGAATAGCCCGGCGAGAGCTGCTTGAGCGACGGTGCCTTGAAACCGCGCCCCCCGCCGCCCTTGATCGTCAGCGCATCGTTCACGTGGTGGACCAGGTAGGCGCGCGGGCTGTTGTGCCAGCCGTATTCCTCGTGACGGTCGAAACGGTTGCCCAATACCAGCGACCAGGCGGGGTCGAATTCGATCTCGTCCTGCAGGAACAGCGCGCGGTGGATGATCCGGGCCTCGCCGGCCGTGAATCCGCCGTCCTCCAGTTGCTCCTTGCGCCACTCACCGCCGAAGGTGAAGAGATGCGCGCCGGCCAGCGGCAGGCTCAGGCTGCCATCGACGATGTCGTCGGTGAGTTCCTGGCGTGGCGAGGTGGGGACCACGCCATTGGTGTAGCGGTTGGTGCGCTCCAGCGTGTTGCGGTAGGCGCGCAGGCTGCTGCGGCCCCAGGACCAGTCGCCACTGTGGGCCACGGAGAAACGCTCGCGCTCGATGCGGTCACTGGACTCGTAGTCTCTCCCCGCCGCGCCGGCGCTGCGCGTATTGCGCCAGCGATCCTCCAGGCCGTTCGCGTAGCTGAAATCGACCCGCTGCGCCGTGTCGGGGGTCCAGCTCAGGGTCAGTTCTCCGTTCTGGGCGTCGCGCCCTTCGATCTCCGATTGCGTGGCGTTGCCGTGCAACGGCGTTTCCTGGCGCCGCCGTGTCTCGCCGCTCAAGGAAAGCCCGAGCACGCCGGGCACGAGCGGGCCGCCGGCGTAGACGCCCAGCTGGTGGGTCTGGCCGCCTCGACCATCCTCCCGCACGCCGCCATTGAGCTGCGCCGCGCCATGCCAGGCGTCCGTGGCCCGCCGCGTGATGACGTTGACCACGCCCCCGAGCGCCTCGGAGCCGTAAAGCGAAGACATCGGGCCGCGAATCACCTCGATGCACTCGATGGCCTCCACCGGCACCCAGCCCAGATCGAAGTCGGCGTGCGCGACGGCACCGGCCGCCGTGTTGATCCGCTGCCCGTTCACCAGCACCAGGGTGTGCTCGCTGTCCATCCCGCGGATGCTGACGCCGCGGCGCGTCATGCCGACCCCGGTGAACTGCAGCCCCGGCGTTCCGCGCAGCGCATCCTCCAGGTCCTGGACGGGCCGCATGCTCAGGTCCTCACGGCTGATGACGGTGACGCTCGCCGGCGCGTCGCCGAGCTGTCGCGCCGTGGCGGTAGCGGTGACGACCGTGGGTTCGAGATCCAGCACCTTTTCGAAGCCCAGGGCGCCCAGGGGCAACAGGGCGAGGGCGGACAGCAATCGGGCGGGTGTGCGGGCGGTGCGTAGGCGGGGACTGCGGAGCATCGAAACGTCTTCCGTGGCTTGGATAGGCGCGGTTGGCGCGAAAAAAAACGACCCGCTCGGCTATCGGAGCGGATCGTTCGGTGTCGTCTAGAAGGCGATCACTTCGTCGTGGCGAATCCGGCGAAGCGCTTGTTGAAGCCCGCGATGCGGCCTTCGGTTTTGGTCTGGCGCTGCTGGCCGGTGTAGACCGGGTGCGAAGCGCTGGACACGTCGAGCACGACGTAGGGGTAGGTGTTGCCGTCGCTGTGCCGGTGCGTGCGGTCGGTCTCGACGGTCGAGCCGATCAGGAAGTAGGCGTCCGCGGCGGTGTCATGGAACAGCACGGGGCGATAGTTGGGATGAATGCTCGGTTTCATAGGCAGCTCCTAATCCGTGTTCAGGGCGGCGATGGCCGACAGGTCATTGAGTCATACGTTATATCATAACAATTAGCGTGGCGAGTAGCGCTCTGCCGGGGACGGTCAGGTGCACGCCACACCACCCGCGGTGGCTGGCGCCGCGGGAGCGATGGGGCCTCTGTCACGGACCGGACCGATGAGCATCGCCTCGTCCGCGGGCGATGCTTAAGCTGCGACGCGAAACCGGCCGTCACCTTCCTGCCCAAGAAAAGGCGGCTGCCGGGGAGCGATCGGGCCCTGCGCCAGTCGAAAAACCAGCATGTTTACACACAGCCGAGCAGTGAGAGCGCGATGAGCCGAACCCGTGGCGTCCTTCTATGGTTCCTGGGCACCCTTGCCGTATTGGTCGTGGTGCTGGTCGTCTTCCTGGCAACCTTCGACTGGAACCGGCTCAAGCCCACCCTCAACGAGCGGGTGTCCGAAACCCTCGGCCGGCCGTTCGCCGTCCAGGGCGATCTCGACGTGCGCTGGCAGCGCGACCGCGAAGCACCTGGCTGGCGCTCGTGGTTTCCCCATCCGACCCTGACCGCCGAAGACATCACCCTGGGCAACGCCGAGTGGGGCCAGGCGCCTTATTTCGTCCACCTCGACAGTGTCGCGGCGGAGCTGCGCCCGCTGGCGCTGCTGGGCAAGCGCGTCAGCATCCCGGCCATCACCCTGGGCGGGCCGTCGGCGCACATCGAGCGACTCGATGACGGCCGCGCCAACTGGACCTTCGAGAAACTGGCCGCCAGCGAAGAGGGCGAAGAAGAGAAGCCCTCCGCCTGGGTGCTGGACATTGGCACCATCGGCTTCGACAAGGGCAGCGTCAGCCTCGACGACCAGATCCTGCGTGCGCAGGTGCAGGTGAACGTCACCCCGCTGGGCGAACCGGTGCCCTACAGCCAGATCATGGCGGCGGCGCAGGGCGAGGGCGCGCAAGAAGAGCAGGCGCAAGCGGCCGCGACCCAGGACTACGCCTTCGCCTGGAATGCGGAAGGGCGCTACGGCGGCCAGCCGGTCTCCGGCGAGGGTCGGGTGGGCGGCCTGCTGGCGCTGCAGGACGCGGCGCAGCCGTTCCCGCTGCAGGTCGACCTGCGTGCCGGCAAGACCCGGGTGACGGTGGAGGGCACCCTGAGCGATCCGCGCAACCTGGGCGCGCTGGACCTGCGTCTGCGCCTGTCCGGCGACAGCCTGGGCAATCTCTATCCGCTGATCGGCGTGACCCTGCCCGATACCGGTGCCTACTCCACCGATGGCCGCCTGCGCGCCGACCTGCAGGACCCGGGCGGCGCCTCCTTCCTCTACGAGGGCTTCAACGGTCGCATCGGCGGCAGCGATATCAGTGGCGATCTCGCCTATGTGGCCCTCGAACCGCGCCCCAAGCTGACCGGCGAGCTGACCTCCAACCAGCTGCGTTTCGCCGACCTTGCGCCGCTGATTGGCGCCGACTCGGAGCAGTCCCGCCAGGCGCGCGGCGCGACCCGCAAGCAGCCGGCGGACAGGGCGCTGCCGGTGGAGGAATTCCGTACCGATCGCTGGCGCGACATGGACGCCGACGTGCGTTTCGTCGGCAGGCGCATCATCCATGACGAGGCGTTGCCGATCCGTGACCTGAACGCCCACGTCGTGCTCGACGACGGCGTACTGAGCCTGCAGCCCCTGAGCTTCGGGCTCGCCGGGGGGCGTCTGGAAACCGACGTGCGCCTCGATGGCCAGCGCACGCCGCTGGCCGGGCGGGTACGGCTGGAGGCCCGTGCGCTCAAGCTCAACCAGCTGTTCCCGACGGTCGAGACCATGCAGAAAAGCCTGGGCGAGCTGAACGGCAATGCGGACATCCAGGGCACCGGCAACTCGGTGGCCGCGTTGCTCGGCAGCGCCAACGGCGAGCTGCGCCTGCTGATGAACGACGGCACCGTCAGCCGCAGCCTGATGGAGCTGGCTGGGCTCAACGTCGGCAACTACCTGGTCGGCCGGCTGTTCGGCGACGAAGAAGTGCAGATCAACTGCGCGGTCATCGACCTGGGCATGAAGAACGGCCTGGCCGAGCCCCGGCTGTTCGTGTTCGACACCGAGAACGCCGTGATCAACGTCACCGGCCGGGTCAACTTCAAGAACGAAAACATGGACCTGGACATCGTGCCGCGCTCCAAGGGCATCCGCATCATCTCGCTACGCTCACCGCTCTACGTCCGGGGCACCCTGAAGGACCCCCGCCCGGGCGTCCATGCCGGCCCGCTGGCGCTGCGTGGCGCGGGCATGATCGTACTGGGCGCCACCGTCGGTCCGGCCGCCGGCCTGCTGGCCCTGGTCGCACCCAGCGGTGGCCAGGCCGACCAGTGCGGTCCGCTGCTGGAGCAGGTGAGGAAGTTGCCGCGCTAGGGCCGCTCCGGGTTCGTAAAACGAAAAGCGGGCCACGGATGACGCTCCGCTGAAGCCAGCAGTCGCAGCCAACGGCGCCTTGCAGGCGGGGCTCACGCGCGAGTGTCGTTCGCCTGAGCCTCGGCCGCAGCCAGCTGGAACCAAGCCAGCACGGCCTGCAAGTGCGCGGCGCCGTACACCTCGGCGAATCGCTGCGTCTCGTATTCGTTGGGGTTGGCGAGGATTGCGAGGCGTCGGCTGATGTAATCGGCCGTCAGAGGGATGCCGCATTCGACGGTGATGCAGTGTCGCCAAACGGCATAGCTGTCAGGGATGGCGGGTGTGTTCTTCATGGAAAGTCCTTAGAGCATCGCAGGCGGCTGCGGGATTTACCTCTCTGTACGTCAGGCCTGGAGGCAGAGCGCGCTACGACTTGTGAACTTAGATGTTATAACGTAACTTTTCTACTTTCCATTATCTGAAGGGTGCGCTTTTCGCCCCGACGTCAGACGCCAAGAACAAAAAATGATCAATTCGACAGTATTCAATCGGCCTCGACTGCTTGCCGGTGCGTTCTCCCTCTGCGCTTGCGCGGCGCAGGCTCAAACCGCTCAGGAGCGTTTGGAGCTGAACGCGACGGAAGTGGTCGGGACCCGGGAGCGGGGTTATCGGGCGACGGTAGCGCCCACCGCGAACAAGAGCGATACGGCCGTCAAGGAGACGCCGTTCTCGATCCAGACCGTGACGCGGGAGCTGATCGAAGATCGCGGCGTAACGACCTTCGGCGAGGCTATTCGCACGGTGCCCGGGGTCACCAACCAGGTTGGATTCGGCGGGATGAACGATCGCTTCCGCCTGCGGGGCTTCGGGACGGAAACCAATCTGAAGAATGGTGTGCGCCGCGCCAACTTCGTGGCCATCGACGACCTCGCCAACATCGAGCAGATCGAAGTGCTCAAGGGGCCGGCCTCGGCGCTCTACGGTCGCTTCGAGCCGGGTGGGGTGGTCAATCTGGTGACCAAGAAGCCGCTGGCCGAGCAGCGAACCCAGGTCGACTTCAGCGCCGGGCGCTACGACTTCTATCGCTCGACGCTGGATACCTCGGGGCCGCTGGGTGACGACCTGGGTTATCGCCTGACGGCCGCCTGGCAGGACAACGGCAGCTACCGTGACTTCGTCGATAACCGGAGCCAGTTCATTTCACCGGTGCTGACCTGGCAACTGGCGCCGCAGACCTCCCTGACGTTCGAATTCGAGTATGCCCGCAAGGTCGCGGACATGGATCGCGGTTTCGGCAACCACCCGCTCTATCTGCGCGCGCCCATCGAGCGAAACTTCGCCGAGCCCGACACGCGTGCCAGCGCCATCAGCAAGCTGGCCTCGGTGGCCCTGGACCATGCGCTCGACGACAACTGGGACCTGCACGCGGCGGTGCAGGCCTCCGACGCGCGGCTCGATGCCTATTGGTATTCCTATGGCTTCCTCAACGGCGGCATCGGCGGCACGCCGGAAAACCCGACCGTGTCGCGGCGGCCTCAGCTCAACCACGATCGACAGATCGACGCCACGGCGCTGGTCGAGGTCAGCCGGCACTTTCGCACCGGCGCGATCGGTCATCGCATCCTGCTGGGCACCGAATACAGTCGCGATTGGTGGGACTACGACTCCGCCGTCGGCTCGACCAGCATCGTCGACTTCCACAACCCGGTGTATGGCACGCCGCCGTCGGCGCTCTCGCCCGCGGGTGAGGGGCGCTTCGTCAACGACTCCTGGGCGCTCTATGTGCAGGACGAGATGACCTTCGGTGACGAGGCGCGCTGGCGGCTGCTGCTGGGCGGGCGTTACGACCGTATCGATGCGTCGGCGATCGATGATTTCTACGGTCTCGAAGACCCTTCAGAAAAGAGCTTCAGCGCCTTTTCACCGCGGGTGGGGCTGACCTGGACGCCGGTCGATCCGGTCTCGTTGTATGCCAGCTGGTCGCGCTCGATGCGTACCGAACTGAACAACGGCATCCTGCACGGCGGCGAGCTGCCGTCACCAGTGAAGGGCGAGCAGTACGAGGTCGGCGCCAAGTTGAATCTGCTCGACGGCCGCCTGACACCGACGCTCGCCTACTTCGACATGCGCCGCAAGGATGGGCTGGTGTCGGACCCCAACGATCCGACCTTCACCTACAGCATCCAGGTGGGCGAGCAGCGCAGCAAAGGCTGGGAGATCGACGTTCCGTTCATGATCACCCCGCGCTGGCGCCTGCTGGCCAGCTATACCCGCCTGAACGCCACCATCAGCGACGACACCGACGCGGGCCTGGAGGGCAATCGCCTGGCCAACGCGCCCCGGACCAATGCCAGCCTTTGGTCCAGCTACGATCTGGTTGCCATCGCCCAGGGGCTCAGCATGGGTGTCGGCGCCAACTACGTGGGCGAGCGCGAGGCGAACAACGCCAACAGCTTCACGCTGCCGTCCTACACGCGCTGGGACGCCAACCTGACGTACCGATTTGGCCAGGCGCAGCGCTATCGCGCGCAGCTCAACGTGCAGAACCTGTTCGACAAGCGCTACTACGACTCCGGCGGCAGTTTCGTACCGACCTATCCGGGCGCACCGCGCACCGCGGTGTTGACCCTGGGGGCGACCTTCTAGGATGTTGCGCACCGAAGCATTGGGCGTCGGCTATGGCGGGCAGACGCTCCTCGGTCCCCTGGATCTGGAACTCAAGGCGGGGCGCATGGTTTGCCTGCTGGGCGCCAACGGCGCCGGCAAGTCCACCTTGATCCGTACCCTCACCGGCATGCAGCCGGCCACCGCTGGCCGGGTGCTGCTCGACGGAGTCGAACTGCACGCGCTCGGCGCAGCCGAAAGGGCGCGGCAGCTCGCCGTCGTGCTGACCGACCGGGTCGAGGTGGGGCTTCTGACCGGCTTCGAACTCGCCGCCCTGGGGCGCTACCCGCACTTGGGCTGGAGCGGGCGGCTGGGGCCCGCCGACCGGCGGCAGGTCTGCCAGGCGCTGGAGGCCGTCGACGCCATGGGGTTGGCCGGCAAGGCGGTGGCCGCGATGTCGGACGGCGAGCGGCAGCGGATCATGCTGGCAAGGGCATTGGCGCAGGCGCCCAAGGTATTGCTGCTGGACGAGATCACGGCGTTTCTGGATCTGCCCAGGCGCATCGAAGTGCTGCACCTGTTGCAGCGTCTCGCGCGCGAGCAACGGCTCGCGGTGCTGCTGTCCTGTCATGATCTGGACCTCGCCCTGCGTTGTGCCGACGTGCTCTGGCTGCTGGATAGCCAGCGGCAGATGCACGTCGGCGCGCCGGAAGATCTGGTGCTCGACGGCAGCCTGGGCAAGGCTTTCCTCTCATCCGGCCTGCGCTTCGACAGCGAGCGTGGCGAATGGGGCGTGACCCGCGCGGTCGGCAAACCCGTGCGGCTGGTCGGCGAGGGCCAGGCACGCACCTGGGCTTTACGCGCGCTGGAGCGGATCGGCTTCCATGAGGCGGGCACGGCAGCGCTGACGGTGCAGGTCGAGCCAGGCGTCTATCGCCTGCTGAGCGCGGGCCGCGAGCAGGCCTTCGCCCGGCTCGGCGAGCTGGTCGAAGCGGTCGAGGCGTTGCGGTGAGGTTCAAGTCTCTGCTGGTGATCGCGACCCTGCTGCATGCCGGTTGCGAACGCATGGACGCCCCTCCACTGGGGCAGTACCCCGCGCAGGCGGTCGGTGAGGCGCCCGCGCGCAATCTCGATGCGGCCTGCGTGGGCGATTACCGCGAAGGCGTCGACTACTTCCCCGAGCGCACCCGGTTCGACTGGTCCGGCCAGCTTTCAGTCGAGTACGCCGGGCACTACAAACGGGTGCGCTTCAGGCCGAGCGTGAATACCGGCGAGACGCTGAACATCCTGCTGGTGCAATGCGGCACGCCGGTACCCGAGCACGATGCCATGACGGTGGTGGTGCAGGTGCCGATCCGTCGTCTGGCCACCGGCAACTCGGCGATGCTCGGCGCGGCGGACGAGTTGGGCATCGTCGACCGGCTGGTGGGCATCGAAAACGTCCGGACCCCCACCGTCGAAAGCGTACGCCGACGCATCGCGCAAGGCGGTATCCAGGAGTTGTGGGGCTACGCCCATGCCAACATCGAGCCGATCATGACGGTCCGGCCCGACGTCTACCTGAGCTTCTATTCGGCGTATCCGCAGTTCAACCTGCACCCGCAGCTACAGCGGGTCGGTGTGCGCGCGCTGCCGCAGGCCGATCATCTGGAAGGCCATCCCCTGGGCCGCGCCGAGTGGCTCAAGTTCCTGGCGCTGCTGGTCAACCGCGAGGTCGAAGCCAACCGGCATTTCGCTCGGGTTGAACGGGAGTATCTGCACTGGCGGGACCTGGCCGCACAGGCACCGCAGCGCCCGGCTGTCATGGCTGGCTTTCCTTCCGGGCGGGACAGCTTCGAAGTCTTCGGCGCGCTGAACCAGCGCGCTCAACTGCTGGCCGATGCGGGGGGCGATTACGTGCTGTCGGGCCTGCGCAAGCACGGCAGTCTGTTGCAGCTGGGCTTCGAGGAAGTCTACGTCGCCGGCGCCGAGGCGCCCGTGTGGATCGGCGTCCAGTCCGGCCATGCGTCGCTGGCGCAAATGCTCGAGGTCACGCCCCGCGCCGCCTGGTTCGCCTCCGTCCGGAAAGGGCAGGTCTATGCCTTCGACAGAGGCTACATCGGCGCCTGGGCATCGCCGGCGCACGACAACGGCATGACCCGTCCGCACCTGGCACTCGCCGAGCTGGTGCAGGCGCTGCATCCCGACCTTCTCCAGTCGCCCGTACCACCCACTTTCCTGCGGCGTTTGCCATGACCGACTTCACTGCCGAGCTCGATGACCCGTCAACCCGACAGGCCTGGTTGCCCTACGTCGGACTTGGCCTGTGCGTCGCCCTGCTGTTCGTGGCCGAACTCAGCATCGGCGTGGTGGCCATTCCGCTGGAAGCCGTGATGGGCGCGCTGCTGGGGCAGGACGTGGGCGAGGTGTGGCGCAACATCCTGTTCGACTTCCGCCTGCCTCGGGCACTCAATGCCTTGTGCTCCGGGGCTGCGCTGGGCGCCGCCGGCCTGCTGTTGCAGACCCTGTTCCGCAACCCGCTGGCGGATCCGTTCGTGCTCGGCATCGTGCACAGCGCGCGGCTGGGGGCGGCGGTGTTGGTCACCTTCGCCGGCGTCGCCGGCAACGCGTTGCTGGTCCGTTTCGGCCTGCTCGGCGATCTGGGCCTCGCGCTCGCCTCGGTGGCGGGCTCGACCCTGCTGCTCAGTCTGCTGGCCGTGCTCTCGAGCCGGTTGAACGCCATCACCCTGCTGATCTGCGGGCTGATGCTGGGCTACCTGGCCGTGGGCCTGATCAGCGTGCTGATGCACTTCATCGACGAAAACCAGGCCCGCGCGTTCAAGGCCTGGGACGATGCCAGCTTCGCCGGCGCAACGGTAGACCAGCTGCGTCTGCTGATCCCCGGCGTGGCCCTGGGGTTGCTGGCGCTGGCAGCGCTGATCAAGCCGTTGAACGCCCTGTTGCTCGGCGAGCGCTACGCGGCCTCGATGGGCATGCCGGTCCAGCGGGTCCGGCGCTGTTCCCTGTTCGTCGCGGCCTGGCTATGTGGTCTGGTGACCGCCTTCTGCGGGCCGGTCGCGTTTCTCGGGCTGGTGGCGGCCCAGGTGACCCGGGGCCTTTTCGGCAGTGCCGATCACCGGGTGCTCCTGCCCGGCGTGGTGTTGACCGGTGCCGCCCTGGGGCTCGCGGCGGATCTGGTCACGCACCTGCCATGGAGCCGCCACGTCCTGCACCTGAACGCCGTCATCGGGTTGGTCGGGGCGCCTGTGGCGCTCTACGTCCTGCTCCGTGGAAGGCGACCGAGCGCAGAACTCAGCTGAGCCTTCGACGCGTCAGCCGCCCCCGTTCTCGAACGCCCTAACGCACGTCTGCAGTCTGCTGCGAGCGAAGCGGTCGTCGCCGCGTCTGTCGTCTATGTTGGATTGAGTACCGCCCCCGATCATCGCCGGGGAGGCCGCAATCACAACAAGAAGGATGAGCACGATGCGTTTGCTTCACATCACCCAGCTGACCCTTGGCGCGGCGATCGCCGCCACGAGCCACGTCGCCTTCGGGGCCGCCCTTGAAGGTGGCGCGGTCGCCGCGCCCGACGAGTACAGCGCCAAGGTCGCCGCTCAGGTGCTCCAGTCCGGCGGTAATGCCGTGGACGCCGCGGTGGCGGCCGCCTTCACGCTGGCCGTCACCTATCCCGAGGCGGGCAACATTGGTGGCGGCGGGTTCATGACCTTGTACGTCGAAGGCAAGCCGTACTTTCTGGACTACCGGGAAGTCGCGCCCAAGGCCGCCGGCAAGGCCATGTACCTGGACGACCAGGGGGAGGTGATCGAAAACCTGAGCCTGGTCGGCGCCAAGGCGGCCGGCGTGCCCGGCACCGTACTGGGTATGTGGGAGGCGCACCGGCGCTTCGGCAAATTGCCCTGGAGCGAACTCATCACCCCGGCGGTCGGCTATGCCCGCGAGGGCTTCACGGTGGCCGACCAGCAGTACCAGTACCGCGAGGACGCCATCGGGCTGTTCGACGGGAAGACCAACTTCGAAAATTACTTCGGCAGCATGCGATCGGGCTCCACCTTCCGCCAGGCAGAGCTGGCCGAGACACTGGAGCGCATCGCCGACAAGGGGCCCGATGACTTCTACAAGGGCAGGACGGCCGACCTGCTGGTGGCCCAGATGCAGCGTGACGGTGGGCTCATCTCCAAGGAGGATCTGGCCGACTACCGTATCAAATGGCGCGAGCCGATGCGTGTCGACTGGCAGGGCAACAGTCTCTACACCGCGCCGCTGCCCAGCTCCGGTGGCATTGCGCTGGCACAGCTGATCGGCATCAAGGAGCAGCGCGCCGCTGATTTCAAAGGCGTCGAGCTGAACTCGGCGCGCTACATCCATCTGCTCGCGGAGATCGAGAAGCGCGTCTTTGCCGACCGTGCCGACTACCTGGGCGATCCGGACTTCTCCGACGTGCCGGTGGCGCAGCTGACCGCGCCGGACTATCTGAAGCAGCGCGCCGCCGAGATCGACCCTTCGGCGATCTCCGAAACGGAGCAGGTGCGCCCCGGCCTGGAGCCGAGGCAGACGACCCATTTCTCGATCGTCGACGCACAAGGGAATGCAGTGAGCAACACCTATACGCTCAATCTGGACTACGGCAGCGGGGTAGTGGTCGAGGGCGCCGGATTCCTGCTCAACAACGAGATGGACGACTTCAGCGCCAAACCCGGTGTCGCCAATGCCTTCGGCGTGGTCGGCAGTGACGCCAATGCCATCGAACCCGGCAAGCGCATGCTGTCGTCCATGAGCCCGAGCATCGTCACGCGCGACGGCAAGGTCAGCCTGGTGCTCGGCACGCCGGGCGGCTCGCGCATATTCACCTCGATCTTCCAGGTGCTGAACAACGTCTATGACTTCGGCCTGCCGTTGGAGCAGGCCGTCGCCGCGCAGCGCGTGCACCATCAGTTGTTGCCCAAGGACACCATCTACTACGACGCCTACGCGCCGCTGACCGGTCAGGTCGCGGACGAGCTCAAAGCCATGGGCTACACGCTCGAGGATCAGGGCTGGCTGATGGGGGACATCCAGGCGATAGGTGTCGATGGCAACGGCCTGAAAACCGCCTCGGACCCGCGCGGGCGCGGCGTCGGCCTGGTGGTCAAACCCTGATGAGGTGACCTGGCCAAGTGAGGTGGCGGTCGGTTGTCCTGGAGGGCGACCAGCCTCCTGCGTAGGTTCTGGCGCTGGAAATGAATCATCCGGCGGCTTCGGCAGAGCACTAGGGGATGGTGACCTGGCCTTCCTTTCCCGCCTCCCGATACCGCGCCTTCAGGATGGCGGCCAGACGCTGCTTGGCCTGGGCTTCGCCATGGATCAGGCGGATTTCCTTGGGCCACTGCTTCATGCGCGTCACGAAGCCGACCAGATCGGCCTGGTCGGCGTGGGCGGAATAGCCGCCTACGCTGTCGATGCCGGCGCGGATGTCGATGCGCTCCCCGTCCAGGTCGACGAAACCGCCCTCCGGTCCATGGGTCTGGATCTCCCGCCCCGGCGTCCCCTTGCCCTGGTAGCCGACGAACACCACGTTATGCCGGGGGTCGCCCAGCATGGCCTTCAGGTAGTTCACGATCCGCCCGCCCGAGCACATGCCGTTGCCGGCGATGACGATGGCGGGGCGCGCGGTGTCGGCGAGGTGCTCGACGATGCGCATGTGCTCGTCGTGGGCGTCCACCCTGATGAGCTGCTTGAACGACAGCGGCTTGCGTCCTTCGTCCAGGCGATGCCGGGCGTCCTCGTCCCAGTAGCCCTGCAGCTCCTTGTAGGTTTTGGTGAATCGGCTGGCCAGGGGCGAGTCGAGAATGATGGGCAGCTGGGGCCAGTCGATATCGGGCGCGCCGTCCTTGCGCGGCTTTCCGGGCTCGCCATGCGTGCCGCTCGCCTCGGTCGACTCGGCCTTCTCGTGAAGGATCTCCTCCAGCTCGTACAGCAGCTCCTGCGTCCGGCCAATGCTGAACGAGGGAATCAGCACCGTGCCCTGGTCCGCCAGCGCCCGCTCGATGGCGGCCTGCAGGCGCTCGCGGCGGTGCGCGCGGTCCTCGTGGCGGCGGTCGCCGTAGGTGCTTTCCAAAATCAGCAGGTCCGCGCGCTCGGGTGGCACGAGGTCCGGCAGGATCGGCGAATGGGGTGCGCCCAGATCGCCGCTGAACACGACACGCATCTCCGGCGACGCGGGACCGCTCAGCTCCAGCTCGACATAGGCCGACCCCAGCACATGACCCGCCGGCTGCAGACGCACCTTGCAGGTGGCCGTCTCGGTCTCATGCAGGCTGAACCAGTGGTCGTAGGGCAGGGCGATGATGCGCTGCTCCACGACCTTGAGGTAGTGCTCCAGCTGCTCCTGATCCCGGCTGATGGAGAGACGGAACGCATCCTCCAGCACGATGGGCAACAGCCGGGCGGAAGGCTCGCTGCACAGGATCGGCCCGCTGAACCCCGCCGCCAGCAGGTTCGGAATACGCCCGACATGGTCGATGTGCACATGGGTCACGATCAACGCCTTGATGCCCTCGATGGAAAAATCCAGCCCCAGCGCGTCGCCGTGCAGCCCCTCGTCCTCCCCCTGAAACTGGCCGCAATCGATCAGCAGACTGCAGTCCTCGTCCATCCACAGCTGATGGCACGACCCGGTGACGCCTTCGCGGGCGCCGTGGTGAATGAGTTTCGGATGGGGCATCGGGTTTCCTTGGCGGGCGGGGCGATATCGAACCGCTGCTGATTCGGAGGGGAGGGAACAATGGTTGCCGTGATGCATCTTGGGCAACCGTGCGGTCGGCAGAGTTTCCAGCGTAGCGCTGATTCCGATGAGCTCTGTTTAGCGAGCGTGGTGGCGATTCGGTCTGCTGGCCCAGTTCTGGTAGATGGCTTCGGCAAAAATCATGACGGACACGAGACGGGTGATCGGCATTGCCGTCACGACGCCCACGCTCAGGTGCAAAGCTCCTACCATCAGATACATTTCGGTGCCGCTGCCGGGCATCATCGAAGGCGGCAACTCTTCGTAGAAACCCAGGCACATTCCTACTGAAGTCGCAGTCGATGACACTGCCCAAACGAGAAGGCTCACCGCATCTACAGCGTCACTCTCTTAAACCGGATTTTTGTATGAGGAACATGGACATGAACATCGCATTTGTGGGTTTAGGGCAAATGGGGCGTCCTATGGCGTTGAATTTGCTGCGCTCACATCCGGGCCTGGTCGTACATTCGCGCAGCGGGCGGTCATACGAAGAATTTCAGGGCCTGGGCGCGCGCGTCACTGATGATCCCAAGGTATTGGCCAACTGCGATCTGGTTTTTCTTTCACTTCCCGACGATGCGGCTGTCAGCGAGGTACTGTTTGGTGCCAGCGGAATAGTCCAGTGGATGCGCGCCGGAAGCACCGTTGTCGACACCAGCACGATCGGTTACACGAGAACGCTCGACATACAGCAGCAACTCGCTGCGGCCGGGGTCGATTTCATGGATGCGCCTGTCTCCGGTATGGCATCACGAGCGGTCGCCGGAACCCTGACGGCCATGTGCGGGGGCAGCGAGGACGTCTTCGCCAGAGTTCGCCCCGTTCTGAGCAGCATGGCGTCGCACATCGAACGCATGGGGGCGGTGGGGGCCGGTCAACTTAGCAAACTCGTCAATCAACTATTGTTCGATATCAACTGTGCAGCGCTGGCCGAAATCATGCCAATGGCCGTCAAGCTGGGGCTGGACGCGCAAAAAATCACAACCATCGTCAACGGCGGCACCGGGCGCAGCCACGCCTCGGAGTTCTTTCTCCCGCACATACTCAAGGGCGATTTTGGCAACGGATACCCCCTCAAAGATGCCTACAAGGATCTTGTCCATGGTGCGCAAATGAGCGTCCAGATGGGGATACCACTTCCTGTTCTGGCTGCCGCAACCGCCACCTATCAGGCGGCACTTCTGCAAGGCCATGGTGGCGACGACAAGGGAGCCATGATCAAGGTTTACGAGCAGTTGCTGGGGGTCCAGTTCCGCTCGCAACAACCCTAAGGGCTTGCCGATGCAAGGCTCCCCGATAGCGACAGACGCTCGCAGCGGGTGTCGTTGGTCCGCTGAACGCTATCTGGGAGGCGGCCCGGTATTTACGGGCTTCTTTCAGGCATAAAAAAAGACGTCCTGAGACGTCTTTTAAGGATTGGTGGAGCCGGGGGGATTTGAATCCCAAACTTCAATATCCCGGCCAAATCAAGGCTTCAGCGCATTATGCAAGAAACCTTGATTTGTTGGATTGCTCACAGTGAGCGCGAGTATATGAACCTTTCGAGCCTTGTCAAGCATCGCAGTCAC
>NZ_QLAE01000019.1 GCF_005876855.1 Stutzerimonas nosocomialis | reverse complement strand
CGGCCGCGACACTCTGCGCCCTGCCCTCGACCACCGGTTCTCCCCAGCCGGCGATGCCCTCGTCGGTCTCGATCTTCAGAAACAGCCAGCGCGGCGGCACCACATGGGTGGTCAGGCGTGTGATTTTCATCGTCGTTCTCTCGAAAGGTTGCGATCAGCCCGCCGTCGAGCGGCGAGCCTGGATGAAGGTTTGCGCCCGACGTCCGACCTCGGCGGGCGACATGCCCGGACGGTAGAGCGCGCTGCCGAGGCCGAACCCGACCGCACCCGCGGCCAGATAAGGCGCCATGCCTTCGGGCGTGATGCCGCCGACCGGCAGCAGCGCGGTGCCGGTCGGCAGCACCGTCAGCCAGGCCTTGAGCGCGCCGGGGCCGACCTGTTCGGCGGGAAACACCTTGAGCGCACTGGCGCCAGCCGCCAGCGCCGCGAAGGCCTCGCCCGGCGTCGCCACGCCCGGCGTGCAGAACAGGCCAGCGGCCACCGTGACCCGTATCACCGTTTCATCGCAATGGGGCATGACCACCAGTTGCCCGCCGGCGTCCTTCAGCTGTCGCACCTGTTCCACGCGCAGCACCGTGCCGGCACCGACCAGGCAATCCCCCGGCAGGGTCCGGCGCAGCGTCTCGATGCTGCGCAGCGGCTCTGGCGAGTTGAACGGGACCTCGATGATGCGCACCCCGGCCGCATACAGCGCCTGGCCGACCGCCTCGGCCTCGTCCGGCCCGAGCCCGCGCAGGATGGCGATCAGCCCGTTGTGAGCCAGAGCCGTCTCAAACATGGCCGTAACCCCCTGATGCGACGCCCACCAGGCCGGCGTTGA
This sequence comes from Stutzerimonas nosocomialis, assembly GCF_005876855.1. Lineage (GTDB taxonomy): Bacteria > Pseudomonadota > Gammaproteobacteria > Pseudomonadales > Pseudomonadaceae > Stutzerimonas > Stutzerimonas nosocomialis. The sequence continues at coordinate 89,458 of NZ_QLAE01000019.1, read as the reverse complement.
CAGCGATCGTCCACAGTCCCGCCACGGTGGCCTGCGGCGCAAAGCTGAGCGACTCGAAACCGCAGTGCTCCAGCGCCCAGAGATAACGCGAGCAGAGCGCGCCGTTGCCGATCAGCACGATGGGCTGGTCCGCCGACGCCTGGCACAGCGCGCGCATCGCCATCAGCTCATGACCGATCAGCAGCCCGGAGAGGTAATCGGGCTGCGCCTCGCCGCTCAGGGCACCGGTGAGCACCAGCGTGCGGCTGCTGAAGATGGTCGACAGCGGGCCGCCCCGGCCGTCGCTCGACTGCGCCACCCGCAGGCCACGCTCGAACGCCTGGGCGTCGAAGGCGTCCCTCGTGACCGCCGTGCGGCCGAGGATCGTATGGGCGAGCAAGGCGCCGTAGACCTCGCCGGTCATGAAAGTATGGAAGCGGCTGAGGCGCCCCTGCTCCACCGTCACCCACTTGCTGTGGCTGCCGGGCAAACCGATCAGCAGCGAGCCCTGTTCCTGCGACCGCTCCTCGAGCAGGCCGAACACCTGGGTTTCCTCGCCGCGCATCACGTTGGGCAGCGCGCCGCGCTGAATCACCCCGGGCACCAGCCACAGCGGCATGCCGGCGGTGCGCTCGACCGGCCGCAACGCGGCGCCGAGGTCCGCAGCGGTCAGCGGCGCCTGCACATAGGCCGCCTCGCGCCAACCCTGCTGGCTGCCAACCATGCCGCAGGCGATCAGGGGCGCATGCGGGTCGGCCTTCTGCCAGTCGCCGCAGGCCTGTTGCAGCGCGCCCTCGAAGCCTGCGTCGCTGCCGTCCAGCTGCATGATGCCGAGCGCCAGGCTGCGTTCCTCGATCGGCTGGCCAGCCGCGCCCAGCCGATACGCGCGCAGTGAACTGGTGCCCCAGTCCAGCGCGATCAGTTCTGTCTTCACGGGGAATCTCCCAGGCGCCGCCCTCGCGGCGCGGTGTCAGCGCTGCTTGAGCCGATCGATGATCACCGCCAGCAGCAGGATCGTCCCGCGGATGACGTACTGGTAGAAGGTGTCGATGTTCTTGAGGTTCATCGCGTTCTCGATGATCGCGAGGATCAGCACCCCGGCAATCACGTGGCGGATCATGCCGATGCCGCCGCTGAGGGAGACGCCGCCGAGCACGCAGGCGGAAATCACCGTCAACTCGAAGCCCTGGCCGATCATCGGTTGCCCCGAGGTCATCCGCGAGGCCAGCACCACACCGGCCAGCGCGCCGACCAGGCCGTGAACCGCGAAGATGATGATCTTGGTGCGGTCGACGTTGACCCCGGCCAGCAGCGCGGCTTCCTGGTTGCCGCCGATGGCCATGGTGTTGCGCCCGTAGGTGGTGTAGTTGAGCAGCCAGCCGAAGAAGATGAAGCAGGCGATTGTGATCAGGATCGGCACCGGCACGCCGAGCAGCTGGCCGTTGCCGAAGATGAAGAAGTCTTCCTGCATCACCCCGACCGCCTTGCCGTTGGAGAAGATGTAGGCCAGCCCGCGGACGATCTGCATCGTCGCCAGCGTCGTGATCAGCGCATTGATGCGCAGCTTGGCGATGACGATGCCATTGATCAGCCCGACCACCAGCCCCAGGGCGAGTGCGGCGCCGACGCCCAGCATCACGCTTTCGGTGTCGCGCATCACCACCGCCGCGACCACCCCGGCGCAGGCGATCACCGAGCCCACCGACAGGTCGAAGTGCCCGGACGCCAGGCAGAACAGCATGGTGCAGGCGGCGATGCCCACGGTGGAGATCGCCAGCCCCAGCCCGCGCATGTTCAGCGGCGAGAGGAAGTTGTCGATGAACAGCGCCGACAGCGCGAAGATCCCCAGCGCCGCCAGCAGCATCACCCAGTCATCGAGAAAGCGGCGCATGTTCAGACCCTGCCGTGGCGCGGCCAGGGCGTTTTGTTGAGCGGACATAAAGCACCTCGTTCTTGTCGTTCAGCCGCGCGTACGCGGGAGTGCCAGTTGCAACAGGCGGGATTCCTCGGCCTGCGCCCGCGGGACTTCCCCGGTGATGGCGCCCTCGCTCATCACCAGGATGCGGTCGGAGATGCCGATCACTTCCATCAGGTCGCTGGACACCACGATCACCGCGATACCGCTGGCGGCGAGGTTGTGGATGATCTGGTAGATCTCGGCCTTGGCGCCGATGTCGATGCCCCGGGTCGGCTCGTCGAGCAGGAGCACCTTCATCTCCATCGAGAGCCAGCGGCCGAGGATGACCTTCTGCTGGTTGCCGCCGGAGAGAAAGATGATCTGCTGCTCGGGCGAAGGGGTCTTGATGTTCAGGGCGCGGATCTGCCGCTCGGCGTTGTCGCGCTCCCAGCGCCCCTGCACCAGGCAGCCCATGCGGGCATGGCGCCGGCGCGCGCCGATGTTGATGTTCTCCGCGACGCTGGCCAGCGGCACGATGCCTTCCTTCTTGCGATCCTCCGGGCAAAGCAGGATGCCGGCCTCGATGGCATCGCGAGGCGAACGCAGCGCCAGCGCCTGGCCGTCGAGCGCGAGCGTGCCGGCCTTGTGGGGGGCGAGCCCCGCCAGCAGGCGCAGCAGCTCGGTACGCCCGGCACCGACCAGGCCGAAGAAGCCGAGCACTTCGCCACGGCTGACCGAAAAGCTCACCGGCTCCTGCAGGCCGGGCCCGAGCAGACCGTCGACCCGCAGCGCTTCGCCCTGATGTTCGCGGGGGCGGTAGTCGTAGATGTCCTGGATGTCGCGGCCGACCATGCAGGTGACGAGCTGGTCGTGGGTGAGCTCGCTCATCTGCTCGAAGGTGCGCACGAAGCGGCCGTCCTTGAACACCGTGACCGCGTCGCAGATGCGGAAGATCTCTTCCATCCGGTGCGAGACGTAGAGCACCACCCGCCCCTCGTCGCGCAGCCGGGCGATGATCGCCATCAGCCGCTCGATCTCGCGCGAGGACAGGCTGCTGGTGGGCTCGTCGAACGCAATGACGTGGGCGTTGCGCGACATGGCCTTGGCGATCTCGACCAGTTGCCGCTGCCCGAGCGACAGGCTGCCGAGCCGGGTGTTCGGGTCGATCTCGTCGGCCAGCCCCTTGAGCAGCTCACGTGCCTGACGATGCATGGCGCCGCGGTTGACCAGCCCGAAACGCGCCGGCATGTGGCCGAGCAACAGGTTCTCGGCCACGGTCATGTCCGGCACCAGGTGCAGCTCCTGGTGGATCACCGCGATGCCGCTGGCGATGCTCTCGCCAGCGGACCTGAAGGACAGGCAACGCTCGCCGATCTGCAGATTCCCGCTGCTGGGCGCATAGGCGCCGCCGAGGATCTTCAGCAGCGTCGACTTGCCGGCGCCGTTCTCGCCCATCAGAGCATGCACCGTGCCGGGCCGGGCGACGAAGCTGATGTCCGACAGCGCACGCACGCCCGGAAAGTTCTTGCCGATGCCATTGAAGTGCAGGCTGTCGCCCGTCTTGACGTGTTCGAACATGCTGCCTCCACCCCTCGCCCGCTGGGCGAGCTATCCGATCCAGGCCTGTTCAGGCCATCCGGGAGCGTGTGACGACCTTCAGTTCCAGAGGCCGATCTTTTCCAGCTCCTGCTGGAAGTTCTCGCGGGTGATCAGGGTGACTTCATCCATGGCGGTGTACTTGGGCGGCTCCTTGCCGGTGGTGACCCACTCGAACATCATCCGCGCGGTTTCGTAGCCCTCGATGTGGGGGCTGGGCAGCATCGAGCCGAAGAAGCCGCTGTTGGGCTTCTTCAGCTCGCCGATGGCGTCGGTGCCGTTGATGCCGATGCCGATCACGTTCTCGGGCTTGAACCCCGCGCTTTCGGTGGCGCGCACGCCGCCGAGCACGGTGTTGTCGTTCATCCCGCCGATGATCAGGTTCTTCGCGCCGCGCGGCAGCTTGACCAGGGCCGAGTTGGTCGCATCCATGCTGCCCGGCACATCGAGGGTCTTCTGCGCGGTGAACAGGATGTGGTCCTCGGGAAAGCCGGCCTTCTTCAGCGCATCGACCGAGCCGTCCGTGCGCCGCTTGCCGGTGTCGAGTTCGTTGTAGGTGTTGATCACCGCGTAGGTCTCGTTCCAGTCCCAGCCGCGTTTCTTGGCTTCCTCGGCCATGGCCGCGCCCTGCTTCTGGCCGACCTCGAAGGCCGCCATGCCGAGGTAGGGCACCTCTTCCATGAACTCGCCCTTGGCATCGACGAAACGGTCGTCCACGGCCATGACCTTGAGGTCGTTGAGCCTGGCCTTGGCGACGATGGCCGGGCCGAGCGCCACGTCGGGCGGGCAGATGACGAAACCCTTGGCGCCGTTGGCGGCCAGGCTGTCGATGGCGGCGAGGGTTTTCTCGCCATCGGGCACCGCGATCTTGAGGACGGTGAAGCCGTGCTCCTTGCCGGCCTTCTCGGCGAAGGCCCATTCGGTCTGGAACCAGGGTTCTTCCGGCTGCTTGACCAGAAAACCGATCTTCACCTCTTCGGCAGAGCAGAGCGTGGAGAAGCCGACCGCGCCTGCGGTCACTGCGGCAAGGAACAGGGCGCGAACCCCATGGCGACGAAACATAGCTACCTCCTTATTTTTATTGAATAGCTACAGCGTCCAGCGGTGGAAGCGCGGGATTGCCCATCGGCAACGGCGCTTCACTAAGTCATATCATATTATCAATGGCGCAACGTAACGTAGTGTCACTCGTGGTACATCACCGAACGACCACCGTCGATGGTGATGCAGGACGCGTTGATGAACGGGGCTTCGTCGGTCGCCAAAAACAGGGCCGTCATGGCCACTTCGACCGGCTGACCGATACGCCGGGGCGGATGCATGTCCAGGGCCCGCTGGCGCTCGGCATGGGGGTCGTCGAAGCCGTTCCAGTAGTCGATGTTGAGCTGGGTTTCGATGTAGCCGGGCGCGATGGCGTTGACCCGGATGCCCCTGGGCGCGTACTCGACGCCCAGCGCCCGGGTCAGCCCCAGCAGACCGTGCTTGGCGACCGGGTAGGGAAAACAGCCAGGGATGATGTTGGTCGAGTGCACCGAGGCGATGTTGATGATGTTGCCGACGCCACGCTCGAGCATGTGCGGCAGCGCTGCCTTGCAGCCGTACCAGACGCCGTCCAGATCGATGGCGAAGCAGCGGCGCCAGTCCTCCTCGGTCATCTCCAGCGGGTCGCGGAACACGTTGACCCCGGCGCAGTTGACCAGCACGTCGACGCGTCCGTAGCGCTCGATGGCCATGCCGATCAATGCCTCGAGCTGGGCCGGCTGGGTGACATCGACCTGCAGGGCCCAGACCTCCCCGCCCCGCTCGCGCCAGCCGGCGGCGACCCGCTCGACCTTCTCACCCTGGATATCGCCGACCACCACGCGGGCCTGCTGGGCCTGGAAGCACGCCACGATCGCTTCGCCGATGCCCTGGGCACCGCCGGTGATCACCACCACCTTGTCTTTAAGACGCTCGCCGCGCAGCGGCTCGGGAACCGGTGGTAAGGAAAGAGGTGTCGCCATTATCGATACGCTCCTGCGAAAGTGATGGGACGCGCCGACGAGTCGGCGCACGACGAAGGACTCAACCGGCGAAACGGGTACAGGGCGTGCCGGCGACGCCGACGTCGGCCACCAGCACCGCGCCATCCAGGGGGCCGGCGCTGTCCGGCGGCGCCGCGCTGGTGACATACAGCCGATCCAGCTCGGGGCCACCGAAGACACAACTGGTCGGGTGGCTGACCGGCAGCTCGACCACCCGATCGAGGCTGCCGTCCGGCGCGAACCTGAGCAGGCAGTGACCGCCCCAGCGGGCGTTCCAGACGAAACCTTCGGCATCGAGCGCCGAACCGTCGGGCGCCCCGCGCGGGTGCCCGCCCGCCCAGGCCTGACGCGCCCCCAGGGTGCCGTCCGGCTCGATCGGATAACGGTAGATGACGCCGTCCAGCGTATCGGCGCAGTAGAGAAGCGGCGGCGAATCGTTCCAGAGCAGCGTGTTGACGATGCCGAAATCGCTGGCCAGTTGCGTGACCGAGGCGTCGACGTCGATCCGGAACAGGCCGCCGGAGCGACGGGTGACCGGCAGGTCGCCGCCCTGGGGGTCGAAGTTGTTCTGCATGCTGCCCAGCCACAGGCGTCCGCGGCTGTCGCAGCGCGCCTCGTTGGCGCGGTTGTCCGGCACCGGGTCCGGCACGCACAGCAGGCTCAGCCTTCGGGCATCGCCACTGGCATCAGGATCGAAGCGGTAAACGCCACTGGGCAAGGTGACGAGGGCATCGCCCCGATCGGTCGGGATGAAGGCGGAGATCGGCTCGCGAAACCGCCATTGCTCGAACCGGCTCTCGCACAGCCGGCAGGCCAGGTGCGCCGCGATATCGACCCAGTACAGGGCCTGCCGGGCATCGTCCCAGAAGGGACCTTCGGCCAGCTTGAAGCGGTGTTCCGAGACGGGCAGCCAGCGCATAGCAGCCTCCGATTCTTGTTGTTCTGCTCATTCGCGGCGCCGGGCCACCAGCTCCGGATAGAACTGAGCGATGGTCACCGCCGCCCGCTCGATCAGGCTCATGCAGGCCCAGACCCCGCGCGCCGCGTCGCGTGTCGCGATCGCGTCGGCCAGATCCTTGTGCAGCGGCAGGGTCTTGCCCAACTCCTCAGGCACCGTGGAGGACACCTCGAAGGACACCGCCAGCAGCGCGCCGAGTGCCGGCAGCATCTGCTCGATGAACTGGTTGTGGCTGGCCGCCAGCACCGCCTCGTGAAACCGCCGGTCGGCCAGGTTGTAATCACCCTTGTCGCCCAGCGAGGCCTCGAGCATCCGATAGGCCGCCTGGATCTCCTCGATCTGCGCCGGCGTGGCGCGCTCGCACGCCCAGCGCACCGCCATCGGCTCGATACTGCGGCGCAGGTCCAGCAGGTCCATCACGAAATTCTCCGGCAGCCCCTTGGCCGCCAGCCAACCCACGACCTGCGGGTCGAACAGATTCCAGCTGCGCACCGGCAGCACCCGCGTCCCCACCTTGGGCCCGACGTCCAGCATGCCCTTGGCCACCAGCGTCTTGATCGCCTCGCGGACAACCGTCCGGCTCACGCCCAGTTCCTCGCAGAGCGCCGCCTCGACCTTGAGGGTCTGCCCGGCCGCCACCACTCCGGACGCGATCAACAAGCCTAGGCGATCCACGGTCGCCGCATGGAAACTGCTGGACATCCACATCCCTCGGGGTAACGATCACTGCATGGTATTTGAGCCTAATCATCATATGATTAGCTGTCAAACACGACCGCCCTCGAAACGCTCCTTCGCGAACACCCTTGCCAGGACCGCGACCACAGGTCCACTTTAAAAATCGGGGTCGTTGCTGCCTAATGACAGCTGCTGATTGAGCGATAACCGGCGCTTATCCCATGATCGCACCGCTTGCCACCCTCGCTTCACGACTGCGCATCAAGCAGCTGCGCCTGCTCATCGCCCTCGACGAGCAGGGTTCGCTGCACCGCGCCGCCGAGCAGGTCGCCATCAGCCAGCCGGGTGCGACCAAGGCGCTGCACGAGATCGAAAGCACCTTCGGCACCCCGCTGTTCACCCGCACCAGCCAAGGGCTGGTGGCCAACGACCTGGGGCGCTGCGTGATCCGCTACGCGCGGCTGATCCACAGCGACCTGGCCCACCTGCGCGAGGAAATGGTGGGCATCAGCCAGGGCTATGGAGGCCGGCTGGCGGTGGGCATCATCATGGGCGCGGTGCCGCTGCTGATGCGGGCGCTCACCCGTCTGCGGGCCAAGCAGCCGGAGCTGTCGGTGGAAATCATCGAAGACACCAGCGCGCGCCTGCTCGGGCTGATCGACCAGGGCCGCCTGGACCTGGCCATCTGCCGCAACAGCGTCAGCCGCAGGCCCGACGCCTACACCTGCGTCAGCCTGCACGAGGAGCCGCTGGTGCTGGTCGCCCATCCCGAGCATCCACTGGCCGGCAGCACCCGGCTCGAACTGCACCAGCTGCAGGGCTATCGCTGGGTGATCTTCCCCAGCAACATGCCGATGCGCCTGCTGCTCGAACGCGAATTCATCCAGGCGGGCCTCGAGTTTCCGCGCTACCCGCTGGAGACCGCCTCCACCTTCACCACCCTCAGCCTGCTGCGCGAAGACCCCGAACTGGTGGCCCTGATGCCGCGCGATGTCGCCCAGTTCAGCGAAGGTTTCGGCATGATCCGCCGCCTCCCCCTGAGCCTGCAGTCACGCAGCGAACCCTACGGCGTGGTGACCCGCAACGGCGCCAGCCTCGCGCCACCGGCGCAGCTGCTGCTCGAAGAACTGCAGCGTGAAAGCGCAAGCGATGCCACCTCCGAGGACCGCCCATGAAACCGCAGCTACTGATTCTCGCGCCCCTTTCCGCCGACAGCCTCGAGCGCATCAGCCAAGACTACGACACGCTCTACGCACCGGATGCCATCAGCCGGGACAAGGCGGTGAGCGAGCACGGCGCGGCGATCCAGGCGGTGCTGACCATCGGCACCCTCGGACTGAGCGCCGACGAAATCGAGCGGATGCCACGGCTGTCCTTCGTCGCGGCGCTAGGGGTGGGCTACGAGAAGATCGACCTGGACGCCGCCCGCGCCCGCGGCATCGTCGTCGCCAACGGGGCCGGCAGCAACGCCGCCTGCGTCGCCGACCACGCCATGGCGCTGCTGCTTGCGGTGATCCGCGACCTCAACCGGCTCGACCGCCTCTGCCGCGAAGGCGTGTGGCGCGATGCGCTGCCGATGCAGGACAGCGTGACCGGCAAGCGGCTGGGCATCCTCGGCCTGGGCAGCATCGGCGAGCAACTGGCGCGCCGCGCCGTGGCGTTCGATATGAGCATCGGCTACCACAGCCGCCACCCCCGCAGCGACTGCGCGTACCGCTACTTCTCCGACGTGGAGGCCCTGGCGCGCTGGTGCGACTGCCTGGTAGTGGCGGTTCCCGGCGGCGCCGCCACGCACCACCTGGTCGACGCCGCGGTGCTGCATGCCCTGGGACCGGCGGGTTACCTGGTGAATGTGGCGCGCGGCAGCGTCGTCGACAGCACGGCGCTGGCCCACGCACTGGAAGAAAAGCGAATCGCCGGAGCGGCACTGGATGTCTACGAAAGCGAACCAGAACCCCCGCAGGCGCTGCTGCACCTGGACAACCTGATCCTCACGCCCCACGTCGGAGGGCGCTCGCCCCAGGCACTGGAGCAATCGGTCCAGCTGTTCTTGCAGAACATAGGCCGCCATTTCGCCGGCGAGCCGCCGCTCACGCCCGTCTAGCACGAGCGGCCCGGCGGGCTCAGCGACCGCCCTGGACGTTGAGCCCCACCCCGAGCACCGCCGCGAGGGAAAACGGCAACAACAGGGTATCGAGCAACAGGCTGCCCGGCAGATCGAGCGCCGCGTGGCGCGGGGCCTCGGCACCGAAGCGGTCCAGCGGGCAACAGCCGCCGTTGAGCGAGTACCAGTCCAGCCGGGTGCCGGAATAGACGATCGGCGCGCCCGGCTTCGAAGCATCCAGGGTCCGCACGGTGGCGCAGCCGTTGAGCAACAGCGATGCGGCAAGGGCCACTGCGATCCTGGGGAATCGTTGCATGGTGCTGCCTCCCAATCGAGTTGCGCGCGGTGATTTCGTCTTCGACTCGTCGACTATGGACCACGCCCCGTCGCCCAGTTCCGGGCATGCACGGCGTATCGCTACGCAACGAGGCCTGTCCGCCCGGATGGGCAAGCGAGTGATGTCAGGGGCCGCGATCCAGAGTATCCGGCGGCCCTCCCCGCTACTCGTCGCTGACCAGATGGTGCTCGCCCCAGCGCGGCAGCATGTTCTGGGGGATATTGAGCAGGTTGAGGATGCGCGCGACGACGAAGTCGATCAGGTCGTCCAGCGTCTGCGGCTGGTGGTAGAAGCCGGGCGATGCCGGCAGGATCACCGCGCCGAGGTTCGACAGCTTGAGCATGTTTTCCAGGTGGATGCTCGAATACGGCGCCTCGCGCGGCACCAGGATCAGCTGACGGCGCTCCTTGAGGGCCACGTCCGCCGCGCGCTCGATGAGGTTGTTGCAGGCGCCGGTGGCGATGGCCGACAGGGTTCCGGTGGAACAGGGCACTACCACCATGGCGGTCGGCGCGCCGGAACCGGAGGCCGGCGGCGCCATCCAGTCTTCCTTGGCGAACACCCGGATCTGCCCGGCGGCGGCGCCGGTGTACTCCGAGAGAAACGCCTGCATCGCCTGCGGCTTGGCCGGCAGCGTCACGTCGGTCTCGGTGGCCATCACCAGCTGCGCCGCCTTGGAAATGAGGAAGTGCACCTCGCGGTCTTCCTGCACCAGGCAATCGAGCAGGCGCAGGCCGTATTGCGCGCCGGACGCGCCGGTCATGGCTAGGGTGATGCGTTCCGGTCCGCTCATCGATCTGCTCCGTCGGGCGAGCGCAGCCACGCCCATTCGTTCATGCGGGAGGCACCCGCGTCTGTCTGAAAATACGTGGGAAAGCCTTCGGCGATTCCCGCCACACGACCGCCCTGCTTCCGTAGGGTGGAAACCGCGAAGCGTTTCCACCGGCATGTTCACGCGTGGAAAAGCCTTCGGCGTTTTCCACCCTACGCCAGGGCGGCGGCGAGCTTGACGTGCAAGCCGCCGAAGCCGCCGTTGCTCATGATCACCACCTGGGTACCCGGCTTCGCATCGGCCTTGACCTTGGCGATGATCGCTTCGAGCGAATCGCATACGGTCGTCTCCACGGGCGAGCCGGCCACGGTCGCGGCCAGGTCCCAGCCGAGGTTCGGCGGCGCGTACCAGATGGCCTGATCGGCCAGCGCCACCGATTCGGCCAGGCCTTCGCGGTGCGCGCCCAGCTTCATGGAGTTGGAGCGCGGCTCGACCACCGCGATGATCGGCGCGTCGCCGACACGCTTGCGCAGGCCATCGAGGGTCGTGGCGATGGCGGTCGGGTGATGGGCGAAATCGTCGTAGAGCGTGATGCCCCTGATCTCGGCGACCTTCTCCATGCGCCGCTTGACGCTCTTGAATGCGCTCAGCGCCTCGGCGCCCTGCCGGGGCAAGACGCCGACGTGGCGTGCCGCCGCCAGGGTCGCCAGGGCATTGCTGACGTTGTGCAGCCCGGTCAGCTCCCAGTCCACCACACCCTGCACGGCGCCGTCGAAGATCACCTCGAAGCGCGAGCCGTCGGCGCTGAGCAGATGGGCCCGCCACTGCCCGCCGTCACCGGTGGTCTGCACCGGCGTCCAGCAGCCCATGCCGATCACCCGCTTGAGCGCTTCTTCCGCTTGCGGGTGGATGACCAGCCCCTCGCTCGGGATGGTGCGCACCAGATGATGGAATTGCCGCTCGATCGCCGCGAGATCCGGGAAGATATCGGCATGGTCGAACTCGAGATTGTTCAGGATCGCCGTGCGCGGGCGGTAGTGGACGAATTTGCTGCGCTTGTCGAAGAAGGCGCTGTCGTATTCGTCCGCCTCGACCACGAAGAACGGCGTGCCGCCCAGGCGCGCCGAGATGCCGAAGTTCTGCGGCACCCCGCCGATGAGGAAGCCCGGGCTCATGCCGGCGTGTTCCAGCACCCAGGCCAGCATGCTGCTGGTGGTGGTCTTGCCGTGGGTCCCGGCCGCCGCGAGGACCCAGCGCCCTTGCAGCACATGGTCGGCCAGCCACTGCGGGCCGGACACGTAGGGCAGCCCCTTGTTCAGCACGTATTCGACGGCCGGGTTACCGCGGGTCATGGCGTTGCCGACGACCACCAGGTCGGGCGCGGGCTCCAGGTGAGCCGGCTCGTAGCCCTGCATCAGCTCGATGCCCTGGGCCTGGAGCTGGGTGCTCATCGGGGGATAGACGTTGGCATCCGAACCGGTGACCCGGTGGCCAAGCTCCTTGGCCAGCACCGCAAGCGACCCCATGAAGGTGCCGCAGATGCCGAGAATATGGATATGCATGTCGTCTCTCTGCACAGGAGTGAGGCGCGCTCCAGAGGCGCGGCTGAGGCCGCCGAAGGCAGCCAGGAATGGGCCGCAGATTAACACAGGGCCCGGCGGCGATCCGTGCATCACTTCGTTCGCCGCTCGCCGGCCGGTGATCTACGCTTGATGCACAGCAGTCCTCACAATTACAAGATCAGGAGACTTCCCATGCGTTACGCCCATCCCGGCAGCGAAGGCGCCATCGTTACCTTCAAGTCTCGCTACGGCAACTACATCGGCGGCGAATTCGTCGAGCCGGTGAACGGCCACTATTTCACCAACCTGTCTCCGGTCAACGGCCAGCCTATCGCCGAATTCCCGCGCTCCAACGAGGCGGACATCGAAAAGGCGCTGGACGCCGCCCACGCCGCCGCCGATGCCTGGGGCAAGACCAGCGTGCAAGCGCGCTCGCTGATCCTGCTGAAGATCGCCGATCGCATCGAGCAGAACCTGGAGATGCTCGCCATCACCGAAACCTGGGACAACGGCAAGGCGGTGCGCGAAACCCTGAACGCCGACATCCCCCTGGCCGCCGACCACTTCCGCTATTTCGCCGGCTGCATCCGCGCGCAGGAAGGCACCAGCGCCGAAATCGACGAACACACCGCCGCCTACCACTTCCACGACCCCCTGGGCGTGGTCGGGCAGATCATCCCCTGGAACTTCCCGATCCTGATGGCGGCCTGGAAGCTCGCCCCGGCGCTCGCGGCCGGTAACGCCATCGTGCTCAAGCCCGCCGAACAGACACCGCTGGGCATCAGCGTGCTGCTGGAGGTGATCGGCGACCTGCTGCCGCCGGGCGTGCTCAACGTGGTGCACGGCTATGGCCGCGAGGCCGGCGAGGCGCTGGCCTCGAGCAAGCGCATCGCCAAGATCGCCTTCACCGGCTCCACCCCGGTGGGCTCGCACATCATGAAGCGCGCCGCCGAGAGCATCATCCCGAGCACCGTGGAGCTGGGCGGGAAGAGCCCGAACATCTATTTCGAAGACATCATGCAGGCCGAGCCGACCTTCATCGAGAAGGCCGCCGAAGGCCTGGTGCTGGGCTTCTTCAACCAGGGCGAGGTGTGCACCTGCCCGTCGCGGGCGCTGGTGCAGGAATCGATCTACGCGCCCTTCATGGACGCGGTGATGAAGAAGGTCGCGCAGATCAAGCGCGGCGACCCGCTGGACACCGACACCATGGTCGGCGCCCAGGCCAGCCAGCAGCAGTTCGACAAGATCATGTCGTATCTGGAAATCGCCCAGCAGGAAGGCGCCGAAGTGCTCACCGGCGGTGGCGTGGAGAAACTCGAAGGCTCGCTGGCGACCGGCTATTACATCCAGCCGACCCTGCTCAAGGGCACCAACAAGATGCGCGTGTTCCAGGAGGAAATCTTCGGCCCGGTAATCGGCGTCACCACCTTCAAGGACGAAGCCGAAGCGCTGGCCATCGCCAACGACACCGAATACGGCCTCGGCGCGGGCGTCTGGACCCGCGACATCAACCGCGCCTACCGCATGGGCCGGGCGATCAAGGCCGGCCGCGTCTGGACCAACTGCTATCACCTCTACCCCGCCCATGCGGCGTTCGGCGGCTACAAGAAGTCCGGCGTCGGGCGCGAGACCCACAAGATGATCCTCGACCACTACCAGCAGACCAAGAACCTGCTGGTGAGCTACGACATCAACCCGCTGGGCTTCTTCTGAAGCCACGGCGAGGCGGGTGCCCGCAGGGGCGCCCGCCTGTGTCTGCGCAATCGACCATCGGACTGGCGCACCAGGTGCGCCTCGCCTGCGCCCGTCAACGCCCCAAAACCGTGCAGCACCACGCATTCCACCCCGCGCCGGCCGGTGCGAATCGGCCCGTCCAGCCCAGGGCACACCGCTTGCTAGCAGAACCGTCGTAAGCCCAACCTTCTCCAGAGGATCCCCGCATGGCTATTGAACACGGCAGTTCGACATCCCCCGGCGCTGCCATCGATTTCGAAGCGGTAGGCAGCCAGTACTTCCAGCAGCGTGAACTGAAAAAGGGGGCCGCCGGCTGGGTGCTGCTGGTCGGCCTCGGCGTCGCCTATGTGATTTCCGGCGACTACGCCGGCTGGAACTTCGGCCTGGCCCAGGGCGGCTGGGGCGGGCTGTTCATCGCCACGCTGCTGATGGCGACCATGTACCTGTGCATGTGCTTCTCGCTGGCCGAACTCTCCTCGATGATTCCCACCGCCGGGGGCGGCTACGGCTTCGCCCGCAGTGCGTTCGGCCCGCTGGGCGGATTCCTCACCGGCACGGCGATCCTCATCGAATACGCCATCGCCCCGGCCGCCATCGCCGTGTTCATCGGCGCCTATTGCGAGTCGCTGTTCGGCATCGGCGGCTGGGCGATCTACCTGGCCTTCTACATTGTCTTCATCGGCATCCACATTTTCGGTGTCGGCGAGGCGCTCAAGCTGATGTTCGTCATCACTGCCGTCGCCGCGCTGGCGCTGGCCGTGTTCATCGTGGCGATGGTGCCGCACTTCTCCGTCGACAAGCTGCTGGACATCGCCCCCACCACGGCGGCCGGCGCCAGCGCCTTCCTGCCATTCGGCTACGTCGGCATCTGGGCGGCGATCCCCTACGCCATCTGGTTCTTCCTCGCCGTCGAAGGCGTGCCGCTGGCCGCCGAGGAAACCAAGAACCCGCAGCGCGACATGCCGCGCGGGCTGATCGGCGCGATGCTGATCCTGGTCGCCTTCGCCGGCCTGATCCTGCTGGTCGGGCCGGGTGGCGCGGGCTCCAGCACCCTGGTCGCGTCCGGCAACCCGCTGGTCGAGGCGCTGACCACCGCCTACGGCTCCTCGACCTGGATGAGCGGCTTCGTCAACCTGGTCGGTCTGGCCGGCCTGATCGCCAGCTTCTTCTCGATCATCTACGCCTATTCGCGGCAGATCTTCGCGCTGTCGCGAGCCGGCTACCTGCCGCGCAGGCTCTCGCTGACCAACAAGAACAAGGCGCCGGTGATGGCGCTCATCATTCCGGGCGTGATCGGCTTCCTGCTCTCGCTGACCGGGCAGGGCGACCTGCTGATCCTGGTGGCGGTGTTCGGCGCGACCATCTCCTACGTGCTGATGATGGCCTCGCACATCGTCCTGCGCCTGCGTCGGCCCGACATGCATCGCCCCTACAAGACGCCCGGCGGCATCCTGACCTCGAGCGTCGCCCTGGTGCTGGCCTGCATCGCGGTCATCGCGGGCTTTCTGGTCGATCCGCGGGTGATCGTCGGCGCGGCGATCATCTATGGCATCTTCATCGCCTACTTCGCCTTCTACAGCCGCCACCACCTCGTCGCGGGCACGCCCGAGGAGGAGTTCGCGGCCATCGAGAAGGCCGAGGCATCGCTCAACTGACGGAGACGGCAATGGCGGGTCTTACCCACAGCGTAGGCGGCATCACCTGGCGCTTCGACAGCCTGCGGGAGGTGCTGGCCAAGGCCAGCCCGGCGCGCTCGGGCGACTACCTCGCCGAAATCGCGGCCGGCAGCGACGCCGAGCGGGTCGCCGCGCAGATGTGCCTGGCGCAGCTGCCGCTCAAGCGCTTCCTCAACGAGGCTCTGGTCCCCTACGAAAAGGACGAGGTCACCCGCCTGATCATCGACAGCCACGACGCCGCGGCCTTCGCCCCGGTCAGCCACCTGACCGTGGGCGATTTTCGCAACTGGCTGCTGGGCGACGAGGCCGACGAAGCCTCGCTCAGGGCCCTGGCCCCCGGGCTCACGCCCGAGATGGTCGCCGCGGTGTCGAAGATCATGCGGGTGCAGGACCTGATCCTGGTGGCGCAGAAGGTTCGGGTGGTCAGCCGCTTTCGCAACACCATCGGCCTGCGCGGACGCATGTCCACCCGCCTGCAGCCCAACCACCCCACCGACGACGGCGCGGGCATCGCCGCCAGCATCGTCGACGGGCTGCTCTACGGCAACGGCGACGCGGTGATCGGCATCAACCCGGCCACCGACAGCACCAGCGGGATCTGCGAACTGCTGAAGATGCTCGACGCCATCATCCAGCGCTACGAGATCCCAACCCAGGGATGCATCCTGACCCACGTCACCACCTCGATCGAGGCCATCGAGCGAGGCGCGCCGCTGGACCTGGTGTTCCAGTCCATCGCCGGCACCGAGGCGGCCAACGCCAGCTTCGGCATCGACCTCGCCGTGCTTCAGGAAGGCTACGAGGCGGGCCTGTCGCAGAAGCGCGGCACCGTCGGCGACAACCTGATGTACTTCGAGACGGGCCAGGGCAGCGCGCTGTCGGCCAACGCCCACCACGGCGTCGACCAGCAGACCTGCGAGGCCCGCGCCTACGCCGTGGCGCGTCGCTTCAAACCGCTGCTGGTGAACACCGTGGTCGGCTTCATCGGCCCGGAATACCTCTACAACGGCAAGCAGATCATCCGCGCCGGGCTCGAAGACCACTTCTGCGCCAAGCTGCTCGGCGTCCCCATGGGCTGCGACATCTGCTACACCAACCATGCCGAAGCCGACCAGGACGACATGGACATGCTGCTGACCCTGCTCGGAACCGCCGGCATCAACTTCATCATGGGCATTCCCGGCTCGGACGACGTGATGCTCAACTACCAGACCACCTCGTTCCACGACGCGCTCTACCTGCGCCAGAGCCTGGGGCTCAGGCCCGCGCCGGAATTCGAGGCGTGGCTGGCGAAGATGGAAATCCTGCGCCAGGACGGCGGCCGCCTCCACCTGGGAGAGCAGTTGCCGACCGCGTTCCGCCAGGCACTGGAGCGCATGGCATGAACGGCCCCGGGCCATCCAGCCGGCCGGCTGCGCCCCATTCCATCGCTTGCGCCTAGCAAGCTCGCCAACCCAAGCGACCCGAGGCCAGCATGCCCGACAGACCCACCACCGTCGCCAACCCCTGGAACCACCTGCGCCAGCTCACCCCGGCCCGCATCGCCCTGGGACGCGCCGGCGCCAGCCTGCCCACCGACGCCCAGCTGGACTTCCAGTTCGCCCACGCCCAGGCGCGCGACGCGGTGCACCTGGCGCTGGACACCGAGGCGCTTGCCGAGCGCCTCGCGCAGGCCGGCTTCGACTGCCTGCAGCTGCACAGCGCCGCCGCGGACCGCAACACCTACCTGCAACGACCCGATCTCGGCCGGCGGCTGGACGAAGCCTCGGCCGCCACGCTGGACCGCCATGCCACGGCACACCCCGACGGTCATGACCTGGCCGTGGTGATCGCCGACGGCCTGTCCGCCCTCGCCGTCGAGCGCCACGCCCTGGCCCTGCTCACCCGTTTCACCGAGCAGGCCGCGGCCGATGGCTGGCGCCTGGCACCGATCTGCCTGGTGCAGCAGGGCCGCGTGGCGCTGGGCGACGAAATCGGCGAGCGGCTCGGCGCGAAGATGACGGTCATGCTCCTGGGCGAACGCCCCGGCCTCAGTTCGCCGGACAGCCTGGGCCTGTACTTCACCTATGCGCCGAAAGTGGGGCGCACCGACGCCGACCGCAACTGCATCTCCAACATCCGCCTCGAAGGGCTGAGCTACAACCTGGCCGCTCACCGCCTCCTCTACCTGATGCGCGAGGCCTGCCGGCGGCAGCTGTCGGGCGTGAAGCTCAAGGACGACGCCCAGATGCTCAGCGTCGACGACGACGCACCGAAGCACGGCAATTTCCTGCTGGGCTAGAGCGGCCCGTCATCAACGCTTCGGCTTCGGCTTGCCGCTCTCCGGCGGCCCGCTTAAGGTGGTCGCCTTCCCGGCTGGAAACTCGTCCATGTGGTCATTTCGTCAATGGCGCCGCAAGCGCACCCTCGCTCGCCTGGCGGTCGAACCCGCGCTCTGGCAAAGCGTGCTCGACAGCCTGCCGATTCTCGATGGCCTCACCCCCGACGAAACCGAGCGCCTGCGTGAGCGCAGCCTGTTGTTCCTGCATGCCAAACGCCTGACCGCCCTGCCCGGCGTCGAACTCGACATCGCCGATCACCTGCGCCTGGCCGCCCAGGCGCAGCTGCCGCTGCTGCACCTGGCCGACCTCAACTGGTACCAGGGCTTCCATGAAATCGTGATCTACCCCGACGACTTCCGCAGCCCGCAGAAACACCGCGACTCGGCGGGCGTCGTCCACGAGTGGGATGCCGAGCACAGCGGCGAAGCCTGGCTGCAGGGGCCGGTGATCCTCGCCGCGCCCGGGGTGCAGGAGAGCGGCGGCTGGGAGGCCTACAACCTGATCATCCACGAGCTGGCCCACAAGCTCGACATGCTCAACGGCGACGCCAACGGCCTGCCGCCCCTGCATGCCGACATGCGCATCGCGGACTGGGCGCAGGCCATGCAGAGCGCCTATGACGCGCTCAACGCCACGCTCGACGCCGACCCCGACGCGCAGACGCCGATCGACCCCTATGCCGCGGAAGATCCCGCCGAGTTCTTCGCCGTCACCAGCGAGTATTTCTTCAGCGCGCCAGACCTGCTGCTGGAGGCCTTTCCGGCCGTCTACGAGCAGCTGCACCGCTTCTATCGGCAGGACCCGGCGGCGCGCCTGCGCCACTTGCAGGCCGGTCATCCCGACTATGCCGTGCCGCCGACGGAACCCGCCTGACTTGTGCGCGTCGAATGGCGACCCGCAACCACGACCATTGGCTAGCCCCCTCGGTCGTGGCAACGCATCGGGAATCTGCCTATAATCGCGGCCACTTTTTCCGCCCCACCAGGCCAGCGCTGGCCGACCACGGAGCCTTCATCCATGAGCTACAGCAAGATCCCGGCCGGCAAGGACCTGCCTAACGACATCTACGTCGCCATCGAGATCCCGGCCAACCACGCGCCGATCAAGTACGAAATCGACAAGGACAGCGACTGCCTGTTCGTCGACCGTTTCATGGCCACTCCGATGTTCTACCCGGCCAACTACGGCTACATCCCCAACACCCTGGCCGACGACGGCGACCCGCTCGACGTGCTCGTGGTCACCCCCTACCCCGTCGCGCCCGGCTCGGTCATCCGCGCCCGTCCCGTCGGCGTGCTGCACATGACCGACGAAGCCGGCGGCGACGCCAAGCTGATCGCCGTTCCCCACGACAAGCTCAGCCAGCTGTACGTGGACATCAAGGAATACACCGACCTGCCGGCCCTGCTGCTCGAGCAGATCAAGCACTTCTTCGAGAACTACAAGGATCTGGAGAAGGGCAAGTGGGTCAAGGTAGAAGGCTGGGGCAACGCCGACGCCGCCCGCGCCGAAATCACCAAGGCGGTTGCGGCTTACCAGAAGTAAGCCTGCGCCACCCCCTGAAGCCGGCCACAAGCCGGCTTTTTTATTGCCCGCGTTTCAGCCGGCGCACTCGGACGTCCTGCTCGTCGCAGCCTGCAACAGCCCGGCGTTGGCGGTAGTGGACAAGCTCTGCTAGTGTCGCGCCGGTTCAGCCGCCCCACACAGGTTTCCCCCATGGCCCGCAAGAAAGCCGCGCTCGATTTCGAACAGTCCATCGCCGACCTGCAGCAGCTGGTCGAGCGCCTCGAGAGCGGGGAGCTCTCGCTCGAAGACTCGCTGACCTGCTTCGAGCAGGGCATCCGCCTGACCCGCGACTGCCAGGCCGCGCTGACCCAGGCCGAGCAGAAGGTGCAAATCCTCCTCGAGCGCGACGGCGAATTGCAGGAAGCGCCCTTCGAGACGGATACCGACGCATGATTCTCCAGTACCAGAAGGCCTGCCAGGCCCGTGTCGACGGCTGCCTCGATGCCCTGTTCCAACCGCCGCGAAGCGAACTCGCCCGGCTCTATGAGGCGATGCGCTACAGCGTGATGAACGGCGGCAAGCGGGTGCGGCCGCTGCTGGTCTACGCCGCCAGCGAAGCCCTCGGCGGCGAGCCGGCACAGGCCGATGGCGCGGCCTGCGCCGTCGAGCTGATTCATGCGTATTCGCTGGTGCACGACGACCTGCCGGCGATGGACGACGACGACCTGCGCCGCGGCCAGCCGACCACCCACAAGGCCTTCGACGAAGCCTGCGCGATCCTCGCCGGCGACGGGCTGCAGAGCCTGGCCTTCGAAGCGCTGGCCGCCAGGGACTTCAACCCCGCGGACGCCGCCCTGCGCCTGGAGATGCTGGTGGCCCTGGCACGCGCCGCCGGGCCGGCCGGCATGGTCGGCGGCCAGGCGATCGACCTCGGCTCGGTGGGTCACAAGCTCGACCGCCAGGCACTGGAGACCATGCACCGGCACAAGACCGGCGCGCTGATCGAAGCCAGCGTCCATCTCGGCGCGCTGTCGAGCGGCAACGCCACGCCCGAGGTCCTGGCGGCGCTCGGCCTCTACGCCCGGGCGATCGGGCTGGCCTTCCAGGTGCAGGACGACATCCTGGATGTCGAGAGCGACACCCTGACCCTCGGCAAGCATCAGGGGGCGGACATCGCCCGCGACAAGCCCACCTACCCGGCACTGCTCGGCCTCGCGCCCGCCAAGGCCTATGCCACCGAGCTGTGCGACCAGGCGCTGGCGGCCATCGAACCCCTGGGCGCCCCCGCCCAACCGCTGCGCGAGCTGGCCCGTTTCATCGTCGAACGACGCAGCTGAACCGGCGCCGCGGGTACCGGCCTTTTGCCAGAGCCCACGGTCCACGCCGCACCTTGAGGTCGCGCGGCGTTCTTATCGGGGAATCCATCGGTTAAACTGCCGCTCTTTTTCCAAATAAAACGATTCGCCTGATGCCCAAGACGTTTCATGAGATTCCTCGGGTGCGCCCGTCGACGCCCGTCCTTGACCGTGCGGCCACACCCGAGCAACTGCGCCGGCTGGGCGAAACGGAGCTCGAGACCCTCGCCGACGAGCTGCGCCAGGAGCTGCTGTTCAGCGTCGGCCAGACCGGCGGGCACTTCGGTGCCGGGCTCGGCGTCATCGAACTGACCATCGCCCTGCACTACGTCTTCGATACACCCGACGACCGGCTGGTCTGGGATGTCGGCCACCAGGCCTATCCGCACAAGATCCTCACCGGACGCCGCGAGCGCATGGCCAGCCTGCGCCAGAAGGATGGCCTGGCCGCCTTCCCGCGCCGCAGCGAAAGCGAGTACGACACCTTCGGCGTCGGCCATTCGAGCACCTCCATCAGCGCAGCCCTGGGCATGGCGATCGCGGCGCGCCTGCAGGGTCAGTCGCGCAAGGCGATCGCCGTCATCGGTGACGGCGCGCTGACCGCCGGCATGGCCTTCGAGGCCCTCAATCACGCGCCGGAAGTCGGCGCCGACATGCTGGTGGTGCTCAACGACAACGACATGTCGATCTCGCGCAACGTCGGCGGGCTGTCCAACTACCTGGCCAAGATCCTCTCCAGCCGCACCTACAGCAGCATGCGCGAAGGCAGCAAGAAGGTGCTTTCGCGGCTGCCCGGGGCCTGGGAAATCGCCCGTCGCACCGAGGAGTACGCCAAGGGCATGCTGGTGCCGGGCACCCTGTTCGAGGAACTGGGCTGGAACTACATCGGGCCCATCGACGGCCACGACCTGCCGATCCTGATCGCCACCCTGCGCAACATGCGCGACCTGAAGGGTCCGCAGTTCCTCCACGTGGTGACGAAGAAGGGCAAGGGCTTCGCGCCGGCCGAGGTCGACCCGATCACCTGGCATGCGATCAGCAAGCTGGACCCGGTCGATGCCCCGAGCACGCCCAAGCCCGTCACCGGCCCGAAGTACTCCAACGTCTTCGGCCAGTGGCTGTGCGACATGGCCGAAGCCGATCCGCGCCTTGCCGGCATCACCCCGGCGATGAAGGAAGGCTCGGACCTGGTGGCCTTCAGCGAGCGCTTCCCGGAGCGCTACTTCGACGTCGCGATCGCCGAGCAGCACGCCGTCACCCTGGCCGCGGGCATGGCCTGCGAGGGTGCCAAGCCGGTGGTGGCGATCTACTCGACCTTCCTCCAGCGCGCCTACGACCAGCTGATCCACGACGTCGCGGTGCAGCACCTCGATGTGCTCTTCGCCATCGACCGCGCCGGCCTGGTGGGCGAAGACGGCCCGACCCACGCCGGCAGCTTCGACCTCTCCTACCTGCGCTGCATCCCGGGCATGCTGGTGATGACGCCCAGCGACGAGAACGAGATGCGCCGCATGCTCACCACCGGCTACCACTACGCCGGCCCGGCAGCGGTGCGCTACCCGCGCGGCAACGGACCGAACGCCGCGATCGAGCCGGGCCTGCAGCCACTGGAAATCGGCAAGTCGGTGGTTCGCCGCGAAGGCAAGCGGACTGCGCTGCTGGTCTTCGGCGTGCAACTGCCGCAGGCGATGGAAGTGGCCGAGAAACTCGATGCGACGGTCGTCGATATGCGCTTCGTCAAGCCGTTGGACGAAGACCGGGTGCGTTCGCTGGCCGAGCAGCACGAGCTGCTGGTGACCCTCGAGGAAAACAGCATCATGGGCGGTGCCGGCAGCGCGGTCAGCGAATACCTGGCCGCCCAGGGCATCGTGGTTCCGCTGCTGCACCTGGGTTTGCCGGACACCTACGTCGAGCATGCCAAGCCGAACCAGATGCTCGCCGAGTGCGGCCTCGACGCCCCCGGCATCGAGGCCTCGGTGCGTGCCCGACTGGCCGCGCTCGACAGCGCAACGCCACGTGCCACCGGCTCTGGCGCTTGAGTTTTATCCGACCGCGCCTTATGGTGCGCGGCGTTTCGATTGACCGAGGTCGCCCGTACTGACATGCGGGCGTCAAAAGGGAAGCAGGTGCGCCAATCGGCAAGGCCTGCGCTGCCCCCGCAACGGTAAGTGACCGCGATCCTTTGATCGCCGCGTTTCCGACAACCACTGGGCGTGCCCGGGAAGGTGGAAACGTGAGCGTCGCAAGCCCGGAGACCTGCCTCGGACAGTAGCGACTGGTGCTGCGGAGGGCTGCACCGTCAAGCGCAGCCCTCGATAACGGCCTGCGCTTGCCCTGCCCTCCTCAAAAAGCTGTTCGATTTTTTGAGGATCTCCAATGAAAGTGTCCCCTGTTGCCCTGGCCGTGGCGCTTCTGCCCGCAGCCGTCCATCACGCCTGCGCCCAGGACAGGCCCGACCTGCTGCTCGACGATGTGGTGATCACCGCCAACCGCAGCGCACAGCCCCGCAGCGAAAGCTCCGCCGCCGTCACGGTATTCACCCGCGAGGACATCGAGCGCCTGCGCCCAGCCAGCGTCACCGAGCTGCTCGAGCGCGTGCCCGGCGTGCAGGTCGTGCATAACGGCGGTCGTGGCAGCAACGTCACCCTGCTGGTACGCGGAACTAGCAACGACCAGACGCTCCTGCTGATCGACGGTCAGCGCAGCGGGCCGATTTCCTCCGGCGGCGGCAGCCTGCAATACCTCAGCGTCGAGCAGATCGAACGGGTGGAAGTGCTGCGCGGCTCCCGCTCGGCGCTCTACGGGGCCGACGCCATTGGCGGCGTGGTGCAGATTTTCACCCGCCGCGGCGGTCAGGGGCTCGAACCGCGCCTGCGCATCGCCGGCGGCAGCCAGGGCACCTGGGAGCGCAGCCTGGGGCTTTCCGGCGGCGACCAGCACACCCGTTTCAGCCTCAACGCCAGCCTCGAGGAGACCCAGGGCATCGACCATACCGGCCCGTCCTACCAGACCGATGCCGACCACGACGCCTATCGCAACCAGTCCTTCGCGCTTTCGCTCGTCCACCGCTTCAGCGATGCCCTGGAGGGCGGGCTGAACCTGCTCGACCAGCGCGGCAAGAGCGAGTACGACAACCCCTACGGGCGCGAGGACGCCTCCTGGAACACTTTCGCCCAGGCCCCCTACAACCGCTTTGCGGTGGGTAACGCCAGCGTCTATCTGGACGGCGAGATCAACCGGACCTGGTCCAGCCGCCTGGAGCTCGGCCATTCCGAGGACAAGCTCGACAGCCGCGACAAGCTGTTCCCCCAGAGCGACCGCTTCAACAGCTACCGGAATTCGGCCGCCTGGCTCAACACGCTCCGGCTCGGCGAGCGCCACAGCCTGCTGCTCGGCGCCGACTACCTCAACGACAAGCTCCGCAGCAACACCGTCTATGACGAGCAGAGCCGCTGGAACCAGGCCGGATTCATCCAGCACACCTACCGCGGCCAGGGGTTCTCCACCGAGCTCGGCCTGCGCCACGACAAGAATCAGCAGTACGGCAGCGAGAACACCTGGAACGCCGCGCTGACGCTGCCGGTCGACGAGGCCAATACGCTGGTGCTGTCATACGCCGAAGGCTTCCGCGCGCCGACCTTCAACCAGCTGTATTACCCGGCCAGCCCCGTCTTCGGCCGAAGCAGCAACCCCGACCTGTCCCCCGAAACCTCCAGGAGCTACGAGCTGCAATGGCGCAGCCAGCTGGCCGAGCGCACACGCCTCGAGGCCTCGATCTACCGTACCGACATTCGCGACCTGATCGCCTATGACACCGCCTCGTCGAACAACCAGAACGTCGCCACGGCCAGGATCAACGGCTTCGAGGCGGCGCTGGCGCATGAACTGCTCGGCTGGCAGGCCAATCTGGCGATCGGCGTGCTCGATCCACGTAACCGCGAATCCGGCAAGACCCTGGCACGTCGCGCCAAGCGCACGCTGAGCCTGGACCTGGACCGTCGTTTCGGCGCCGTCGGGGTGGGTGCCAGCTGGCTGGCTGTCAGCCGCAGCTACGACGATGCCGCCAATACCCGCGAACTGGCCGGTTACGGGGTGCTCGACCTGCGCGGCAGCTGGCAGGCGAGCAGCGAGCTGAGCTGGGACCTCAAGCTGAGCAACCTGCTGGACAAGCACTACAGCCGCGCCCTGTATTCCTCCACGGCCAACGGTTACAGCTACTACGGCTACGAGTCCATTCCGCGCAGCCTGATGGTCGGCTTCACCTGGACGCCGTCGCTCTAGTCGACGCGTGCATCCGCGAGCCGCTCGCACAGCCGCTCGGTGGCATCGAGCATCTGCAGGCTGGGCCGCTCGATCCCGCGGTCGGGAACGGCCCAGACCTGATCGCGGCGCACCGCCGTCAGCTGCGGCCAGCGTTGCCAGGCGTCGCGCTGGCCCGGCTCGCTGGTCAGGATGACGGCCGGGTCGCGCGCCAGTACCGCTTCGATTCCAACCTGGGGTGCCGGTAGCCGCAGGTCGGCGAACAGGTTGCGGGCCCCGCAGGTGGCCAAGGCATCGGATATCACCTGCGTCCCGCCGATGGTGTACAGCGGCTCGTCCCAGATCTGATAGAACACCGGAATCGGCGTCGCCCGGCGGTAGCGTTCCCGCAACCGCGCCAGCCGGTCGCGCAGATGCGCCGCCCGTGTGCGCCCGGCTTCGGCGCGACCGATGCGCTCGCCGATCGCCTCGAGCTGGTCGGCGAGATCGTCCAACCGCCTCGGGGTCGCCTGGTAGAGCGGGATGCCGAAACCGGCCAGCTGTTCGCGCTGGGCGCTGCTGATGCTGTCCGGCCAGAGCAGGATCAGGTCCGGGCGCAGGCTCAGCAGGGTTTCCAGCTCCAGCTTGCCGTAGCGGCCCACCGAGGGAATCCCCGCGAGTGCCGCGGGCCGCTCGCCGCCATCGAGCACGCCGACCAGCAGTTCACCTGCGCCCAGTTCGAGCATGACTTCACTCATCGAGGGCGCCAGACTGACCACGCGCTCGGCCGCATCAGCGGTGAACGCGCCCAGCAGGGCCAGCGACAGCAGCAGCCGCCTGCGCATCAGTCCAGCTGTCGCGGTATGCGGTAGAGCACCAGCAATGCCAGGCTGCCGACGACCAGCAGCCACTGGGCCACCGGCTCGAGCCCCAGGGGCACGCCGGTCGCCGCGAGCCAGGCAGGCAGTGCCGCACCGATCAGCGCACGGCGACGCACCCGTCGCAAGTCGGCCCAGGCAGCGGGTTCGGCATCGGTGTCGAGCGCACGCTCGGTGGCGATCAGGGCATGCTTGAAGGCGGTGAAGCGTGCCAGGCTGAAGAAGAAAGTCAGCAGGCTCGCGCAGAACAGCGGCATCGCCAGTTGCGGGAAGAACTGAAGGTCGGCGAACAGCAGCCTGCTGATCAGCACCGGAAGCAGCACCAACGGCCATTGCAGCCAGCCGTCACGCGCGAGCTGGCGCCGAGCCGCCTCGCGCATCATGACTGCTCGGCTTCGCCCTGGTGGATCTCGCCGAGCATGTGTCCCAGCTTGCCGGCCTTGGTGGCCAGGTACTTCTCGTTGTGGGGGTTGTGCGCGATCTGCAGCGGCTTGCGCTCCACCACGCGGATTCCGTAGCCCTGCAATGCCCTCACCTTGCGCGGGTTGTTGGTCATCAGCTTGATCTCGGCGATGCCCAGATGCTCGAGCATCGGCAGGCAAATGGCGTAGTCGCGCATGTCGGGAGCGAAGCCCAGCCGCTCGTTGGCCTCGACCGTGTCGGCTCCGGTGTCCTGCAGGGCGTAGGCGCGAATCTTGTTCAAGAGCCCGATGCCGCGCCCCTCCTGACGCAGATAGAGCAAGGCGCCGCGGCCTTCCTGGGCGATCGCCCGCAGCGCCGCCTCGAGCTGGAATCCGCAATCGCAGCGCAGGCTGAACAGCGCATCGCCCGTCAGACACTCCGAATGCAGGCGGCCCAGCACCGGTTTGCCATCGGCCACGTCCCCCATCGTCAGGACCACATGCTCCTTGCCAGTTTCCTGGTCGAGAAAACCGTGCATGGTGAAGACCCCGAAAGGCGTCGGCAGTTGGGAGGCGGCGACGAAGACGACAGGCACCGGAGAGACTCCAGAAAGGCAGGAAAGGGCAATATTGTAACAGCTGAGCAGGCCACCGGCTGCATGTGGTGCGTGCGCTGATCCGGCCGATCAGCGCACTGGGGGGCGCTAGAGCTTGGACTCCAGCCGCAGCATGCCCTGGTCCTCGCGCCAGCTGATGCGATTGAGGAAGCTCATGCCCAGCAGCGCCTCGGTGGGCGAGCCGCCTTCGATCACCACGGCTTCGACACCCAGCACCTCGAGCGGGCCGACCTTGACGCTGCTCAGATGCACGCGCCAGGCATTGGCGGTGCCGCTGGCCGTGCTGACCACCATCGGCTTGCCGCTCACCCGGTAGTCGATGCCCAGTCGCCGCGCCTGCGCCTCGTTCATGGCGACGGAGGAAGCGCCGGTATCCACCAGGAACTGCACCGACTGGGAATCGATCGAGCCGGCGACCCAGTAATGACCGCCCGCGCCCTGGGCGATGCTCATCTGCGCGCGACTGGGCGCCGCGAAGCCGGCACTGTACTCGCGGCTGAGTTCGTATCGACGTTCGACGCCATCGACACGCAGCACCGCGCCGCGCGAGTCGGCGCTGATCACCTGGACGCCGCCCGGCCCCGTCTGCCCGGCCCGGACCAGCTTGCGCTGCCCGTCGACGAACAGCACGGCCGCGTTTGGAAACAATCCGACCACCTGGACCTGGGTCGCTGCCGCAGTCGCCAGCGGCATCGCCAGCAGCAGGCCGGCAAACAGCATCGAACGCATCGTCTCACTCCGCAGAAAATATCCGGCTTCGCCGCCACGCGGCCAAGCATAGCGTCGGGGTGCAACCGATTCCGGGTAACAGGTCAGGTTAACGGCATCGCGCGCAGGCCTCAGACCAGCGCCCAGACCAGCCCCTGCATGACCAGCCAGGCGGCGACCCCGGCGAGGACATCGTCGAGCATGATGCCCAGGCCGCCGTGCACCTTGCGGTCGACCCAGCTGATCGGCCAGGGCTTGGCGATATCCATCACCCTGAACACCACGAAACCGGCCAGCAGCCAGTACCAGCCCTCGGGCACCAGCCACAGGGTGATCCAGATACCCACCATCTCGTCCCAGACGATGCCTTCGTGGTCATGCACGCCCAGATCCCGGGCGACCTTGCCGCACAGCCAGCAGCCGAACAGCATGGCTACGCCGAGCAACAACCAGTAACCCCAGTCCGGCAACAGCTGCCAGAGCGGAACGAACGGCAGCGCCACCAGCGAGCCCCAGGTTCCGGGCGCCTTGGGCAAGGTACCGGAGCCGAAACCGAATGCCAGGTTGTGCCAGGGATTGCTCCATACCGAGGGTGGCACCGGCGTAGCGGGCGCCTGCAGCGAATCAGTCAAACCGGATCCTTATTGTTGTAAAAGCGAGACCAGCCGAGCACCTCAGCTGGAAAAATGCCGATACCCCTGGTCGGCGAAGGCCACGGGCGCGCCAGCGCTGTCGACCAACCGCACGCCGCTGCCCGCCTCGACCGTGCCGATCGGGTGGACAGGCCAGCCCTGCGCCTGAAGCGACGGCAGCTGATCGGGCGGCAGGGTAAAGGCCAGCAGATAGTCGTCGCCACCCGCCAGCGCGGCAGCCAGGGCCTGCTCGTGTCCGAGGAGCTGCAGCAGCGGCGCCGACAGCGGGATGCGCTCGGACTCGATACGCAGCGCCACGCCGGAGGCCGTCGCGATATGGCCGCAATCGCCGAGCAACCCGTCGGAGATATCCAGCGCGGCACTGGCGCGGCCACGCAAGGCCTGGCCCAGTTCGAGCTGCGGCCGTGGCGCCCAGTAGCGGGCCAGCAAGGCATCGGCCACGGACGGCGGCGCCTGGCGCTGGCCGAGCACCAGTGCCAGCGCGCCCGCGCCATCGCCGAGCGGGCCGCCGACGCAGAGCAGGTCGCCCGGCCGCGCGCCGCTGCGGGTCAGCGCAGCGCCGCGCGGCAGGCGGCCGAAGACGGTAAGTGTCAGGCTGAGCGGGCCACGGGTGGTGTCGCCGCCGAGCAGCCGCATGGCGCAGCGGGCCGCCATGGCATCCAGCCCTCGGGAAAACGCCTCCAGCCAGGATGGCCGGGCCTCGGGCAGGGTCAACGCCAGGGTGAAACCGATCGGCGTGGCGCCCATCGCCGCGAGATCGCTGGCCGATACGCCCAATGCCCGTTGCGCCAGCAGCTCGGGGTCGCAGCCGCCGGGAAAATGCACGGTCTCGACCAGCGTATCGGTGGAAACGGCCAGCACTTCACCGGCCGGCAAGGCCAGCAGGGCGCAGTCGTCGCCGATCCCGAGCAGCACTTCGCCGCCGGACCTTGCACAGGTCGCGGCGGCGAAGTAGTGACGGATCAGCTCGAACTCGCCCACCGTGCGACAGCGCTCAGCGACGCTCGCCGCGCACTTCGGCGCTACGCAGGCTCGGCGCCAGCTTGTCCAGCACGCCGTTGACGAACTTGTGCCCGTCGGTGGCGCCGTAGACCTTGGCCAGCTCGATGCCTTCGTTGATCACCACGCGGTAGGGCACGTCCAGACGCTGCATCAG
This sequence comes from Stutzerimonas nosocomialis, assembly GCF_005876855.1. Lineage (GTDB taxonomy): Bacteria > Pseudomonadota > Gammaproteobacteria > Pseudomonadales > Pseudomonadaceae > Stutzerimonas > Stutzerimonas nosocomialis. The sequence continues at coordinate 60,307 of NZ_QLAE01000019.1, read as the reverse complement.
CTCGTAGGTGGACAGGCGCAGAATGGCCAGCTCCACCGGGTCGAGTTCCTCCAGCGGACGGTCGAGCAGCGGCGCGATGGCCTGATCGAGCTCGGTCTTGCTGCGCGCGACGCCGGTGAGCAGCTCATGGAAGTAGGCGCCGTCGACGCCGGCGAAATCGTTGTCGACGCGAAACTGCGCCTCGATTTCATTGAGGCTCTGCCCGGCCATATGCCACTGATACAGCGCCTGCATCGCCAGGCTGCGGGCCACACGGCGGGTGGCGATGCGCCCTTTGGCCGGCTTGGCCGGCTGGGCGTCGGGACTGTCGTCGCGATTCAGGCTCACTTGGCCTCCAGCTGCGCCAGCAGGCTCACCATTTCAAGTGCAGAAAGCGCGGCTTCGGCGCCCTTGTTGCCGGCCTTGGTGCCCGAGCGCTCGATGGCCTGTTCGATGGAGTCGACGGTCAGCACGCCAAAGGCGACCGGTACGCCGAATTCCATGGAAACCTGAGCCAGGCCCTTGGTGCACTCGCCCGCCACGTATTCGAAGTGCGGGGTGCCGCCACGAATGACCGCGCCGAGGGCGATGATGGCGTCGTACTCGCCCTGCTGGGCGACCTTCTGCGACACCAGCGGAATCTCGAAAGCACCCGGCGCGCGAATGAGGGTGATGTCGCTTTCGTTGATGCCGTGGCGCAGCAGGGTATCGACGGCGCCGCTCACCAGGCTCTCGACGACGAAGCTGTTGAAGCGGCCAACCACCAGGGCGAACTTGCCGCGGGGGGCGATGAAGGTACCTTCGATGGTCTTCAGGGTCATATCGTTACTCATCTCTTTAAAGAACGAAGGCGCCGCGAGCAGTGCGGCGCCTTGGCATCGGTCATTCGGCGGACAGGTATTCTACAACTTCCAGGTCGAAGCCGGATATCGCGTTGAACTTCATCGGCGAGCTCATCAGGCGCATCTGCCGCACGCCCAGGTCGCGCAGGATCTGCGAACCCGCGCCGACGGTGCTGTAGGTGCCCGGCGTTTTCGCCTGACCGCTGGTCCCTTCGCGTACGTGGGCCAGCAGATCCTCGCTGTCCAGCGGATGGCCGAGCAGCAGGACCACGCCGCTGCCCGCCTCGGCGACCGTCGCCATGGCCGCACGCAGGCTCCAGCGCCCCGGCTGGCGAACCATCAGCAGGTCGCGCAGCGGGTCCATGTTGTGCACCCGCACCAGCGTCGGCGTGTCGCCCTGGATCTGCCCGAGGGTCAGCGCCAGATGGACTTCGCCTTCGACCGAATCGCGGTAGGTGACCAGGTTGAACTGGCCCAGCTCGCTGTCGAGCGGCTGCTCGGCGACGCGCTCGATGGTGCGCTCGTGCAGCAGGCGGTAGTGGATCAGGTCGGCGATGGTGCCGATCTTGATGCCATGCTGCTCGGCGAACACTTCCAGCTCCGGACGACGCGCCATGGTGCCGTCGTCGTTCATGATCTCGCAGATCACCCCGGCCGGCTCGAAACCGGCCATCCGCGCCAGGTCGCACGCGGCCTCGGTGTGCCCCGCGCGTGCCAGGGTGCCACCGGGCTGGGCCATCAGCGGGAAGATATGCCCGGGGCTGACGATGTCTTCGGCCCTGGCGTTGCGCGCCGCGGCGGCTTGCACGGTACGCGCCCGGTCGGCAGCGGAAATGCCGGTGGTCACACCCTCGGCGGCCTCGATCGAGACGGTGAACTTGGTGCCGAAGCCCGAGCCGTTGCGCGGCGCCATCAGCGGCAGCTTCAGCGTCTCGCAGCGTTCGCGGCTCATCGGCATGCAGATCAGGCCGCGCGCGAAGCGGGCCATGAAGTTGATGTGCTCGGGCTTGACGCATTCGGCGGCCATGATCAGGTCGCCTTCGTTCTCGCGATCCTCGTCATCCATCAGGATGACCATCTTGCCGGCGCGAATGTCTTCGATCAGTTCATCAATGCTGTTGAGTGCCATCGTGGCAGATTCCTTCAATTCTTCAGGTAGCCGTGTTCGGCCAGAAAACCTTCGCTGATACCGGATGCACTGGGCTCGGCGGCCTTGTCGCCCAGCAGCAGGCGCTCGATGTAGCGCGCCAGCAGGTCGACCTCCAGGTTCACCTGCCGACCGGGGCGGTAGTCGGCCATGATGGTTTCGGCCAGCGTGTGCGGCACGATGGTCAGCTCGAACTCGGCGCCATTGACCGCGTTGACGGTCAGGCTGGTGCCGTCGACCGTGATCGAACCCTTGAGGGCGATGTACCTGGCGAGTTCGCGGGGCGCGCGGATGCGAAATTGCACCGCTCGGGCATTGTCCTGCCGGGAAACGACCTCGCCGACGCCGTCGACATGGCCGCTGACCAGGTGCCCGCCCAGGCGGCTGGTGGGCGTCAGGGCCTTTTCCAGGTTGACCGGGCTGCCGGCCTTGAGGTCGATGAAGGCGGTTCGCGCCAAGGTTTCGCGGCTGACGTCGGCCCAGAAGCCATCGCTGGGCAGCGCCACCGCCGTCAGGCAGACGCCGTTGACCGCGATGCTGTCGCCGAGCTTGACGTCGGCCAGGTCCAGCTTGCCGGTCGCGACGTGCACGCGCACGTCGCCCCCCTTGGGGGTCAGCGCCTTGATGCTGCCGATCGCTTCGATTATTCCAGTGAACATAGAGCCTCCGTGTAGAGGCAACGTGGGTGAGGCATGTGACGAACTCCTGTTTATGAAAAACAGGGCGCTGCAGATCGATAGGGATCGTGACGCGCGCGCGAACGGCGCCCGTCGAGGCATCCCGCTCTCTCTCATCCGGACTATACCGTCGGCCCCGGGATCGCACCGGGTCTGCTGACCTTGCCGCTGGGCAAGCGCTCGCGGGCTAGCGCGCAGGCCTGGCCTGCCGCGCATCACCGCCGGTGGGGAATCGCACCCCGCCCTGAGAACGTGGCCGCATCGCGGCCGACGGCGTTTTTACCACACTCCGGGGGTTCGTGCAGCCGCCGCCGGGCCGGCGCCTAGTGCGCGACGGGTCGGGCGGTGATCCGCCAGTCGTCGCCCACGGCCCGCAGATCGACGATGCGCAGCTCCCGCGCCTCGGCCATGCGCTCCAGCGGCAGCTCCAGCAGCGGGCGCGCCGAGGAACCGAGCAGCTTGGCGGCAACGTAGATCCGGTACTCGTCGACCAGCCCTTGCGCGGCGAACGCGCCCGCCAGTCGCGGGCCGGCCTCGACCAGCACCTCATTGGCGCCGCGCGCACCGAGCGCCGCCAGCAATGCCGGCAGGTCGACCCGCTCGTGGCCGGCCAGCGCCAGCAGTTCGTGACCGGCGGCCCGGTAACGCGCCGCCCCGGTGTCGTCGAGGGTCGCCACCAGCGCGGGGCCGGCCTGGAAGAATGGCGCATCGAGCGGCACCCGCAGGCGGCCATCGACCAGCACGCGCAACGGCGGACGTTGCAGCGCCAGCGCCGCGAGCGACGGTTCCAGTCGCAGCTCCTCGGCACGCACGGTCAGCCGCGCGCCGTCGATCAGCACCGTATCGGCGCCAGTGAGCACCACGCTCGACCGCGCCCGCAGCGCCTGCACATCGGCGCGCGCGGCGGGTCCGGTGATCCACTGGCTCTCGCCCGAGGCCATGGCCGTGCGCCCGTCCAGACTCATCGCCAGCTTGACCCGGACGAACGGCAGGCCGCCCTCCATGCGCTTGATGAAACCGGGATTGAGTTCGCGCGCCTCGGCCTCGAGCACGCCGCAGACCACGTCGATCCCGGCGTCACGCAGCCGCTGCAGGCCGCGCCCGCCCACCTCGGGATTGGGGTCCTGCATCGCCGCGACCACACGGGACACGCCGGCCTTCACCAGCGCATCGGCGCAAGGCGGCGTGCGCCCGTGATGGCTGCACGGCTCGAGCGTGACGTAGGCGGTCGCACCACGCGCGCGGTCGCCGGCCATGCGCAGGGCATGCACTTCGGCATGGGGCTCGCCGGCACGCTGGTGCCATCCCTCGCCCACGACCTGGCCGTCACGCACGATGACGCAGCCGACACGGGGATTGGGGTGGGTCGAATACAGGCCCTGGCGCGCCAGCTGCAGGGCGCGCGCCATCGGCTGGAGATCGGCGGCGTCCATCAGGCCTTGGACGGCTCGCGGGACAGCCGCTCGATTTCCTCGCGGAACTCGTTGAGGTCCTGGAAGCGCCGGTAGACCGAAGCGAAGCGGATGTAGGCCACTTCGTCGAGCTTCTGCAGCTCGGCCATCACCAGCTCGCCGAGCACCAGCGACTTGACTTCCCGCTCGCCGGTGGCGCGCAGCTTGCTCTTGATGTGGGCGATGGCTTCCTCGAGGCGCTCCACGCTCACCGGCCGCTTTTCCAGCGCGCGCTGCATGCCGGCGCGCAGCTTGTCCTCGTCGAACGGCTGGCGACTGCCGTCCTGCTTGATCAGCCTCGGCATCACCAGTTCGGCGGTCTCGAAGGTGGTGAAACGCTCGCCGCAAGCGAGGCACTCGCGGCGACGCCGGACCTGGTCACCCTCGGCAACCAGGCGCGAATCGATGACCTTGGTATCGTTCGCACTACAGAAGGGACAATGCATGGGAAAGGCGGGAGTCAGAACGTCGGGAAAGCCATGGTAGCGCATCCGACCGTCAAGACAAGCGGAGGGATTTGCTGCTATACAGCGGCCATCCCACCTGTTTCGAGGAGCCTTCCGTGCCGTTATTTCCCGCAGTCCTGTCCGGTCTCCTGGTGCTTCTCGCCGGCTGCGCAAGCCCGCCTGCCGAACCACCGACCACCCCGCCCGTGGCTGAACTGCCGGTGGCCGACAGCAAGCTGCTGCATGAACTCAGCGGGACCCTGGTCGGCGCGCCGGCCGGCAGCGAAGTCGAGCTCGCCCTGCTCGATGTCGACCACGAGCAGCCGGATCGCCTGCTGGCCAACGTCAAGCTCAACGGCCGCGGCACCGACCTGCCGTTCATTCTCAGCTTCAACCCCGAGACCTTCGCCAAGAGCCAGCGCGTGGAGCTGCGCGGACGCGTCACCCAGTCCGGTCAGCTGATCATGCGCCTGCCCGCCCGCCAGATCCGCAGCAGCGCCAGCCAGGCACTCGGCCCGCTCAGGCTGGAACCGGCGCCGTGACGGCTCCCGCGGCCCTGCAGGCGGCCCTGAATGAACGGTTGGGCGACGCCCGCCTGGTGGTCGAGACGCTGCCGGGCACCGAGCTGCAGCTGTGGTTGATCGACGGGGCCAACATGGACCGCGCCTTCAGCCCCGATGAAACCCGACGAATCCTGGAAGAGCCGCCGTACTGGTGCTTCTGCTGGGCCAGCGGACTGGCGCTGGCGCGCTGGCTGGCCGAACACCCGGAACGACTGGCAGGCAAGCGGGTACTGGATTTCGGGAGCGGTTCGGGGGTCGCCGCGATCGCCGCGGCAAAGGCCGGCGCAGCGCAGGTCGTGGCCTGCGACCTCGACCCTGTGGCACTCGAGGCCTGCCGCGCCAATGCGGCCCTCAATAACGTGACGCTCGATTACTCGGCGGACTTTTTCGCCGAGACCACGCGCTACGACCTGCTCATCGTCGCCGACGTGCTCTACGACCGCGCCAACCTGCCGCTGCTCGACGACTTCCTCGGCCGGGGACGCGAAATACTGGTGGCGGACTCGCGCGTACGGAACTTCGCCCATCCGGCCTACAGACGCCTGGCCGTGCTCGACGCCTGCACCTGGCCGGACCTTGCCGAACCCGTCGAATTTCGCCGGGTGAGCCTGTACCAGGCCTATAGCTGAGGGCTTGCGCAGCGGCCATGAGCGATCCGACCCTGCGCCTGTTCTTCGCCCTGCCCTGTCCCGATCCGCTGCGCCCGGTTCTGTCCGCCTGGCGCGACGGCCTGGGCCTGGACGGCCGCCCGGCCGCGCCCGCCAACCTGCACCTGACCCTGGCGTTTCTCGGCAGCCTGCCGTCGACACGCCTGCCGCAGCTGCGCCGGATCGGCGCCGCGCTGCAGTGCCATCACCGCTTCGAGCTACACCTGCAGCGGCTCGAGCAATGGAAACACGGCCTTACCGTCCTCATGCCCGACGCGCCACCGCAGGCCTTGCTGGAGCTGCAGCGCGACCTGGGCCAACGCCTCGTGGCGCAGGGGCTGGCCCAGGACAACCCCGACTTTCGCCCCCACGTGACGCTGTTCCGGCAGGCCGCGCCGATCGCACGACACCCGCAGGTCTCGCTGCGCTGGCCTGCCGAACGGGTCGTTCTCTGTCTGTCCGAAAACCTGCCCGGCGGCGTACGCTACCGCGAGATGGACAGCTGGCCCCTGCCCCCCGATACCCGCTGACCGCGCCCCTTGTTTCCTGCCCAGGCGCCTCCATTTACCATGCACCCACTTTCAGTCGTCCCGACGTGTCGAGTATTCCCATGAACGATACCCCCTACATCTTCGAGGTATCCGGCGCCGCCGCTTTCGAGCAGCTGGTGGTCGAGAACTCCTTCCACAAGCCGGTGCTGGTGGATTTCTGGGCCGAGTGGTGCGCCCCTTGCAAGGCGCTGATGCCGCTGCTGGCCAAGATCACCGAGGAGTTCCAGGGCGAACTGCTGCTGGCCAAGGTCAACTGCGACATCGAGCAGGACATCGTGGCGCGCTTCGGCATCCGCAGCCTGCCGACCGTGGTGCTGTTCAAGGATGGCCAGCCGGTGGACGGCTTCGCCGGCGCGCAGCCCGAATCGGCCATCCGCGCCATGCTGCAGCCGCACGTGCAGCTCCCCGCCGCGCCGCAGGCCGATCTGCTGGAGACCGCCCAGGCCGCGTTCGCCGAGGGGCGGATCGCCGAGGCCGAAGCCCTGCTCAAGCAATTGCTCGGCGAAGACAACGAAAACGGCGCCGCGCTGATCCTCTACGCGCGCTGCCTGGCCGAACGCGGTGAGCTTGGCGAAGCCGAGACCGTACTCGGTGCCGTCAAGGGCGACGAGCACAAGCAGGCACTGGCCGGCGCGCGGGCGCAGCTGACCTTCCTGCGCCAGGTCGCCGAACTGCCGGAAGCCGCCGACCTGAAAAGCCGCCTGGCGGCCAATGCCCAGGATGACGAGGCCGCATATCAGCTGGCCATCCATCAGCTGGCGCGCCAGCAATACGAGCCGGCACTCGAAGCCCTGCTCCAGTTGTTCGTGCGCAACCGCAGCTATGCCGACGGCCTGCCGCACAAGACGCTGCTGCAGGTGTTCGACCTGCTGGGCACCGAACACCCGCTGGTGACCCTCTACCGGCGCAAGCTGTACCAGGCGCTGTACTGAGCCATCGACCGGGCTACGGCTCGACCCAGAAAAAGGTCGGCGCGTCCTTGCCGGTTTCCAGGCGTACCCGGTCGCTGTGGCGCAGGCGAACCATCAGCCGCTTTCCCGCCTGAGCATTTCCCGCCAGGGCTTCAAGGGCCGCCAGCAACTGCGGCCCCTCCATCTCTCCGGCCTGGCGCAGCACCTGCTGCGCCGCCTCCCAAAGCGCGTCGACCGGGCGCGCAGCCGGTTGCGGCTGCGGTTGCGGCGCGGCCACCGGCCCTTCGGCGCTCAATCGCGCCCAGTCCTCGGGCTCCAGCTCGACGCTGAGGTCCACCGGCCAGTCCCCTATGCGTCCCCTGATTCTGATCATCGCTACGGCCTCCCCTGCATTGACGCCATGCTACATGCCGATTGAGCAAACGCCAGTGCAGCGGTAAAGTTGTTATAACATTACCAAACCAAGGAGATTCCCCATGCGTCGCCTGCTGCTAGCGCTCCCCTTCGCCCTCATGCCCCTGGCCCATGCGGCCGAGCACAGCCACGCTCATGATCACGACCATGACCATGAGCACGGCAGCCTTTCCGCTCACGAGCATGGCGTCGCTCGACTCAACGTTGCCCTGGACGGCCAGACCCTGGAGCTGGAACTGGAAAGCCCGGCGATGAATCTGCTCGGCTTCGAGCATGCCGCCACCAGCGATGCGGACAAGGCCACGCTGAACGCTGCGCGCGAATCGCTGGAGCAACCGCTGGCGCTGTTTTCCCTGCCTGCCCAGGCCGGCTGCAGCGTAGCGTCCACGGAGCTGGAGAGCCCGCTGTTCGGCGGCAAGGCGCATGGGCACACGCATGCCGAGGAACACGGCCATGATCACCAGCATGGCGAGCACGATCACGAGCACAGCGACATCAGCGCGCACTACCAGCTGAGTTGCTCCACGCCGGGCGCGCTGAAAACTTTGGACTTGAACGCAGTGTTCCAGCGTTTCCCCGATACCCGGACAATTCAGGTACAACTGATCGGCCCGAGCGGGCAGCAAGGCGTCGAGCTGACCCCGGGCAATCCGCGTCTGAACTTCTGACACCTCGAGCCTTGGCCCTAAGCGGTAACGCATGACTCAACCACTGATCGAGCTGCACGACCTCGGTTTCGCCTGGCCTGGCCAGGCGGAGCTGCTGGATATTCCCCACTTTCAGCTGCACGCCGGCGAGAGCCTTTTTCTCAAGGGCCCGTCGGGCAGCGGCAAGACCACCCTGCTCGGCCTCCTCGGCGGCGTCCAGGTCCCCGGGCGCGGCAGCGTACGGCTGCTCGGGCGCGAGCTGGAGAAGCTCTCGGCCAGCGCGCGCGACCGTTTTCGCGTCGACCATACCGGCTACATCTTTCAGCAGTTCAACCTGCTGCCCTTTCTCTCGGTGCGCGAGAACGTCACGCTGCCGTGCAGTTTCTCCCATCAGCGCAGCCAGCGCGCCATCGCCCGCCACGGCAGCGTGGATGCAGCCGCCACCGAACTGCTGGCCCACCTGGGACTGCCGTCGGCACTGCTCGACAGACGCGCCGAAGCGCTGTCGATCGGCCAGCAGCAGCGCGTCGCCGCAGCCCGCGCCCTGATCGGCCAGCCGGAGCTGGTGATCGCCGACGAACCCACCTCGGCGCTCGACGCCGACACCCGGGAAGCCTTCCTGCAGCTGCTGTTCGCCGAATGCCGGGCAGCCGGCTCCAGCCTCCTGTTCGTCAGCCACGACCAGAGCCTGGCGCCGCTGTTCGACCGCAACCTGTCGCTGTTGGAACTCAACCGCGCCGCGCGGCCCTCGGAGATCTGAATGCACCTGCTACGCCTGGCCCTGGCGAGCCTGAACAATCGCCGTTTCACCGCGCTGCTCACCGTCTTCGCCATCGCCCTGTCCGTCTGTCTGTTGCTGGCGGTCGAGCGGGTGCGCACCGAAGCCCGCGCCAGCTTCGCCAGCACCATCAGTGGCACCGACCTGGTGGTGGGCGCCCGCTCCGGCTCGGTCAACCTGCTGCTGTACTCGGTGTTTCGCATCGGCAACGCGACCAACAACATTCGCTGGGAACATTTCCAGCACTTCGCCGAACACCCGCGGGTGAGCTGGGCGATACCGCTGTCGCTCGGGGACTCCCATCGCGGATATCGGGTGCTGGGCACCAGCCAGAGCTATTTCGAACACTACCGCTACGCCCGCCAGCAGCCGCTGGAGATCGCCGAAGGCCGCAGGTTCGAAGAGGACCCGTTCGAAGTGGTGCTGGGCGCCGAAGTGGCCGATGCGCTGCGCTACAGGCTCGGCGAAGAGATCGTGCTGGCCCATGGCGTGGCCCGGGTGAGCCTGGTCCAGCACGACGACAAGCCCTTCAGGGTCGTCGGTATCCTGAAGCGCACCGGCACGCCGGTGGACCGCACGCTGCACATCTCGCTGGCCGGCATGGAGGCGCTGCACATCGACTGGCAGAACGGCATGCCGGCGCGCGGCAATGCCCGCATCGATGCCGAACAGGCCCGCCACATGGACCTGCAACCCAAGCAGATCACCGCCTTCCTGCTCGGTCTCAACAGCAAGGTGGCGACCTTCAGCCTGCAGCGTGAAATCAATGAGTTCCGCGGCGAACCCCTGCTGGCGATCCTGCCGGGCGTGGCGCTGCAGGAGCTGTGGAGCCTGATGGGCACCGCCGAACAGGCACTCTTCGTGGTCTCGCTGTTCGTGGTGCTGACCGGCCTGATCGGCATGCTCACCGCGATCCTCACCAGCCTCAACGAGCGACGCCGGGAGATGGCCATCCTGCGCTCGGTCGGCGCGCGGCCCTGGCACATCGCCGGCCTGCTCGTGCTCGAGGCGTTCGCCCTGTCCCTGGCCGGTGTCGTGCTGGGGCTCGTCCTGCTCTATGCAGGCATAGCCCTCGCCCAGGGCCCGCTGCAGAGCGGCTACGGCCTGTACCTGCCGCTGGCGCTGCCGAGCCCCTATGAGTGGCGCCTGCTCGGCGCTATTCTGGGCGCCGCCCTGCTGATGGGCTGCGTACCGGCCTGGCGCGCCTATCGGCAGTCGCTGGCCGATGGCCTATCGATCCGACTGTGAGGACCCCATGCCGCGCGTTTTTCTGATCCTGCTACTGGCCTTCGCCGCCCCGCTCTGGGCGGCCGACTCGCCGCGCGAACTGAACTGGTCCGAGCTGGTACCGGCCGACGCGCCGCCCCCTCCGCCACCGATTCCGGTGCACGACTTCTCGCAGCTGTCCGACGTGCTAGGCGAGAGCGGCCCCGCCGCCCTGCAGCAGTCGCCCTCGGCCCCGGTGGTCAAGGAACTGGACGGTCAGCGCGTGAAGCTTCCGGGGTACATCGTGCCGCTGGACATGACGGACGAAGGGCGGGTGATCGAGTTCCTGCTGGTTCCCTACTTCGGGGCGTGCATCCACGTTCCGCCGCCACCGTCGAACCAGATCGTGCATGCGACCAGCAAGGTCGGCGTCATGGTGGACGTGCTCTACGAGCCCTTCTGGATCGAGGGCCCGCTGCGGGTCGAGCATGCCAGCAGCGAACTGGCCGAGGCCGGCTACCAGATGGACGCCCAGAAAATCTATCCCTACGAGCTGCCGGACAGCTGATCGACTCGTCCGTGGGCTTCAGCGCACCTGAGCCACCTGGCGCTCGCGCTCGAAGCTCAGTTCGCTCTCGGCCCATTCGCGCCACGCACGCACCTGGCGACGTTCCGCACCGGCTCGTTCGGCCTGCCGCAAGGCATCGAGCCCTGCCTGCCAGTGGGCCTGTTCGAGCTCCAGCTGAGCCAGGTTCAGCCAATGCTTGGAATTGCCGGAACGCCCCGCGAGGTTGCGGTAGATGGACGCCGCGGCGCCGCGCTCGCGGGCCTGCCACCAGAGCATGCCCAGCCGCTCCTCGCGGGTCGCGTTGCCCGCCAGCAGACCGGACTTCAGCATGCCGTCCAGCAGCCTAGCGCCCTGCCAGGGTTGCCCTGCGGCGCTGGCCAGCAGCACCAGGTTGTCCAGCTCCGACTCGCTGAAGGCGATGCCCTTGACCTGCGCCGCCCGCAAGGTCGCCAGCGCCTTGTCGTCGTCACCGGCCATTTGCTGCAACGCGGCAAGCTGACGCCAGTCCCGGGGACGGTCGGGATGACGCGCCAGCAGCACGCGCTGCCAGCGCTCGGCGGCCTGGTAGCGCTTGAGCTCGGCGTTGCCGGCGACCAACAGCTGGTACCAGGTGTCGGCCGCTTTCGGATTGCGCTGCACGTAGCGCTCGGCCAGTGGCAGGGCCTTGGTGTGCTGGCCGAGCCCCTGATAGGCCTGCACCAGCATCTGCAGTACGTCCTCGTCGGCATTGGCCGCCTGCGCCGACAGCAGGCTGACCACCTGGGCGTAGCGGCGCTCACCCAGGTTCAGGCGCGCCAGGTTGAGGCGCTCACGCGCCTGCGACTCATCGTCGAGCTTGCCGCTGGCGAACGCCCTGCCCAGGAAATCCAGCGCCTGGGCGTTGTTGCCCTCGGCCCAGGCGAGATAGCCACGACTGCGCCACAACAGCGCTTCCTCGAGGCTGCCGGGACGCGGCGTGGCGCCTTCCAGCGCACGCCGGGCGGCCGCGTAGTCACCCTTCTGCTGGGCGGACTGGGCGGTGTCGAGGGCGCGGAACACGCCCGGATCGATGCTCTGCGCCGCACAGGAGAAGGACGCGACCAGCATCAGCAAAGGCAGCAAACGTGTCATTTCAACCTCCTTCGAGTTTGAAGTGCAGGGTTTTGACCGCTTCTCGCGACACCGCAGCGCCGCCCTCGGTGCGCGGCGCGAAACGCCAGCGCGCCGCGGCACGCCGGGCCTCGCGATCGAAGACGTTGCGCGGCGACGCTTCGAGCACGCGGATATTTTCGACCCGGCCCTGGGGCGTGATGGTGAACGCCAGCTTGATATGGCCCTCGATCCCCTGCTGCCGGGCGCGGTAGGGATATTCCGGCCGTATGTCGTTGAGCGGCGTGACTTCCTGCTCGGGGCCGCCGGACTGTGCCGCGGGCGCCGCCGGGCTGGACGGCGCCGCCGGCGCGGGGGCCGGTGCGGGAGCCGGCGCAGCGGCGGTCAATCCGGAAAGGCTCGGCGTGGGCGCCGCCGCGACGGCGATGCCGGTATCGATACTCGGCATGTCCAGGTCGAGCTTCGGCAGGCTGGCGTTGGGCGTGCTCATCGCCGGGGTCGGAGGTGTCGGCGGCTGCGGCGCCTTCGGCTGTGGCGGTTCGGGTGCCTGTTGCCGGGAGCGCGGCGAGCTTTCGCTGCTGCGGTTGTCCATGCGCACGAAATTGGCGACCGCCACCGGATCGTCCTCGACCTTGCTGCGCGGTGGCGAGACCATGCTCAGCATCAGGGCGAAGAGCGCCAGCGCCATGAGGCAGGCGCCGGCGAAGGACAACCCCAGGCGCATCATCGCCCTCCTGCGCTGGCCGCCAGCGCGACGTCCTGCACACCAGCCAGGCGCGCCTGATCCATGACCTGGACCACCAGCCCGGTGCGCGCGTCCTGATCGGCCTGGACCACCACGGCACCATCGGGCTGATCGACCCGCATCTTCTCGACGTGGGCGCGGACGCTGCGAACGTCGACCGGCTGCTTGTCGATCCAGACCTGCCCGTCGGCGGTCACCGCGATCAGGATGTTGCCCTTGTCCTGGGCGCTGGCCGTATCGGCCTGGGGCCGCTGCACTTCGACACCCGACTCCCTGATGAAGGAGCTGGTGACGATGAAGAAGATCAGCATGATGAAGACCACGTCGAGCATCGGCGTGAGGTCGATGCCGGTGTCTTCTTCCTGCTGGTAATGGTGACGACGCATTCGCATCAGAACATCCTCAATCGTGACGCAGCTGGTCGGCCAGCCGGTCGAGGGCCTGCCGCGCGTTTCGCTCGAGACGCGCCAGGCTGAAAAGTCCGGTAATGGCCAGCACCATGCCGGCCATGGTCGGCAAGGTCGCTTGCCACACGCCCGCGGCCATTCCGCGCGGGTTGCCGGTGCCGTTGAGCGCCAGCACGTCGAACACCGCGATCATGCCGGTGACGGTGCCGAGCAGGCCAAGCAGCGGATACATCGCCACCAGCGTCTTGCTCAGCCGCAGCGGCATGGTCAGCTGCTGCTGGGCCTGGGCCAGCCAGGCACTGCGCACGGCACGCTGGCGACTGTGGCTGAGCTCGAGTCGATGCCAGGCGGCGCGGCGCTCCTCGACCCAGCGCGGGAACACCCGGCGCATGAACCACAGCCGCTCGAACACCAGCGTCCAATAGACCACGCAGAGTGCCGCCAGGGCCCACATCACCATGCCGCCCGCGGACATGAAGTCGAGCAGCGCATAGCCGCTGTCGACCAGCCGCAGCCAGTGGATGTGGAAATCAGTCACGGCGCGGCGCTCCGGACAGGTGCAGCGCGATCAGGCCGGCGCTCTGCTGTTCGAGCATCTGGATCAGCGCCTTGCTGCGGCTGGCCAGCAGGCTGTGCAGGAACAGCAGCGGAATGGCCACCACCAGGCCGAGCACGGTGGTCACCAGGGCCTGGGAGATGCCGTCGGCCATCAGCCGGGAGTCGCCGCCACCGCTCTGGGTGATGGCCTGGAAGGTGACGATCATGCCGGTCACGGTGCCCAGCAACCCGAGCAGCGGCGCCACGGCGCTGAGCAGCTTGAGCAGCGGCTGGCCCCGTTCGAGCGGCGGTGTTTCCTGCAGGATCGCCTCGTCCAGCTTGAGCTCTAAGGTCTCCAGGTCCGCCAGCTGCGGCTTGGGACCCAGCACGCCGATGACTCGGCCCAGCGGGTTGTCGTCGCGCGGCGTACTCAGTTCGCGGACCTGGCGGCTGACCTTGCGGCCTACGCCCGCGAGATAGACCATCCGCCAGGCCGCCAGCAGCAGGCCGAACACGCCTAGGGCGATGATCACCCAACCCACCAGACCGCCCTGCTGGACCCGATCCCAGAGATTCGGCTGGCGCTGCAGCTGGGCCAGCAAGGTGCCGCGGCTGGGGTCGACCGGCAATGTGGCAAGCTCGGCGTTGCTGCTCAGGTAATCGCGCACCATGCCCTGTCCGGACGGCTGACGCGCCGGCGCCAGCAGCTCGCCGGTGTCGGCGTCGTAACGCAGGAAGCTGTCATCGGTAAATGCCGAGAAGGTGCCGACGCGAAGCACCGGCTGGCGGCTTCGGCTGCCATCGGCGGAGACCACCGGAAGCTCGACGCGCTCGACGCGGCCGCTGGCCGCCAGGTCTTCGAGCAGGGTCATCCAGAAGCCGTCCAGGTCTTCGGCCGACGGCAGCGCGCGGCTCTCGGCCAGAGCGCGCAACTGCCTCACGCGCTCGGGGTACTGCACGTTGAGCATGCTGTCCTGCCACTGGCCGGAGATATCCCCGGCGCTTTGGCGCACCACGCCGAACAGCTCGCCCAGATGACCAACCCGCTGCGACAGCAGTTTTTCCTGTTCGGCCAGCTCGGACTCCTGGCGATCGAAATCGGCCTTCAGCCGCTCGGCCTCGGCCTTTTGCTTGTTCAGTTCCGCCTGGGCCTGGGCCAGCAGACGGGACTGCTCGCCGCGATCGGCGAGGAATGCCTGCTCGCGCTGCTGCATGGCGCTGACTTCGGCGGCGCGATCGCTGCGGATGCGCTGCAACAGCTGGTCGGGCGTGAGGGGATCGGCGGCCTGCGCCAGGGCAGGGATCAGGCCGACGAACAGCAGGTAGAACAGACGACTCATTGCGCGGCCTCCTGGCCCAGGGTTTTCACCGGCAGCTGCAGATAGGCGGGCGCCTGTTGTTGCCGGGCGATGGCGATGGCCTGGGTAAGGGGTCGCCGGGCTCCGCCGTCGAGCACTTCCCAGCGCTGGGCCTTGGGATTCCACCAGCCGCTCTCGTGGGCATCGAGGGTCTGGTAGTAGAGCATCGTGCGGCCGAGCCTGAAGAACTCGACGCTGCGCGCCGCGTCACCTTGGCCAAGCTCGCCGCGCCAGGCCTCCAGCGTACGGCCGTAGTCGCTTTCGATCTGATAGGCCTCGAGGATGCGGCGGTATTTATCGGCCAGGCTGATGTCCGCACGGGGCAGCATGTCCTGCAACTGCGCCAGCCGGTCGGCGCGCTCGTCCGGCAGGAACGGCAGATCCGCCGCGATGAACTCGCCCAGCACCTGCACCATCCGGCTCATTTGCGGCGTGACCGCTTCCTGGGTGCGTTCGATGCTGTCGAGCTGACGCTGGAAACCTTCGAGCTCCTTGCGCTGCGCCGCGGTCAATTCGCGAAGCTGCTCGTTGTAGGCCTTCAAGGCCTCGGCCTGCTGGACGGCGCTGCGGTAGTCGAGAAGCGCCTGCCGGGCGGCATCGTCCAGTTGTTCGATCCGTGCCTGGGAGGCCTTCGCCTCGGCCGCCAGGCGCTGACTCTCGTCGAGGGCCTCGTCCAGCGGGGCAGCCTGCAACGGCAGGCAGAACGACAACAGGACGCCTGCGAGCAAGCGAGTCGGGTACAGATTCATGCGGAGTGGACCCTCGGTTTCGCGATCAAAGCGTTATGTTATAACAATATTGGCGAGCGCATTGCCTACTGCATCGATTACTGACAATGGGATGCGGCAGCAGATTCAGAAAGAGAAACATTATCATCTGCAAGCAGAGCTCAGCGCAACCGACTCCCTGTGCGCGGGCCGGCAGGCTTTATTGAGCTGGATCAAGTTGCTCCAAACGCAGCGACCTACCATGAGCCTCAGTCGCAACACACCTGCTCGATGGAGTTCACTATGCGCAAGCCCCTGCTCACCCTTTCCGTGCTCGCCATGGCACTTACCGCCTCTCTGGCCCAGGCACACCAGGCCGGCGACATCATCGTTCGGGCGGGCGCCGTCACCGTCGACGCTCGCGAGGACAGCTCGGGCATCAAGCACGGCGCGCTCGGCGACCTCGGCGGGCAGGCCACGCTGGACAGCGATACCCAAATGGGCCTGAACTTCGCCTACATGCTGACCGACCGGGTCGGTATCGAACTGCTGGCCGCCACGCCGTTCAGCCACAGCGTGGGCGTCAAGGGCTCTCCGGCGGGCCTGGACGCGCTCAACGGCAAGCTCGGGGACATCAAGCACCTGCCGCCGACCCTGAGCCTGGTCTACTACCCACTCGACACCAAGTCGGCCTTCCAGCCTTATGTCGGCGCCGGCATCAACTACACCTGGTTCTTCGACGAGTCGGTCTCCAGCAGCGCGCAAGCCAAGGGCTTCGACGGGCTGAGCCTGAAGAACTCCTGGGGCCTCGCCGCCCAGGTCGGCATGGACTACATGCTCACCGACAACCTGATGATCAACGCACAGGTGCGCTACATCGATATCGACACCACCGGCTATACCCACCTCGACGGGGTCGGGCGCCTGAAGGTCGACGTCGATGTCGACCCGATGGTCTACATGGTCGGCCTGGGCTACAAGTTCTGAGCCCGCCCGCAAAAATGAAACAGGCGCCCTCGAGGCGCCTGTTTTCGTTTGGGGGAATTTTCCGGATCAGGACGACAGCAGACGCGTCAGCCCTTCTCTCATCTGCGTGGCAGGCGGCATCCGGTAGCGCTGCAGCAGCCGCGCGTTGTTGGCGCGGGAGTGGCGGATATCGCCCAGGCGGGCCGGCAAATGCTCCACCGAAGGAAGCCCCCCGGAAACCGCCCCGATATCGGCCAGCAGCTGATTGAGGCTGGTCGCGCGGTTGAGCCCGACATTGACCGCCCCCTCCTCCACCACTGGCACGTCCAGCGCCTGCTGAAGTATCGCCACCAGGTCGGCGACATAAAGAAAGTCCCGCGTCTGCTCGCCATCGCCGAAGACGCTGATCGGCAGGCCCTTCTGCGCACGCTCGGTGAAGATGCTGATCACCCCGGAATAGGGCGAAGACGGGTCCTGCCGGGGTCCGTAGATATTGAAGAAGCGGAAGATCGCCGGCTCCAGTCCATGCTGACGCCGGTAGAACTCCAGGTAATGCTCGCTGGCCAGCTTGTCTGCCGCATAGGGCGTCAAGGGCGCCTTGGGCGTGTCCTCGTCAACCGCGCCGCCGTCGCCGTTGTTGCCGTAGACCGCCGCGCTGGAGGCGAACAGCACGCGGCGCACGCCGGCCTTGCGCATGGCCTCGCAGACGTTGAGCGTCCCGATGAAATTGCTCTGGTGGGTACCGACCGGATCGTCCACCGAAGCCTGCACCGAAGCCACCGCGGCCAGGTGGACCACGGCCCGGCAGCCATCGACCGCCCGCTCGACCAGCGAAGCATCGGCCACGCTGCCCTCGATGAACTGCACGCGGGCGTCATCCGGCAGATTGCTGCGCTTGCCGGTGGACAGGTCGTCGAGCACGCGTATCCGATGCCCTTGCGCGAGGAGCGCGTCGACCAGGTTCGAGCCGATGAAACCGGCGCCGCCGGTAACCAGGATAGGTGCGTCAGTCATGGCGATAGTAGCGATCCAGCAGGCTCGGCAGGCCCGCGCGCCAGGCGCGGGGCTTGATACCGAAGGTATTGAAGATCTTCTTGCAGGCAAGCACGCCGTGCTGCGGCTCGGTTGCCGCGTCGGGCAGGTCGGCGTGCGCCATCGGCGTGAGCTCCTGCAATCTGGGCCGGCGGAACTGCCCCGCCTCGCTGTAGATCGCCTGCCCCACCACCAGCGGTGTCGCCGCTTCGTGGCCGCCGTAATGGTAGGTGCCCCAGAGCGGCGCCTCGCAGTCGAGCTGCTTGAGGACCGCCAGGATCACCCGCGCCGCGTCGTCGACCGGTGTCGGGTTGCCGCGCCGGTCATCCGCCAGGTGCAACGGCTCGTCGTGCTCCAGGCGCTCGAGGAATCGCCCCAGCAAGCCGTCGGCACTGTCGTCGAGCAGCCAGCCGAAGCGCAGCAGCACGTGCCGGGGGCACAGCGCCCGCACGCTTTGCTCGAGACGCCACAGGGCACGCCCACGGGCATCGAGCGGCGCCGGCTCGTCCTTCTCGCTGTAGGCGGTCGCTCGCGAACCGTCGAACACCCGGTAGCTCGAAGGCTGCAGCAGCACCAGCCCGTAGTGCTGGCACAGCTCGGCCAGGCGCTCGACGGCGCGCTCCTGGGCGGCCAGCGAGCGTTCGTCGGCCTGTCCGCGCTGGAACCAGTCGAAGTAATAGGCGAGGTTGACGACCACATCGGGCCGATTGATGTCCAGCAGCTGGGTCAGGCTGGGCGCATCCCAGCCCTGCTCTGGCGGGCGCGGCGCGAGGAATCCGATGTCTTCCTCCGCGCCGAGGCGGATCAGCGCCTGACCCAGGGCATTGCCGCCGCCCAACAGCATCAGGCGCATTCGCATTGGCTAGAACGGCTCCTTAGAACGGTTCTGTATACATGGAGAGCGTAAACAGGTCGCATACCCTTTGAAAATCAAGGCCTTGGACACACATAACGATCTCCGAACAGAAAAAATGTAAACAAAGCCCAAGCTACAGGCGGGTTGTTTACATTTTGCTTGTTTCAGCGGCAATCGTCACCCCGTAAAGCAGTGCCATCCCAATCGGCAGCCATCAAACTCGTGGAAGAGCCCCCAGACGCTCATCCCCACCACCGGCCGACTCATGCAAATCAATGGCTCCCAGCGGATCTAGCTGAGCAGGCCTCTAAGGGACGCTGCCCACGAACGTGGCACAAAGCTCAACTGTTGCTGCGCTCGCCCTCCCCATATCCTCTGATGAAACGCATGAGGAAACACCATGGAAAATCATCTTCGTAAATGCCTGAAACATGCACGCGAGTCGAACTTCATCAGCGTGCCTCAGGCCGCCTACTGGGCGGGAGTGAAAGACCGCACATGGAGATCGTATGAATCGGCCTTTGACTCGTCATCAAGGAATCCAACGCGCAGGTCTCTGTGGTGCTTCTTTCACCGTTCAGGCATAGCTATCCCGCCTGAACTGAAAGATTACATTTTTGAATCTGAGTCTGGGCAAACCCTATCCATAACAGCCTACAAAGGTGGCGTAGGAAAGTCCCCGATCACTGTGGATGTAGCCGCCTGCTTGGTACAGCGCGGTTTTAAGGTGGCTATTGTGACCAACGATATTGTTTATACGTGCAAAATTGAGAAAGGGGATAGCCCAGAACCTGGTTCATTGGTAAGCCAAATTAGCTTTTATGATGAGCTAGATATTCTCTTCTCCAAGTCTGAAATCAGAAAACTAGAGAAAGAATTAAACCGCAATAGAGCGCACAAACCAATATCAACCATAGACCTCAGGCCACTGATCCATAGCGAACTATCCGAAAGGCTTGAGCGAAAGAGAAATGCGAAGAAAACCTACGAGCAACTGAAAAAAAACTATGACTACGTTCTTTTCGATATAAACCGTAGCCTAGAAAAAGTACGAGACCTCGTTGATCTCGTGGTGTTAGTTCTAGACAGCAATTGCCAGCAGTCCATTTATAGCGCGGAAAACTTTATTGCTCACTTCAAGCGCCTACTCAAGAAGAAGAAAAACCCAATGCTATTCGGCCTTATTACAAGATGCGATGTTGGAGGCAGAAGCATAGAGCTAGAAGAATACGTTGGCGACTACGTTGAAATCAGCGAAGAAATTGCAATGGAGCTGGATCAATCCAAAGCCGACGAGAAGGAAAAGCGTGAAAGCATACTGTTTAATATCACCAAGCTGGGCATTCCACTACTAAAGTCCAATTTCACATCGGCGCATGAGACAGTAACTCACGATTACAATCGCAATCGTAGCCTATGGACCAGATTTAGCTACTTCCACTCTGTCTTGGATGTAGCACCTAACTCTTACGCGGCAGCCGAGGTTAACCAGTTCGTAGACGAGCTTTTTGAGCTAAGAATGTGAGAAAACGAATCCCGGTGACTCTGACCGGCCCCGTCTTCAGTACCGCGACGGAGATATTAGAGTGATTTTCCCCACCGGGAGGGGGAGCGAGGCAAATGCTCTGCAAAAAGAAATTCCATGATGTGTTAAACGGGCGATTCACGTACTGGCCGTGCGCCAGAAGGATTACGCACTCTGCCTTGTTCTCTCGCAGCCAACCGTCCGCTCCCCCTTTCATGCTCGAGCAGCCGATCTCATACGAGGCTTGCAGAGGAAAGCAGATGCTAGCTGGTTGCCATACCCCACGGCTTATGGTTGTATTTCGACACAGCCACCGTTCGATTTTCAGACACCTATAATGACGTCACTTCAAAACCAAATCGAAGATTTGCTGGGTGTGTTCTGGGATGAGCGAGAAATTGCCATAGCCAGCGACCCCACATCTATTGATGACCTGGGCGCACCTATGGACTCGTTGACCGCTTGTGAAGCGATGATCGATATCGACGTGCTCGTTGGCCAGAAAATTCCGGTGGAAGTCATCATCCGTAACGGCGGTTACGAGTCACGCGATCAATTCATTCAACAAGTCACTGAGGGGGTACTCACGTACCTGGCGAAGGAAGATGAGTGAAACTGAGAATGATGAAGAACGGCTCCAGATCGCAGAGAGATTGAGGTCTGCTCGGGAGTATTTGGGGCTTTCGCAAGCCGAAATTGCCCAGCTCGTAGGGCTTCCCCGTACAGCAATAACTGGAATCGAGTCCGGTGCTCGCAAAATTGAGGTAACAGAGCTCAAACGGCTTTCAAGCATCTATCGGCGGTCAGTCGAGTACCTGCTCACAGGCTGCGAGCCCAGCTACTCCGGCCCCGAGCAATTTGCTTTCCTAGCCAGGGCAGTCAAAGGACTGACTCAGAAGGACGTAGATGAAGTCGCTCGATTTGCTGATTTCTTGAGGGCTAAAAAAGCCAATTAGGAGATAGGGATGCTCTCTGCAAGTCAAATCAGAGCTGTTACCACGCGTGCCGCAGAGGTTGTTAGAGAGTCAGGTTCGAAGCGCCGCATCGAGGAAGACGGCTACACGCGTATTGATCCATTCCGGATTGCCCAATCCGCCGGGGTGGTCGTCATGCTCCGGCCGCTGGAAAAGCTCTGGGGGGCCTTCATCAGCGAGAGCCATCCAGGAATTCTCGTAAATTCCGAGCGTCCGGCCGGTGTTATCCAAATGACCTGTGCTCATGAGCTCGGACACTTCTACCTGGATCACGGCACGACGACAGACGAGCGGCTCGACTACAGCAATACCGCCGCAAAGAAAGAATTGGAAGCCGATTGGTTCGCCTACAGCCTCGTGGCGCCCCGCTGGGCTGTCGCAAAGATTATGAAGCGAAAAGGCTGGGGAGTGGCAGATCTCGCGCACCCGTTCAACCTTTATCAGCTTTCCCTGAGGCTCGGTATCAGCTATTCAGCTACCGCCTGGTCACTTCAGAGGCTTCGATTACTTGATCGCTCAGTCGTTGACGAGGTGCTGCGCGTCCAACCGGCGGCAATCAAGAAGGCTCTACTGTCCAAGCCGTTGGAGAATTCCCAACGAGATGTGTGGTTGCTGGATGAAGCCGATCGAGACCTCATTCTCGAACCGCGCATCGATGATCAAATGCTGGTGCGGTTAAAAAACCACTCCGGTGCCGGTTACGTCTGGGATACCAGCGAGGCATCCTCAGAAGGCTTCATGATTAAGCCGGTGTTGCTGCCGCAGCAAGGCGCCACAGATGAAGGTGCGCTGATCGCTGGTGGCGAGCACTACCAGGAGTATCTGATTTGCCCTGCTCCCGCTCTACAAACCGGCCCCTCGAAGCTCCAGCTTAGTGAGCGCAAACAGTGGGATCGCTCGGCGCAGCCGCTCGACAGTTTCGACACACAGGCACAATTCGAAAGTTTAGCGAACGGTCTTTCTTCCGCTGCCAAGGAAGCCTTGCTTCGAGGAAGTGGCCGACTGTGATTCAACCGCGCGTAATGATATCGATGAGCGCTAGGGACCAAGGAAGCAGAGGTTCGTGCGTAGCTTTCTCGCTCGCTGGGATCAAAGGCAACCTTTCGAACTACCTGCTCAGTCCCGAATACGCATACCTAGCCACCGTACACCAAAGCCCCACCTGGAAGCCCAACGAAGGCCTAGACGTAAGAATCGCCATTGCGGCGACAGCGGCAGGGCTGCCGGAAGACCATGACGTCCCGTACCAACAGGATGAGCCAAGCCATCCGCTACCAGAGTTGCCCACAGGCCTCTCACTTTATGGCCCTCATATGACACTGGCCGCAGCAGACCTGGGCAAAATCAAGCAATGGCTGAATCTCGGCAGGCCTGTAGGCGTTCTGGTTTCATTGACCAGGTCTTTCATGTCCCCCGTGGATGGTGTTGTGTCATTCGAAATGAATGTTTTCCCAGGTCGGCATGCAGTAGTGATCGTGGGCTACGGTGACGACCAAGCGGGCACCGAGCATTACCTGATCTGCAATAGCTGGGGATTGTCTTGGGGGGTTAACGGTCACGCATGGGTACCGCATTCTTACCTGACGAACCATGCATCATGTATTTACGGAGCTGATAGATGACGGAAGTGTTCCAGAGGTCTCGTGTAGTACAAGCGTGGTTGGCCGGTATCCGTTACCTGGAAAGCCAGAAAAACCACGATGCCACCAATGTCATCCTGGAAGTCACCTCGCCTCAGGCGGCAACGAGCGAAGACCGCCAGGTAGTCATCTCAGTAAGTCAGGCCCTGCGGCAGCGCAATGCAGAGCGCACGGTGATGACTGCAGCGGGGACGATCTTCCCGCAGACCATTTACAAGCGCTACGGACGCCCGGGGTGGTACGCGCATTATAAAACGATTATGGCGCGCGGTATGGCTCCTCGCAGCTGGGGCACCTATGCGCTACGCATGATTGAGCGAAAGGATGAAAGTGGCGTAACGTTCAACCCACTTGAAAAAATTATTGAAAAACTGGCCGCTATCCGCACAAAAAATTTAAATCGTTACGTGGCAGCTTATGAGCTGGGTGTTTGCGATCCAGCTGTGGACCTTGCAGAAGATCTCAATGGCGTCGGGTTTGAGCTGCCTACCTACGACCCGAGCTCTGACCGGCATAAGTATTACGGTTCAGCCTGCCTGAGCCATGTGACCTTCAAGCTGATGCACGGGAAAATCGACCTAACGGCCATCTACAGATCCCACCACTACGCTCAAAGGGCCTTGGGCAATTTGATCGGGTTGGCCCAGCTGCAGCAGTACGTCGCAACGGAGTCGGGCTACGAAGCTGGGACGCTGACCTGCATATCGACATACGCCAAGCTGGATGACGGCTTCGGCGGCATCCGCGCAGCGAGCAGGCTGCTTGAAACGTTTCCAATCGATGAAACGCTTATAAAAGCACCCCTTGCGGCGACCTAGCCCCCAAGAGGCCTTCCGGAATTCCATAGATCTGTCTCATGCCATCCCGGAAGTCTCGCACCCCACCGTAGCTCGGATGTCGGACAGTCAGAACCTCCACCCCAAAGGCTGTCGCATAACTGGCGGCATCTTGACCGATTGCGATGATCCTCCGAACCTTCAGCCATTTGATCAATGCATTGTTCAGTTCGCTCACCAGAGCGAGCTCCTTCGCTTTGAAGCGTCGGTTGGTCAAAGGGTTATCCGCCTCGTGCGGATGAAATGGGAAGACATTCCAAAGCAGAGGTGGCTTTTCAATCACCTTCAAGACCCTCCAGATCTCCGCGGCTGTTCGCTCGGAAATAACAGGGCCTTTTGTGGCCTGCCGGGACGTACAACCTGGGTACACCTTAGCCATCTCCGCCAAATGGAACTCGTCCGTCAGTGCCAAGCCAGTCCTGCGCCCACCCCGATAGCCGAGATCTCGTCCCATCCAAATGGTATCGACCCCGATGTCTGCCGCGGCGCTGAGATATGTCCGCAGGTTTGCCCGCCGGTACGAAGCCGCATCTGTCCGGTCATGCAGGGGGCATGTATCCGCATACGGGTTGAAAACATCGTCCAGACTCAAGCTGGCTAAGGCTTTCACGAAAGAGGTGGGAGTCATCACACAAGATTCTTTTCGATGAGAGGTTGGAAGGTCAGCTGGTGGTTGACCATATCGACCACTACGGTCCCGGATCGCTTGGTACGAAGCTCTCGAAATACCTCGAACCCTTTCAGGATGGCCAGCTCCCACTGCCATAACGGGCACTGGTAAACCTCATATCCCTCAACCATGGAATGGATCTGCTTGAGCAGGCCATATTCAAGGGCCCCTTCTTCGATGCCCTTGTAAAATCTTCTGCGCTTCGCGTGGTTGAAGATCCAAGTTGCGATCCCTTCCTCGATGATCATGGCCCGAGCCCCATCCTCATTCTCATCGATGACGGGATTCGACTTACGCTTGAGCTTCAGCAAACCACGCAAAACTGGCGACCATCCAAGATACGCCATATAGGCAAGATGAAAGACGTCGTGGAAACGGTAATCGTCGGGCTGATTGCTATTATCCGTCAAACGATCGCCGATGAAGACACCGTTCAGCTGCTGCACGACATAAGGCCCATTGCGCCCCGGCAGCTCGATGAAGTCCATCTTCAGCTCCCTAGGCAGCCGCTCGTAGCGAGGGAAGTCGGGCTCCGGATCGAAGTACGGGGTGAACTGCCGATCTTCGCCTGGCCACCGGCTTTTGATCTTTTCCAGGTTGTATCGGGCCACATCTTCAAGGTGAAGATCGAAACTCGCACAGCTGAGGGCCAAATCCGCCAGCAGACCGCCAAGGTGATCCCTAAGCGTGGGAGTCGGACCGGACCTCAATTGCCCATCAGGCATATTGCAGAAGATGCCGGCCGCATGAGCTAGCGCGCCAAGCTGGATGGCCCTTGCAGAGGAGCCGTCCTCCTGGCGGCGCGTATTGATCAGTGCATCAATGTGCCTGAAATTCACCGTCGCAATAGGAGGGCACTCGCCCTCCTTGAAACGTTGCCTCAGCACCGTCAGGCAACTTTCCCCCAGCTCATCTGGCGTGAACCGCAGGATCGAGGCAGCCCTTACCAAGTACCACAAAGCATCTCCAAGCTCCTCAGCTGCGACTTCGCTTTGAGTTTCCTCAAGCCGGTCACGCTCTGCCTTCTTCACCGAAGACAGCAATCCTCCCACTTCACCGAAGAAGCCAAAACGTAAAACCTGCAGCGCTTTGGGATCTTCTTTGAAGCGAGAGCTGTTGCTAGCCTTGAGCGCGTACTCCGGCAGCGATAAGGGTCGCTCCTGCTGTCTGGCAATAGGTGCCATGCATTCCTCCTGAATCGAGCGGCGATTGCTGCTGCACCCTTTGCGCCAGCAACTGTGCTCGCATCTGCTTGCAGCACCCGATGATCTTCCTGCGATCTGCGTGAATGGCTCCTAGCCGCATAGCTTGAGCTTTGACTGACAGCGTCACATCGTAGTGGGGGTAAAAGCTCTTGCTCTGGAACCACTTACGCTGAAGACCCAATCGAGCCGCAAAGCTGTGAAGCTCGTCAAGAGAATCAGCAACCAGATGGCACCACACGCGCCCTTTCCAGCGGATCTCTTCAGAATCTACGTAGACGGCCATGACTGGCTTCCCTGTGCATAATGTGCAAATATTATGCACATTATGACCGAAAAATTCCATACATTATCTGCCACCCAGATCGCAAAACAGATTCGGGAAGCGCGCACAGCCCGTAGCTTGACCCTTGTACAGCTGGGATCTGCGTGCGGCGTACATCACTCTCAACTGTCCAGGATTGAGCAGGGAAAGATTGTGCGCATTAGCAAGAATGTTGAGAGAATTTGCACATATCTGCAAATAGCGATCTATCCGTGCAGCATGGGGCCACCTCAACATCTGCTGTCCCGAGTCGAACGATTAATCGCGTCGTCGCAAACCAGCGCACACGCGATTGAAAGTTTGGTCTTGGCACTGGAGGAACTCACCTTCAGATAATGCGGTTGGGCCAGGAAAGCCTATCCGCAGAACCACCGCTTCTAAGCAAACGCTAGCGCTACAATGCGCGGCCTAGGCGTTGTCCCCATTGCGGATGATCAAGCATCCCAATCAGGTCTGGTGTGGCGACATCACTTACGTCTGGGCGCAAGGCCGCTGGCACTACCTGGCGGTGGTGCTGGATTTGCAGTGCGATAAGCCGCAGCAGGTGCTGTTCCACTCTGATCAGGGTAGTCAGTACGCCAGCCGTCTATTCCGGCAATGACTGTGGCGATACCTAATGCAGCAGACCATAAGCCGTCGGGGGAATTGCTGGGACTATTCGCCAATGGAGCGCCTGTTCAGCATCCTGAAGTCGGAGTGGATCCCGTCGACTGGCTACCTGACAACGCTGGAGGCCCAGCGCGACATCAGCCATTACCTGATGCGCCGCTACAACGGGAGCAGGCCACACCAGCACAACGACGGGCTACCGCCTGCGGTGGCCGAAGAAAAACTCAACCCACTGTCCGGGATGAATTAACCACTACATTCCACGGCCTTGGGGCAGTTAATGCACGCAGAAGCCTTTCGTTACGCCCTATCCGGCCTCGGGGCACATTGGCCTCGTTGGGATTAGTCGTCGGCAGTACTCCACCATGTCGTGCCAAATACTGCAGGGAATGCATGCTTACCTCAGCTGCGAATGTGCCTGTGCGCTCACCTCCTTGCAGCGCCACATGCCAAGCCCCCCCTCCAACCAAAGCTGCAGTTGGCATCCAATCGCATAATGATATCATCGCAACATTAGCGAAAACTGAAGGGACTCCGCATTGAGCGAATTAACTGAGCCAGATAGCGCAATCTCCTCATGGAGTGGGTTTGTATATCAAGGAAAGGTCGCCCTTTATCACTGTTTAAAATTAATCCTTGAGGGCGAAAGAGAATTCGAGCTGCAGCTAGACAGCACCGATGACTTTGCAATATATAAAGATGGAAAGCTTCTTAGCGCCCATCAAGTCAAAGCAAAGGTTGGCTCAACCAGAGGCAGCTACGCTAAAGCGCTAAAAAAATCCGCAGAGATTGATAATCACAGAAAGGCCGGGACCAAACGGTATTTCCACGTATCAGTAAAAATAGATGACACATCGGACTACAGCCCGGGGAACGGCGAGACCGTAAGTTTTTATAAGTATAACGACCAAAAATACTGCGAGCTCGGTCAAATAGAAGGGATCACCAAAGATCTTATAAAAAACATATTTAATGACACCAAGGGCTTTCCACCAAGCGAACGCCTCACCGACCAAAATTATTGCTTAATTTCGGAAAGCATCAGTAGCAAGGCCATAGAAATCCATAAAATTAATCAAATCGATGGAATTTCTGAGAATAAGGCAGCTTTTGAGAATCGTATACACGCCTCCAAACTTCTAGCCGCCATACTATCCGAAGGGCTGCAAAATGATGTCGAATACTTTGCAACAGAGCTAAGAAAGAACCTCTTCAACCATCTCGAAAAAACACTTGACGACCTGCTACCGGAAATAAATGACAAGCAGTATCTAAGAGCTCAAGATCTATTCAAACACCTGCACAAATTATACCCAGAAGATCTCCTACGTCTCTGCCAAGTCATGAAGCCTTCCGAAAGTTTTTCAAAGATACAACACGAAGACATCGGAAGATACTCTGAGTTAATTCAGGACTTCTGTATCGACCCTATTCTCCAGCGCCTGCCCCATTACATAGACTCTGACTCAAATTTCTACCTACCTACCGCACTAACATTGTTAAGCGATCGCGAATGCCGCGCATGCATAGACAGGATCAGGGAGGAGATGAAGAATAACAGAAGACTCCAACCACTCCTTTTTGAATACCGCAACTTGATTGCATTCTCATCTCTCAACTCATTCCGAGTCGAAACAAAGATTACAGAGAATGATGGTTCAGACCCAAAATACGAAGCGGACAGTCAAGACAACAAAATCACTCGCGAACTGAGCATAAACGTCATAACAAAACTGGATGCAGAAGGAAAGTTAAATGCTTAGAGGAATAATCAGCAACGCATTAAATGAGCAAGGATTTTCTTTGGCTCATGAGTCGGAGCAATCCTCTTACTTTCTTCGCCTGCATGGGGAAGCAGCCCGCTTCGCGATTGTGCATGAAATGACGGTGCTGCGGCCTCCAGAATCACTAAATGAAGCGGCCTCTTTTAGCGCCCCTAGGGAGTTCGTCGAGCACCCCGCCTTCAAGAAAAATTGCGACTTAATTTGTTTGCTAAGATTAGAAAAACTCGCGGACTTCAAAGAGCTAGAAGATAAAATCTTCGCAATTGAAGAAGACGCGTACCACTACAAGAAGTACGTACTTTACTACACAAAAGAGGAGGAGGATTGCTTAGCTGGATTCGAGTTTGCAGACCTTCTACGCACCATATCAGACAAGAACCAATTTGACTCTTACAAAGACTCTCCTCTCTCCTCGTCTACCTACAGCATTGCCGCAAAAATATTCATAAAGATCCCATTCCTCATACTGAACCATGAAAAGCGCGAACTGGTTCCATTAAAGCTTCAGGCAGAGGCTGCGGTAGCAGAGTCAGAGCTAACAGAGCTTTATAAAAAAATCCAAAATATCCCCGAAAGCGATGACATTGCCACAGACGATCTAATCAAGGAATTGATTAAAAATGAACTGGAAAATATCCCGAATTGAGATTGCCAGCTTTAAGGCATTCAAAAATATATCTCTGAATTTAGAGTCCGCTTCACTCTTAACTTTAGACGGCCCAAACGGCTTTGGGAAGACCAGTATTTTTGATGCTATCGAACTGCTCCTGACAGGAAAAATAGCGAGAATTGAGCGCCTTTTCGATAAAGTAATGATTGGAACGAAGAAGAAGTATGAGGACAACTTATTCTGGAATGTGCGATCTCAAGGCAACGATCTCCACATAAAAATTGAGTTCAAGTCAGACGATGAAAAAATAGTTCTCGCTAGACATGCGCCAAGCGAAAGCCTCTGGCCAAAAGACAAAAATAAGGCGAACGATTTCTCACTATTCAAGCTCTATAAGTTAGACAGCTTTGAATCAACCGACTTTACTGATGAGAACCTGAAAAGCGATGATTTAATAGCCGAGCTTTTTGGACAAAATTTCCAAGAAAATTACTCCTTTCTGAACTACCTAGAGCAAGGCCAGAATGAGTATCTTTTTTCGACCAGCCTAAATAACCGAAAGAAGGCGCTTGAAAGCCTAATCCAATCAGGCGCTATAGTTGCATAAATTAGCAAGTGCAAGCGCCTGGAAAAGAAATTAACTCAGAGGCTCAGCAAAGAGCGCCAGGAAGAAGAGTCTCGACTTGATAGAGAAGGCCAAGCACTCCGCGCAATGCTAGAGAACGGACTGGAAGGTGCCGCATACGAGAAGCTTAGCACTGCCGACATTCAACCGAGCTGGGACAAGGAAGTATTATTTTCTGGATACTCAAAAGAAATTCACGACAATTATGTCACAGAGATACGCAACATAATCGATTTACTGCCTTTAAAGCAAGCTATCAAGATTAGAATATCCAATGAAAAAATCGAGAACTACATCTCCAAAAACAACAATCTATTACGAGCTCTAATCCAAGTTGGCAAGACCACAGGAGAGCTCACCGCGCTATCCGTAACAAAATCCAATGTCGACTCTTTGTCATTGTCTCTGTCGACTCTGGAAAAGGGTGCAGCGAGCATTGTGTTTGATGAAATTCGTACAACTCCTGGCTGGCAACCTGACGAGTTTCCCGACCTTGAAGAGCAGATTAAAAGTCGTGACCTACTAAACTCTTCCTCAGCAGCGAACGCCGCAGCTATTGCCGAAATTAGCAGGCTAAAAAGCGAACTCCTTGAAAAGCATTTCAAAATTTATCCTAATGACAATACCTGTCCACTGTGTTCGCAGGATTGGAAGACGCACGAAGAGTTACTCTCTGCAATAGAGAAAAGAGCCCAAAAGCTATCTGAGAGCCTAAGCGAGGACGGTAAAAAACTTGTACAGGTAATCGAATCGATAGCAAAGGCTATATCAGTTTTGACTGCGCGTGTAACTAGCGATCTAAAGTTCGAAAGATCAAACTATGATCCAGATCTTCACCAGGTGCTTCGCCGGCATAAAGAGATAATTCAACGAATACAAGATCTCGGCGACCAGCTTACCAAAAGAGGGATCCTCTACCCAGACACGTACACGATAGATCCTGAGGAAGAGGAGAAGCGGTTAGCGGATTTGATTGCTTTGTTTCGCGCTCAAAAGCAAGAAGAAATTGCAGACATTCCAGATCAGTGGAGCTCTGTAATATCCACCGCTTTCAAGGACGAGGCAGATTTCTATGTATTAGAGCGCGACGCGCTAGAGACAAAACTAAAGTACATCTCACTTAAAGCAAACGAAGCAAAGAGTGCAACACTGATAGGCATCACTCAAAGACTGGATACTATCCGAAAGGAAAATAAAGCGACAACCAGAATCAAGGAGCGAGTTGCATCCTTGCGCGGAACCTTGGAGCGAGTAGAAAAAGCTTACTCCGACCACACAATATCTGAAATAGAACTGGTATTCCACGTATACAGCGGAAGGCTAATTCAGAACTATCAGCGCGGACTTGGGCTATTCATTGAAAGCAAAGACGGCAATCAACTCAGGTTTGCGACTGCTGAATATTCAGATCACGATGCAATGTTATCCATGAGCTCTGGCCAGATATCGGCATTGAGTCTCGCCTTCTTCCTCTCATTGAATAGAGTCTACTCAGGCGTCCCCATAATTATGATCGACGATCCGTCTCAATCCCTGGACGAGGTAAACATTGCATCTTTGACGGATCTTCTGCGCTGCGAACTTAAAGATAGGCAATTAATTGTCTCATCTCACGAGGATGAAATCTCCTCGTATATGAGGTATCGATTCACAAGAGCCGGCCTATTGCCTCTAACATTCAACATGCAAGCCCTGAGCAGAGAAGCCAGTTAGTTGGAGTAGGCGACAGTCTAGCCAACACATATCACGGCCAAAATCCTACTCTAACAGGCAATATCTATCTTTAAGGAAACAGATATGAATTTGGATGACCTTTGCTTCGTTAGTACTGATGCATGGGAAGATCTCAAACTCTACCGTTTCGCGGGGCAAGATGAAAGTGGCTCTTTACTAATCAAGGACGTCCGATCGTCTTTCAAACGAAAACTGACGAGTACGGAAAAGATTGAACTTCACCCCTTTTCCATACGCGCCCATCTAGAATGCCCTCCAGATCTTGAGCTTTATCGATTCGTACTGGACGTCACAAGCTCTCTGATAAGCCACACTCAAAAAATCTCTTTGACCCAGATTCTCGAGAAGGTTAGCAACGATAAGAGAATTAATGCCTCTAATGAGCAAATAGCATTCATGCTCAAGGCTTTAATCTCCGAAGGCCATCTTAAAGCCACCACAGGTAAAAACCTCGCTAAACAAGCGGTTTACTTAGAGCATGGTAAACATCAGAAGGAAATTGAGAAGAGAAGAATTTTCGCTGCATCAATGGCTGGTGAACTCGAAGCTCTTAGTCAGCGAGTTCGCTTAATTATCTCACATGGTGCCACTGTCGGAGGGTATCGCGAAAAATTGCTGACCAGTATGCTTCGCAAGCATCTACCTGAGAGATATCACGTTGCTTCAGGCTTCATTTACGACTGCGCTAGGCAATTTGATGTACTAATTTATGACCGAATTGATTACGCGCCACTGTTCAGAGAGGGAGACTTAGTCGTCGTTCCAGCAAACTCCGTGCGAGCCGTAATCGAAGTAAAGACTCAACTGGATGCAAGGCAACTAAAGAATAGTTTGGATATTCTGCATCATGCCGGCCGTCTTGACGATGGCTACCCACCGATGTTCAAGGGTGTTTTTGCATTCGAAAGCAAACTTACTGAAAAAACCATTTGCAAGCACATTTATGACTTCTACATGAATGGCTACTACTACCAGGCTCGGCCTCACGGCATCGTAAGCCACCCGTTCAGCCATTTCACGTGCGTGTGTGTATATGGAAAGCACTACGTGCACACCCGTTACAGTAAAACAAAATATGATGAACTCATACCAACTGTATACAGCAAACAGAGCAATACGGGACTACCTAGCCAAGTTGCTTGGTTTATGCAAGAGCTATTAGCGCATTTGCGCTACAATGCGGCAAAAGACAGCTTTTCCCCATCTATGAATGAGATTTTAGGTACAGACACTCTTGAGAAGAGATACCAAGACATTGCCGAATTGGAGTGGGGACCTTATTTTGATGTCGCTAATGGCTATGTGGCAGATGCCGATGCAGATGCTTACGTCCATGAAGTGGAGCAACGTATCATCGCTGTTCAAAACTGGCTTGCTGGTGTAACAGATTCCTGGAGGGTGAAGTGATAAACTCCAATACACTTAATTACTTAACACTCTAATGTCAGCCACCCTCAGCTCAACCGCACAGTAGATGGTCGCCCAGCTTGAGCGAGAAAAGCTCATTTATCTGGATGAGGTAGTAGATCTTTTATCTAACGCGAAGCGCGATTATCTGGTTTCTGAGAGTAGCGATAGCAATCTCGTCATCGGTAAAGCTGTCCTAGCTGCATTCCGCAAGTTGACTGAGACTATTGTTGTCTGGGTTAAACCGGATAGGTACTGGCGCTTTCGTGTTCCAGAAGACTAATTCCTCAACCCTTCTCGCTATAACCCGTGGTTTTTCCCAAGGATGCCGCGTAATGGCGAGTCTGGTACTGCAGCACAGATTTCATCTGCGGTGTAATGTCCTCCTCTAGCCCCCACTCGAGGGCCTTCTTATCCAGCATGTGCCGGGCAGCGAGTTCGATAGCGTTGGTGGTTGGTTGTGTGGGCTTCAGCTCAGCCCATTCCATCAGAATCGTCCGTAGCAGGGTTGCCTTCGAACGCAGGATGCAGGGGTAACAAATCAACCGATCTATAACGTAGAGCAGCCTTCGCCGTTGCTCGTCGGCCATGTCTGATCGCACAAGGAGCCTTCTAAGCAGAGCAGCTAGATTCAGCTCTCCATACCAGATCTGTTTTGCAAATTCGGCTAGGGCATCTTCAGGAACCTCTCGTGGGCTCCGCGAACAGATCGCGCTCATTAGCTGAAGGACAGACACTTCATCCTGTTGGTCTAGATTCATTGCCACCTCCGCACAATCAGCTCCGCGAGTAAATCACTCGAAGCGGAGTATGCTGCGCATCCTGCACGTATCCGTCCCAGTAGCTGCCACCACCTTCCAGCCTATAGACATAAGCCAGGTGCTCGCATGCAGGGCCGATTGCCTCGGATAACTCCACAAGCCCCTCCATCAGCCAGCTAGCGCTTCGATTGAGATGCTTTGGGCTTACAAGCAGGACATTCTCCACGCGCAGCCTCTCGGTCTGCCGGGTCAACATGTCTTCGAACAACGACATGTCTGCAACCATCAGCATGCTGCTGAGGGTTACCTCGCCACTCTTCTCCGTCCAGCAGACATAGAGCCATGGGCACTGGATTGCCTGCTCGACGTAGCGCCACACGCGAAGACCATCGCCGAACGCAACGGCTCCTTTCACCTCTGCCTGCAGATGTGTTCTGAACATGCCGCAGCTCCGGATATGAACACTATAGATTGTAGCTCTAAAGAGCTCACGCAGGCCTCATCGTTCCTTTTGCGAGGCTGGCAAATGGAACTGAAACAAGCATTCGGGCAGGCTCTTAAGCAGCTCAGAATGAGCCAAGGGCTCACTCAGGAGGATTTTTCCGACGTAAGCAGTAGAACCTATCTCAGCACGCTTGAGCGAGGCCTGAAGAGCCCGACCCTCGATAAGCTTGACGAGATTGCATATGTCATGGAGGTGCACCCCGTGTCGATCCTTGTCCACAGTTACTTACTGCGCGATAGATCAATGACCATCGAGCAACTGTTCAAACGAGTCCAGGAAGAGCTTGGAAACCTCTGACTTACCCCTTACCGCCTGCGAATCTCTGTGCGGGTAAGCTTAGTCAGCTCTCTATCCACGCGAGGAAGGGGCGTGCTCAGAGATTCTTTCGTCATCCCTTTCAAATATGCGTTATAGGCCCAAGTCACGAATTGCTCGAGCAGACATTCGTTCTCCACTTTCAGGCGAGCGTTCTCGGCCTCCAAGCGCTTAAGACGTTCTGTAAGCGCTCCAACCTCTGCAGTAGATAATTTTTGGTGGAGCCACGAACCAGGCACCTTGCTAAGACGCGCCTTAGTAGCCTGGTATGTCGATTTAATACGGGCGCGCTTGTCGAGTGCCTGACGCGTGTAACGAACACCCAGTCGCTTCTCAATTGCCTCAATGAGCAGATCCCAAGAAAGCTTACCTGACCACCCATCCAGCACACAGACAATGTGTTCGATGGCATGATCATCGAGATTTCTTGCTCGCCTTTTAGCCATGCTTGCTCCGCTTCATTCGGCTAGCGTTAGTCGGCGCCAAGCGCTTTAGCGTCGAATAACCATCCAATGCGGCGCGATCCTCGAGCGCTTGCTCCACTCCCGTCGAAGAAATGATCGGAACATCAGCCAGCTGAATTACAGAGCCGGTTGGAACTGCTGGGTTATCAAGAATCTCTGTAAGCTGTATCAGACGTAGTACAGTCTTCTTATGGTGCTCCATCCAGCGATCCGCTCCGTAGTAGCCCTTCACCGTCGCAGCTTCAGCACGCACCAGCAATTCCTGCGCATCCTGTAGCCGACGTTTGACCATCATGGCTTTGCCTTCATCGCCCTTCACGCATACATGCTCGTTGCAGTTGATGCAGTCGGCATGCCGGTCGCATGGCATCATCGTGTAATCATGGACGCAGAAGCCAAAGTCAGTCGTATGGGCTGTCGGAATCTTAAGCCGTGCAAACTCATCTCGTGAAATCGGGATATTCTTCGGCAGCTTTGCCAGCGGGCCGAACATATGGGATTCGTCGCCAATGGACTCGCGAATCTTTGCCACCATCTGATCTGCGCTCACATGGTCATAAGCCTCGTTTTGACGAACATCCAAGCGCCCCGACCACTTCGCAATATCCAACTGGCTCATCCCCCCCGCCTGCGCCAGGGTGTTCAGGTAGTGACGGAACTGATGGGTAGATACTCGGATTTGGCTGCCATCTGGCTCAGTGAATCCAAGGCGCTCAAACATCGACTCAAAGCCATGCTCACTTCTGGTGCCGAGTGCAGTATTCACCTGATTGATGCTGACCGACTCAATGACACAGCCAAATGTACCTCTTGCAGAGTGGAGTTCATTACGCCGCACTACGATGAGCGCCTCCGAATATTTGAGTCCCATCTCCGTGTTTAGCAGCGGAAACCCGGATGGAAGTTGCGCTATTGCGGCCTTTTCAACATCAGCAAATCGCGCGCATACACCACTGTCATTCCTAATCAACAACACATTATTTGCAGTGCACCATAGCCTCGCAAATGAAGCGGACCCTTTCTCCAGCAAAATCACCTGCTGAACTTCATCCATTGTCAGCAGCTCTTGCCTCCTGAGGTGTTCCAAATCGTGGGGCAGATACAGCCTTGCAGGATTAAACTCATACCATTGAGCAATACGACGAGCGTCTTCCGTCAAACGCCTAATTTTGGCGATGGCCTCAGCGACAACGGGAGCCATCGAGGGAATAATCCATTTAACCATTGGATCAGCCCCCTTAGCCGGTTGCCATCGCAGACCGTAGGCATATTTACCGCCTGAAGTTTTGTCATGAACCTCACAGCTCTCGGCAAGCAGTAACACCTCATTGATACGATCAGGAGCAGAGCAGAGAATCGCGGCAATCGACGAAAACAGCACGTCTTTAGGTTGGGTCGCAATTTGAAACGTCTTAGGAAGCGCTTCCAATGCGGCTTGAGATGGCATTTTTTCGGTACGGCGCTTGTCAAACTCCTGCCCCACACGAACCGTATCGAGCGGTCGATTGATCGGACTACGCCACGATAGCGGAATAGCTGTGAGACGGTGCTCAGACATAAACCTGGCAATCAACTCGAGCTGAGTCCCTACTCGATAGGCCGTAGATCCTGAGAGGCGCTCAGCGATAATTCGCGCAGCTCGATTAAACGTGTCGCCATCCATCATCACCGGGATCAAGTGACCGCTCACCCTGAAAGCGGCATCAAGGGCGCGCAGCGCAGTGACTCGAAAAGCAGGATTCTTCGTTGGCCGCATACCCTGCATGTAGCGGACGTAAGCTTTGGCAAAAGACACAAACGGCTCGGCCATCTGAGTTGGCTGTATGTCGTCCACTGTTTCTTGAGTAGAGAAGCAGATGCGGATCCGCTTCTTACCATGCGCCTTCAGCTGCATGGTGTCGGTGACATCCCACGTCATATCGTTAAAACGAAGACCAGTACCGAAAATGGTCAGTTGAGACCGGCTCATCGCGATAAAATCGCCTAAGTTCTCTGCTGCATCCCACTCTGCCCTAGGCGTGAACACTACGAGGCTGTCAGGCATCCTTCGTCTCCCCACGCTTCTCACGAGTTAGCTCAACCACCTCGGCAACAGCCAGAATCGTTCGATCATTCACTGCTGCGATACGGGCATCTGCCACTGCGGTCAGACGTTCACGCTCGACCAGCAGATAGTCCAGCACCGCTTCGTGAGGACCATCGACCCAGGCCTGGAAGTTTTTACAGGTGTAACAGGCGATAGGCGCCATAAAACCACAAGGTCCGCCGCGTCCGCAGTTCCCCATCGGCTTCATCGTTTCGTCAAAGCGAGGATCGACAATACGACTCGTTGGATCACCGCCGCGGATCGCCGCCGACTCCTCACTGATGATGACTCCGGCAAATGCATGAGCAAGCGGCGCCATTCGAAGCGCTACGGCACGATCGATCCTTTCAATAATTTCGGGTGTGGCCTTCACATAGATTCCGACATTTTGAGTGTCGCTGTGATCGAGCAATTCAGCGATGATTAGCTCGCCGTGCCCCTCTCTTGCCGCGGACGTAGCCATCGTATGTCGCAGCCTTTTAGAGGTCACCTTGATGGGTTCGCCGGTCCTCTCTGAATACACCTGCAAAGCTTCAAATACCGAACTGATTCTGCCGCCAATCTCATCAGGCGATGTGTGATGGTGAAATCCTGGACGATTCCTTTTCCTCGTATACCTTTGAGGAAACAAAGGCGCTTGCGACGACGCAATGGGGAATTTTCCGTCAAGCTCGAATCGTTCGCGAACACTGCTCGCGTAGCCTATAAGCATTTTTCCGATGCTGGGGGTTATCAGTCGCTCCTTGAATTGCTCCCGTCGCGCCTGGGCACTTGCTTGCTTAACCCTAGGCACTCGCAGTACGTACTCGTGGCTCCCATCCGTTTTCGCAATCTCTTTGACGTCGCAGACCTTCAACATTGCGAACTGGATGTTTCTCTGCCCCAAGAGCAAACAAAGCCAAGCCAAAAGATAGTCATCCAATGCGACCTTGTTGGCGGCAAAGGCATCGTTCAGTGCCGCTTGTGTGGCCGAGCGTTCAATGTCCGTAAGCGGCCCTTTGAGCGGATCCATCGTCAGGACTGCTGCGCCCTTGCGGTTCCCTTTGAGGCGAATACTTTTGAGAAAGCGCACAGCAGCATTCGTCACGCATGGCACTCCCAAGCTATTCCACTTTCTGAGAAAGGCACTCAAGGCGCCTAGTTTCCATTCAGTATCCGTTGAGAGGGAAGCTCGAAAACTCGCGAGCTGCGGCGCGTCAATGTTTCCAACAACCTGGCCCTGCGCAATCGATACGGATTCGAGAAACCGCCTCAGATGGTCAAAAAGTGAAACAACTGTTGTCCCTTCAGCGTTTTCGGCATACCAGATCAAGGGGAACTTCGCTGCCGCAATTAACTCGTCCGTGGCACATCTATTCAATCTTTCGAAGTTCACACTGATTGAGTGAAGGCCGTCATGGTATGTCCATCGTTTGGTGCTCGGATCGAACACCGCTCCGCTGAGGGCCCTCACAGTAGGCGGCAGAGTCAAACCACCCAACGAATGACGGGTAATCGATCTTTTTTCAGTCATCACTCGTCACACCGTCTACTTGCTTGGCTTGCATCGCTAAGGACACCTGCTGAGCTTTCAGTCGAACGTGCCGACGGGTGTAATTGACAGAGGTCTTCGAGGTCGGAGCCCAGCCCATCAAGAACGATCGCATGCGCTCTTCTTCGGCTTCAGAGACTTTCGCATTGTTCATGATGTCCGAGAAGCGATCATTCCACGTGTGGCGAAGAACATGCGGAGTCACAGCATCGAATTCGCCATCAAAGGTATTCCGCAGTTCGGCGAAAATAGCATTCACAGCACTGAGCGAGAGAGGCGCCCCTGTGCCCATGGCGATGAATAGGTAAGGGTGCCGCCTTGCACCCTCAGTGGCTCGACGCGTGTTCGTTATGTATTCGTGCGTCAGCTTGCAAAGGCTCGGGGATAACGGAATCTTTCGGTCACGCGTCTTGACCAGCGGTTGATCCTTCCGGGGGTCTTGCGGATCGTCTGCTCGCCTGACAACCGTCAGATCCTCCGACTGAAAGTTAATGTCGGAAATCTTTACGTTCAACACTTCACCCCGACGTAGGCCAAGCTCGTAGAACCAGCGAACTAGGAGAGCATTTCGAATGCGTGTGCTCTTCCCCTTCCAAGGGTTGTCCGGTGATGTTGGCGACGTAACACTGAGAAGTCTCTCCACCACCTCTGGCTGAAGCCCTTCCCGCTGCCCAATAGTATTTCTCCCTTTATGGCGCGGCAGTCGCGCGCCCAGCGCATCCTTGCAAGACGTCCACTCATTCCAAAGCCTCGCGCCCTCAGTTGCACCCGGGTGATAGCGAGCCATATGGTATCGCACGAGCCAATCAAGATAGTCCCGGATGACCCGAAT
The DNA here is from genome assembly GCF_005876855.1 of Stutzerimonas nosocomialis. Lineage (GTDB taxonomy): Bacteria > Pseudomonadota > Gammaproteobacteria > Pseudomonadales > Pseudomonadaceae > Stutzerimonas > Stutzerimonas nosocomialis. The sequence continues at coordinate 21,348 of NZ_QLAE01000019.1, read as the reverse complement.
ACGGTTAGCTGCGGTATGACCTGCCACCTCTGGTGGTGCAAGTTTTCGTTGAAAAAGGCGCACGTTTTCAGCGGCGCGTCTAAGAGCGGATGGATGGGAAGGGGAAATCGAATCGCACTTCAGTTGATCGGCGACAGGGCGCTTGCAGTACCGAACAAGCTCGTCAAGCTCGCTTAAACGAAAAACACCGCCGTTTTGAATGCGCTGCTCAATATCAATCCGATTCGAGTCGAGGAATAGATGGAGCACCATGATTGACCTCAAGATCTGGTCAATCGTATTGCTCGCTCTGTTGGTCGCCCGAATCTCGCTGAGGACGTAAACGGACGGCTCGAATAAGGGAGCACCTGAGGCCAGTGCTACCAGCACAGGCAAGCGCTCCCCAGAGCCCAAGACAATTATCTTCACCGCATACGGGTTCAGAGTCATTTGTTTACACCTTCGAGAGGTAAACGCTTAACAAATGTAGCTCTTACTCCGCAAAATTCTGTAAACAATAAAAAAGCGAAGCCAAATCAATGGCTTCGCTTCTAATGTTTACGGTTCTGAAAAAGCTACACTTCAGAACGGAATGTCGTCGTCGAAGCTGTCGTAGTCCGGGGCGGGCTGCTGCGCGGCAGGCTTGGGCTGCTGACGCGGCGCCTGCTGAGGCTCGCGCTGCGGGCGCGGCTGGGACTGGCGCGGCGCGGAGTCACCGCTGTCGTTGTTGCGGCCGCCGAGCAGCTGCATGGTGCCCTGCATGTCGACGATGATCTCGGTGGTGTAACGCTTCACACCATCCTTTTCCCATTCGCGGGTCTGCAGCTTGCCTTCGATGTAGACCTGCGAGCCCTTGCGCAGGTACTCGCCGGCGATCTCGGCCACTTTGCCGAACAGCGCCACACGGTGCCACTCGGTCTTCTCGACCTTCTGTCCGGTCTGCTTGTCGGTCCACTGCTCGCTGGTGGCCAGGCTCAGGTTGGTCACGGCATTGCCGCTGGGCAGGTAGCGGGTCTCCGGATCCTGTCCGCAGGTTCCCACCAGAATGACTTTGTTAACCCCACGGGCCATAACGATCTCCTACATTCAGCACGTCGCTGGCGCCTGGATCAGGCGCTCGAGCGAGGTACGGTCCAATTGTTGAGTGTCCATCTTGATATACAGGGCGGCTTCGTCTGCCACCACGACGGCATCCGCCACACCGGGGACTGCCTTCAAGCGCTCGGCCAGCCCGGATTCGGCAAGGGCGGTTGTGCTCAGCGGCACGCGCAGGCTGGTGACATAAGGCGGTTCGCGCATAGTAACAGCAAAGGCCAGCCAGAGAAGAGCCAGCACCGCGCATCCGAGAAACACGCCCGACAGCCCGTAGTGCTGGTGCAGCCAGCCGCCCATGATGCCGCCGAGCGCCGCGCCGAGGAACTGACTGGTGGAATAGACGCCCATGGCCGTGCCCTTGCCGCCGGCCGGAGCCACCTTGCTGATCAGCGATGGCAGGGAGGCCTCCAGCAGGTTGAACGCCGTGAAGAACACCACCATGCCGATCACCAGCGCGAGCAGGGTGCCGCCGAAGCGCCAGAAGAACAGCTCGCAGACCAGCAGCACGACCACCGCACCGATCAGCACATGGCGCATGCGACGCTTCTTCTCACCATAGATGATGAAGGGGATCATCCCGAAGAAGCCGACCAGCAGCGCCGTCAGATAGACCCACCAGTGCTGTTCCTTGGGCAGCCCGCCCTGATCGACCAGGGCCAGCGGCAGCGCGACGAAGCTGGCCATCAGGATGGCGTGCAGCGCGAAGATGGCGAAATCGAGCCGCAACAGGTCGGGGTGACGAAGGGTCGCACCCATGGCCTGGCGGGCCACACCGGATTCCCGGTGCTGCATGTGCCGCTCAGCGCGCGGCATCAGGGCGATGATGGCGATGCCCAGCAAGGCCATCAGCGCGGTCACCCAGAACAGACCCGACAGGCCGTAGGCACGGGTCAGGAGCGGTCCGACCACCATCGCCACGGCGAAGGACAGCCCGATGCTCATGCCGATCATGGCCATGGCCTTGGTGCGATGCTGCTCGCGGGTAAGGTCGGACAGCAACGCCATCACCGCCGCGGAAATCGCCCCCGCCCCCTGCAGGATGCGCCCGGCGATCACGCCCCAGATCGAGTCGGCGCTAGCCGCGAGCGCCGCCCCCGCCGCGAAGATCAGCAGCCCGACATAGATCACCGGCAACCGGCCGATGCGATCGGAAAGCACGCCGAACGGAATTTGCAGCACCGCTTGGGTCAAACCATATGCACCAATGGCCAGGCCGATGAGGGTGGGCGTCGCTCCGGCGAGGTCCATGCCGTAGGTCGCCAGTACCGGGAGAACCATGAACATGCCGAGCATGCGAAAAGCGAATACGAGCGCCAGCCCACCCGCCGCACGGGTTTCCCTGGCGCTCATGCGCTCGCTGTACGGATCCTGCATGTGAACGCTCGTGTGATTGACCGGCGGCGATTCTATCAGCCCTCCCCCCATCGTCACAGGCGCCGCTGCTTTGCTGCCGCGTCGCCGCTGGCCGTATACTTTCGGGTTTCCGCCCGCCATGCGAGGCTGTTTTGGACAAGATTCTGATCCGTGGGGCACGCACCCATAACCTCAAGAACATCGACCTGACCCTGCCGCGCGACAAGCTGATCGTGATTACCGGCCTGTCCGGTTCCGGCAAATCCTCCCTGGCCTTCGACACCCTCTATGCCGAGGGCCAGCGCCGCTACGTCGAATCGCTCTCGGCCTACGCGCGGCAATTCCTCTCGATGATGGAAAAGCCCGACGTGGACACCATCGAAGGCCTGTCGCCGGCGATTTCCATCGAGCAGAAATCCACCTCGCACAACCCCCGTTCCACGGTGGGCACCATCACCGAGATCTACGACTACCTGCGCCTGCTCTATGCGCGGGTCGGCACGCCGCGCTGCCCGGACCACGATGCACCGCTGGAGGCGCAAACCGTCAGCCAGATGGTCGACCAGGTCCTCGCCCTGCCCGAAGGTCGCAAGCTGATGCTGCTCGCCCCGGTGATCCGCGAGCGCAAGGGCGAACACCTGGCCGTCTTCGACGAGCTGCGCGCCCAGGGCTTCGTTCGTGCCCGGGTCAACGGCAAGCTGTACGAGCTCGACGAGCTGCCCAAGCTGGACAAGCAGAAGAAGCACTCGATCGACGTCGTGGTGGACCGCTTCAAGGTCCGCGAGGACCTGCAGCAGCGCCTGGCCGAATCCTTCGAAACCGCCCTGAAGCTGGCCGATGGCATCGCCCTGGTCGCCTCGATGGAGGACGATGCCAACGACGAGGAGATGATCTTCTCCGCACGCTTCGCCTGCCCCATCTGCGGCCACTCGATCAGCGAACTCGAGCCCAAGCTGTTCTCCTTCAACAACCCGGCCGGCGCCTGCCCGACCTGCGACGGTCTGGGGGTGAAGCAGTTCTTCGACGCCAAGCGCCTGGTCAATGGCGAGCTGACCCTGGCAGAGGGCGCGATCCGCGGCTGGGATCGGCGCAACGTCTATTACTTCCAGATGCTCGGCTCCCTGGCCTCCCATTACGGCTTCAGCCTGGATGAACCTTTCGGCAGCCTCACCGCCGAGCAGCAGAAGGTGATCCTGCGCGGCAGCGGGCGCGAAAGCATCGAATTCCGCTACCTCAACGACCGCGGCGACATCGTCCGCCGCTCCCATCCGTTCGAAGGCATCGTGCCGAACCTGGAAAGGCGTTACCGCGAGACCGAATCGAACACGGTCCGCGAAGAGCTGGCCAAGTACCTCAGCACCCAGCCCTGCCCCGAGTGCCGCGGTACCCGTCTGCGGCGCGAGGCCCGCCATGTCTGGGTGGGCGACAAGACGCTGCCGGCGGTCACCGGCCTGCCGGTAGGCGATGCCTGCGAATACTTCGGCGGCCTTCACCTGAGCGGGCGCCGTGGCGAGATCGCCGACAAGATCCTGAAGGAGATCCGCGAACGCCTGGAATTCCTGGTCAATGTCGGGCTCGACTACCTGACCCTGGATCGCAGCGCCGACACCCTGTCCGGGGGCGAAGCGCAGCGTATCCGCCTGGCCAGCCAGATCGGCGCGGGCCTTGTCGGCGTGATGTACATCCTCGACGAGCCGTCGATCGGCCTGCATCAGCGTGACAACGAGCGTCTGCTCGGCACCCTCACCCACCTGCGCAACCTGGGTAACACGGTGATCGTGGTCGAGCACGACGAGGACGCCATTCGCCTGGCCGACTACGTGGTCGATATCGGCCCGGGCGCCGGTGTGCATGGTGGCCAGATCGTCGCCGAGGGCACGCCCGAGGAGGTCATGGCACACCCCGACTCGCTCACCGGCAAGTACCTCTCCGGACGGGTCAAGATCCTCTACCCGCCGCAGCGCACCCCGCGCGACAAGAAGAAGCAGCTGATGCTCAAGGGCGCACGCGGCAACAACCTGCAGAACGTCGACCTCGAGATCCCGGTCGGCCTGCTGACCTGCATCACCGGCGTCTCGGGCTCCGGCAAGTCGACACTGATCAACAACACCCTGTTCCCGATCACCGCCACTGCGCTCAACGGGGCCAGCACGCTGGAAGTCGCGCCTTACGACAGCTTCGACGGTCTTCAGCACCTGGACAAGGTGGTCGACATCGACCAGAGCCCGATCGGCCGCACGCCCCGCTCCAATCCGGCCACCTATACCGGCCTGTTCACCCCGATACGGGAGCTGTTCGCCGGCGTGCCCGAGGCGCGCTCGCGCGGCTACGGCCCGGGCCGCTTCTCGTTCAACGTCAAGGGCGGACGCTGCGAGGCCTGCCAGGGCGACGGCGTGATCAAGGTGGAGATGCATTTCCTTCCGGACATCTACGTGCCGTGCGACGTGTGCAAGGGCAAGCGCTACAACCGCGAGACCCTCGAGGTGAAATACAAGGGCAAGAGCATCACTGAAGTGCTCGACATGACCATCGAAGAAGCCCGCGACTTCTTCGATGCCGTGCCGGCCATCGCCCGCAAGCTGCAGACGCTGATGGACGTGGGCCTGTCCTACATCAAGCTCGGCCAGAGCGCGACGACACTCTCCGGTGGCGAAGCCCAGCGGGTGAAGCTCTCACGCGAGCTGTCCAAGCGTGATACCGGCAAGACGCTCTATATCCTCGACGAGCCGACCACCGGCCTGCACTTCGCCGATATCCAGCAACTGCTCGATGTGCTTCATCGGCTGCGTGACCACGGCAACACGGTGGTGGTCATCGAGCACAACCTGGACGTGATCAAAACGGCCGACTGGCTGGTGGACCTGGGCCCCGAAGGGGGTTCCAAGGGCGGCCAGATCATCGCCTGCGGCACACCCGAGGAGGTCGCGGCGATGCCCCAGTCGCACACCGGCCACTTCCTCAAGCCCCTGCTCGAACGCGACAGGGCGTGATCGACCGATAGAGAAAAGCCGGGCAAATGCCCGGCTTTTTTCATCTCGCCTGGGGCCGTCAGACGACCTGGCTGATATCGATACCCAGCCCCTGGGCGACACCCGCGCCATAGGCCGGATCGGCCTTGGCGAAATGCGCCAGCTGACGCAGCTGGACGTCGCGCGTCACCGACTGCATGGCGCCGACGATGTTGCTGATCAGCAACGCCTGCTGTTCGGCATTCATCAGGCGGAACAACGCACCGGCCTGGCTGTAGTAGTCCTCGTCCAGGCGATGATCGTAGCGATCGGCCGCGCCACTGAGGGCCAGCGGTGGCTCGGCATACTGCGGTGCCTGCTTCGGTGCGCCAGCGTGACTGTTGGGCTCGTAGTTGGGCGCCGAACCGCCATTGCCATCGAAACGCATGGCGCCATCGCGCTGGTAGTTATGGTAGGGGCAACGCGGCGCGTTGACCGGCAGTTGCTGATGGTTGGTACCGATGCGATAGCGATGCGCATCGGCGTAGGCGAACACGCGCCCTTGCAGCATGCGGTCCGGCGAAAGCCCGACCCCGGGTACCACATTGCTCGGCGCGAAAGCCGCCTGCTCGACCTCCGCGAAGTAGTTCTGCGGATTGCGATTGAGCTCGATCACACCCACCTCGATCAGCGGAAACTCCTTTTGCGACCAGGTCTTGGTCACATCGAATGGGTTCTCGCGGTGAGCGTTGGCCTGTGCCTCGCTCATCACCTGCATGCACACCCGCCACTTCGGGAACTCCCCACGCTCGATCGCCTGGAACAGGTCGCGCTGGGCGTAATCGGGATCGGTGCCCGCCAGGCGGGCTGCCTCGGCAGGCGCCAGGTTCCGGATGCCCTGCATCGACTTGTAGTGCCACTTCACCCAGTGGCGCTCGCCGTTGGCGTTGATCACACTGAACGTGTGACTGCCAAAGCCATGCATGAAGCGGTACCCATCCGGGATGCCCCGATCGGAGAACAGAATCGTGACCTGGTGCAGCGCCTCGGGCGACAGCGACCAGAAATCCCACATCATTTGCGGGCTCTTCAGGTTGGTCCAGGGATCACGTTTTTGAGTGTGGATGAAGTCCGGGAACTTGATCGGATCGCGCAGGAAGAACACCGGCGTATTGTTGCCCACCACATCCCAGTTGCCCTCTTCGGTGTAGAACTTCACCGCGAAACCGCGCGGGTCACGCTCGGTATCGGCCGACCCCCGCTCGCCGCCAACAGTCGAGAAGCGCAGAAACATCGGGGTCTGCTTGCCAACCGACTCGAACAGCCTGGCGCAGCTATAGCGAGTGATGTCCGCCGTGACGGTAAAGGTCCCGTACGCACCCGAACCCTTGGCATGCACGCGACGCTCCGGGATCACTTCCCTGTTGAAATGGGCCAGCTTTTCGACGAGGTGAAAGTCATCCAGCAGCAGCGGCCCGCGAGGGCCCGCGGAACGCGAGTTCTGGTTGTCGGCGACAGGTACGCCACTGGCCGTCGTAAGAGTGAGTCGATCGCTCATGTTTTAAGCTCCTTATGAAATCCGCCGCTGCGGTATGGGCGCTACGATAAGGAACCTAGAGCAAAAGACCCAATTTATTGAATCAAGCCCACCGATAGAGAAGACAAAACGGCAGGCATAAAAAAACCGGGCCAGGCCCGGTTTTTTCTAACGCAAACGGCCTTATTCGGCAGCAGCTTCGACTTCGCCAGTGACCGGACGGTCAACCAGCTCGACATACGCCATGGGCGCATTGTCGCCAGCGCGGAAACCGCACTTGAGGATACGCAGGTAGCCGCCCTGGCGGGTGGCGTAGCGCTTGCCCAGATCGTTGAACAGCTTGCCGACGATGGCTTTCGAACGGGTACGGTCGAATGCCAGACGACGGTTGGCTACGCTGTCTTCCTTGGCCAGGGTGATCAGCGGCTCGGCAACGCGACGCAGTTCTTTGGCCTTGGGCAGGGTGGTTTTGATCAGTTCGTGCTCGAACAGCGACACTGCCATGTTCTGGAACATGGCCTTGCGGTGTGCGCTGGTGCGGCTCAGATGACGGCCACTTTTACGATGACGCATGATTGAAATTCCTTACCAAACGTACAGTTCGGTGACTAGTGGCGATCAGGCCGTGGCCTTATCGTCCTTCTTGAGACTTGCCGGCGGCCAGTTATCGAGGCGCATACCGAGGGACAGACCACGCGAGGCCAGAACGTCCTTGATTTCGGTCAGGGACTTCTTGCCCAGGTTCGGCGTTTTCAACAGCTCGACTTCGGTGCGCTGAATCAGGTCACCGATGTAGTAGATGTTTTCTGCCTTGAGGCAGTTGGCCGAACGTACGGTCAGTTCCAGGTCGTCAACCGGACGCAGCAGGATCGGATCGATCTCATCTTCCTGTTCCACAACCACCGGCTCGCTGTCGCCCTTCAGGTCGACGAACGCAGCCAGCTGCTGCTGGAGGATGGTGGCGGCACGGCGGATCGCTTCTTCAGGATCCAGGGTGCCGTTGGTTTCCAGATCGATGACCAGCTTGTCCAGGTTGGTACGCTGCTCGACACGGGCGTTCTCAACAACATAAGCAACACGGCGAACCGGGCTGAAGGTGGCGTCGAGCTGCAGACGGCCGATGCTACGGCTTTCGTCTTCATCGCTCTGACGCGCATCTGCAGGCTCGTAACCGCGGCCGCGAGCGACCTTGAGCTTCATGTTGAGCGCACCGTTGGACGCCAGGTTGGCGATCAGGTGATCGCCATTGACGATTTCAACATCATGATCCAGTTGGATATCGGCTGCGGTTACAGCGCCCGCACCCTTCTTCACCAGGCTCAGGGTCACTTCATCACGGCCGTGAAGCTTGATGGCGATTCCCTTGAGGTTGAGCAGGATTTCAATGACGTCTTCCTGAACGCCCTCGATGGCGCTGTACTCGTGGAGCACACCGTCGATCTCAGCCTCGACCACAGCGCAGCCGGGCATGGAGGACAACAGAATGCGACGCAGCGCGTTGCCCAGGGTATGGCCGAAACCACGCTCGAGCGGCTCGAGCGTGATCTTGGCGCGGGTCGGACTGACCACCTGCACATCGATATGGCGGGGGGTCAGGAACTCATTTACCGAACTCTGCATGGATACACCTATTTTCTAGCCCTTACTTGGAGTAGAGCTCGACAATCAGGTTTTCGTTGATGTCGGCGGACAGATCGCTGCGGGCCGGCACACTCTTGAACACACCGGACTTCTTCTCGGCGTCCACATCAACCCACTCCACACGGCCGCGCTGTGCGCAGAGGTCGAGGGCCTGGGCGATGCGCAGCTGATTGCGGCACTTCTCGCGAACAGCAACCACGTCACCGGCCTTGACCTGGTAGGACGGGATGTTCACGGTCTGACCGTTAACGGTGATGGACTTGTGCGATACCAGCTGACGCGATTCCGCGCGAGTGGAGCCGAAGCCCATACGGTAAACGACGTTGTCCAGACGGCACTCGAGCAGCTGCAGCAGGTTCTCGCCGGTAGCGCCCTTGCGGCTGGCAGCTTCCTTGTAGTAACCGCTGAACTGACGCTCGAGGACGCCATAGATACGGCGCACTTTCTGCTTTTCACGCAGCTGGGTGCCGTAATCCGACAGACGACCACGGCGCTGGCCGTGTACGCCCGGAGGCGTTTCGATGTTGCACTTGGATTCGAGCGCGCGCGCACCACTCTTCAGGAAGAGATCGGTGCCTTCACGACGAGACAGTTTGCACTTGGGACCAATATAACGAGCCATTTTTCACTGTCTCCTGATTACACGCGGCGCTTCTTCGGCGGACGGCACCCGTTGTGCGGGATCGGCGTCACGTCGGTGATGCTGGCGATTTTGTAGCCACAACCGTTCAGAGCACGAACGGCGGACTCGCGACCCGGACCTGGACCCTTGACGTTGACGTCGAGGTTCTTCAGACCGTATTCCAGCGCAGCCTGACCGGCGCGCTCTGCCGCAACCTGGGCAGCGAACGGGGTGCTCTTGCGCGAGCCACGGAAGCCCGAACCACCAGAGGTAGCCCAGGACAGGGCGTTGCCCTGACGATCCGTGATGGTCACGATGGTGTTGTTGAACGACGCATGGATGTGGGCGATCCCATCAACCACCGTCTTTTTGACTTTCTTACGAGGACGAGCAGCAGGTTTTGCCATGACTAAATTCCTACGCGATTACTTGCGGATCGGCTTGCGCGGGCCCTTACGGGTACGGGCGTTGGTCTTGGTGCGCTGACCGCGGACCGGAAGACCACGACGATGACGCAGGCCGCGATAGCAACCCAGGTCCATCAAGCGCTTGATTTTCATGTTGACTTCGCGACGCAGGTCGCCTTCAACGATGAACTTGCCGACTTCGCCGCGCAGCAGTTCAACCTGCTCGTCGGAGAGATCCTTGATCTTCGCCGCCGGATTGACACCGGTAGCGGCACAGATTTCCTGTGCACGAGTGCGGCCTACACCGTAGATGTAGGTCAGCGAGATAACAGTGTGCTTGTTATCCGGAATGTTGACGCCTGCAATACGGGCCATTCAGTGAAACTCCAATTGACAGCTACCTACGCCCCGGAAGCCAAGAAATAGGGCGCGAGATATTAGCGCTGTAATAACAAATATTCAACCCGGCAGCGCACTAGCTGCCGGGCTTCTTACGCTGGACTCACAATCAGCCTTGGCGCTGCTTGTGACGCGGCTCTGCGCTGCAGATCACCCGCACGACACCGTCGCGACGGATGACTTTGCAGTTACGGCACAGCTTTTTGACCGATGCACGAACTTTCATCACCAACTCCTCGAACCTTACGGGTAGCTCAGCGGATCATTCCGCTGCCGCCATAACCCTTCAGGTTGGCTTTTTTCATCAGGGACTCGTACTGGTGCGACATCAGATGCGATTGCACTTGGGACATGAAGTCCATGACAACCACAACCACGATCAGCAGCGAGGTCCCGCCAAGGTAGAACGGTACATTAGCCGCCACCACAAGGAACTGCGGAAGCAGGCAGACGGCCGTAATGTAAAGGGCACCGAACATGGTCAGACGAGTCATCACGCCATCGATATAGCGCGCCGACTGCTCACCTGGGCGAATACCCGGGATAAAGGCACCAGACTTTTTCAGGTTCTCGGCCACATCCTTCGGGTTGAACATCAGCGCCGTGTAGAAGAAGCAGAAGAAGATGATCCCTGCACTAAACAGCAGAATGTTCAACGGCTGCCCCGGCGCGATGGCCTGGGAGATGTCCTGCAGCCAGCCCAGACCCTCGGACTGCCCGAACCAGGTACCCAGCGAAGCGGGGAACAACAGCAGGCTGCTGGCGAAGATCGCCGGAATCACGCCCGCCATGTTGACCTTCAACGGCAGATGGCTGGTCTGCGCAGCGAAGACCTTGCGGCCCTGCTGACGCTTGGCGTAATGCACGGCGATGCGCCGCTGACCACGCTCGATGAACACCACGAAACCGATGATCGCAACGGCCAGCAGCCCGATGGCGAGCAGCGCGATGATATTGATATCACCCTGACGCGCCGACTCGAACGACTGACCAAAGGCACCCGGCAGGCCAGCCACGATCCCGGCGAAGATGAGCATCGAGATACCGTTGCCCACGCCCCGTTCGGTGATCTGCTCACCCAGCCACATCATGAACATGGCGCCCGAAACGAACGTCGTGACCGCTACGAAGTAGAAGCCGAAGTCGCTGCTGAACGCTACGCCTTGCCCAGCAAGCCCCACGGACATGCCGATTGCCTGAACGAAAGCGAGTACCAGCGTCCCGTAACGGGTGTACTGGCTGATCTTGCGTCGACCGGCCTCGCCTTCTTTTTTCAACTGCTCCAGCTGCGGGCTGACAGCGGTCATGAGCTGCATGATGATCGATGCCGAGATGTACGGCATGATCCCCAGCGCAAAGATGCTCATCCGCTCCAGCGCGCCGCCGGAAAACATGTTGAACAAGCTAAGGATGGTTCCCTCGTTCTGTCGGAACAGTTCGGCGAGCCGGTCAGGGTTGATCCCGGGCACCGGGATATGTGCGCCTATCCGGTAGACGATGATCGCCATGAACAGAAAGCGCAGACGTGCCCAGAGCTCGGACAGCCCACCGTTACTCAACGCGGAGAGAGCACCTTGCTTAGCCATTTAGTCCTCGAACTTGCCGCCAGCTGCTTCGATAGCCGCACGCGCGCCTTTGGTGGCGCCAATGCCCTTGAGGGTAACCGCGCGACCAACCTCGCCCGACAGCATGACTTTCACACGCTGTACGTTCTGGTTGATGACGTTGGCATCCTTGAGGCTTTGCACGGTGACGACATCGCCCTCGACCTTGGCCAGCTCGGACGTACGCACTTCTGCGCGATCCATGGCCTTGAGCGAGGTAAAGCCGAACTTCGGCAGACGACGATGCAGAGGCTGCTGACCGCCCTCGAAGCCGGGGGCGATGGTGCCACCGGAGCGGGAAGTCTGACCTTTGTGGCCACGGCCGCCGGTCTTGCCCAGACCGCTACCGATACCACGACCCGGACGCAGCTTTTCGCGACGGGCACCCGGCGCGGAACGCAGATCGTTCAGTTGCATGGCTTAGCCCTCCACACGGAGCATGTAATAAGCCTTGTTGATCATGCCGCGATTTTCAGGAGTGTCCTGAACTTCTACGGTGTGACCAATGCGACGCAGGCCCAGGCCCTTGACGCACAGCTTGTGATTGGGGATGCGACCGCTGACACTTTTGATCAGCGTGACCTTGACGGTATTAGCCATGATCAGAAAATCTCCTCGACGCTCTTGCCACGCTTGGCAGCAACAGATTCAGGCGACTGCATGGCCTTCAGCCCTTTGAACGTAGCGTGAACCACGTTGACCGGGTTGGTGGAGCCGTAGCACTTGGCCAGAACGTTGTGCACGCCAGCGACTTCAAGGATGGCGCGCATGGCACCACCAGCGATGACACCGGTACCTTCGGATGCCGGCTGCATGTAAACCTTCGAAGCGCCATGGGCGGACTTCACCGGATACTGCAGCGTGGTGCCATTCAGGTCGACCTGGATCATGTTGCGACGCGCAGCTTCCATGGCCTTCTGAATCGCAGCAGGCACTTCGCGGGACTTGCCGCGACCGAAACCGACACGACCCTTGCCATCACCGACGACAGTCAGTGCGGTGAAGGTGAAGATACGACCACCCTTTACGGTTTTGGCGACGCGATTAACCTGAACCAGCTTCTCGATGTAGCCTTCGTCGCGCTTTTGCTCGTTATTTGCCATAACTTAGAACTCCAGCCCGCCTTCACGAGCAGCATCAGCCAGTGCCTTGACACGACCGTGGTACTTGAAGCCAGAACGGTCGAATGCGACCTGGGTGACGCCGGCGGCTTTCGCGCGCTCAGCCACCAACTGACCAACCTTCTTGGCAGCGTCGACGTTGCCGGTCGCCGCTTGACGCAGCTCTTTGTCCAGAGTCGAAGCGCTGGCCAGCACCTTGCCGCCGTCGGCCGAAATGACCTGGGCGTAGATGTGCTGAGCGGAGCGGTGCACGCAAAGGCGCACGGTTTCCAGCTCGCGCATCTTCAGGCGTGCCTTGCGAGCGCGACGCAGACGAGTTTCTTTCTTTACGCTCATTTGCTATGCCCTACTTTTTCTTGGCTTCTTTACGACGGACCACTTCATCCGAGTAACGCACGCCCTTGCCCTTGTAAGGCTCCGGACGACGGAAATCACGGATTTCAGCGGCCACCTGACCGACCAGCTGCTTGTCGACACCCTTGATCAGGATATCGGTCTGGCTGGGGGTCTCAGCGGTAACGCCCTGCGGCAGTTCGTAGTCCACCGGGTGCGAGAAGCCCAGAGCCAGCGAGAGCACTTGACCTTTGGCTTGCGCCTTGTAGCCGACGCCCACGAGCTGGAGCTTGCGCTCGAAGCCCTGGCTGACGCCGATTACCATGTTGTTCACCAGTGCACGGGTAGTACCGGCCATGGCGCGGTTCTGCTGATCGCCGTTACGGGCGGCAAAACGCAGCTCACCGGCTTCCTGAATGACTTCCACGGAAGGATGAACATTCAGTTCCAGAGCGCCCTTGGCACCCTTCACCGACAGCTGCTGGCCGGCCAGCTTGATTTCAACGCCAGCGGGCAGCTTGACGGGGTTCTTAGCAACGCGAGACATGCTTATCCCCCCTTAGAACACAGTGCAGAGCACTTCGCCGCCAACGCCAGCGGCACGAGCAGCGCGGTCAGTCATCACACCCTTGTTGGTGGAGACGATCGAGACACCCAGACCACCGCGAACTTTCGGCAGTTGATCGACGGATTTGTACTGGCGAAGGCCAGGACGGCTGACGCGCTTGAGTTCCTCGATGACCGGACGGCCTTCGAAATACTTAAGCTCGATGGACAGCTGCGGCTTGGCGTCGCTGCTGACCTGGAAACCCGTGATGTAGCCTTCGCTCTGGAGAACATTGGCTACCGCCACCTTCAGCGTGGAAGACGGCATGCTTACGACAGACTTTTCAGCCATCTGGGCATTACGGATACGAGTTAGCATGTCCGCTAACGGGTCCTGCATACTCATGGGCTTGTGGCTCCTGATAAAAAGAAACAGCCTTCTGGAGGCTCTTTGTCGCCTGCTCTTTGCACAGGCAGAAAAATGCCAGGCTCAGGCGAGCCGGACATTCTAGAGACTACTCATAAACGAATCAAGCCCCATAAGGGGCTTGATTGAAACCTGGGTTCACCGCGGAAGCGGCGAACCTGGTCTGGAACTTACCAGCTGGCCTTGACCAGACCCGGAACGTCCCCACGCATGGCCGCTTGGCGCAGCATGTTACGCGCAAGACCGAACTTGCGGTACACACCATGCGGACGACCGGTCAGGCGGCAGCGGTTACGCAGGCGCGAGGCGCTCGCGTCACGCGGCTGCTTCTGCAGGGAAACCTGAGCTTCCCAGCGCGCTTCCGGCGTGGAGTTCGGGTTGGCGATGACAGCCTTGAGCGCCGCACGCTTCTGGGCGTACTTGGCAACCGTCTGCTGACGCTTCAGCTCGCGGTTCTTCATGCTTTGCTTTGCCATGTGCCTACTCCAATCAGTTACGGAACGGGAATTTGAAAGCGCGCAGCAGAGCGCGGCCTTCGTCATCCGTCCGAGCGGTCGTGGTCAGGGTGATGTCCAGGCCACGCAGCGCATCGATCTTGTCGTAATCGATTTCCGGGAAGATGATCTGCTCTTTCACGCCCATGCTGTAGTTGCCGCGTCCATCGAAGGATTTGGCATTCAGGCCGCGGAAGTCACGCACGCGCGGCAGGGAGATGGAAAGCAGACGATCCAGGAATTCGTACATGCGATCGCGACGCAGGGTGACCTTGACGCCGATCGGCCAGCCTTCGCGGACCTTGAAGCCGGCGATGGACTTGCGGGCATGGGTCACGACGACCTTCTGACCGGTGATCTTTTCAAGATCGGCTACAGCGTTCTCGATGATTTTCTTGTCACCGATCGCTTCGCCAAGACCCATGTTCAGGGTGATTTTGGTGATGCGCGGAACTTCCATCACGTTCGCAAGCTGAAGTTCTTCCTTCAGCTTCGGCGCGATTTCCTTCCGATAAACTTCTTTCAGTCGTGCCATGGTCATTTACCTAAGCAGTCTCAAGCGTCAACCGGCTTTTGGGTCGACTTGAAGACACGAATTTTCTTGCCTTCTTCAACCTTGAAACCCACGCGGTCAGCCTTGTTGGTTTCGCCATTGAAAATGGCAACGTTAGAGACGTGCAGAGGCGCCTCTTTCTCGACGATACCGCCTTGAACGCCCGACATCGGGTTCGGCTTGGTGTGGCGCTTGACGAGATTGACTCCACCGACGACCAGACGGTCGTCAGCGAGCACCTTGAGCACCTTACCGCGCTTGCCCTTGTCTTTGCCGGCGATGACGATGATCTCGTCGTTGCGACGAATCTTTTGCATGCGGGCTACTCCTTACAGCACTTCAGGGGCGAGCGAGACGATCTTCATGAACTTCTCAGAGCGAAGTTCACGCGTCACGGGCCCGAAGATACGCGTACCGATCGGCTCCTGCTTGTTGTTCAGCAGAACAGCAGCGTTGCCGTCGAAACGAATGATGGAGCCGTCTGCGCGACGAACGCCATGACGGGTACGGACGACGACTGCGGTCATTACCTGACCCTTCTTCACCTTGCCACGCGGAATCGCTTCCTTGACCGTGACCTTGATGATGTCGCCAATACCGGCGTAACGGCGGTGGGAACCGCCGAGCACCTTGATGCACATGACGCGACGGGCACCGCTGTTGTCGGCCACATCGAGCATGGATTGAGTCTGAATCATATAATTTCTCCGACCCCTAGCCCTTAGACTTCAACGGCACGTTCGACGACGTCAACCAGCATCCAGGACTTGGTCTTGGCCAGCGGACGAGTCTCGCGAATGGTGACCTTGTCGCCGATACGGCACTGGTTGGTTTCGTCGTGGGCGTGCAGCTTGGTCGAACGCTTCACGTATTTGCCGTAGATCGGGTGCTTGACGCGGCGCTCGATCAGAACGGTGATGGTCTTGTCCATCTTGTCGCTGACGACACGTCCGGTCAGCGTACGAATGGTTTTCTGAGCTTCAGCCATGATCACTTACCTGCCTGCTGGTTGAGCACAGTCTTGACACGAGCGATGTCGCGCTTGACTTGCGAGAGCAGGTGAGACTGCCCCAACTGGCCAGTCGCTTTCTGCATACGCAGATTGAACTGGTCGCGCAGCAGCTCGAGCAGTTGCTCGTTCAGCTGCTGAGCGGATTTTTCACGAAGTTCATTCGCTTTCATCACATCACCGTCCGCTTAACAAAGGAGGTGGCGAGCGGCAGCTTTGCAGCAGCCAGGGCGAATGCCTCACGCGCCAGCTCTTCGGAAACACCCTCGATCTCGTAGAGCACCTTGCCCGGCTGAATCTGGGCTACCCAGTACTCGACGTTACCCTTACCTTTACCCATACGAACTTCGAGGGGCTTCTTGGTAACCGGCTTGTCGGGGAATACACGGATCCAGATCTTGCCGCCACGCTTCACGTGACGCGTCAAGGCACGACGAGCGGCCTCGATCTGGCGCGCAGTCAAACGACCACGGGAGACGGACTTCAGCGCGAACTCGCCGAAGCTGACCTTGCTACCGCGCTGAGCCAGACCACGGTTGTGGCCGGTCATCTGCTTGCGGAATTTTGTACGCTTGGGTTGCAACATTTGGCGTACCCCTTATTTAGCAGCTTTTTTACGAGGCGCAGGCGCTTGAGGCTTGAGCTCTTCCTGGCGACCACCAATCACTTCGCCTTTGAAGATCCAGACCTTGACGCCGATCACACCGTAAGTGGTGTGCGCTTCGTAGGTGGCGTAATCGATATCCGCACGCAGGGTGTGCAGTGGCACACGACCTTCGCGATACCATTCGGTACGAGCGATTTCAGCACCGCCAAGGCGGCCGCTCACCTGAATCTTGATGCCTTTCGCACCAATGCGGATGGCGTTCTGTACGGCGCGCTTCATGGCGCGACGGAACATCACGCGACGCTCCAGCTGCTGGGCTACGCTCTGGGCAACCAACATGGCGTCGAGTTCCGGCTTGCGGATCTCTTCGATGTTGATGTGAACCGGAACACCCATTTGCTTGGTCAGGTCCTGACGCAGCTTCTCCACGTCCTCACCCTTCTTCCCGATCACGATGCCAGGACGAGCGGTGTGGATGGTGATGCGTGCGGTTTGAGCCGGACGATGGATATCGATACGGCTAACGGACGCGCTTTTTAGTTTGTCTTGGAGGTACTCACGCACATTCAGATCTGCGAGCAAATAGTCCGCATAAGTCCGACCGTCTGCGTACCAGACGGAGGTGTGCTCCTTGACGATTCCCAGGCGAATGCCAGTGGGATGTACTTTCTGACCCATCTGATCGACTCCGTTACTTGTCCGCAACCTTGACAGTGATATGGCAAGACCGCTTGACGATGCGATCAGCGCGGCCTTTGGCTCGCGGCATGATGCGCTTCAGCGAACGCCCCTCGTTGACGAAGACGGTGGAGACCTTCAGGTCATCCACATCGGCGCCTTCGTTGTGCTCGGCGTTGGCCACGGCCGACTCCAGCACTTTTTTCATGATCTCGGCGGCTTTCTTACTGCTGAAAGCCAGGAGGTTGAGCGCTTCGCCCACCTTCTTCCCGCGGATCTGGTCGGCGACCAGGCGGGCTTTCTGGGCGGAGATGCGAGCGCCCGACAACTTAGCGGCTACTTCCATCATTCCACCCCTTAACGCTTGCCTTTCTTGTCTGCTACGTGCCCACGATAAGTGCGGGTACCAGCAAACTCGCCGAGTTTATGGCCGACCATGTCTTCGTTCACGAGAACAGGGACATGCTGGCGACCGTTGTGTACAGCGATGGTCAGACCGACCATCTGCGGCAGGATCATCGAACGACGCGACCAGGTTTTCACCGGCTTGCGATCATTCTTTTCAACCGCCGTCTCGACCTTCTTCAGTAGGTGAAGATCGATAAAAGGACCTTTTTTCAGAGAACGCGGCACAGTCGTATCCCTCTAGTTACTTGCGACGACGGACGATCATGTTATCGGTGCGCTTGTTACCGCGGGTCTTCGCACCCTTGGTTGGGAAGCCCCATGGCGACACCGGATGACGACCACCGGAGGTACGACCTTCACCACCGCCGTGCGGGTGGTCGACCGGGTTCATTGCCACACCGCGAACGGTCGGACGAACACCACGCCAGCGCTTGGCGCCCGCCTTGCCCAGCGAACGCAGGCTGTGCTCGGAGTTCGAGACTTCGCCCAGGGTCGCACGGCACTCGGACAGCACCTTGCGCATCTCGCCGGAGCGAAGACGCAGGGTTACGTAGGCGCCTTCACGAGCGACCAGCTGAGCCGAAGCACCAGCGGAACGCGCGATCTGAGCACCCTTGCCCGGCTTGAGCTCGATCCCGTGGACGGTAGAACCGACCGGGATGTTGCGCAGCGGCAGGCTGTTACCGGCCTTGATCGGAGCAGCGACACCAGAGACCAGCTGGTCACCGGCGCTCACGCCCTTCGGCGCGATGATGTAGCGACGCTCGCCGTCGGCGTACTTCAGCAGAGCGATGTGCGCAGTACGGTTCGGGTCGTATTCGACGCGCTCGACGATGGCAGGAATGCCATCCTTGTCGTTGCGACGGAAGTCGACCAGACGGTAATGCTGCTTGTGACCACCGCCGATGTGGCGAGTGGTGATGCGACCGTTGTTGTTACGGCCACCGGACTTCGACTTCTTCTCGAGCAGCGGTGCATAAGGAGCGCCTTTGTGCAGCTCCTGATTGACCACCTTGACCACGAAACGGCGGCCCGCGGAAGTCGGTTTGCATTTAACGATTGCCATGATGCACCCCTTCCTTACTCAGCACTGCTGGAGAAATCGAGATCCTGGCCCGGCTGAAGTGCGATGTACGCCTTCTTCCAGTCGTTACGCTTGCCCAGACCGCGAGCGGTGCGCTTGGTCTTGCCCTGAACGTTCAGGGTGCTGACCTTGGCCACTTTCACGTTGAACAGGCTTTCGACGGCCTTCTTGATTTCCAGCTTGGTTGCATCGGTGGCAACCTTGAAAACGAATTGGCTCTTGCTGTCAGCCAGCATGGTTGCCTTCTCGGAGACATGCGGGCCAAGCAGAACTTTGAATACGCGTTCCTGGTTCATCCCAGCAGCTCCTCGAATTTCTTCACAGCCGACACGGTGATCAACACCTTGTCATAGGCGATCAGGCTGACGGGATCCGAACCCTGGACATCGCGCACATCGACGTGCGGCAGATTGCGGGCCGCCAGATACAGATTCTGATCAACGGCGTCGGAAACGATCAGCACGTCGTTCAGACCCATGCCATTGAGCTTGCTGGCAAGCACCTTGGTCTTGGGCGCATCGACGGCGAAATCTTCGACGACAACCAGACGATCAGAACGAACCAGCTCAGCGAGGATGGAACGCAGCGCAGCGCGATACATCTTCTTGTTGAGCTTCTGCTCGTGGTTCTGCGGACGAGCAGCGAAGGTCACACCACCGCCACGCCAGATCGGACCACGGGAGGTACCGGCACGAGCACGACCGGTGCCCTTCTGACGCCACGGGCGCTTGCCGCCACCGGAAACGTCGGAACGGGTCTTCTGCTGCTTGCTGCCCTGACGACCGCCAGCCATGTAGGCGACGACAGCCTGGTGCACCAGCGTCTCGTTGAATTCACCGCCAAAGGTGCGATCGGAGACTTCGATGGCTTGAGAGCCATTAACATTCAATTGCATGTGAACTCCCCCTTACCCGCGAGCCTTGACGGCCGGACGCACAACCACGTCGCTGCCAGTAGCGCCAGGAACGGCACCCTTGATCAGCAGCAGGTTACGTTCAGCGTCGACGCGTACGATTTCCAGGGACTGCACAGTGACGCGCTCGGCGCCCAGGTGCCCGGACATCTTCTTGCCCTTGAAAACACGACCGGGAGTCTGGCACTGGCCAATCGAACCCGGAGCGCGGTGGGAGACGGAGTTACCGTGGGTATTGTCTTGACCACGGAAATTCCAGCGCTTGATGGTACCGGCATAGCCTTTACCCTTGGACTGGCCCGTGACATCCACAAGCTGACCAGCCTCGAAGATCTCGGCACTGATCTGATCGCCAGCGCTGTAGTCGCCGTCTTCCAGACGGAACTCATAGACGCTACGACCAGCGGCAACGCTCGCCTTGGCGAAATGACCGGCCTGAGCCTTGGTCACGCGCGAGGAGCGACGCTCACCGACAGTCACCTGAACGGCACGATAGCCGTCGCTGTCTTCATTCTTGAACTGGGTGACGCGATTCGGCTCGACCTCGATGACCGTGACCGGAATAGAGACACCTTCTTCGGTGAAAACGCGGGTCATACCGCATTTACGACCGACTACACCAATAGTCATTTTTGAAACCTCTTGAGTGTACGGGGCTTTCACCCGCTATGGCCGCCCATTTCAGAGCGTTACACGACTAAAACCGAGGCGGTTTTAGCCGAGGCTGATCTGCACTTCCACACCAGCCGCAAGATCGAGCTTCATCAGCGCATCGACAGTCTTGTCGGTCGGCTGGACGATATCCAGCACACGCTTATGGGTACGAATTTCGTACTGGTCGCGCGCGTCTTTGTTGACGTGCGGAGAAACCAGAACGGTGTACCGCTCTTTGCGGGTAGGCAGCGGAATCGGACCACGCACCTGAGCACCAGTACGTTTCGCGGTTTCCACGATTTCCTGGGTTGATTGATCGATCAGGCGATGGTCAAAAGCCTTCAACCGAATACGGATTTGTTGGTTTTGCATTTTGACCTCAGACTCCAAGTAGCCATCCCTACCGTGCGCAATACGCCCGATAAAAGGAGGCGCAATTGTACGGATGGCCCCTTAGGGTGTCAATAAATGATCAACAATAGAAAAGGCCCCCGAGGGGGCCCTTTCCTGGCGAGACCTTCTTATTCGAAGATCTTGGCAACCACGCCGGCACCGACGGTACGGCCACCTTCGCGAATCGCGAAGCGCAGACCGTCTTCCATGGCGATCGGAGCGATCAGGGTGACAACCATTTTCACGTTGTCGCCCGGCATTACCATCTCGACGCCTTCCGGCAGTTCGCAGTTACCGGTCACGTCAGTGGTACGGAAGTAGAACTGCGGACGGTAGCCCTTGAAGAACGGGGTGTGACGACCGCCTTCTTCCTTGCTCAGCACGTACACTTCAGCTTCGAACTTGGTGTGCGGCTTGATGGTGCCCGGCTTGGCCAGTACCTGACCACGCTCGACGTCTTCACGCTTGGTGCCGCGCAGCAGGATACCGACGTTCTCACCGGCACGACCTTCGTCGAGCAGCTTGCGGAACATTTCGACACCA
>NZ_QLAE01000018.1 GCF_005876855.1 Stutzerimonas nosocomialis | reverse complement strand
GGCCTCTACAACGTCGCCGACAAGGAAGTCTCGAACGAGGACTATGAAGTGGTACTGGACGGACGCCGGGTAGTCGTGGGCATGAGCATCGACTTCTGACCACAGGCGCCACGCAGGTGCGGCGAGTCATGATCTGGCCAGCCGCACCCTCTCCTTTCGAATCTGCGGTACCACGTGACATTACCTATCCGTTCCCACGTCCCCGCGTGGGAATGTCCCCAACGCTCCGGCGTCCCCGCCAAGAAAGAGTCATCGCGCCTTCCCAGAGAAGGCGGCCTTGATTGTCAGAAGAGATACGCCGAGTCCCGGAAGTCCGTAGGCCATGCGTCCGATCGTCTTGATGGGGTCGTTCGCGCCCTCCAGGACAGGGGTGTGCCTGGGGAAGGCACGCTGTGAGGATTGTATGAACCGAACACGCGGTGCCGCCGCGCGGGTTTCACCCGCCCTACAGGGCTTACCCCGGGTATCGGCGCTGCGAACCCAGGGCGGTTGCAACCCGCAAGCCTGTTGAGCAGCCACGCCCTGCCCGGACATCACCGCAAACATAGGCCCTCCGGTGACGCAGCGTTTCGGAACGGCCACGCCGTCTCGCCGACGTTCGTGGTTCATCGAGCCGCTACGGGCGCACTGCCGATGCGACGCAAGCACGACAGGCAGAAATCAAGCTCGGTCATGGAGACAGCCACACTGCCCCATCGCCGCGAAGCGGTGACCCGGCAACCATCACGGTTGGGAGAGGTTCGCTGCGGCTGCAGCCGCGCGCGGGAGTCGAGGCGTTATCAAGGATTGCGCACGGCGCGTGCGTAGAGACGGGCCTGGCCGATCACTCGTTTGCGTGATCGGCCAGAAGCCTCACAGGACGGCCCTCGCACCGCCGCCCAGCTCGCAGACGCGGGCAGCGGGTCCTGGGCCAGAGGGTATTACCAGCTGTAGCTCAGCTTGGCCGTGATCTCGCGGCCGGGGTTGTAGTAATCCGCGGTGCCGGAGCCGACCACGTGCTGCTCGTCCAGCAGGTTGCTGACGTTGACGGCAAGGTCGGTGCCTCGGGCGATCTGGTAGTTGAAGGCGGCGTCGAACAGCGTGGTGGCATCGCTCTTGGCGCTGTTGACGGCATCGAAGTAATAGGCGCCGATGTAACGGGCACCCAGGCCGACGCTCATGTCCGTGCCCGGCAGGCTGTAGTAGGTCCACAAGGACGCCGAATGCTTGGGCGCCGCGTCGAACTCGTTACCCTTGATCGAGGTTCCCCCGAAGACCGTGCCGCGGATGACTTCCGTTTCCATGTAGGAATAGCCGCCGACCAGGCTCAGGTTGGCGGTCAGCTCGGCCTTGGCTTCCAGATCGAGGCCGCGCACCTGGGACTCGCCAATGGTCTCACGCACGATGGCGCCAGTGCCGGGCTGCACCACGGCGATGGTGACGTCTTCCTGAGTCAGGTCATACACGGCGGCGGAAAACAGCGCATTCATGCCGGACGGCGAATACTTCACGCCAAGCTCGTACTGCTTGCCGCGCTCCGGGGTGACGCCGATCTGCGGCGGCGCGACGGATTCGACCATGCTGACGTAGGTGGAAATCTCGTCGGTGACCCTGTAGGTCAGTGCACCGCGCAGGGAGGTTTCCGAGAAGTTGTCCGAGGATCGGGTCGCGGTGATGTCGGTGCTGGACAGGTCCATGGAATCGTTGCGCACACCCGCGGTGACGATGAAGCGCTCGTAGAAGGACAGGTTCTGCTGCAGGAACAGGGACTTGGTGGTGTAGTCCTGCTTGTTGCGGCTGTAGACGTTCAGACCGGTCGGCGCACCGCTGAACACCGGATTGGCCAGGTCGATCGGGCTCGCATTCCCGTAGATGGAGGTGTCTTCGGTCGAGGCATCGCGGTATTCCACGCCCACCAGGGTGCTGCTGTCGATGTTCTCGAAGCGGGCATCGTATTGCAGGATCAGGTTGCCGATCAGCTCCTCGGCTTCGCTGTCGGTGCCGAAGTAGTCACGGCCCACCGTGGTGCCAGCCCGCGCGGGGGTGTCGTTGATGTAGATGTAGCCGAAGTCGTCGGTCAGCTCGCTGTAGCGCAGGTTGCCGCGCAGCACGAAGCCATTGTCGAAGTCGTGGGTGACGAACCCGGTGACACCGGTGCGCTCGACGTCGTGGTAGTTGAAGCCGGGCTCGCCAAAGAAATCGCTGCGGTCGTATTCCCTGTCCAGCGGGTAACCGCCGCTGTTCGGCGTGCTGTCACGCTTGAGGTAGTCCAGCAGCACGGTGGCCGAGGTGAAGGCCGTCGGCGCCCAGGTCAGGCCGCCCATCACGAACCGGTCGTCGTCCTGGGAGTGGTCGTACTCGCGGTCGCTGTTCTGGATCTTGCCGGTGAAGCGGTAGGCCAGCGTCTGGTCTTCGTTCAGCGAATCCCCGACGTCGATGCCGGTTTCGACATGATCGAAGGAGCCGTAGGTCACGTAGCCCTGGCCGAACCGCTCGAAACGCGGCTTCTTGCTCACGAAGTTCACCGAGCCGCCCGGGTCCGCCGGGCCGAACAGCGTGGAGTTGGCGCCCCGCAGCACCTCGACCCGCTCGTAGGCGAAGGGCTCTTCGCGGACGCCGCGCATCGAGCCCAGGGTCAGGCCGTCGCGGTAGGTGGTGGCCTGAAAGCCGCGGATCTTGAAGTAGTCGTTGCGGTCGTCGGTACCGTAGTAGTCGGTAATGACGCCCGGCGTGTACTGCAGCACCTCTTCGGTGGTGCTGGCGCTGCGCTGCGCGATTTCCTTCTCGGTAACCACGGAAACCGAAGCGGGTGTATCGAGAATGCTGGTCGGTACCTTGCCACCGACCCAGAGCTCCTGAGCCACCACGGTGCTCGAGTCGTCACCCGCGGAGGCGTTGGCATTGACGATCAGGGGTGCGAGGCGAAACGGCTCCTGCCCTTCCGCGCGGCGCGACTCCTGCGCGCTGGCGCTCAGGGGAGCCGCGACCAGCGGCGCGCAGCACAGGAAAGCGGTGGTGGTCAGTCGCCAAGGTGTCCGTGCCTTATCAAGCCCGGCGGTGTTGCCAGTCATATTGCGATCCTCGATGTGGGGGGTCAGCCGCGTGCCTTGTTTTTTGTAACCAAAGGTCAGGCGTTCGCGGACGAGCGATAATAATCAATCGCTAATGAGATTCGTAATCATTTTAATCAGCAATCGTTAGAAGCTCGGAGAGAATCACGCCCGCGCTTGCCGGGACCCTGTCCTGGGATGCGAAAGCGATTGGCGGACAGGCGCACTCCGCACGGCCGCTTGCGCGGAAAAGAGACGCAACGGCCCGGCAACCGGCCCCCTGGTCAGACGGGAGCCGCTCGGCCGGCCCACATGTCCAGTGGCCAATCCCAAACCGCCCGCGAGCCATTACAATGCGCGACTTTCGAACACACCCGGTCCGCGCCCATGTCCCTACCCCAGCACCATCTCGAACTGCTCTCCCCCGCGCGGGATGCGTCCATCGCGCGCGAGGCCATCCTGCATGGCGCCGATGCGGTGTACATCGGCGG
The DNA here is from genome assembly GCF_005876855.1 of Stutzerimonas nosocomialis. GTDB lineage: Bacteria > Pseudomonadota > Gammaproteobacteria > Pseudomonadales > Pseudomonadaceae > Stutzerimonas > Stutzerimonas nosocomialis. Next base: position 86,848 of record NZ_QLAE01000018.1, on the reverse strand, counting down.
GCCGAGTTTCGGCGCGCGGCACAACGCCGAGAACAGCGTCGCGGACATCGCCGAACTGGTGAAATTCGCCCACCTGTTCCACGCGCGGGTGTTCGTCACCCTCAACACCATCCTCCATGACGACGAGCTGGAAGCGGCGCGCGCGCTGATCTGGCAGCTGTACGAGATCGGCGTCGATGCGCTGATCGTGCAGGACATGGGCGTGATGGAAATGGACATCCCGCCGATCGAGCTGCACGCCAGCACCCAGACCGACATCCGCACCCTGGAGCGCGCGAGGTTCCTGTCCAAGGCCGGCTTCTCGCAGCTGGTGCTGGCACGCGAGCTGAACCTGCGCGAGATCCGCGCGATCGCCGATGAGGTGGACTCGGCCATCGAGTTCTTCATCCACGGCGCCCTGTGCGTGGCGTTTTCCGGCCAGTGCAACATTTCCCACGCGCAGACCGGCCGCAGCGCCAACCGCGGCGACTGCTCCCAGGCGTGCCGCCTGCCCTACACGCTCAAGGACGACCAGGGCCGCGTGGTGGCCTTCGACAAGCACCTGCTGTCGATGAAGGACAACAACCAGAGCGCCAACCTGCGGGCGCTGGTCGATGCCGGCGTGCGCTCGTTCAAGATAGAGGGCCGCTACAAGGATGTGAGCTACGTGAAGAACATCACCGCTTACTACCGCCAGCGCCTCGACGAGATCCTCGAGGACCGCACCGACCTGGTCCGCGCCTCCAGCGGTCGCACCGAGCACTTCTTCGTGCCGGACCCGGACAAGACCTTCCACCGCGGCAGCACCGACTACTTCGTCACCGACCGCAAGATCGACATCGGCGCCTTCGATTCGCCGACCTTCACCGGCCTTGCCGTGGGTGAAGTGCTCAAGGTCGGCAAGCACGACCTCACCGTCCAGACCCGCGAGCCGCTGTCCAACGGCGACGGGCTGAACGTGCTGGTCAAGCGTGAGGTGGTGGGTTTCCGCGCCAGCGTGGTCGAGCCGCTGGAGCAGTTCGACGAGGACGGCCAGTCGTTCTGGCGGTACCGCGTCGAGCCCAACGAGATGCCCGCCGCGCTGCGCCAGCTGCGGCCGAACCATCCGCTGAACCGCAACCTGGACCACAACTGGCAGCAGGCGCTGCTCAAGACTTCGGCCGAACGCCGCATCGGCGTGCGCTGGCTGGCCCGGCTGCGGGCGGACGACCTGGAGCTGCACGTCACCAGCGAAGAAGGCGCCTATGCCACGGTCTCGCTGGCCGGGCCCTTCGGTGAAGCGAAGAAGCCCGAGCAGGTGCCCGGCCAGATCGCCGACCTGCTGAGCCAGCTGGGTACCACGATCTACCACGCCGAGGAGGTCGAGGTGGACGCGCCCCAGGCGTTCTTCATCCCCAACTCGCAGCTCAAGGCCCTGCGCCGCGAAGCCGTCGAGGCGCTGACCGTCGCCCGCGAAGCCATCCGCCCGCTGGGCGGCCGCAAGGCGGTCAGCGTGCCGCCACCGGTCTACCCCGAGTCGCACCTGACCTTCCTGGCCAATGTCTACAACGAGAAGGCCCGCGCCTTCTACCAGCGCTACGGCGTGGAGCTGATCGACGCGGCCTACGAGGCCCACGAGGAAACCGGCGAAGTGCCGGTGATGATCACCAAGCACTGCCTGCGCTTCTCCTTCAACCTGTGCCCGAAACAGGCCAAGGGCGTCACCGGCGTACGCACCAAGGTCGCGCCGATGCAGCTGGTGCACGGCGACGAGGTACTGACCCTGAAGTTCGACTGCAAACCCTGCGAGATGCACGTGATCGGCAAGATCAAGGGCAACATCCTCAACCTGCCGCAACCGGGCAGCACGGCCAGCGTGGTCGGATACATCACCCCGGACGACCTGATGAAGACCATCCGCAACAAGCCCCACGCCTGAGCCGTCAGGCGCGCACGAAAAAAAGCCCAGCAAGTGCTGGGCTTTTTCATGGGCCAGGTGCGCCGGATCTCACCCCAGCGGGCTTTCGTCGATGTTCTTTTGCCGCTCCATCTGCTCGCGGCCGGCTTCGTCGATGTTCTCGGGTGCGTTTTCCACGTTGGGGCCTTCACCGTATTCGTCGTAATCGGTGGGGGTCTGGCCTTCTTCTTCTACCAGGGGGTCGTCTTTGTCGATCATGGCTCAATTCCTCTGCTCACGCGGCTGGTCGGTTACGCCTTCACCGGCTTCGTCGAAGTCCGGATCTTCTCCGGGCTCGGCTTCTGCGGCGTCGGTCATCGTGATGTCGGGTTCGTCTTCGGTCGGAGGCTGACCGTGCAGCGGCAAGTCTTCGCTCATGGGCAGTCCCTCGGACGCGGCTGTTAAACAGTTGGAGGCTGGCGGTCGGACGACGTTCAGCACGTCGGACGACCGGCATGGGAGACGGACGGCGCGGCGTCCCCGAGCCGGATCGCGGGCGGCGACGGTCGGACCGCCATGCGACCTTCCGTCAGCGAAAGCCCTCTTCGGCCAGGGTCAGGCGCTGGATGTCCAGCCCGGACGACTCGCGGACCAGGGCGGCCACGCGCTGGCGCAGCTGTTCGCGCTGCTCCCGGGTTCTCAGCTCGGGCGCGCCCCGGGCGATGGCGAAGGTCACGCTGCGCAACAGCAGGGGGTCGCTGGTGGCCTGCAGGGCATCGCTGTTGAGCTCGAGCACCGTCGGGTTCTGCAGCAGGCTGGCATGCAACTGGCGACGCACGGCCTCGAACTGCGCCGGGCTCGGCTCGGGCGCGTCGTGGACGATCATCCAGGCCACGATCAGCTCGGTGGCGGCGGTCGCCGACAGGTCGTCGGGGCTGTAGCCATACTGGCCGACCATCTCGCGAAAGGTGGCGACCGCATCGTGGCGGGAGGCGAAGCCTTCGAGCACCTGCGCCAGCAACGGATCGCTGTGGCGAAAGGCTTGCAGCTGAACGCTCTCGGCCCAGTGGGCGACCGCCGGGTTGCGCTGAAAGCGCAGCGTCGTGGCGTGCGGCGTGGCGGTGCGCAGCGAGGCCGATTCGACGCCACCCTGCTGGCTCAGCAGCCGCTGGCGGTCGGTGACGATTCGCATCGCATGGTCGGTGTAGGCCGCAGGCGCGAGGACCAGAGGCACCTGTGCCCAGGCCATGGACGTGGCGCACAGCAGGCCGGTGGCGACGAGGCGCAAGGCGCGTGGCGAGCAGACAGCGAAGGCGTTCATGCGGGGCTCCCATGGATGACTCAGGGATGCCGGACCGTCCGGCGTCGGCCTGCCGATCGCGCGGGGCCACGCCCGGTTGCCAGGCCGGCCCGCTTCCTGCGATCAGCCGCGCGCCTGGCCTGTGGAATCGGCAGACATAAGAGTTATGTAGCCCAGCGTGCGCGCTTTACAACGCCGGCGCCGACAAAGCCGACAGAACGCATGCCGGCCAGGGCATCGCCGTCCGCTGCCGGCGCTACGGCACCGTCGGCCGCAGCGGGCGCGCGAAACGGTAGGTGGTCAGGCAGCAGAGCATCAGCCCGGCGAAGGCCAGCAGCCCGCCGGCGATACCCACGTTCGGCAGGCCGAGGTGGGTGCTCACCAGGCTGCCCAGCAGGGCACCGCCACCGATCCCGATGTTGAAGATGCCGGAGAACAGCGCCATCGCCACGTCGGTCGCGTCGGAGGCCAGCGACAGGACCTTGGACTGCAGGGCCAGGCCGAAGCACATGCTGGCGATACCCCAGACCACCGCCAGCACGCCGAGCGAGGAGGCATCCGTCGCGGCCGGCAGCAGGAGCAGCAGGCACAGCGACAGCACCGCGATGGCGGCGATCACGAAGCCCTTCGGGTAGCGGCCGCTGTAGCGGCTGAACAGGAACGAACCGAGGATGCCCGCGCCGCCGAACAGCAACAGCAGGACCGTGGTCATGTCGCCGCTGATGCCGGCGACGAGCTGGGCGAAGGGTTCGATGTAGGTGTACGCGGTGAAATGGGCGGTAATCACCAGCGCGGTCAACACGTAGACGGCTACCAGCGCCGGACGCTTGAACAGCACCGGCAGGCTGCGCAGCGAACCGGAATTCTGGCTCGGCAGCAGCGGCAGCGCCTTCATCAGGCAGAGCATGGTGACCCCGGCGATGACCGCGATCGCCAGGAAGGTGGTTCGCCACCCCAGCAGCTCGCCCACCACCCGGCCCAGCGGAATGCCGAGCACCATGGCCAGCGCGCTGCCGGTCGCCAGCAGGCCGAGGGCCTGGGCCTGCTTGCCCTGCGGCGCGACCCGGACGGCCAGCGACGCGGTGATCGACCAGAACACCGCGTGGGCCAGGGCGATGCCGACGCGGCTGACCATCAGCATGGTGAAATTCGACGCCAGGCTGGAAACGACATGGCTGGCGATGAACACCAGGAACACGAAGGTGAGCAGCTTGCGCCGCTCGATGTTGCGGGTGAGCAGCATCATCGGCAGCGACATCAGCGCCACCACCCAGGCGTAGATCGTCAGCATCAGCCCGACGTGGGCCGTGGGCATCTCGAAGCTGCGGCCGATGTCCGACAGCAGCGCCACCGGCACGAATTCGGTGGTATTGAAAATGAAGGCGCCAAGGGCCAGTGCGATCACACTGAGCCAGCGTCCGGCGGTGGTATCCGCAACTGTGGTCATCGAGCGAGTCTGAAGGTAGAGCCTGTTCCAATGGCGAGGCCGCGCTCCCGTGGGACACGGGACGCCGAAAGGAACAGCGAAGAAGAAACCCATCCGTTCCATGCACGGCAAGCACCGCTTCCGGCCGTGAAGGGCTGGACGGCGAATACGATGGAGATGGGAGAGCGACCTGAGCGGCGCGGATTCTACGCCTCCATCCCCGCCCCTCACAATCGCGGGCCGGATGCCGGGGCGGACCGTCGACGAGTGGTGCGGAAAGGGCCTGCTGCGCAGGCGTGCTGGTCTGCTTGAAGGGGTTGGTCTTTACGTCTGGGATCAAGAGCTCGCTGGCAAGACCAGGCGTCCCCGACCGTTCCCACAGGATCGTGGGCTCTGTTGATGGCAGGGAGATCGGGTGCTAGGGCGAAAAGCTCGCGGTCAAGACCGCTCCCGGGCGTAGCTCTTCAGATATCCCTGCCGGGGAAGGAGTCATGGTGAAGCTCCACCCCACCATCAGGACGATCACCCCGCCCCGTCGAGCAGTTCCTGCATGAGCAGCGCATCGGCCACCGCCGCGCCGCTGGCGGTGTTGTCGAAGATGCACCAGACCCGCGCCCCGGCCTCGCGCTCGGCCAGCAACTGCCTTGCCAAGGGTCGCAGGCGCTCGGCACCGTAAGCCGAGTAGTACAGGCGTGGCGAGCCGTGCAGACGGTAATAGCGCAGCTGCGGCCAGCCCGCCGGCTGCAACGGCTCGCCGAGCGGAGACGGGTCGGCCGCGACCCGGGCGATGCGCATCTCGTGCAGCAGCGGCTCGGCCTGCCCCCAGCTGACATGGCGCGGTTCCAGCGCGACGTCGCCGGCGAAGCGGTCCCGCAGCGCGGTGAAGAAGCGCTCGGCCACTGGCGCGTCATAGGCCAGCGAAGGCGGCAGCTGCACCAGCAGGCAGCCGAGCCGGTCTCCCAGCGCCGAGCACTGTTCCAAAAAGGCCTCGAGCAGGGCATCGCAGTCGCGCAGGCGCTGCTCGTGGGTGATCTGCTTGGGCACCTTGACCGAGAAGCGGAACCCGGCCGGCACGCTCTGCGCCCACCTGGCGTAGGTGGCCGGCCGATGCGGCCGGTAGAAGGAGGTGTTGATCTCGCAGGCCGGCAGGCGCCCGGCGTAGCGCTCCAGGTGCGTGCCCTCGGCGGGAAAGGCCGGCCACTGCTCGCGAGGCAGGCTCCAGCCGGCGCAACCGAGCCACAGCGCGGAATCCGACGCCATGCCTGTCACTCGCGCCGGGGCCGATCCTGCCCGCTCGCCAGCTTGTCGCCGACATCCGTGACCGCCGCGTTGATCGCCGAAACCGGCACCGCCATCACCGTGCCCCGGGCGTAGAGCGCGCAGAACAGCGTCGAGCACTGGATCAGCCGGTACTCGGACACCGCGCCGGCCATGTCCGCCACCTGAACCGCCGGCGCACGCCTGAACTCGCCCTGCAGGTCACGCGCCGCCTGGCCGGCACCGACCTTCACGAAGGGCACGACGTTCAGCAGGATGATCAGCGCCACCAGCAGCAGCAGCGCGAACAGCGCATAACCGGGCAGGAACAGGTAGAGCGCGCTTCGCACCAGCTCGCGCCACCAGCTCGCCGGCGCATCGCCGGCCTGGGCTCGCCGCGACCGCTCCAGGGCCGGGCGATAGCGGCGCACGAGGTAGTTGAAGGTCCCGAACAGCAGCACCGCGAGCACGAACAGCGCCAGCACCAGGCCGAGGTTGGCCGCCAGCAGCGCGGTCAGCCCGGTGATCCCGGCCGTCGCCGCATGCGCCCAGGCCATCACGGCGGTCATCAGGGTCGCGGCGGTATCCAGCGGAAACATCGAGGGTTCGAGATCGAAATAGCCCAGGTAGCCTTCGTGGTACGCCTTGCCGTGCAGATAGAGAAAGGGGGTCGCCACCGCCAGCAACAGGGGAATCGATACCGCCAGGCCGAAGGTGCGGCGGGGCCGGCCCAGCGGGGCTGGACTCTGCGGCGGGGCGACGTGGGTCATGTCATCGGTCATGTACGGCACCTTGTGATTCGACAGGCTGCGCACCAGCGGTCGCTGGCGCGCCTGTGAGGCAGACAAACCGCGACGCCGTACGTTCAGCGTCTCGTGGGCGCTGGCGCACCAAAGCCTTTCCTGGTCGGGCAGCATCTTGTTACCGATTGCCGTTCGCCGGCCGGATTCGAAGCGAACGCGACGGCATTGACGCAGTCCCAAGGCAGGTTCGGGCTGAGCGCCCGTCCCTCACGCCGCGCATGCGCGCCGCTGTCTTGCACCCCACTGCAGGAGGTCGGATGGATCGATCGGATCGGATCGGATTTACCCTTTTCTTCGTGGCCATCGTGTTCATCGCCTTCGTGGCCGGTGCGTTCGTGGCGCTCTCCAAGACCTTCCCCTACCGCTATTTCAACGACGCCTACAGAGCCGGACACGCGCTGCTCAGCCAGCTGTCGGCCACCGACCTGTACACCGAGACCCACCTGTGGCGCGAGGCGCGACGCGACGACCGCGGCGTGACCCTCCACGAACCGGGCCAGGCCTACGAGGGCGTCACGCTCTACACCTCCGGCGACGGCAGCTACGCCCAGCTGATCGACATGCAGGGCAAGGTGGTGCACCGCTGGGAACTGCCCTACGACCAGATCTGGGACAAGAGCCCCAGCGGCCGCGCGCCGCGCGATGCCGATCGCATCTACTGGGACAAGGCGCGGCTGATGCCCAACGGCGACCTGCTGGTGGTGATCACCGCCGACAACGACACGCCCTGGGGCTATGGGCTGATCCGCATCGACCGCGACTCGAAACTGATCTGGGCCTACCACGGGCCGACCCACCACGACCTGCACCTGACGCCCGACGGGCGCGTCGTGACCCTCACCCACGACCTCAGCGAAGACGACATCCCCGGTCTGCAGGGGCTGGAACGGCCGTGGCTGGACGACTTCCTGGTGGTGCTCGACGGCCAGACCGGCGAGGAGCTGAGCAAGGTGTCGCTGGCCAGGGCGTTCCTCGACTCGCCGTTCGCCGAGCCGGTCTACCAGACGCCCGCCTACGCCGGTTCCGACCCGCTGCACGCCAACAGCGTGCACTACCTGGACGAGACCCTCAGCGCCGCCTTCGCCCCGGCACAGGGGCGTCCGGGCCAGGTGCTGATTTCCTTTCGCAACATCGGCACCGTGGCCCTGGTCGATCCTGAAACCGGCGAGATGACCTGGGCGACGCGCGGCCCGTGGATCGTGCAGCACGATGCGCGGGCGCTGCCCAACGGCAACTTCACGCTGTTCGACAACGCCGCCAATTATCAGGTCGGCAACGCCGCGCGGGTGCTGGAAGTGAACCCTCGCACCCATGCGATTGTCTGGAGCTACGCGGGAAACGATGAACATCCGTTCGACAGCTATGTGCGCAGCTCGGCCCAGACCCTGCCCAACGGCAACCGCCTGATCAATGAATCCGATGGCGGTCGGCTCTTCGAAGTGACGCCCGCAGGCGAGATCGCCTGGGAGTTCATCAACCCGATCCGCGGTGGAGACCAGGACCGTTACATTCCGATCGTCTCGTCAGGACAACGCTTCTCTGTTGGAGAATTCGACAAGGACTTCCGCGCCGTTATCGACAATCCTCAGCAAAGGTGAATGTCATGACCGCTGACACCAAGCGATTCCCCAAGGCCCTGATCACCGGGCTGCTTCTCACCACCCTGCCCCTCGCGGCCCATGCCTACGTCGGCCCCGGTGCCGGACTCGGGCTGCTCGCCGCGCTCTGGGGGCTGCTCGCCGCCGTCGGCGTGGCGGTGATCTACATCGTGATGTGGCCGATCCGGCGCATGCGTCGGCGGCGCAAGGCCGAACAGATGGCCGCCGCCAGTTCCACTTCCCCACTAGCCGAAACGCCGGTGGTCCAGGCCCGCGAGGCCGAGCCGGGCGAGGCGCTGCCGCAAGTGCCCGTCGAGGAAAAAGCCACCGGCACCCACGGCCGCCTCTGATGGCCGGCGCCGGCGTGGTGGTGCACCCCGGCCGCCACGCCGGCCGAAGCCCCTGCCGATCCTGGCCCTGAACACGAGGGACCTATGGGACTACTGAACCTTCCTGCGCCATTGTTCGCCGCCGTCGACGACGCCATGGCCTCGGCACTGCCCGACACCGCGCGGCTGCTGGTCTGGGCCGCGATCGGCGGCGCCGGCACGCTGCTGCTGTACCGTGTGATTTCCCCCCAGGCCTCGATTGGCCGCGCCAAGCGCGAGGCACGCGAGGCCCGCCGGCGGCTCAACGATTTCGATGGCGAGATGAGCGAAGCCGGTCCGCTGATCCGCGCCCAGTTCGGCGCCGCCTTCCGCCATCTGGGCCTGGTCACCCTGCCGACCCTGATCTCCATGCTGCCGCTGCTGGCATTGCTCAGCTGGCTGGACCAGACCTACAGCCACGAATACCCGCGCGCCGACGAGGCACCGGCGATGAACGTCGCGCCGGAGCCCTTCTATGCCGAGTGGTTCGGCGACGGCGAGATACCCATCGTGCGGATCAACCTGCCCGACAGCGACTGGCTGGACATCGAACTCACCGCGCCGATCACCGTGATCGAACAGCGCCACTGGTGGAACTGGCTGCTGGGCAACCCGCTCGGCTACCTGCCCGACGACAACGCCGTGCAGCGCGTCGAGATCGGCCTGCCCGAGCGCTCCTACCTGCCGTTCGGCCCGTCGTGGATGCGCACCTGGCTGGCGCTGTTGCTGCCTTGCATGATGCTCGCCTCGCTGCTCACCTACCGTTGGGCACGCATCGAATGAGCGCGCAGACCCCCAGGAACGAAACAGCCGATCCGGCGTTCGACGTACCGACCTGGATGCACCTGCTCAGCGGCTGGATCCACCGCTACCCGCAGACCTGGATCCGCTTCGGCAATCTGGAAAGCCGCCTGCTGGAAGACACCCTGGTCGACATTCGCATCGACCGGCCGATCTATGTCGCGGGCCTCGCCCGCTCCGGCACCACCATCCTGCTCGAACAGCTGGCCAGCCACCCCGACGTGGCCAGCCACCGCTATGCGGACTTCCCGCCGGTGTTCACGCCCTACTGGTGGAACCGCTGGCTGTCGCTGGTGCCGCAGAAGGAGGAAGCGGCCAAGGAGCGCGCCCACAAGGACGGCATCGCCATCACCTCGCAAAGCCCCGAGGCCTTCGAGGAGATGATCTGGATGGGCTTCTTCCCCGACGCCCACGACCCGGCCCGCAGCTCGGTACTCGGACGCGACGAACGCCATCCGCTGTTCGAGCGTTTCTACGACGACCACCTGCGCAAGCTGCTGGCCATCCGCAAGCGCCAGCGCTACCTCGCCAAAGGCAACTACAACCTCGCCCGGCTGGGCTACCTGCACCGGCTCTACCCCCAGGCGTGCTTCATCCTGGCGATACGCGACCCGGTCTGGCACATCGCCTCGCTGATCAAGCAGCAGGCGCTCTTCACCACCGGCGAAACCCGGGAGCCCCGGGCGCTGGAACACATGCGCCGGGTCGGCCACTACGAATTCGGCCTGGACCGCCGGCCGATGAACCTCGGCAACCCGGCCAGCACCGAGCGGGTCCGGCAGCTCTGGCGCGACGGCCAGGAAGTCGAGGGCTGGGCCCGCTACTGGGCCGATGTCTACCGCCACCTGGCCGACACCCTGGAGGCGGACCCCGCGCTGCGCGAGGCGTGCCTGGTGGTGCGCTACGAAGACCTGTGCGGGACGCCGCGCGAGACCCTCGAACGGGTGCTGGCCCACGGCGAGCTGGCCTTTCCCGCCGAGACGATCGACCAGGCCGCGGCGGGGCTGCATGCGCCGACCTATTACCAACCCGAATTCAGCGCCGAGGAACGGGCGATGATCCAGACCATCACCGGCCCGGTCGCGGCACGATTCGGCTATGGACAGACCGACAGGGTGCAACAGGTCGGCTGACAGCACTGCGCAGGGGAACCCAGATGGCTCGCTCAAACCCGTTACGCCTCGAAGCCGCCAGCGTCCCGCAGCCCTGCCCCGGCCCGTTCCGCCTGCTGGTGCATGGCAGCCCGAACGCGGGCGTCACGCAGCTCCTCGACCGGCTGCGGGGCGATCCGGACGACAGCCGCCAGCGCATGCTCCTGAGCGACGCCGCGCAGCCGGGCCACTGGTTCGCGCAGCTGGCCGATGCGCTGCCGACGGTGCCGGTGGTGGTGGTCGATGCGCCCAGCGGCCTCGACGCGGAGGCGCACCGCCTGGCGCTGGTCGCCTCGCTGCTCGGGGTGCGCCAGCTGGTCCTGGTGGTCAACCGGATGGCGCGCATCGACTGGCGCGAGGACGCCTTCGCCCGCCTGGTACGGCAATACCGCCGCCATTGCGAGCAGATCGGCATCGCCCGGCTGCTGGCCGTGCCGGTGGACGCCGAGACCGGCGACAACCTCCACCGGCGCTCCGCCCGTCTGCCCTGGTACCGCGGCCTGCCCCTGCTCGAACGACTCGAAGACTGCGCGCCGGCCCTTACCGAGCAGCCGCTGCGCCTGCGCGCGCTGCCCTGTGACGCCGCCCACGCGCTGCCCCACTGCGCGCGGCTGCTGGCCGGCACGCCACATCCGGGCGATGAGGTGGTGGTGTTGCCGGGCGCCACGCCGTCGCGGCTGGCCCGCCTGCAATACATCGACTCGCCGGCCGGGCCCTTGCTGCGCTTCGCCCTGGAGCCCGCCCTGCCGGTATCCCCCGGCGACCTGATCGCGACGCCCCAGGCGCGCCCGGAAGTGTCCGACCAGTTCGCCGCCCACCTGCTGTGGCTGGACGAGCAACCGCTGTACCCCGGACGGCGCTACCTGCTGCGCCTGGGCGAGACGCTGGTGGGTGCGCGAGTCACCGAGATCAAGCATCGGCTGCAACCGGACAGCCTCGAACGGCACGCGGCCAAGCGCCTGACCCGCAACGACCTGGCCTTCTGCAATCTGGCCATCGACCGAGCCCTGCCCTTCGATCCGAGCACCGAGCGGCCGGCCACCGGCACCTTCCAGCTGCTCGACCACACCAGCCAGACGACCATCGCCTGCGGCATGGTCGCCTTCGGCCTGCGGCGCGCCGCCAACATCCACCGCCACGCGATGAAGATCGACAAGGCCAGCCGCGCCGCCGGCAATGCCCAGCAGCCATGCGTGCTGTGGTTCACCGGGCTGTCCGGCTCGGGCAAGTCGACGGTCGCCGACCTGGTGGAACAGCGCCTGCAGACGCTGGGCAAGCGCACCATGCTGCTGGACGGCGACAACGTGCGCCACGGCCTGAATCGCGACCTGGGCTTCACCGACGAGGACCGGGTCGAGAACATTCGCCGCGTTGGCGAGGTCGCCAAGCTGATGGTCGAGGCCGGGCTGATCACCCTGGTCAGCTTCATCTCGCCGTTTCGCAGCGAGCGGCAGATGGTGCGCGAGCTGCTGGAGGCCGACGAGTTCGTCGAGATCTTCGTCGACGCGTCGCTGCAAACCTGCGAAGCGCGCGATCCCAAGGGCCTCTACAAGAAGGCACGCGCCGGCCAGTTGCCCAACTTCACCGGGATCGGCAGCCCCTACGAGGCGCCGCCATCGCCCGACCTGCGTCTGCCCGCCGACGAGGAAACCGCCGAGCGGCTCGCCGACCGGGTGATCGACCACCTGCGCCAGCGCGCGATGATCTAGTTCTCTGCCAGGATCGTGAGCCGCCCATCCTGCCGTCACGGTCGGCACTGATAGGATGGCGCCTTCGCAATGTCCAACGTCCATGCCAACCGCTGCCCTCCAGCGGCCGGCTTGCCCGCCACGATCAGAAGAGGCGTCGATCATGCGCAAGGTCGAAGTCAAGCAGCGCTCATCCCTCAAGCAGGAACGACTCCAGCGTTTCCTCGACTGGGCCGGCGAGCGATACCCCGAATTCAATCCGAAGAAGAACCACCAGGAAAAGTGGTTCACCCTCTACGTCGGCTACCAGCCACCGGCCATAGGCCGCGCCGCCAAGGCGTTCTGGCTCGGGCTGGAACCGGCGGCGGTGGACGCCGTCCTGCAGGAGCCGACCGGGCTCATCGGCCGGCTGCTCAACCGGGACGTCAACGCTTTCCAGTGCGCGGTCGATCTGTTCAGCAGCGAGAAAGCCTTCAGCCTGGGTTCGCTGCAAGGCCTGCTGGAGCCCGAATGGGCCTTTCGCATCCCCGACAGCGCCACCCCCGAGGCCTTCGAGGAGAACGCCCGGCTGGCCGTCCAGGGCGTGGTGCGCGAACGGCTGGCCATGCTCGAAGCCCCCTTCGCCCGGCTGACCGAGCAAGAGCGCGCCCAGGTGCTGGCGCGGATACCCGCCGCGTTCGTCCGGCTCGAGGACTTCGCGGCCAGGGCCTTCGACATCCTCAACGAGATCAGGCACGAGCTGCGCTACGTGGTACAGCTGCGCCAGGGCGACCTGTCGCTCGAAGTGCAGCGGCGCATCCCCGGTGGCCAGGACCACCTGCTCAGCGACCAGGAAGTCGAAGCCTGGAAAGCCCGCGACGAGGACGAACTGCGCGCCAAGTTCGACCTGATGCAGAGCGAAGCCCAGGGCTTCGATCTGCACCAGCTCGAACACAAGCGCCTGGTGGAAATCTTCTGGCTCGAGCCGCACAAGCTGCGCCGGGCGATCCGCCGGGAGCGCCAGCAGCACGAGGAAAGGATGGCCTTCGCCGTGCTGCTGGAGAACAACCCGCGCTTCGTCCACTACCACGAGCTCTACCCGGCACGCCGGCTGACCCGCAAGTGGACCGCGCTGCTCGGCCCGACCAACAGCGGCAAGACCTACCGCGCCATCGAAGCGATGACCTCGGTCAAGCACGCCATCTACCTCTCTCCCCTGCGGCTGATGGCGCTGGAGAACCAGGAGCGCATCGAGTCCATGGGCGTGCCCTGCTCGCTGGTCACCGGCGAGGAGGAAATCATCCGCGAAGGCGCCACCCACTTCTGCTGCACGGTCGAGGAGTTCGCCCGCTTTCGCCACCAGCACTGGGACGTGGTGGTGGTCGACGAAGTGCAGCTGCTGGCCGACCCGCAACGCGGCTGGGCCTGGGTCGATGCGCTGGTGAGCGCCTACACGCCGGAGCTGATGATGACCGGCCCGGCGCTGATCGAGCCGTCGCTCAAGACGCTCTGCGAGCTGTGCGAAGACCGTCTGGTGATCCAGCGCACCAAACGGCTCTCCCCGGTCGACGTGGCCCGCCACTCGACCACGCTCAAGCACCTGGAGGAAGGCTCGATGCTGGTGGCCTTCAGCCGCAAGACGGTGCTCGAACTCAAGGGCCTGCTGGAGATGACCGGCAAGAGCGTCGCGGTGGTCTATGGCGCCCTGTCGCCGGAAGTGCGCCGGGAACAGGCACGTCGCTTCCGCGAAGGCGAAGCGCAGATCATGGTCGCCACCGACGCGGTGGGGATGGGCCTGAACCTGCCGGCCCACACGCTGTGCTTCTACACCGACGAGAAGTACGACGGCATCGAGAACCGTCAGCTCAAGGTGCAGGAGGTCAAGCAGATCGGCGGGCGCGCCGGGCGCTTCGGCCATCACGACAACGGCACCATCACCGCCCTCGACCCGAGCGTGCTCAAGACCATCAAGCGGCTGTTCAACAGCCCGGACCTGCCGGTGGACCTTTCGCAGTTCCAGGTGCGCCCGTCCATCGAGCACCTGACCGCCATCGCCGAGCTGATGAACGAGCCCAGCCTGATGCGCGCCTGGCTGACCTTCAACCGCAACATCAACTACGGCGAGGCCTTCGTTTCGGTGCTGCCGGACGAGCTGGCGCAATGGATCGAGCTGATCGACGACCCGGCCATCGACATGTGGCTGCGCTGGGTGTTCGCCTGCACGCCGATCCGCGGCGGCCTGGAAAGCCCCGCCAGCGGCTTCGCCCAGCAGTGGCTCAAACGTGTCGCCGCCGGCCAGGCGGTGGACCTGCCGCGGCTGATCATCAACGCCGACCTGGCCACGCTGGAGAGTTCGCTGCACGTCATCGAGACCTACCTGCACCTGGCCCGGGTACTGCCGGATCGCTTCCCGCAGATCGAAAAAGGCGAGGAACACCGGCGCCTGCTCAACGATGCCATCACCCGTGAACTGTCACGCGAGCGGCGGCCGCGAAGGTCCGACCAGCGACGCCTGTCGGGCGAAAGCAAATCCTGCAAACGCTGCGGCGGCCCGATGCCCCTGCTCGACCGCAAGTTCAACGTCTGCCAGGCCTGCTGGCGCGAGCAGCGCTGATGGCGGCGTCATCTTCGCCAACAATTGGGGTTGAACCATCGCGCCCCGTCTTGCGCCCAATGCTCAGGAGCGCGTGAAACCGGGCCCGCCGGGGCCGCGGTCACGCCATCGAACGCAGCAATGGCTGCCCTGACACCGAGGTGAAAGATGACCCAGATTCTGATTGCCGCATTCGACCGCTACGAACAGGCCGAACAGGTCAAGGCCGAGCTGACGTCCCAGGGCGTGGCCAGCGAGGACATCCAGATTTCCGCGTCGAGCAACCCGGACATGGTGAAGAGCAGCCAGGTCGAGGTCACCCACGACGTCACCAAGCGGGAGGACTCGCTCACCGAGCGCGTCACCCACTTCTTCCACTCGGTCTTCGGCGAGGATTCGGACAAGCACGCCGGCGGTTTTTCCGACGCCATGCGCCGTGGCTCGACCATCGTCACGGTGAGCGTTGCCGACGAGTCGCAGGTCGCGCGGGTCGAAGAGGTGATGAACCGCAACGGCGCCATCGACATCGACGAACAGAGCGATCGGGGGGTGGATGGCGATAGCCGACCGGCCACCGCGAGCACCGCCGCCCTGACCACCGGCTACCCGGACGCCACCTCGGTCAGCGTAGGCACCAGCGAAGTCGAGAACACCCGCGTCTCGGACATCGCCTCGGACGACGCGAACATCCCCGGGCGCTCGGAAAACGAACGCGCATCCGGCCGCGACAACACCGCCGGACGGGTGCGCGTGGTGCCGCGATAGCCGCTGCGGGCAACAAAAAAAGGGGGCCTGAGGCCCCCTTTTTCTGTCTTGTCGCTTACTTGGCGTTGGCGAAGTACGCGCGGGCACGCTGCTGTTCGGCGGCCGTCGGGCGGTAGCTGATCCACTCGTCCTCGGCGTGCTTCTTGTAGCGCACCACGCCTTCCTCGGCGTCGAACTCGTAGAACGGGTACACCTCGCGCAGGTTGTAGAACAGCGCCGGTGCGAAGAACAGGATGTCGGCGACCAGGTAGCCCTTGTTGAACTTCAGCGGAACCAGGCCGTACATCGGTTCGCCATCGGCGCGGGTGGCCTTGAAGCGGTACTGCCCGAAGCTGGTGGTCTTGTAGGTCTTTTCCGCCGGGGCGGCCAGAACGAGCGGCGCGTCCTGGTTGATGGCGACCGACAGCTGCGGATCGGTCGAACGCAGGCTGGTGGTGGCGGTACAGGCGCTGAGGAAGACAGCGCCGAGGGTCACGGCGAAGAACTGCTTGGCTTTCATGATCATTCCGTTTGATTTCGGGGAAAGCGATGGACGACTCGTCCAGCTGTAGCCAGCTCAGCAGGTCCATTGCGGGCGCGGACTATACAGACACGCCCCATCAAGGCAAATAGCCATCATCGCCATTCGACAACGCGTTCTCGCCTTTCGCCCGTCAATCGGCGGCGCCGTTGCTCGCCTGCCCGTCTAAATATTTCAAAATGTTACTAGGCAGCTCGCTGCCCAGGCAGTAATGTGTAACCAATTATTTGCCCAGGCAGGTATCTCCATGCCGCATTTCGACCGCAACAACTACCCCGTCGAACAATCGCTCGGCCATCTCATCGCTCTGATCAATCAGCTCAAGGACCGCATCCTCGAGCGGCATCTGAGCGACCACGAACTCACCGCCGCCCAGTTCAAGGTGGTGCTGTTGATGAGCCGGCGCTTCGCCTCCACGCCTGCCGAACTCTGCCGCGCCCTGAGCCTGGACAGCGGTGCCATGACCCGCATGTTCGACCGCCTGGAAGCCAAGGACCTGTTGCGCCGCGAGCGTTCCAGCACCGATCGGCGCCAGGTGCAGCTGGTCCTCACCGAGCGCGGCCAGGCCCTGGGCGAGCGGGTGCCGGAAATCGCCGCCGATGCCATGAACGAACTCACCGAATGCCTGAGCGCGGCCGAGGTCGGCGAATTCCAGCGGCTTCTGACCAAGATGCTCGGCGCCGCCGATGCGCTGCCGCAACGCCGGGGAGACGCCTGACGTGAACAGTCTTTCCCGCCCGCTGAGTGTGCTGACAGCCGCCCTGTTGCTGGCCGGCTGCGCGTCCTTCGAGGGGCTGCACCGCGAAGGCAGGCTGATCGACCCCGCCTCGCTCGCCTCCGAGCGCAGCCTCGGCGCCTCCCTCACGCCGGCCGCCTGGCCGCGCCAGGACTGGTGGAACCGGCTCGGCGACGCGCAGCTCGACGCCCTTATCCAGGAAGCGCTGCAGTCCAGCCCCGACCTGCAGGTCGCCGATGCCCGAGCTCGCCTGGCCAGCGCGGCGGTACTGGCGGCGGACGCTGCGCGCCAGCCTCGGCTCGATGCCAACGGCGGCGTCACCCGCTCGCGGCTCTCGCGCGTCGACGATCCGCTGGGCCAGGGCGAGCGCTACAGCACCCTGCGCAGCCTGTCACTGGACGCCGGTTACACCTTCGATCTCTGGGGCGGCCAGCGCGCCGCCTGGGAAGCGGCGGTCGGCCAGGCCCAGGCCAGCGAAGTGGATCGCCAGGACGCACGCCTGAGCCTGGCCTCGCAGGTCGCCCGGGCCTACAACGCTCTGGGCCTGGCGTACGCCACCCAGGACATCGCCGAGCAGGATCTCAAACGCAACCGGGACACCCTGCAGATGGCCCGTGGCCGGGTCGATGCCGGGCTCGACAGCGAATACCAGCTGCAACAGACCCAGAGCCTGGAAGCGGCGGCCGAAGCGGCCCTGACCGACGCCAGGCAGCAGGTCGAGAGCGCGCGCATCCGCCTGGCCGTGCTGCTGGGCAAGGGTCCCGATCGCGGCGACTCGCTGCCCCGCCCCCGGTTGATCGCGCCCGAGGCGGTGGACCTGCCCGCGCAGCTGCCGGCCGAGCTGCTCGGCCGGCGCCCGGACCTGGTCGCGGCACGCTGGCGGGTGGAGGCGGCGGACAGGCAGATCGCCGCGAGCAAGGCCAACTTCTACCCCAACCTCAACCTGAGCGCCGCCGCGGGCAGCAAGTCGCTGCTGGGCGATGCGCTGTTCGGTTCGGCGAGTCGCTTCTTCAGCATCGGCCCGGCGCTGTCGCTGCCGATCTTCGACGGCGGCCGCCTGCGCGCCGACCTGGCCGGCCGCGATGCCGACTACGACCTGGCGGTGGCGCAGTACAACCAGATCCTGGTGGGCGCGCTGGGCGACATCGGCGAGCGCATCAGCCGGCTGCGCGCGCTGGAACAGCAGATCGCGCAGCAGCAACGGGCCCGCGACATCGCCGAGCATGCCTACGAACTGGCGCTGGAGCGCTATTCGGACGGCATCGGCAGTTACCTGGACGCCCTGAGCGTGCAACAGCAGCTGCTGCAGGCCGACCGCCAGCTGACGGGCCTGCATGCCGAGCGCGTCGACGACGCCGTCCTGCTGATGCAGGCGCTCGGTGGCGGCTTCCAGCCCTCGACGCCGCTGCCCGCCTCCGCCAATACCCCTGTTCAACGCTGAGTACCGACCATGTCCGAAGCTCCCGCACGCACAGCAAACGCACAGCCAGAAGCGACCCCGGCGTCCGGCAAGCGCAAGCTCTACCTGGCGATCCTGGCCCTCGTGGTCGCGCTCGGGATCGCCGGCGCGTACCTCTACCACACGCTCTACGGCCGCTTTTACGAAGAGACCGACGACGCCTACGTGAACGGCAACCTGGTGCAGATCACGCCGCAGATCACCGGCACCGTCACCCGCATCGCGGTGGACGACGGCGATTACGTCGAGGCCGGCCAAGCGCTGGTCTGGCTCGACCCGTCCGACACCCAGGTCGCCCTGCAAAGCGCCGAGGCCAATCTCGCGCGCACGGTGCGCCAGGTGCGCGGCCTGTTCAGCAACGTCGACGGCTACAAGGCGCAGGTCGCCTCGCGCAGGGTCGAAGTGCAGCGCGCCAAGGCCGACTTCGAACGACGCGGCAGGCTGGCCAAGAGCGGTGCGATTTCCCGGGAGGAACTGGCCCACGCCCAGGACGCCCTGACCAACGCGCAGAACGCCCTGACCGCCGCCCAGCAACAGCTCGACACCAGCCGCGCCCTGGTCGATGACACCGTCATCGCCTCCCACCCGGACGTGATGGCGGCGGCGGCTCAGCTGCGCCAGGCCTTCCTCAACCATGCGCGCAGCACCCTGGTCGCGCCTGTCAGCGGCTACGTGGCGCAGCGCGCCGTACAGGTCGGCGGACGTGTGCAGCCGGGCGCGGCGCTGATGGCGGTCGTGCCCCTGGAGCAGATCTGGATCGACGCCAACTTCAAGGAAACCCAGCTCAGCCGCATGCGCATCGGCCAGCCGGTGGAGATCACCGCCGACCTGCATGGCGACGACGTGCGGTATCGCGGCACCGTCGAGAGCCTGGGCGTGGGCACCGGCAGCGCCTTCTCCCTGTTGCCGGCGCAGAACGCCACCGGCAACTGGATCAAGATCGTCCAGCGCCTGCCCGTGCGCATCCGCCTGGAGCCGGACAACCTGCAGACGCACCCGCTGCGCATCGGTCTGTCCACCGCCGTGACCGTCGACCTGCACGACCAGGACGGGCCGCAGCTGTCGCAACGCCCGCCGCAGCAGCCGCGCTTCTCCACCGCCGTGTACGACGACCAGCTGGGCGAGGCCAACGCGCTGATCGAACGCACCATTCACGCCAACGGCCCCGCAGCCGCGGACCTGGCCAAGGGCTGAGCCCGGAGCATCCATGAGCGATAACACCTTTCGCCCGGCGAGCATGCTGCTCGCCGTGGTCGGCCTGTCGCTGGCGACCTTCATGCAGGTGCTCGATACCACCATCGCCAACGTCGCGCTGCCCACCATTTCGGGCAACCTGGGGGTGAGTTCGGAACAGGGCACCTGGGTGATCACCTCCTTCGCGGTGTGCAATGCCATCGCCCTGCCCCTGACCGGCTGGATGGCACGGCGCTTCGGTGAGGTGAAGCTGTTCCTCGCGGCGGTGGTGCTGTTCGTGGTGACGTCCTTTCTCTGCGGCATCGCCCGCTCGATGCCTGAGCTGGTGCTGTTCCGCGCCTTGCAGGGGTTCTTCGCCGGCCCGCTCTACCCGATGGCGCAGACCCTGCTGCTGGCCATCTTCCCCACCGCCAAGCGCGGCATGGCGCTCGCGCTGCTGGCGATGGTCACGGTGGTGGCGCCGATCATCGGTCCCATCGCCGGGGGCTGGATCACCGACAGCTACAGCTGGCCCTGGATCTTCTTCATCAACGTGCCAATCGGCGTTTTCGCGACCCTGGTGGTCTGGGCGCAGCTGCGCAACAAGCCCGAGCGCATCGTCCACCAGCCGATCGACTACATCGGCCTCGCGCTGCTGGTGCTCGGCGTCGGCCTGCTGCAGGTGGTGCTGGACAAGGGCAACGACCTGGACTGGTTCGAATCGAACTTCATCCGGGTCAGCACCGCGGTCTCGGTGGTGGCGCTGGTGGCACTGGTGATCTGGGAGCTCACCGACAAGCACCCGATCATCGATCTGCGGCTGTTCCGGCACCGCAACTTCACCTTCGGCACGCTGGCGCTGGTGCTCGGCTATTCGGGGTTCTTCGGCATCAACCTGCTGCTGCCGCAGTGGCTGCAGACGCAGCTGGGCTACACGCCGGTCTGGGCGGGCCTGGCGGCGGCGCCGATCGGCATCCTGCCGGTGTTTCTCTCGCCGCTGGTGGGCAAGTACGCGCACAAGTTCGATCTCAGGCTGCTGGCCGGCGGCTCGTTCCTGGTGATCGGCGCCTCCTGCTTCGTCCGCGCCACCTTCAACACCGAGGTGGACTATCGCCACATCGCCGAAATCCAGGTCTTCATGGGCCTCGGCATCGCGCTGTTCTTCATGCCGACCACCAGCATCCTGCTCTCCAGCCTGCCGCCGAAGGACATCGCCGAAGGCTCAAGCCTCGCGACTTTCCTGCGGGTACTGGGCGGCAGCTTCGCCTCGTCCCTGACCACCTGGCTGTGGCACCGCCGCGAGATCCACCACCACGCCCAGCTGACCGAGCACGTCACGGCCTACAGCCCGGCCGCCCAGCAGTACCTCGACCAGCTCGGCGGCCCCTCGCCGCAGGCCTATGCACACATCGACCGGGTGGTCGAAGCCCAGGCCTACATGATGTCGACGGTGGACTACTTCACCCTGATGGGCTGGATGTTCCTGGGGCTGTTCCTGATCATCTGGCTGGCCAAGCCCCCCTTCACCGCCAAGGGTGCTGGCGAAGCGGCCGGAGGGCACTGATCCGACACGCCGCGGTGGCGGCGTTTGACTCGCGCGGCGATTGGGGTAGGCTCGGCACCTTGTCCAATGAGGAGTCACCCCATGGCCCGCGCCACTGCCCGTCACATCCTGGTCCCCACCGAAGCCAAGTGCAACGAACTCAAAGCCGCCATCGAAGGCGGTGCCGACTTCGCTCAGGTCGCCAAGGACAACTCCACCTGCCCCTCCAGCCGCGACGGCGGCAACCTCGGCTCCTTCGGCCCCGGCCAGATGGTCAAGGAATTCGATACCGTGGTCTTCAGCGCCCCGGTCAACGTCGTGCAGGGCCCGGTCAAGACCCAGTTCGGCTACCACCTGCTGGAAGTCACCAGCCGCGAAGACTGATTCGCTCCGCTTGCCCGCCCTGCGGGCAAGCCCTCCCTTCCGCATCCCCCTCCCTTCGGACCGCCCGGTCCGGCAAGCGACCGCCCAGCTGCCACGACAAGGCTCGGCCCACAGCCGCGATCACGGTTTTTCCGTTTCCGAACAACGCCGGCCCCGTTCGAGGGTCGAACGCCTGAGCAAGGTTTCGCACGATCAGCCCCGCCTGGTAGAGGTGGTGATTGCCGCTATCCTTCTTGCCAGGATCATGGCGCCCGCCGCCCTGACGGTGCCAGTCCCAGGTTCCGTGCGTGGCACCGGTTCAGCGGGAGGCAGGCGGCCGATGCCTCGCCGTAACCCGTCAGCGCCCTCGGAGCCCGCGTAAGTCCGCTAAGGAAGAGTCGTCATGAGCAGCCAAGACAAGCACTACGTCGTCGCCCTCGACCAGGGCACCACCAGCTCGCGCGCCATCGTGCTGGACCGCGACGCCCACGTCGTCAGCGTCGCCCAGCGCGAGTTCGCGCAGATCTACCCGCAGCCCAGCTGGGTCGAGCACGATCCCATGGAAATCTGGGCGACCCAGAGCGGCGTCTTCGTCGAGGCCCTGGCCCAGGCCGGCATCACCAACGAACAGGTCGCGGCGATCGGCATCACCAACCAGCGCGAAACGGCCATCGTCTGGGACAAGCTCAGCGGCCGGCCGATCTACAACGCCATCGTCTGGCAGAGCCGGCAGAGCACGCCGATCTGCGACCAGCTCAAGCGCGACGGCATGGAAGAGCACATCCGCAGGACCACCGGGCTGGTCATCGACCCCTACTTCTCCGGCACCAAGATCAAGTGGATCCTCGACCACGTCGAGGGCAGCCGCGAGCGGGCGCGGCGCGGCGAGCTGCTGTTCGGCACCGTCGATTCCTGGCTGATCTGGAAGATGACCCAGGGCAAGGCCCACGTTACCGACTACACCAATGCGTCGCGCACCCTGCTGTTCGACATCCACGCTCTCGACTGGGACCCGGTGATGCTCGAGGCGCTGGATATCCCCCGCGAGATGCTGCCGCAGGTACGCCCCTCGTCGGAGATCTACGGCCACGCCTACCTCGGCTCGGGCCAGAGCACCGGCATCCCCATCGCCGGGATCGCCGGCGACCAGCAGGCGGCCCTGTTCGGCCAGATGTGCGTCGAACCCGGCCAGGCGAAGAACACCTATGGCACCGGCTGCTTCCTGCTGATGAACACCGGCACCAAGGCCGTGCGCTCGGAACACGGCCTGCTGACCACCCTCGCCTGCGGGCCGAAGGGCGAGGTCAACTATGCGCTGGAAGGCGCGATCTTCAACGGCGGCTCCACCGTGCAGTGGCTGCGCGACGAGCTGAAGGTGATCAACGATTCGCTCGATTCGGAGTACTTCGCCACCAAGGTGCCGGACAGCAACGGCGTCTACCTGGTGCCGGCCTTCACCGGCCTTGGCGCGCCCTACTGGGACCCGCGCGCACGCGGCGCCCTGTTCGGCCTGACCCGGGGGGTGAAGGTCGACCACCTGATCCGCGCCACCCTGGAATCGATCGCCTACCAGACCCGCGACGTGCTCGATGCCATGCAACAGGACGCCGGCGAGCGCCTGCGCGCGCTGCGGGTCGACGGCGGCGCGGTGGCCAACAACTTCCTCATGCAGTTCCAGGCCGACCTGCTGGGCACCCCGGTGGAGCGCCCCGAAATGAAGGAAACCACCGCCCTCGGCGCCGCCTACCTGGCCGGGCTGGCGACCGGCTTCTGGAGCAGCCTCGACGAACTGCGCAGCCGGAGCAGCATCGAACGGGTGTTCGAACCGGCCCTCGACAGCGGGCAGCGCGAAGCCCTCTACAAGGGCTGGCTGAAAGCCGTGGACCGTACCCGCAACTGGGCCGATGACTGAACGCGGCCTGATCGTGGAGCAGTGCAGCCCCACCCCCATCGCGGTCGAGGCTAGGCGTTCCCACCGATCACACCCCCTGCGGGTAAGCCCGGAACACCCGTGGGATCGCTCTTGACCGCGAACAACCCCCGACCCCAGCGCGATCACGACCAGTCGCCCCGACCGCCTCCACAAGAACATCGAAAACCACGACCTGAACCCCACACGACCCACCAAAACGACACGGCTTTAATCGTGCGCCTGAGTGCGGCATCCTTCGGCCATATCGATAACAAGGAAGCCTCATGAGCCTGGCCCCCCGACAGCAGAAGATTCTGGAACTGGTGCGCGAGCGCGGCTATGTCAGCATCGACGAGCTCGCCCAGCACTTCGCCGTGACGCCCCAGACCATCCGCCGGGACATCAACCAGCTGGGCGAAGCCGGGTTGCTGCGCCGCTACCACGGCGGGGCGGCCCACGACTCCAGCGTGCAGAACACCGCCTACACCATGCGCGCCCGCCAGATGCGCGACGAGAAGCGCCGGATCGCCGAGGCGGTCGCCGCCCGGGTCCCGGACCAGGCCTCGCTGTTCATCAACATCGGCACCACCACCGAAGCCATCGCCCATGCCCTGCTCAACCACCGGGGCCTGAAGGTCATCACCAACAACCTGCACGTGGCCAACATCCTCAGCACCAAGCAGGACTTCGACGTGCTCATCGCCGGAGGCACGGTGCGCAGCGACGGCGGCGTGGTCGGCCAGGCGACCGCCGACTTCATGGGCCAGTTCAAGGTGGATTTCGCCCTGATCGGCATCAGCGGCATCGACGAGGACGGCACCCTGCTCGACTTCGATTACCAGGAAGTGCGCGTCTCCCAGGCCATCATCGCCAACGCGCGGCGTATCTTCCTGGCCGCCGACTCCAGCAAGTTCGGCCGCAGCGCCATGACCCGGCTCGGCTCCCTGGAGCAGATCGACTGCCTGTTCACCGAAGCCCGCCCGCCCGAAGCCTTCGTCCAGCTGCTCGCCCGCCACGAGGTCGACCTCGCGATTTCCGGCTGACCGCCCGGCGCGTGTCCGAACGCGCCGCCCCTCGCCCCGCCGTTGACAAGGCCCCTCGATCAGCTACCGTTCCTGTTCGGTTATTTTCTTTTTTCTGACAAACGAACATTTTTGCGCCGTGTAGCAGATTGAAGTTGCACCATGATGTTCGTATTCGAAAATCAAGGTTCGCAATCGAGGAGACTCGCATGACCGACACATCCCGCCCCGCTCCCGAATGCGTCGATCTCGCGATCATCGGCGGTGGCATCAACGGCGTGGGCATCGCCGCCGATGCGGCCGGGCGCGGGCTGTCGGTCTTTCTCTGCGAACGCGACGACTTCGCCAGCCATACCTCGTCGGCCAGCAGCAAGCTGATCCACGGTGGCCTGCGCTACCTGGAACACTACGAGTTCCGCCTGGTGCGCGAGGCGCTGGCCGAGCGCGAGGTGCTGCTCGCCAAGGCACCGCACATCGTCAAGCCGCTGCGCTTCGTGCTGCCGCACCGCCCTCACCTGCGCCCGGCCTGGATGATCCGCGCCGGACTGTTCCTCTACGACAACCTCGGCAAGCGCAAGCAGCTCCCCGGCTCGCGAGGGCTGCGTTTCGATGACCGGAGCCCGCTCAAGCCGACGATCACCCGTGGGTTCGAGTACTCCGACTGCTGGGTCGACGATGCCCGGCTGGTGGTGCTCAACGCCATGAGCGCGCGCGAGCATGGCGCACGACTGCACACCCGCACCGAGTGCCTGGGCGCGCGCCGCGTCGGGGGTGTCTGGGAAGTGGATCTGCGTGGGCCCGATGGGCAACGCCACTCGATCCGCGCCAGGGCCCTGGTCAACGCCGCCGGGCCCTGGGTGGCCCGCTTCATCGGCGAGAGGCTGCAGCAACGCCCGCCCTACGGCATCCGCCTGATCCAGGGCAGCCACGTGATCGTGCCCCGGCTCCACGAGGGCGACCAGGCGTTCATCATGCAGAACGAAGATCGCCGCATCGTCTTCGCCATCCCGTATCTGGATCGCTACACCCTGATCGGCACCACCGACCGCGAATACCAGGGCGACCCGGCGCAGGTGAAGATCACCGACGAGGAAATCGCCTACGTGCTCGGCGTGGCCAACGCGCACTTTCGCCGGCAGCTCAGCCCGGCGGATATCCTGCATACCTTCTCCGGGGTCCGTCCGCTGTGCGACGACGAGTCCGACAACCCCTCGGCCGTCACCCGCGACTACACCCTGGCGCTCTCCGCCGAGGCCGACCAGGCGCCATTGCTGTCGGTGTTCGGCGGCAAGCTCACCACCTACCGCAAGCTCGCCGAATCGGCGATGGCACAGCTCAGGCCATTCTTTCCGCAGCTGGGCGACAGCTGGACGGCAGCCGCCCCGCTGCCCGGTGGCGAAGGGATGACCACGGCGCAGCAACTGGCCGAGGCGCTGCTCGCCCAGGTCGAAGGGCTCGACCCGCAGCTGGCGCAGCGCTGGGCCACCACCTACGGCAGCCGCAGCTGGACCATGCTCGGCGGCGCACGCACGGTCGAGGCGCTGGGCGAACACCTGGGCCAGGGGCTCCATGCCCGCGAAGTGGACTACCTGCGCGCCGAGGAATGGGCGCTGGAGGTGGACGACATCCTCTGGCGGCGGACCAAGCTGGGCCTGGCCTTCGCCGAAGAGGACCGCCGGCGCCTGCAGCAATACCTGGCCGCCGGCGGCAACCCGCCGGCGCGCAGCAGCGACGCCGCCTGAGCCACGGCGTCAGCGCGGCCTGCCGAACACCTGGGTCCAGTAGATCCCCGCGTCGCTGCGCGGATCGGTCGCGAAGGCCGCGCCCAGCTCGGTGAAATCCGGATTCATGATGTTGGCGCAGTGCCCCGGGCTCGCCAGCCAGCCGGCCATCGCCTGCTTCACGCTGCCCTGCCCGGCGGCGATGTTTTCGCCGATGCGTCCCCAGCGATAGCCTTGCCCGCTGGCGCGGGTGCCGACGTTGCCGCCATCGAGGCCCTGATGGCTGAAATAGTTCTGCGCCGCCATGTCCTCGCTGTGGACCCGCGCGGTCGCGGCCAGCACGCCGTTCCAGGCGAGCGCCGGCACGGCGTCGAACACCCGGTTACCGCAACGACGCGAGGTGGCCCTGGCCTGGTTGACCTGCGCCAGCAGCTCGCGGCCGGCGGCCTGCCAGTCGCCCAGGTCGGCGGAGAGCTGCGGGCGCGCCAACACCACCTGCCAGGTGTCGCCATGGCGCGACACGCCCACCTCGGCGAAGCGCGCGTCGGTCAAGGCGCCGCAGTAGCGCGCGCCGATCGCCATCATCGCCGCCTCGGCGCTGGTCGGGCCGGACACCGCGATCGCCTGCAGGCTGGCGGCGCGGTATCCGGCACGCTGCAGCGCGGCCTGGGTCTGCGCGCCGGAACTCACCTGCAAACCGGCCAGGCGCTCGTCGGGCGCCAGCGGGCCGGCCGCCTCGACCGAGGCGCCATTGCAGGTCTGCGCGGAGCTGCGGTAGTCGTTGATCAGGCTGACGAGCGCGTCGGCATCGTCGGCGTGGACGCCGGCTGATCCGATCAGCAGGCCTGTGGCCAGCAGGCAGGCGGCAGGGCGGGAAACGGGGATCGGCACAGCGGTACTCCATGCGGGTGGCGGTAGCCGGGCCCAGCCAGCGCAGGACCCGCTACAACTGACCGCAACCGCCGACGGGCGATCCGCGATGAAGGCTCTAGTGGAGCGTGAAGCGCTGCTGCTGGACGTCCTGCGAGTCCAGGCCGATGTAGAGATTGAAGTCGCCGGGTTCGGACGCCCACTGCAGCGACGTGTTGAAGAACCGCAGATCGGCTTCGCTGAGGGTGAAGCTCACCTGCTGCGATTCACCGGGTTCCAGCGTCACCTTCTGGAACCCCTTGAGTTCCTTCTTCGGCCGGCTGATCGAGGCGGCGATGTCCTGAAGGTAGAGCTGCACCACCGTGGCACCCTCGCGTGTGCCGGTGTTTTCGAGGGTCACGCTGGCGGTCAGCGTGCCGTCGCGGCCAAGCCGGGTACCGGACAGGCGGATCGGCGAAAGGCTGAACTCGGTGTAGCTCAGGCCATAGCCGAAGGGGTACAGCGGCCCGTTCTCGATATCGAAATAGCGCGAAGTGTACTTGCCCGAGCCGGTCTCGTCGGGCTTGGCCGGCCGACCGGTATTCAGCTCGCTGTAGTAGAGCGGGACCTGCCCGACCGAGCGCGGGAAGGTCATCGGCAGCTTGCCGGAGGGGTTGTAGTCGCCGAACAGCACGTCGGCGATGGCGTTGCCGCCCTCGGTGCCGCTGAACCAGGTTTCCAGAATCGCGTCGGCGTTCTCGTGCTCCCAGGTCAGGGTCAGCGGGCGGCCGTTCATCAGCACCAGCACCAGCGGCTTGCCGGTCGCCTTGAGCGCCCGCAGCAGCGCCCTCTGGTTTTCCGGAATGTTCAGGTCGCTGCGGCTGGCGGACTCGTGGGCCATGCCGCGCGCCTCGCCGACCGCCGCGATGATCACATCGGCCTGGCGCGCGGCCTGCACCGCTTCTTCGATCATTTGCGCGGCGGGTCTCGGGTCGACCGGACTCTCGATCTCGGCGTCGTTGACGAAGCCCAGCACCCGTGGATCATCGCTGATGTTGGCACCGCGGGCATGGAGGATGCGCGCCTGCTCGCCAACCGCGTTGCGCAGCCCTTCGAGCAGGGTGACCGCCTGCTCCGCGCGCCCGGCCGCCGACCAGCTGCCGATCATGTCCAGCTTGCTGTCGGCCAGCGGCCCGACCAGCGCCAGGGTGCCCTGGCGGGCCAGCGGCAGCGTCTGCGCCTCGTTCTTGAGCAGGACCATCGCGGTACGCGCCACCGCACGCGACTCGGCGCGGTGCAGGCGCTCCTCGGCGTTGGTATCGACCGGATCGCTGGAGGCCGGGCCCAGGTGACGGTAGGCGTCGGCGAACAGGCCCATGTCCCATTTCGCGCCGAGCACGTGGCGCACGGCCTGGTCGATGTCCGCCTGGCGGACTTCGCCCCTGGCGAGCAGGCCCGGCAGGTGCAGCCCGAACATGCGGTCGTGCATGTTCATGTCGATGCCGGCCTCCAGCGCCAGCTTCGCCGTCTGCGGCTCGTTGGCCGCCACGCCATGCTCGATCAGGCTCTTGATCGCCCCGTGGTCGCTCAACGTCACGCCGCCAAAGCCCCACTGCTGGCGCAGCAGGTCGCGCAACAGCCAGCGGCTGGCGGTCGCCGGTTCGCCGTTGACGGCGTTGAGCGCGACCATCACCCCGCCGGCCCCGGCATCCACCGCCGCCTTGTAGGGCGGCAGGTAGTCCTGGTACATGCGCTGCGGGCTCATGTCGACGGTGTTGTAGTCGCGCCCGCCTTCGGCCGCGCCATACAGGGCGAAGTGCTTGACGCTGGCCATGATGCGGTCCGGCGCGGACGGGTCCTCGCCCTGGTAGGCCCGCACCATCACCTCGGACATCTTCGAGGTGAGGTAGGTGTCTTCACCGAAGCCTTCGGACACCCGGCCCCAGCGCGGGTCACGGGTGATGTCCACCATCGGCGAGAAGGTCATGTTGAGCCCGTCGGCGGCGGCTTCGATCGCCGACACCCGGCCGCTCAGCGCCACGGCCTCGAGGTCCCAGCTGGCGGCGAGCCCGAGGCTGATGGGGAAGATGGTGCGATGGCCGTGGACCACGTCGTAGGCATAGAACAGCGGAATCTTCAGGCGGCTGTGCGCGACCTGGTCCTGCATGCGGCGGATATCGGGCTTGGTGACCGTGTTGAACATGCCACCGACCTGCCCCGCGCGAATCTGCGCCATGGCCGTCTCGCGGGGGTAGTCGTCGCCGATGCTGACGAGGTTGAGCTGGCCGAGCTTCTCCTCCAGGGTCATCTGGCCGAGCAGGTCCTCGATGAACGCCTGCTTGTCCTGCTCCGCCGCTCTGGGCGCCTGGGCCTCGGCCATCGCCGAGAAACCGACCAGGCAGGCCAGCAGGCCCGCCGCACAACGCTTATGCATGTTTATTCCTTGCCCCTGGATAGGTCCCCGGACGCCCCGGGGACAGGCTCAACGATGGCCGAGCGCGGCCGCGGGCCATTCTCGATTAATCCCGATGCGGCCTCCACGTCTTTTTGCACCGGCACGAACCGGCGCATTGCCGCCGGACAGGCGCCCGTCCGTCGGAACGGGCGTGAGCCGGCGCTGCGGTCACTACAACGTCATCTTCGCGCCGCAGCCTGAAGCCACCGGCACGAGCGGCGGAGGCGACGATGAGCACCCAGACCCAGGCGCTACCTGCACAACACGAGCAACCGGCGGCGCGTCCGTGGCTGTCCTGGCTGATCGTCGCCGGGCTGATCTACCTGCTGCTGGCCGCGGTGGGCGCGATCGGCGACGGCTTCAAGGCCGCCACCGGCGACAACGCCAAGGAGCTCTTCGCCTTCGCCACCAACCCGTTCGTGGGGTTGATGATCGGCCTCGCGGCGACGGCCCTGATCCAGAGTTCCAGCACCGTCACCTCGATCGTCGTCGGCATGGTCGCCGGCGGTCTGCCGATCGCCATCGCCATTCCCCTGATCATGGGTGCCAACATCGGCACCTCCCTGACCAGCACCATCGTCAGCCTCGGGCATATCCGCCACGGCGACGAATTCCGCCGGGCCTTTTCCGCCGCCACGGTGCACGACGCCTTCAACCTCACCGCGGTGACCCTGCTGTTGCCGCTGGAGTTGCTGTTCCATCCGCTGCAACGGATGTCCGAGGCGATCGCCGGGCTCCTGGTGCACGACGCCAGCGTCGACATGAAGAGCGTCAACTTCATGAAGGTACTGCTCGAGCCGGCCACCTCGCTGCTCAACGCCAGCGTCTCCTGGCTGCCCAGCCCGACCTGGACCGGCGTCGCGCTGATCCTGATCGGCATCGGCCTCATCCTGTTCGTGGTGTCGACCATCGGCAAGGTGCTGCGCCGGGTCATGGTCGGCCGCGCCAAGGAAATCCTGCATGCCAGCGTCGGCCGCGGCCCGCTCTCGGGCATCGGCTCGGGCGCCCTGATCACCGTGCTGGTGCAGTCCTCCTCGACCACCACCGCGCTGATCGTGCCGCTGGCCGGGACCGGGGTCTTCACCCTCAAGCAGGTCTACCCCTTCACCCTGGGCACCAATATCGGCACCTGCGTGACCGCGCTGCTGGCGGCCACGGCCATTTCCGGCCCCACCGCGGAGCTGGCGATGCAGATCGCGCTGGTGCACCTGCTGTTCAATCTGCTGGGCATCCTGCTGATCTACGGGCTGCCCTTCCTGCGCGGCGTGCCGCCGATGATCGCCAACGGCCTCGCCAGCCTGGCCCAGCGCAGCAAGCTGTACGTCGCGGGCTACATCGGTGGCCTGTTCTTCGCGCTGCCCCTGGGCCTGATCGTGGTCAGCCAAGTCTGAGAAAGGAGCCCCGCGATGAAAAGCCGGCACCACCTCGAAACACGCGCCCGCATCCGCGAACTGCGCGCGTCGGTGGACGACCTGCAGGCCAAGCTCGCCGACCTCGAGGCGGACGAGCAGGCCCAGCACCAGCAGATCGACCAGCTCGACCGCTACATCGACGCGGTGGATACCAAGTTCAGCAGCCTTCAGCTGTTCTGGAACACGCTCAAGCAGGAATGGCTCAAGCCGAAGGCCTGACGAGGACCCATGATGGGCATCACCCGGACGATCAAGACCCCGACCCTCGCACTGACGGTCGCCCTGCTGGGCGCCGGCGGCGCCGTGGCCACGGGCGACGAGCAGCGCCCCATTCGCATCGACGGCTCCAGCACGCTGTTCCCGGTGACCTTCGAGGCGGCGCGGCGTTTCCAGCGCGCGCAGCCCGGCAGCAGCATCCAGGTCGAGTTTTCCGGTTCCGGCGCCGGGTTTCGCGCCTTCTGCCGCGGCGAGATCGATGTCGCCAATGCCTCGCGGGACATGAACGCGCACGAGCAGGCCGAGTGTGCGAAGCACGACATCCACTTCCGCCAGCTGCCGGTGGCGATCGACTCCATCGCCATCGTGGTCAACCCGGCCAACCGCTGGGCCGACGACATCACCGTCGAGGAGTTGAAGACGCTCTGGGCGCCCGAGGCCGAAGAGAAGATCACCACCTGGAAGGCGATCCGCGAGCACTGGCCCGACGAGCCCGTGGAACTCTTCGGCCGCGGCCAGAACTCCGGCACCTACGACGTGTTCACCGAGGCCATCGTCGGCCAGGCCCACCGCAGCCGGCACGACTACCATGCCAGCGAAGACGAGGAAGCGCTGGCCCGGGGCATCGCCGATTCGCCCAATGCCCTGGGCTTCTTCGGCATCGGCGCCTATCACCGGCACTGGGACGAGCTCAAGCTGGTCGCCGTGGACGCCGGCAAGGGGCCGGTCTACCCGACCCTCGCCACGGTCGGCAGCGGCGACTATCAGCCGCTGACGCGGCCCCTCTACCTCTACGTCAACGAACGCAGCCTCACCGGCAATCCCCGGCTGCGCGAGTTCCTCACCCACTACCTGACCCACCTGCGCAGCTGGATCCACTTCACCGGCTTCATGCCGCTGGACGCCGGCGGCTACCAGCAGAGCCTGCAGCGCCTCGGCGCCGGCGCCCCCGTCGGCGCCCGCCCCTGAACGCGGCGACCGGCAGCCTCGACCCAGGCCCGGCCCGGGTAGCGCAGCGCCGTGGCATCCGACCTACGGACCGAGTCACGGGCGCGCCCGAATGGTCCAACGCGGAGTCCACACAACCGAAAACGAGGTGACTTATGGGCCTGTTCGACAAGATCAAGGAAAAACTGGGTGTCAGCAACGAGGCGCACAAGAAGGCCGAGCCGCAGAACCCGCAGGCGCGTGACAACCCCGCGACCGATCCGGTGATCGACTCCGAGCGTCCCACCGCCGCGCAGAACGCGACCACGGGGCCCGGGCAGTACCTGGATGCGGACGCCAGCAGCCAGAGCGCCGCCGCAGGGGCCACCGCGCCGCTGAACACCGCACCGTTGAACACCACGCCGGTGGATGTGACCACGCACCTGGACAACCTGGCGCAGCAGCACTGGGAAAAGCTCGACTGGCGCAACTCCATCGTCGATCTGCTCAAGCTGCTGGGCCTGGACAGCGACCTGGAGACGCGCAAGTCACTCGCCACCGAACTCGGCTGCCCGCCCGAGAAGATGGCCGATTCGGCGCAGATGAACATCTGGCTGCACCGCGCCGTCATGCGCAAGCTGGCGGAAAATGGCGGTACCGTGCCGGAAGAGCTCGCGCGCGCCGCCGACTGACCCCCCTGGCGACCGGGGCCATACGGCCCCGGTTCGCCGGGTGCTCCCCCTGCCCCCGGCCCGTTTGCTAGGCTGCGCGCTTTCCCCCAGCCGCGTGCGCCATGAGCCTTTCCGACTTCCTGCTGTTCGCCCTGCCCGCGGTCTTTCTCACCGGCCTGTCCAAGGGTGGTTTCGGCGGCGCCCTGGGCGGCATCGCCGTGCCCTTGCTGGCGCTGGCCACCTCGCCCAAGCAGGCGGTGGCGATCATGCTGCCGATCCTCTGCCTGGCCGACGTGGTGGGCCTGAAGGCCTATTTCGGCAAA
Organism: Stutzerimonas nosocomialis; assembly: GCF_005876855.1. Taxonomy (GTDB): domain Bacteria; phylum Pseudomonadota; class Gammaproteobacteria; order Pseudomonadales; family Pseudomonadaceae; genus Stutzerimonas; species Stutzerimonas nosocomialis. The sequence goes on along the minus strand of NZ_QLAE01000018.1, from coordinate 53,962 downwards.
TGGGACCTGGCCAACCTCAAGGTGATGCTGCCCGGCGCGCTGATCGGCATCCTCATCGGTTCGCTTACCTTCGAGCTGCTCGACGAGCACCTGATCGGCCTGCTGATGGGCATCATCGCCGTGTCGTTCGTGCTGCTCGGCCTGATCAACACCAGCCAGACGCCACGTCCGCTGCAGCGCGGTCGCGGCACCGCCCTGTCGACCCTGGCCGGCTTCACCAGCTTCGTCGCCCACGCCGGCGGACCGCCGGTGATGATGCACCTGCTGCCGCAGCAGCTGGAAAAGCTGCGCTATGTCGCCACCATCAACATGTTCTTCCTGCTGACCAACGCGATGAAGCTGATCCCCTACACCGCGCTCGGCCAGTTCAGCCGGGAGAATCTCCTGATGAGCCTGATGCTCGCGCCCATCGTGCCGTTCGGCGTCTGGACCGGCCTCTGGCTGCAATCGCGGATCAACCACACCTGGTTCTATCGCATCGCCCGCCTGGGCATGTTCGTCGCCGGAGTGCAGCTGATCTGGCGCAACCTCTAGGGCGGTCGAGAGACGGCTCACAGCTGGCGAACGCAGCCTCTTTCCCTGCCCGGCGAACTGGAGGATAGTCGCGCCCGCCAATGACTTCGCAACCAGGGACGGACATGGAAAATATCTACCAGGCACCTGCCGCCGAGCTGGTGGAACCGACCACCGACAGCGCCTTCTTCGTGACCTCGATACGCAAGCTGATGGTCCTGTACCTCGCGACCTTCGGTCTCTATGCCTGGTACTGCCTGTACAAGCACTGGCAGGCGTACCGGGCCACCACCGGCGAAAAGGTCTGGCCGATCGCCCGATCGTTCTTCCAGATCTTCTTCATGCATGCGCTGGGCCGCGCGATCTCCCGGCGGCTGGAAGCCGAGGGGCTCGGCCGGTGGGACTACATCGGCAGCGCGACGGTTTATGTCGTGCTGGTGATCGCGTCGACCGCGCTCAACTTCATTGTTGGCGGCGAGGCGCCGGGGGTGCTCAACCTGGTGACCATTCTGGTCTCGCTGGCCTGCGCGATGCCGCTCGTCACCTTCCAGAAGATGGCCAACCGGGCCAGCGGCGACTCGCTCGGCCAGGGCAACGCCCAGTTCACCTGGGCGAACGTGCTCTGGATCCTGCTCGGAGCGATCATCTGGGCGCTGACCCTCATCGGCTTCCTGCTGGGCTGAGACCGCCAGCAAAAGTCGCACCCTGAAAAAAAGGGGCTGCCCAGGCAGCCCCTTTTTCGTCTTGCCGGCCGCCTTCAGGCGGCGTGGGCGAACAGGGCCCGACCGTGGTCCAGGCTCTGATCCACCAGCCATTTCCCATGGGCGATGGACGCCCGCTGGGCCTGTTCCAGCTCCGCCAGAAACGCGTGCTCGACCGGTAACGACATGCGTCGACTGGTACGACCGTCCGGCGCGCTGATTCGACAGCCCCCTGCCCAGGGCATCGGGCTGCCGGCGTGCTCGAAGACGTCGGCGGTGATGGTGTGTTCGCGGTAAGTACATTGCATCGTGTTCATGAGCTGACCCTCGCTATGCAGAGCCTCCTCCGGTGCGAAGAACATCGCTGCTTGCCCCAGCACGACCGGATGGAACGGCCTGTATCCGCGTGATCGCGGTAAGCCATCGCAACGGTCGGGCAAGCTCCGCCACGACGGATATTCAGGCTGCGCCCCTGCCCGCTCCGATGCAAGGTCTCTCCGACGGATGCCTCAATCGCCGTCCAGCGACGGGCCGATCATTCGCGCCAGCTGTTCGTACACGCCCGGCGCGGCAGCCAGGTAGGGGTTGCCGTGCAGTAACCCGTCGTTACGAAAGAAGTCGTTGATGCGCCCGCCGGCCTCCTCGACCATCACCACCCCGGCCAGGCAATCCCAGCTCTTGAGGTGGGTCTCGTGGTAGCCGATCAGGCGGCCGGCGGCGACATAGGCGGTCATCAGGGCGCCGGAGCCGTTGCGAAAGAACATCCCGCCCTCGGCCAGCAGCTTTTCCAGGAAGGGAATGAAGTTGCCCTTGCCCTTGCTGTGAAACGTCCCGGTCCCCATGACGCCCTGGCCGACATGGGTGGCCTCGCTGACCTTGAGCGGCGTCTCGTTGACGAAGGCGCCACGGCCCCGGCAGGCATGGAACAGCTCGTCGTGATTGGGATCGGCGATGGCGCCGATCACCGGCTCGCCATCGACCAGGAGTCCGATCGACACGCACCAGTTGTGCAGGCCGTTGAGGAAACAGGCCGTGCCGTCGATGGGATCGATCACCCAGACGCAGCGCGCGCCCAGGTCGGCGCCGCCGCCCTCCTCGCCGAGGAGCCCGTCCTCGGGAAAGCGCCTGGCGAGTTCGGCGCGGATGAACAGCTCGATTTCCTGGTCGGCGGCACTCACCACGTCCTGCAGGTTGCCCTCCTTGTGCTCGACGATCAGCTCCTCGCGTCGCGCGTAATAGGCCATGCCCCTGCGAGCGGCCTCCTGGGCGATGGCCCGCGCGCTGGCGTAGCGTGCGTCGAGATCCAGGGGATGTGCGGTGGTGGTAGCCATGAACGAACCTGCCGGGGGATGAAGGGAGGGAAAGAGACGGATTATCGCGCCTGCCGGGCCGCTGTGGAACGGCACTCGCCATGGCCGTATCGCCGGGTGCGGGGCAGCTCGCTGCCAGGCCGCCCCGGGGCCGTTCGCATAGCGCCCGGCCCCCTGCAGGCAAGGGCAGGCGCCAGGCGCGACGCTCAGCGCATGTTTTCGTGCAGGCGCACGTTGAGCTCGTCGACGATGGGCGCCCACTCGGCATCCTCGAGCAGTTCGTCCTTGAGGAAAGTGCGCTGGGCGTCGTTCCAGAACGGCGCCTCGGACACCTTCACGTCATCGGGCAGCGGGTAATGCTGGGCGATGAAGGCGTCGATGCTGGCCTCGTCGGAAGCCAGCCCGAGTTGTTCGAACAGCGTGCCCAGGTCTTTGTTGGGTAGTTCCATGCGATGTCCTCCAGGTAGGGTCGAATGACGCGTGGGCGCCTCGTTGTCGTTATTCAGAGGCCGCCCCCGGCGCAACAGTTCCGACGGCGAGACGGGCGTGGCCGTCGCCAGGCAAAGCCTTTAGGCTCTTGGGCAATCCCCAGGCGAAGGCAGTGATATGCACATTCTTCTTTGCGGCAGTTTCGATGCGTGCGAACGCGACCAGTGGCTGCGGGTGCTGCAGGCGCAGATCCCGGATGCCCACTGGCACCTGGACCGGGACGAAGCGGCCGAGCGGATAGAGGTCGCGGTGGTGGCCAACCCGCCGCCCGGCTCGCTGCGGGGGCTGCCCGGGCTGCGCCTGATCCAGTCGCTGTGGGCCGGGGTGGATCGGCTGATGGCGGACGACAGCCTGCCCGCCGGCGTGCCGGTGGCGCGTATGGTCGATCCGTACATGAGCGCGGCGATGGCCGAAACCGCCGTCTGGGCCAGCCTCTCGCTGCATCGCGGCTTCTTCGCCTACCAGCGCCAGCAGCGCGAAGGACTATGGCGCCAGCTCGAACAGCGCCGGGCCTGCGACGTCCGGATCGGGGTGCTGGGCATGGGACAGCTGGGCCGCCGCGCCGCGCGCCAGCTCGCCGCGCTCGGTTACCGGGTGACCGGCTGGAGCCAGCGCACCGCCGCGGCCGAGCCGGGTATCGACACCTGCAGCACGGACCAGGCGCTGCAGGAGCTGCTGCCGCAGTGCGACATCCTCATCAACCTGCTGCCCCTGACGCCGGCGACCCGAGGCCTGCTGAACCGGCAGCTGTTCGCCGCGATGCGGCGAGGCGCCAGCCTGGTCAATCTCGCGCGCGGCGCGCACCTGATCGAGCAGGACCTGCTGCAGGCCCTGGACGACGGCCAGCTCGGCCACGCCGTGCTCGATGCCTTCGCCGAGGAACCATTGCCGGCCGGACACCCGTTCTGGCAGCACCCGCAGATCACCCTGCTGCCCCATGTCGCGGCGCTGACCGACATGCGCAGCGCCGCCGAAGCGGTGGCCGCCAACCTGCAGGCGCTGGTCCGTGGCGAGCCGCTGAGCTACCTGGTCGACCGCCAGCGCGGCTACTGATCGCGGCCGTCCGGCGGCCCACGCGCCGAATGGACGCAGCCGGGTGGATGCCCTTCCTCGCCGGAGCGACTAGAATCGCGCTCCACGCCGGCCCCGTGACCTCACCGGAGCCGGCCCCCTTTCACGAAAAGAGATCAGCCATGGGCGCACAGTGGAAAGCCAAACATAAGGAAGCGGCGGCCAACGCCAAGGGCCGCATCTTCGGCAAGCTGTCGAAGGAAATCATGATCGCCGCCCGCAGCGGCCCGGACCCGGACATGAACCCGCGCCTGCGACTGGTCGTCGAGCAGGCCAAGAAGGCCTCGATGCCGCGCGAGACGCTGGAGCGCGCCATCAAGAAAGGCGCCGGGCTGCTCGGCGACACCGTGCAGTTCGAGCGCACCACCTACGAAGGCTTCGCGCCCCACCAGGTGCCGCTGATCGTCGAATGCCTGACCGACAACATCAACCGGACCGTCGCCGAGATTCGCGTGCTGTTCCGCAAGGGCCAGCTCGGCGCGTCCGGCTCGGTCGCCTGGGACTTCGACTACCTGGGCATGATCGAGGCCTCCCCGGCCGAGGCCGATGCCGATCCGGAACTGGCGGCCATCGAGGCCGGCGCCCAGGATTTCGAACCGGCTGAGAATGGCGCCACGCTGTTCCTCAGCGATCCGACGGACATGGACGCGGTCTGCCGCGCCCTGCCCGCCCAGGGTTTCACCGTGACCGCCGCCCAGCTCGGCTACCGCCCGAAGAACCCGGTGAGCCTGTCGGGCCCCGAACTCGAAGAGGTCGAAGCCTTCCTCGAGGCGCTCGACGCCCACGACGACGTGCAGAACGTCTACGTGGGTCTGGCGGGCTGAGCCCGTCCGCTGCGAGCCTCGGGTAGCCCCGGGGCCGCGGCAGCGACTCCCACCCAGAAGGGAGCGCCTCCTTTGCCGTGCGTGTAAACCATCGATCCGTTATCCGCGAGGTTTACCATGGCCACCACATCCGCCGACATCTGCGCCGCCGCCGACCAGCTCAAGGGCTTCGTCGGGTTCAACGGCAAGACCGGAACCCACATCGTCCGCTTCAGCGAAGACGCCTTCGGCCTGGACGTCGCCGAAGACAGCATCGCTCCCACCTGTGAATTCGTCTGGCAGCCCCAGGGCAACGGTCTGATGACGCTCAAGCGCGAACTCATCCAGCTGCTGCTCGACCAGAACATCCACGACCGCCTCGGCGTCGGCGAACCGCTGATGCTCTACATGCGCCGCCAGGAACTGCCGGAAATCACCGCCGAGCGGCTGCGTCGCTAGGCTCCTGCGTCATCCTCCATCCGAAGCGCTCCGGACTTGCAAGAGTAAAAATGACTAAACGGTCACAGTTTTATCTCTACAGCTGACGGCAAGGCTGCAGCAGGCCGGGGTGCGCGCCGATAACGAAGAACAATTCCAAAAAGGGCACCCGCCCGCCAACGAGACACGCCTATGAAAAACCTCAAGGTAAGCTACAAGCTGGGCCTGGGCTTTGCCGCCGTGCTGCTGCTCACCCTCGCGACAGCGGCTATCGGCATACAAGGTCTGGACATGCTGATTTCACGCAGCGACAAGGCCCAGACCGCCTCGCTGATGCTGGACAAGGCCAACGACATCCGCCATGCACAGATGACCTTCGAGGCCACCAGCGACCCGAAACAGGTGGAACGGCTCGATGCACTGGTTGCGGAAGTCATCGCGATGATCAACCAGGAAAAGCGCAAATTCACCGATCCGAAGGACCTTCGCCTTCTGGACTCCATGGCAGCCGAAACGCTGAACTACCAGAAGAGCTTCAAGGCGCTGGTCGCGGCTAAAGAACTCAAGGTCGCGACGCGTCGCAATTGGGTCGCCTCGGGCGATACCGCCGACAAGCTCATCGCTGCACTGGAGGCGCGCTGGAGCGGGGCCATCGATAACCCTGTCGTCCACCAGGACCGTGAGACGGCGTCACTCGCTCTACAGGTTGCCAACCTGTCCAGGCAGAACCGCCAGCTGCGCTTCGCCGTTCGCGGTTACTTGCTGGACGAGTCGGACAAGTCGCTGCTGCTCCTGCAACAGCAGTTCCAGACCCTGCGCGATGTCATCGACGTACTGGCCCAGGAGCTAGTGGGCTCCCAGGCGCAGAGCCTGCAGATGATCAAAGCCGCCGCTGAGGAATACATCGGCCTGGTTGAAAAATTGCCGCCGATCGTCGACACCGAACGCAAGGCACACGCCGAAATGGGTAACAACTTCGAAAATTTCTACACCGCTGCCGTCGGCATCGGCGCTGCTCAAAACGCCAAGCGCGCCGAAGACGCGGCTTCCAGCAAGCTGCGCATGCTCGGCGCGACCCTCCTCGCCCTGCTCGCCGGCGTGGTGCTGAGCGCATGGATGGTGCGCCAGATCACCCAGCCCCTGAGTCAGGCGGTGAAGATCGCCGAAGGTATCGGCGCCGGCGACATGACCGGCCAGCCCACCGAGAAGCGCGGCGACGAATTCGGCCTGCTGCTCGATGCCATGAGCCGCACCCGCAACAATCTGCGCGACCTGCTGGCTCAGATCGGCGGTATTACCACCCAGCTCGCCGCCGCGGCCGAGGAGCTTTCGGCCGTCACCGAACAGACCAGTGCTGGTGTCAACAATCAACGCATGGAAACCGATCAGGTTGCCACCGCCATGAACGAAATGGCCGCCACGGTGCACGAAGTGGCACAGAACGCCGGTGAAGCCTCCGAAGCGGCGCAACGTGCCGATCGCCAAGCCGTTCAGGGCAACACCGCGGTCAAGCGCGCCCTTACCCAGATCGACAAACTCACCAGCGAGGTAAGCCTCTCGGCCGAAGCCATGGGGCGCCTGAACCAGGAAAGCGCCAACATCAGCACCGTGCTCACCGTCATAAACGGCATCGCCGAGCAGACCAATCTGCTGGCGCTCAACGCGGCGATCGAAGCGGCGCGTGCCGGCGAAGCCGGCCGTGGGTTTGCGGTGGTGGCCGACGAGGTGCGTGGCCTGGCCCAGCGCACCCAGCAATCCACCGCCCAGATCGAGACCTTGATCGGCAGCCTGCAAAAAGGGTCGCAGGACGCGTCGAGCATGATGCAGAGCAGCAGCGCACTGGCGTTGGAAACCGTCGATCTGGCGCGCAAGGTCGGCGAGGAACTGGAGGCGATCACCCAGACCGTCTCGATGATCCAGGCCATGAACATGCAGATCGCCACGGCGGCCGAAGAGCAGAGTTCGGTGGCCGAAGAGGTCAACCGCAGCGTGCTCAACGTGCGCGACGTGGCCGATCAGTCCGCCGCTGCCGCCGAGGAGACCGCCGCGTCCACCGTCGAGCTGGCGCGACTCGGCAACGAGCTGAACCTGCTGATCGGCCGCTTCAAGGTCTGAGGAAGCGCAGGCTTCGCCTCAGGCGAGGCGGAGCCTGCCGAACAGCCAGCCACCGAACACGTTGACCAGCAGGCCCAGCATGACCAGCAGCGCCCCGGCCATCTGCAACGGGCCGAGCGCTTCACCCAGCAGCAGCGCCGACGAGCTCAGGCCGATCACCGGCACCAGCAGCGAGAACGGCGCCACCTGCCCCGCCGGATAGCGCGACAGCAGGCGGCTCCAGAGGCCGTAGCCGAGAATGGTGGCCCCGAAGGCGAGGTACGCGAGCACCAGGAATGAGTTCCAGCCGAACTGGCGCAACGAGGTCGCGATCAGCTCCGGCCCCTCGAGGAACCAGGACATCGCCAGGAACGGCAGCGGCGGGATCAGGCTGCCCCAGACCACCAGCCCCACCAGGTTCACCTTGCCCACCTTGCGCGTGACGATGTTGCCCATCGCCCACATCGACGCCGCGCCGATGGTCAGCAGGAAGCCGGTCAGGGTCGTCCCCCGTTCGCCCTGGGAACCGATCAGAAACAGGCCGGCCGCCGCCATCACCAGGCCCAGCAGATTGGCCGCCCGGATGCGTTCGCCGAGGAACATCGCCGCGAAGAACAGCGTGAAGAAGGCCTGCGACTGCAGCACCAGCGACGCCAGGCCCGCCGGCATGCCCTGGTTCATCGCCGAGAACAGGAAGGCGAACTGGCCGAACGAGATCGTCAGCCCATAGGCCAGCATCCAGCGCAGCGGGACCGCCGGCCGCCGGATGAAGAACACGGCCGGGATCGCGGCGAGCGTGAAGCGCAGCGCCCCCAGGAGCATCGGCGGCATGTCGTGCAGGCCGACCTTGATGACGACGAAGTTCAGCCCCCAGACGACGATCACGACTAAGGCGAGCAGCAGGTCCTTGGGCGCCATCTCGGGCTCCGGGCAGAGGAAAAGACGATCATTAGAACGGTGCAGCCGCCCGGCGCGCCCGATACAGTCGCGGCGGATTTTTGCCATACAGTGCCGGCCGCGACAGCCATGGGCGGCAGGGCTAGAATTGCAGAGCCACCACCGACGGGACCGTTCCATGAATGACAACGCCAAAAGCAGGATTCCCTACAGCCAGCGCGAGCAGGGTTATCGCGAAAAGGCGCTGAAGATGTACCCCTGGGTCTGCGGACGCTGCGCCCGCGAATTCTCGGGCAAGCGCCTGAGCGAGCTGACCGTGCATCACAAGGACCACAACCACGACAACAACCCCGAAGACGGCTCCAACTGGGAGCTGCTTTGCCTGTACTGCCACGACAACGAGCACTCGCGCTACACCGACAACCAGTACTTCGCCGAGTCGACACCCGGGGCGGACAAAGGCCCCAAGACCACCTTCAAGGGCCTGGCCGGCTTGGGCGACCTGCTCAAGGGCAAACAGTAAACCCGACCTGAACGGCGAGCCGGGCCCCATCGGCTCGCCGGTTCGCCGCTTCCGTTCGGCTATATCGCCGACAGGGTACGGTACTCGTCCTGGGCATGCTGGTCGGTCATGCCGCTGATGAAGTCCTGCAGCATCCGGCAGCGGTGGTAAAACTCCCAGAGCCCCGCGTCCGGCCCGCGCCCCTCCACCTCCTTGAGCGCCTCGTGGTAGGCCTTTACCTGCTGGCTCGGCAGGCGGCGGGCCAGCATCTGCAGATGCGGCTCGCGGCGGCAGCAGCCCTGGGTCAGCTCGGCGAAGGTCTGCGGCGAGACGCGCAGCAGCGGCGCGTAGAAATCCAGCAGACCCTGCAGGATGCGGTAGCCCTGCAGCTGCAGCGTATCGACCTCCGGATGACAGAAGACCCGCTCCATCGCGACGTCCTTGAAGGTCTGGACGATGGCATTGGGCAGGCTGTCGTCCTCCATCAGGGCGCGGTCGAGGGTTCCTTCGTACACCGCCTCGATGTTGTCGATGAACTGCCGGGCCGCATGCTGGACCAGCGGGTGGATCATGTTCACCCGCAACCAGATGAAGAACTCGCTGACCTTGTTGATCGGCTCGTTCTGGGAACGCTTCAGGGCGTACTGGACGAGTTCGCGAAAGGATTGCTGCTTGCCGGGAATCGGCGCGTCGGGCGACTTGTGCTCGGCGAACTTCTCGACCAGCAGCTGCGCCAGCTGCTCGATGCCGAGGATGCCCTTCTCCACCGAGTCCTCGATGTCGGCCAGGCAATAGGAAATGTCGTCCGCCGCTTCCATGATGTAGGCCACCGGGTGACGGGTGCCGTCCGGCATGCCTAGCGCCGCGCGCAGCTCGGTGACGAAGGCTTCCTCGCTGAGATAGAAGCCGGGCTTCTTGTTCAGGTAGGCGCACGGGCTGCCCTTTTCCGGTTTGGGCAGATAGGCCGGGCGCACGTACTTGATCAGCCCGGCGGTCTGGGTGTAGGTCAGGTTCAGCCGCAGCAGCTTGACCACCAGGCGGATGGCCTGCGCATTGCCCTCGAAGCTCTTGAGGTCGGTGAGCATGCGCTGGCGCAGTTCGGGATCGCCCTGCTCCTGCGGCACCGCGGTGGCGAACAGCGAATCCAGCGCGCCGCCGAACCAGTCGCCTATGGCGTATTCGCCGAAATGCCCGAACGGCGGATTGCCGACGTCGTGCATCAGGCAGGACATCTCCACCAGGGTTTCGAGCGCGCCCTCGAGCCCGTCGAGCCCGTACTGCCCGGCGCGATCGCCCAGCTGCTTGTACAGCGTGCGCACGATGAAGCGCCCGGTCTGCTGGACCTCCAGCGAATGGGTCAGCCGGCTGCGCACCGCGGCGTTGCGCTCGAGCGGGAAGACCTGGGTCTTTTGTTGTAGCCTGCGCACCGCCGCGGAGTTGATGATGCGGCCCCGATCGCTTTCGAGCTGATCGATCAGCGCGCCGACGTTGCCCGTCTCGAGCATGCCGGACTCCGATTTTCCGTGTGGCCGCTGGCGGGATATCTTCTGCTTGAAATCGAGGGGGCCCTGCATCGTTGCGCTCGCTGGCTATGACCGAGCCCGCAGCCTAGCGCGGCTCGCCCCTTCAACCAAGTGCGCCACGCACGCTGATCGACGGAGCCTTCGATGGATCGCGCCACCTTTCATCGGCAACAGGCCGAACGCGCCACCGCCGAAGCCCGGCGCCTGCTGGAGCAGCGCGACGCCCTGGGCCCCCGCTGGCTCGCCTGGGTGGCGACGCAACTCTACGCGATGGGGCCGCCGGAGTTCGCCGCCATGGTCCGGCGCGAACTGCAACGACTCACCGGGGCGTCCGAATGAGTCAGCGCTGGCAGGCGACCGGCCCCTTCCTGCTCGAACGGCTTGAACCACTTCCCGGCACGGGCAAGCCATCGGCCATCGACAAGCGCGCGGCCCAGGGCAGCGTCTGGCTCGGCCGCGACGGTTTGAAGGGCGATCGGGTCGCTGATCGGCGCTATCACGGCGGCCCCGACCGCAGCGTCTGCCATTTCCCGGCGCAGCATTACGCCAGGCTCGCCCGGCAGTTTTCCGCGCTCGCCGGCTGCGCCGTTCCGGCCTTCGGCGAGAACCTCTCCACGCGGGACCTGGACGAGCGGGCGGTGTGCATCGGCGACCGCTTGCGCTGGGGCGCGGCGGTCATCGAGATCAGCCAGCCCCGCGTGCCCTGCGTCAACCTCGATCGCCGCCACCAGGCGCCAGGCCTGGCGCGCACCATGACCCAGGCCGGGCTGACCGGCTGGCTCTATCGGACCGTCCAGGAAGGCGCGGTCGAACCCGGGGACGACCTGGAACTCATCGAGCGGCCGTTGCCGAGGATGACGGTCGCCTCGGTGTGGCGCGCTTATGGAGACGAAGAGGCTTCGCTGGACACCCTGGCCGACCTGGCTCAGGCGGCGCTGCTCGCGCGCCAGCTGCGCCAGGTGTTCGTCCAGCGGCTCGAGAGCGCACGCAACCGGCGCGATCAGACCCGCCTGTTCGACTAGGCCATCTCCTCGCGCAAAAGGCGCAGCAGATCGCCCGCCGGCATCTCGCGCGCCAGCGGCGCGCCCTGCCCGGCCCACTGCGCGGCGAAGTCGTCGCTGCCCGCCGCACTGGCCGCGGCATGCAGCGCCTTGGCCGCATCGTAGGCGATGGGGTAATCGGGCAAGGCCGGGGCGCCGGGCCCGCCGATTTCCTGGTACATGCGGTTGGGCAGGCCGCGGGCAGGCCGTCCCGAGATATTCGAGGTGACCTGCGTATGGGCGGCGCGCTCGCCCTTGAGTGCCTCGCGGTAGGCGGCGTTGGCGGCCGACTCCGGACAGAGGATGAACGCCGTGCCCAGCTGAACGCCAGCCGCCCCCAGCGCCCGCGCCGCCTTGATCCCTTGGCCATCCATGATCCCGCCGGCCGCGAGGATCGGCAGGCGTGTCCGCGTGGCGAGCAGCCGTACCAGGGCCAAGGTGCCGATCGCATCGTCGCGGCTGCTGTCATCGAACACGCCACGATGCCCGCCCGCTTCGATCCCCTGGGCGACGATCGCATCGACGCCGGCCGCCTCGATCCGCTCGGCCTCGGCCAGGGTGGTGGCACAGGCCAGCAAGCGGATACCCGCCGCCTTCAGCGATTCGATGAAGGCGGCCGGCGGCAGGCCGAAATGGAAACTGACCACCGCCGGGCGCTCCTCCAGCAGCATGGCCAGCATCGCCTCGTCTTCGACGAAGCTTCGGTAGATCTCCCGTAGCCCGGCCGGTGGCAACGCGCCGAATTCGGCGAACCGGGGCTTCAGATGGGCCAGCCAGGCGGCCTCGCGGTCGGGTTCGGCGCGCGCCGGGCGATGGCAGAAGAAATTGACGTTGAACGGCTTGTCGGTCAGCGCCCGCGTTTCGCGGATCATCACCCGCGCCTGTTCGACCGTGCAGGCCCCCGCGCCTATCGAGCCGAGCCCGCCCGCCTCGCTGACCGCCGCGGCCAGCCGCGGGGTGGAGACACCCACCATGGGTGCCTGAACGATGGGAGTGTCGATACCAAGCAAATCTACGAGCGTGTCCACGTTGAGCCCTCGAACCGGTTCCTGGCGAACAGCTTAACCGGTTGCCCGACGAACACCACAGAACGCGACGCTATATCCCCGCCGACAAACCCCATGCCGGTCCCTCGTCTGCAACCGGGACGGCCGATAACTTCCTGACACAAATAATAACGGCGCCCGCAGGCGCCGTTATTGAACCGACCACACTTAGAAGTTGTAGCCGATACCCACGCTGTAGAAGAACGCGCCATCGTCATAACGATTACGCGCATCGCTGCCGCTCTTGAACAGGAACTGATATTCCGCCATTGCGGTAATGAACGTCTTTTCCTGAACCCAATACTTGATACCGACTTCGGGACCGGCCATGAAGGTATCGTCGACACCTTCGCCGTAAACGCCACCGGCACTTACCCCCACGAATGGTCGAGCCGGTCCGGTTCCGAAATGGTAGTCGTAGAATACCCGAGTGGAACCGTCGAACTTGACGCTCTCGCCTTCAGTGTCGCGTGCATTGATGGTCTGGCGAATACCCCACATGGAGGAGTCGTCCAGATATCTACCCCAACTACCCTGGACCGACAGAATGGTATCGTCGAAGTCCTTGTCACTACTGCCCGCGCCACTGAGCGTAACTTCTTGATCTCCCGCTACCGGAACCGCGAGTGCGGCTACAGGGAACATCGCGGCGACTAACAGGGATGATTTGAAAAGTCGGTTCATGACTCTGCCTCTTGTTCTGTCGAGGGGAAACGCAGATACGGTAATCGCACAGCGTACACAAAGGACAAAGCATGTATGTAAGCGTTCACGTAACATTGAAAAAAAGCGATAACAGGTACTAACAAGCGCAAGCGGCAACAAGCGAAGCGCCGGACTTACATTGAGCCGGGCATGTTTCGTCATATCAGGTGACATATATTCTGGCGCAAAAAACATAACGGAGGAGACGGCGAACCGTCCCCTCCGTTCAGTCAGGCCCGGTTGGCCGCGCCGGAGGGTTTCATCAGCGGTTCGTCTTCGGGAACCACATCGAAATCGCGACGCAGCGCGATGCGCAACCAGATGGGAATTAACACCAGGCCGATCACGATGCACACCCAGCTGAGCACGACGCTGCCCTCCGGCGGAGGGAACATCAGCCGCCCTACCCCAACCAGCAGCGAATACAGCGAAATGGCGGTCGTCGCCACCGCGCCCAGCCGCACGCCGAGGGCCTTCATCGACGCGCTGTTGCTCGCGCCACACAGGGACGCCGCCCGTGGCCAGAAGCCCAGGGGCCGCACACGCTCGTAGAAGCGCTTGAGCGTCGAGTCGTCGGTCTCGGGGGTGATGAAGGTCACCAGGATCGCGACGCTGGTCGTGACCAGGGCCATGATGCCCAGGCGAATCCACTCGCCATCCGGATCGGTACCGAGGAAGTAGAGCAGCAAGGGCGCCGTGATCAGCGAGGCGCCCATCGCCGCGAGTTCCGAGTACAGGTTGATCCGCTCCCAGAGCCAGCGCAGCACCAGCACCGATCCCATCCCGGCGCCGAACAGCAGCGATATGAACCACGCGGTCTGGATCGACCCCAGGTTGGCCATGATGATCATCGCGATCACCAGGATGAGCACGTTGGACAGCCGCGCCACCAGCACCAGCTCGCGGTCCTTGGGCTTGCGCTTGAGCAGGTGCGGCGCGACGACACCGCCGTAGACGTCGTTGCTCCAGTAGGACGCGCCCCAGTTGAGGTGAGTGTCCACCGTCGAGGCCAGCGCGGCCAGCAGGCCGACCAGCATCAGACCGCGGACCCCTGGCGGCAGCAGGTCGTTGATGCCCTGGACGAAGAGCGCCTCGCGCCCTGCGGTGAAGCCGTCGCCCGACATGTCGCCGACGGAGAACGGATAGAGCACCAGCAGGCCGATGGCGATGGCAAGCCAGAACAGGCTGCGCAGGAAGATCTGCAACCAGGTGAAGACCAGCCCGGCGATGCGCGCCTCTCGGTCGTTGGTACAGGCCATGCTTCGCTGCGCCAGGTAGCCGGTGCCGTCGGAGTTCATCTGGAAGAACCACTGCAACCCGATGATGACCAGGAACGGCATCAGCGCCTCGCCGGCGTTGGACGGCGGCGAGAAGGACAGCATCTTGCTCGCCTGGTCGACCCCGTAGATCTCGACGATGCGATCGGTCAGCCCGCCGAGCCCGCCAGCCGCATCGACGACGAACCAGGCATAGGCCAGGGTGCCGAGCATCGCGACGCTGAATTGCACCACGTCGGTCTGGATCACCGCACGCAGGCCGCCGGTGATCGAATACATCGCCGTGAAGATCAGGATGGTCAGGATGGAGATGAGGTTGTTGGCGCTCATCATCGCCGGGTCCAGCCCGGTTATGCTTTCACCCAGCCGTATGCCGGTGGCCTGGACGAAGCCCACGATGGGATCGTAGATGCCCGACGGCAGCCAGTCGTGCCAGGGCAGGAAGACCTCGGCGATTCGAATCGCGGCCACCAGCACCATCGCCAGCACCACGCAGTTGATCACCGTGCCGTAATAGATGGCCTTGAGCAGGCGCAGCGGCGTCACGCCCCGCCCGCTGTAGCGAACCCGGGTCAGCTCCGCATCGGTGAGCACCCCGGCGCGCCGCCATCCCACCGCGAAAACGAAGGCCAGCAACAGGAAGGCCAGCCCGTATATCCACAAGCGCCATAGCGCGAAGACGCCCGCCGTCGCGACCAGCCCGGTGACCAGCAGCGGCGTGTCGGCGGCGAATTGAGTGGCAGACATGGAAAAGCCGGCTTTCCAGCCCTTGATGCTGTTACCGGCCAGGAAGTACTCATTAAGACTCTGAGACGCCTTGCTTCGTGCTCGCAGGCCTGCGCTCAGGCCGTAGATAATGAAAGCCGCCACGATCAGTAGGTCCAACATGTTGTTATTCCTGTCGTTGGAATGGACTCGTTTGTTGAGAGCGCGCAGGCCCCTAAAAAATGCATGGACCTGATAGACGGTCAATAAATTGGCAGCGCGCCACGTTTCGGACTCGACCTCCTTATTCGTTATAGTCAGTCCGGCGACGTTGCGTTCGCCGATCGGCCGCCCTGACCGCATCGCCCTGGAAGATTTCGTGGACCCGATCCAGTACCTGCCCCTCCCTTCGCTGCAGCGCCCCTTGCTGGACAAGTTCTATCGCGAGCAGCGCAGCGCCATGCGCACCCCGGCGCAGGCCTCCCTCTGGGTGGCCCGGGCGCCGCAGATCATTGCAGGGCTGTGCCTGTCACCGGTGGAAGACGGCTGCTGGCTGACCGGCCTGCTGGTCGCCGGGACGCACCGCCGGGCCGGTATCGCCAGCGCCTTGCTGAGCCGGGCCGCGGAATCGGTGGATGGGAATCTGTGGCTGTTCTGCCACCCGAATCTGGAAGGCTTTTACGCCAGGCGGGGCTTCGCAGCCTGCATGCAGCTGCCAGGCCCGCTGGCCGACCGATACCGGCGCTACAGCCGCCACAAGCCGCTGGTCGCGCTGGTACGCGCGCCTGCGCCTCGCTGAGCTCAGCGGAGGCCGTGTCCGGGCGTATCGTTTGGATGGTTAGGGATCGGTCTGGCGCTTCGCTCACTGCAGACTCAGCGGCGAAGCGCTATCGGGCATCAGGGGGAGATGGGATCGCTGGCGGGAAAGGTTTCCTCCAGCGCTTCGTCCAGCTGATCCTCGTCGGCATCCGTGGGGCTGCGCTTGATGGGATCTTCGTCCGGAACCGGTTGCTGCTGTTTATCGTCACCGCTCATGGCCGTACTCCTGCAATGGGACACGTCCATTAGGCTCCGGCGCCGCGGGAGGGTTCGCCTTTGCGCGGGCAAAAAAAAAAAAGGGGCGGGGTTGAACCCCCGCCCTCTTTAGTCCATTTCCCTTGCTTCCTAGCCATCGTCCTGATGAATCATGCCCTTGATTGTTCCTGACCCCCTTCCCTGGCGGCCTGTGCTTGTCCCTAAGCACAGGTGCGATAGTAAGGATCTGGCCGACCACAGCAACTCGAAATAAATCCCGCCATCACCACGAAAAATACCTGAGCATGGATATTTTTTATTTACAAAACAATTGCTTATGCGAAGCCCTACTTCCAATGTCGCCTGCACAAACGGCATTTTCGAGCTTGGCTTACAGATCCTGTAAGCGAATGCCTACAAGGGGCGAGGTAAAGCGTCGTTTCGCTGAAAATAGGGTGCGCAAGAAAAGACAATGCCCGGCAACGAGGCCGGGCATGGCAGAGGCGAAGCTGCGGGTTTTACTGGAACAAGGCGTCGCTGGACAGGCCGTTGCGCTCGAGGATCTCGCGCAGGCGCTTGAGCGCCTCGACCTGGATCTGACGGACGCGCTCGCGGGTCAGGCCGATCTCCTGGCCGACCTCCTCGAGCGTGCAGCTCTCATGGCCGCGCAGGCCGAACCGGCGAATCACCACGTCGCGCTGCTTCTCGGTCAGGTCCGAAAGCCACTGGTCGATGCTCTGTGACAGATCGTCGTCGAGCAGCAGTTCGCAGGGGTCGGAAGGCTTTTCATCGGTGAGGGTGTCGAGCAGCGTCTTGTCGGTGTCCGGGCCCAGGGAGATGTCCACCGAGGTGACCCGCTCGTTCAACCCCAGCATGCGCTTGACCTCGCACACCGGCTTCTCAAGCAGGTTGGCAATCTCTTCCGGGCTCGGTTCGTGGTCGAGCTTCTGGGTCAGCTCGCGAGCGGCGCGCAGGTAGACGTTGAGTTCCTTGACCACGTGGATCGGCAGGCGGATCGTGCGGGTCTGGTTCATGATCGCCCGCTCGATGGTCTGGCGGATCCACCAGGTCGCGTAGGTCGAGAAGCGGAAGCCCCGCTCCGGATCGAATTTCTCGACCGCGCGGATCAGGCCCAGATTGCCTTCCTCGATCAGGTCCAGCAGCGAGAGACCGCGATTGACGTAGCGGCGCGCGATCTTGACCACCAGTCGCAGGTTGCTCTCGATCATCCGCTTTCGCCCCGCCGGATCGCCCTTCTGGGCAAGGCGCGCGAAATGCACTTCTTCGGCAGGAGACAGGAGTGGCGAAAAGCCGATTTCGTTGAGGTACAGCTGCGTGGCGTCGAGCGCCCGGCTGTAGTCGATGAACTTGTGTTGCTTGGGGGAAGACGCGGTTTTCGCCTTGCTGCCGGAAGAAGGCGTGGACGCCGGTCGGGCACCCTCGAAGACTATAGCGGGGTCCATCAGCAGGACCTCGTCGTCTAAGTCAAACTCCGGCGCTTCTTTTTCGAGAGCCATTATTGTTGTCCTTTGCTGAGTTCGACAACAGGCTCGGCGACACCAACCGTGGCAGCGCTGAGCCTATTCGTGCCGGACGGTCAGGAGTCAGGTCAACGTTTAGGCAGGTATTGCTGGGGATCTACCGGTTTACCCTGGCGGCGAATCTCGAAATGCAGCTTCACCCGGTCGGTTCCTGTCGAACCCATCTCGGCAATGGTTTGCCCGGCTTTGACCTGTTCGCCCTCCCGAACCAGCAGCCTCCGGTTATGACCGTAGGCGCTTACGTAGGTATCGTTGTGCTTGATGATCACCAGTTCGCCGTAGCCCCGCAAACCGCTACCGGCGTACACGACGGTCCCATCAGAAGCAGCTAAAACAGGCTGTCCTAATTCCCCGGCGATATCAATTCCTTTATTCAAACTTCCGTTTGAGGAAAAAACGCCGATGATCGGGCCGTTCGCCGGCCATGCCCAACCGCTGGCCGACCGTGTGACCGGCGTCACAGGTGTGGTGGCAGGCTTGTTCACCGGCTGTGTCGCAGGCGTTGTCGAGACTGGCGGCTGGGAAGCTGGTGTGGAGACGATCACCGGCGAGGAGGTGGCTGGCGGCGGAGGTGCCGCTGGCGTCACGCGGCGCGGCGGTGCCGTGGCGACCGAAGCAGCCGACGAATGGCCATCGAAGCGAATGCGCTGACCCGGGTAGATCACGTAGGGCGGCTGAATGCCATTGCGCTGCGCCAGCTGTTTCCAGTCCCAGCCGAAGCGAAAGGCGATGGCATACAGGGTGTCGCCTCGCTGAACGGTGTACTGGCCACTGGTGACCGGAGCCCGTGCGTTGCGATCGACCACCTGGACGCCACCGGAAGGGGACGCCGCACAGCCGGTCAGCAGCGCGGCCAGCAGCAACACGCAGACGACGGGGCTGGCGGGTGTCGGGGAGCTGAACGGCTGGCTGGAAAGATGCCTCAACTGACGCTCCGGTACATCATCGACTCCTAGGCGTTTTCGGCAACGGGCTGGTGGCGCGCGGCGATCCATTCGATACCGAGCACGAGCGCTATACCGGCGAAGGCCAGCATCAGGGCGAGCACGAGGTGAGGATCCTGCCCGGTGATGTCGGCAAAGGCACCCGGCGACAGGTTTCGCTCCAGCAGCGGCACTTGCTCGCCGTGGGAGTTGACTCGCCAGGTCAGGGTTTCCTTCCAGGGCCAGACCTTGTTCAGCGAGCCGAGCATCAGTCCGGTCAGGAAGGCCAGGGTCAGGTCGCGCCAGCGCTTGAGCATCCAGCTCACCAGGCGGGCGAAGGTCAGCAGCCCCACCACGCAGCCGGCCAGGAAGGTCAGCAGGATTCCGGCTTCGAAGCCCTTCACCGCGGCCAGGATCACCGGATACAGGCCAAGCAGCAGGAGGATGAAACTGCCGGAAATGCCGGGCAGGATCATCGCGCAGATGGCGATGGCCCCGGCCAGGAACAGGCTGAAACCGTCGGTGCCCCACTGCACGGGCTCGGCCACGGTGATCCAGTAGGCGAAGGCGATGCCCAGCAGCAGGGCCACCACGCGGCCGGCTCCCCAGCGCCCGATGTCCTTGGCGACGATGTGCACCGACACCAGGATCAGCCCGAAGAAGAACGACCAGACGGGAATCGGATGATGCTCGAGCAGGTAGGAGATCAGCCGCGCGAGGCTGATGATGCTGGTGAAGACGCCGCCGAAGAGGATCAGCAGGAACGACAGGTTCGCGGTCTGCCAGGCTTCACGCACCCGGCCGCGCAGGAGCTGCACTGCCGCATTGGGGACGGCGGAAATCGACCGCAGCAGTTCGTCGTAGATCCCGGTGATGAACGCGACGGTGCCGCCCGAAACGCCCGGTACCACGTCGGCCGCGCCCATGGCGATGCCCTTGGCGTACAGCAATAAAGCCTTCTTCATGTTTCCTTCCGCTGAATCGTCAAACTACAGGTCCATTGAGCAGCGGCACGAAACGTACGGTATCCAGCATGTGGCGGGAAAAACCGTTTTCCTCTCGAATGATCAGCATCAGTTGCTGGACATCACCCGCGCCGACCGGAATCACCAGTCGACCACCGGGTGCAAGTTGGTCGAGCAATGCCTGAGGCACGTCGGCTGCCGCTGCGGTAACGATGATGCCATTGTAGGGCGCCAGTGCCGACCAGCCTTCCCAACCATCACCCCAGCGAAAGACCACATTGCGTAATTTGAGTTCGACCAGACGCTCCTTGGCGCGATCCTGCAGCGCCTGGATTCGCTCGACCGAAAACACCCGCTCGACCAGTTGCGCCAGCACGGCGGTCTGGTAACCGGAGCCGGTGCCGATCTCCAGCACCTTGTCCAGCGGGCCGTCGGCGATCAGCAGCTCGCTCATGCGCGCGACCATGAACGGCTGCGAAATGGTCTGGTTATGCCCGATCGGCAGCGCCGTGTCCTCGTAGGCCCGATGCGCCAGGGCCTCGTCGACGAACAGGTGACGCGGCGTGCGTCGGATCACCTCGAGCACCTTCGGGTCCGACAACCCTTCCTCGTACAGGCGCTGTATGAGTCGGTCGCGGGTGCGCTGGGAGGTCATGCCGGTGCCGTTGCGCAGGAAATCGTCTGGTCCACGCCTGATCACAGCAACCCCTCCAGCCAACGGTCGAGGCCCTGGAACGCCTCGTGAAAGGTGCGATCGAGCTGCAGCGGGGTGACCGAAACATAGCCCTGCATCACCGCGTGGAAATCGGTACCCGGCCCGCCATCCTCGACGTCTCCGGCTGCCGAAATCCAGTAGCCCTCCTTGCCCCGCGGGTTGGCCACCTTGACCGGGGCCTTGGCGCGTCGCCGGTGCCCCAGGCGCGTCAGCTGAATGCCGCGGATATGGTCCAGCGGCAGGTTCGGCACGTTGATGCTGAGCACCGTGCGCTCAGGCACCTGCAGGCGCGCATGGTTTTCCACCAGCGTGCGGGCGATGTAGGCGGCGGTCGGGAGGTTGTCCGGCTGACGCGAGACCAGGGAAAAGGCGAACGCCGGCATGCCGGTGAAGCGCCCTTCGATGGCGGCGGCCACGGTGCCCGAATAGAGCACGTCGTCCCCCAGGTTGGCACCCAGGTTGATCCCCGAGACGACCATGTCCGGCGCCTGCTCGAGCATGCCGTTGATACCCAGGTGAACGCAGTCGGTGGGCGATCCGTTGAGACCGATGAAACCGTTCGGCATGGTGACCGGGTGAAGCGGGCGATCCAGGGTCAGCGCGCTGCTGGCGCCGCTCATGTCCTGGATCGGGGCGATGACCTGGCACTCGGCGTAATCCGCCAGCGCGTCATAAAGCGCGGCGAGCCCAGGTGCATACACCCCGTCGTCGTTGGCGATCAGAATACGCATCAGATGTCCGTCTGCCCTGCCAGGCTGACCAGCTCACGAACCACGGCAGTGGCGAAGCATCCGGTCGGCAGGACGAATTCCAGTTGCAGAATGTCAGGCTCGGGATAATGCCACGACAGGCCCCCAATTGGGAGGCGAAGAATACGCCGTTCGTGCTCCAGTCGCGCTTGCGCCAGCCAGGCGGTCAATGCCGGTTCGGCCTCGGCCACCTGGCGCTCGAGCATCGCGGTGGCGCCGGTCGCGGGCGAATCGCCCTGCCCCCATAGCGCAGCGGTCGGATGCAGGTCGAGAATGGCCAGCCGCGGGTCGCTGCATTCGGCTTCGCCGGCGGCGAAATGACTGCGACTGTCGGTGAAGGCCAGCAGATCGCCGACCTGCGCGCGGTTCCAGCTGCCCGCCGCGACCCGTTCGGCGAGGATACGGTTGAACAGGTAGCTGCGCGCCGCCGAAAGCAGCCGTGAGCGAAGGTTGCGCGACTCCGGCAGCTCGCCCCGCTCGGCATGTTCGCGGGCACCGGCGAGGTTACCGCCCTGGTAGCCGAAACGCTGGGGACCGTAATAGTTGGGCACCCCCTGCTGGCGAATGCGCTCCAGGCGCGCTTCGAGCGCCTGGCGATCGGCCTGCAGGTCGGTCAGGCGCAGCGTGAATCCATTGGCCGAATGCGCACCGCGCTGCAGCTTGCGCTGATGCCGCATCTGCCTGAGCAGGCGCAGGCTGTCGTTCTCGGCGGCGGCGAGATCCGGGTCGGCCTTGCCGGGCAGGTGCAGGCTGAACCACTGGCGCGTCAGCGCCTGGCGGTCCTTCTGCCCGGCGTAGCTGATCGCCCGCAGCGGCACACCGGCGGCGCGCGCGAGACGCCGTGCCGCCTCCTCGGTATTCAGGTTGCGCTTTTCGACCCACAGCCACAGGTGCTCGCCCTCGCCCGACAACGGGATGTCGAGCACCTCGTCGACCTGAAAGTCCTCGGCCACCGCCTTGAGCACGGCCTGGCCGCAGGGCTCGCCATGGGCCCGGGGGCCGAGCAGCTGATCTTCGGTCATGCCTTGACCAGCAGCGCGACGGCGTGGACCGCAATGCCCTCTTCGCGCCCGACGAAACCGAGTTTTTCGGTCGTGGTCGCCTTCACGTTGACCTGGTCCATTTCCACTTCCAGATCCTCGGCGATGGAGGTGCGCATGGTCTCGATGTGCGGCGCCATTTTCGGCGCCTGGGCGACGATGGTGGCGTCGACGTTGCCGACCTGCCAGCCGCGGGCACGCACCTGGGCGACCACGTGGCGCAGCAGGACCCGGCTGTCGGCGCCCTTGAACTGCGGGTCGGTATCGGGGAAATGCTTGCCGATGTCGCCCAGCGCCGCGGCGCCCAGCAGCGCGTCGCACAGCGCGTGCAGCAGCACGTCACCATCGGAATGGGCCAGTAGCCCGCAGGTATGGGGAATGCGTACACCGCCGAGGGTGATGAAGGTCCCCTCGCCGAAGCGATGCACGTCGTAACCGTGGCCGATACGCATAGTGATGTCCACCCAAGCAGAAGCGAGCGGCGATTCTACAGGAGCCGGTGACTGCGTGAACGTCGTCACGAACGATGGGCGGATCGAAACCGCTGATGATGACCATCGACCGAATCGATCTCATATCGGTCAAGGCCGATATAAAGTTCGCCCCAACACGATATTCATTCGGCCTTCCCATGCCCGACGAACTCGACGACATCCTCAAGGCCCTGGCCCATCCGCTCAGGCGCCAGATCCTCGACTGGCTCAAGGACCCGCAGGGCAATTTCCCCGACCAGGAGCACCCGCTGGAAAGCGGCGTCTGCGCGGGGCAGATCGACCAGCGCGCCGGGCTCTCGCAATCCACCGTTTCGGCACACCTGGCCACCTTGCAACGGGCCGGGCTGGTCACCAGCCGCAAGGTCGGCCAGTGGCACTTCTTCAAGCGCAACGAGGAGGCCATCGAGGCCTTCGTCGAGCGCCTCGGTCGGGAACTCTGACCGGACACCCCTGAACCTTCGCAACCGGAGCCTCACGCATGCCTACTCTGTTCGACCCGATCATCATCGGCGACCTGCACCTGACCAACCGCATCGTCATGGCGCCGCTGACGCGCTGCCGCGCAGAACCCGGCCGTGTCCCCGGCGACCTGATGGCCGAATACTACGCACAGCGCGCATCGGCCGGCCTGATCATCAGCGAGGCGACGTCGGTCACGCCGATGGGCGTCGGCTATCCGGACACCCCCGGCATCTGGTCCGACGAGCAGGTCGAAGGCTGGAAGAAGATCACCGCGGCCGTGCATGCCAAGGGCGGCAAGATCATCCTGCAACTGTGGCACGTCGGGCGCATCTCCGACCCGGTCTACCTGGACGGCCAGCTGCCGGTCGCGCCGAGTGCCATCCAGCCGGCGGGCCACGTCAGCCTCATCCGCCCGATGAAGGACTACGTGACCCCGCGCGCCCTCGAGACCAGCGAGATCCCCGGCATTGTCGAGGCCTACCGCAAGGGCGCCGAAAACGCCAAGAAAGCCGGCTTCGACGGCGTCGAGATCCATGGCGCCAACGGCTACCTGCTCGACCAGTTCCTGCAGGACAAGACCAACACGCGCACCGATGCCTACGGCGGCTCCATCGAGAACCGCGCACGGCTGATGCTGGAAGTCACCGACGCGGCGATCGGCGTCTGGGGACCGGGACGCGTCGGCGTCCATCTGGCTCCTCGTGCCGATTCCCACGACATGGGCGATTCCAACCTGGCGGACACCTTCGGCTACGTCGCCCGCGAACTCGGCGCCCGCGGCATTGCCTTCATCTGCACCCGCGAGAAGGCAGGCGCCGACAGCCTCGGCCCGACGCTGAAGCAGCACTTCGGCGGGGTCTACATCGCCAACGAGCGCTTCACCAAGGAACAGGCCAACGCCTGGCTGGCTGAAGGCAAGGCCGATGCGGTGGCCTTCGGCATTCCCTACATCGCCAACCCCGACCTGCCCGAGCGCCTGCGCCAGGACGCCCCGCTGAACGAGCCGCGCCCGGAACTCTTCTACGCCAAGGGCGCGGAAGGCTATACCGATTATCCGTCGCTCTAAGCTCCGCTGACGGAAAAGGCCCGACCGGGTGACCGGTCGGGCCTTTTTTTATCCATGTGGATCGCGACATGCGTAGGGTGGAAAACCGCGAAGCGTTTTCCACGCGGGCCGGAGATCGTCCAATCACCGCTGATCCGAACGCCGCCACATCCAACGCGTGGATGAGGCTTCGCCGTCATCCACCCTACGCGGTCAACGCCTCGGCGTGGTGTCGCAGGTGATCTTCGATGAAGCTCGCGATGAAGAAGTAGCTGTGGTCGTATCCGGGCTGCAGGCGCAGCGTCAGAGGATGGCCTGCCGCCTTCGCCGCCTGCTGCAGGGCTTCGGGCTTGAGCTGGGTGGCCATGAAGTCGTCGCGGTCGCCTTGGTCCACCAGGATCGGCAACTTCTCCTGCGCCGAAGCGATCAGCGCACAGGCGTCCCACTCCTTCCAGCGCGCCCGGTCTTCGCCCAGGTAGAGGCTGAAGGCCTTCTCGCCCCAGGGGCAGTCGAGCGGGTGGGTGATCGGCGCGAACGCCGAGAGCGACCGGTAGCGTCCCGGGTTGCGCAGCGCGCAGACCAGCGCGCCGTGGCCGCCCATCGAATGGCCGCTGATACCGCGTCGGTCGGAAACCGGGAAGTTGGCCTCGATCAGCGCCGGCAGCTCCTGCACGACGTAGTCGTACATGCGGTAATGCCGGGCCCAGGGTTCCTCGGTCGCGTTGACATAAAAGCCCGCGCCGAGCCCGAAGTCCCAGGCGCCCTGCGGATCGTCGGGCACGCCCTCGCCGCGCGGGCTGGTGTCGGGGGCGACGATCACCAGGCCAAGCTCGGCGGCCATGCGCATCGCCCCCGCCTTCTGCATGAAGTTCTCGTCGGTACAGGTCAACCCGGACAGCCAGTAGAGTACCGGCAGCCTGGCGCCCTGCTCGGCCTGCGGCGGCAGGTAGACGGCGAACACCATGTCGCAATTGAGGCTGCTGGACCGGTGGCGATAACGCTTGTGCCAGCCGCCGAAGCTTTTCTGGCAGGAAATGTTTTCAAGGGTCATGGGTATTCCTCGCGCAGGGTGGAAAACCGTGAAGGTTTTTCCACTGGTCGAGGTGGATAAGCCGTCTGGCGACGGCGTTATCCACCCTAAGGATCAGAAATGGATGACGGTGCGGATGCTCTTGCCTTCGTGCATCAGCTCGAACGCCTCGTTGATCTGGTCCAGGCCCATGTTGTGGGTGATGAAGGTATCGAGCGGGATGTCGCCCTTCTGCGCCTTTTCCACGTAGCTCGGCAGTTCGGTGCGGCCCTTGACGCCACCGAAGGCCGAACCGCGCCAGACGCGCCCGGTGACCAGCTGGAACGGACGGGTGCTGATTTCCTGGCCGGCCGGCGCCACGCCAATGATGGTCGACTCGCCCCAGCCCTTGTGGCAGCACTCGAGCGCGGCGCGCATCAGCTGGACGCTGCCGACGCACTCGAAGGAGTAATCGACGCCGCCGTCGGTCATCTCGACGATGACGTCCTGGATCGGCTTGTCATGCTCCTTCGGATTGACGAAGTCGGTCGCGCCCAGTTCGCGGGCGATGTCGAACTTGGCGGGGTTGATGTCGATCGCGATGATCCGGCTCGCCTTGGCCATGGTCGCGCCGATGATCGCCGCCAGACCGATGCCGCCCAGCCCGAAGATGGCGACCGTGGCGCCCTCTTCCACCTTGGCGGTGTTGAGCACCGCACCGATGCCGGTGGTCACGCCGCAGCCGAGCAGGCAGACCTTCTCCAGCGGCGCCTCCTTCGGAATCTTGGCGACCGAGACTTCGGGCAGCACGGTGTACTCCGAAAAGGTCGAGGTGCCCATGTAGTGGTAGACCGGCTGGCCCTGGTAGGAGAAGCGGCTGGTGCCGTCGGGCATCAGACCCTTGCCTTGGGTCGCGCGCACCGAGCTGCACAGGTTGGTCTTGCCCGACTTGCAGAATTTGCACTCGCGGCATTCGGCGGTGTACAGCGGAATCACGTGGTCGCCGACGGCCACCGAGGTCACGCCCTCGCCGACGGCCTCGACGATGCCGCCGCCCTCGTGGCCGAGGATGCAGGGGAACACGCCTTCGGAGTCCTGCCCCGAGAGCGTGTAGGCATCGGTGTGGCAGACGCCCGACGCGACGATGCGCACGAGCACCTCACCCGCCTTTGGCGGCTGGACGTCGACTTCGACGATCTGCAGGGGTTCGTTCGGGGCGAAAGCTACCGCAGCGCGGGATTTGATGGTCATGGCCTGGCTCCTGTCATGGGCTTGAAGGCGACAGTGTAATTCACCCGTACTCTGGGATAATCAACGCATCAGTAAAACATTGTTGTCACACAGGGATAATCGATGGGCAGTTTTCGCTGGGACGGTCTGGACGAATTCGTCGCCGTGGTCGAATGCGGTGGTTTTCAGCGCGCCGCCGAGCGCCTGCGGGTTTCCTCTTCCCACGTCAGCCGGCAGGTCGCCGCGCTGGAGGAGCGCCTGCAGGCCAGGCTGCTCTATCGCACCACCCGGCGCGTGTCGCTCACCGAAGCCGGCCAGGCGTTCTACGTGCGTTGCCAGCGGTTGATCGAGGAACGCGACCAGGCCTACCTCGCCGTCAGCGACCTGCACAGCGCACCCGCGGGGCTTTTGCGGATGACCGCGGCGGTCGCCTATGGCGAGCGCTTCATCGTCCCGCTGGTCAACGCCTTCATGGCCCGGCATCCGCAGCTGCGGGTCGAGATCGAGTTGACCAACCGCACCCTCGACCTGGTTCAGGAAGGCTACGACCTGGCCATCCGCCTCGGCCGGCTCAGCGAGTCGCGCCTGGTGGCCACCCGCCTGGCACCGCGCGCCATGTACCTGTGTGCCGCACCGGCCTACCTGGAGCGCTACGGCACGCCCCATACCCTGTCCGAACTGAGCCGGCACAACTGCCTGATCGGCACCGGCGATACCTGGACATTCCGGCTCGACGGCCGCGAGCACCTGTTCAAGCCCAGCGGCAACTGGCGCTGCAACAGCGGCCAGGCCGTGCTCGATGCCGCCCTGCGCGGCTTCGGCCTGTGCCAGCTGCCCGATTACTACGTCCAGGAGCCGCTCCAGCGCGGCGAGCTGGTCTCCCTGCTGGAGCCCAACCAGCCGCCGGACACGGCCGTCTGGGCGGTGTACCCCCAGCGACGGCTGCTGTCGGCGAAGGTCGGCGGGCTCATCGAGGCGCTCAGGACGGGACTGGCCGCACGCCCGGAATACTCCTGAAGCGCAACACACATGGCGCAAGCATTCGGCTCGGAACCCTGTATCGACTGATCCGTCGTAACTAGGGAGGGCGGCAGGAAACACCGCCTTCCAAGCCATTGCGCGCAATGCGCCTGACAGGAGACTTGCATGCACATTCAGGTCAACAGCAATCACAGCATCACCGTTTCTCAAGCGCTGGAAGAGCGCGTACGCGCCACCCTCGAAGGTGAGCTGGAACGTTTCGATGAGTACCTGACGCGGCTCGAGGTGCACCTGAACGACGAAAACGCATCGCGAAGCGGCCCTCAGGACAAACGCTGCCAGATCGAGGCGCGCCTGAAGCACCACGATCCGCTGTCGGTCACCCACAAGGCCGACTCGCTGGAGCTGGCCATCGACGGTGCCGCCGAAAAGATGCACCACGCCCTGGATCACCTGATAGGCAAACTCAGCCGCAGAACAGATTGACACTCACCCCGAGGGATCGAATCGAGTCACACGCAAAGAGGTGCACTATGCCTGCGACAACTCTGAACCGAGCAAACCTCAAGCAGCTCCTGGCCCACAAACAGCCGCCCTGCCTGTCGTTGTATCAGCCGACCCATCGCAGTTTCCCGGACCGGGAACAGGACCCGATACGCTTCAAGCAACTCGTCCGGCAGCTCGAAGAAGCGCTGCAAAAACAGGGCAGGACCGACACGGCGAACATACTGGCGCCCTTCCACGCCCTGGTGGACGACATCGACTTCTGGAACCACAACCTCGACGGCCTCGCCGTGTTCGGCGCGCCGGACTATTTTCAGGTGTTCCGCCTGCAGCGCAGCGTTCCTGAGCTCGCGGTGGTCAACGACCGCATGCATGTCAAGCCGCTGGTGCGCATCGCCCAGTCGGCCGACCGCTACCAGATCCTCTGCATGACCCTGGACTCGGTGCGCCTGTTCGAGGGCACCCGCGACGGCATCAGCGAAGTCCCGCTGGCCGAAGGCGTGCCGGCGACGCTGGAGGAGGCCCTCGGTGCGGACCTGACCCAGAAAGGCCAGACCGGCTTTCCCCAGGGCTACGGCCGAGCGAGCGAACGGGGCGACCCGATGCAGGTGGAGGCCGGCGGTTCCGGCAAGCAGGATGAGATCGACCGCGACCGCGAGCGCTTCTTCCGCGAGGTCGACCGCGCCATCATCGAGCATCACTCCAAGCCTTCGGGTCTGCCGCTGATCCTCGCCGCGCTGCCGGAACACCAGTTCCACTTCCGCAAGCTCAGCCACAACGACCAGCTGATCGATGAAGCGATCGAGGTCGACCCCTCGCTGCTGTCGTCCGAACAGCTGCGCGAGAAGAGCTGGACGGTGATGCAGCCGCGCTACCTGAAGCGCCTGGGCGGGTTGCTCGACCAGTTCGGCGAATCCCACGGGCAGGGCCTGGCAACCGACCAGCTCGAAGCCATCGGCCAGGCCACCCGCGAAGGCCGGGTCGCCACGCTGCTGGTCGAGGCCGAGCGCCGGATTCCCGGCAAGGTGGACAAGGAAGAAGGCAAGGCGATTCCGGTCGATGACGGCTCCCAGACCACGCCGGACCTGCTCGACGAGCTCACCGTCTGGACCCTCGAACAAGGGGGCGAAGTCGTGGTGGTGCCGGTCGAGCGCATGCCGACCCAGAGCGGCGCCGCCGCCATCTATCGTTACTGAGCGGGCATGAAAAGGCGGGGTCTCCCCCGCCTTTTTCATTCTTCCCGACGTTCCCGTCCGCCCGGCCATTGCTGCTCCAGCCAGTGCAGATCCTCGGGCCGGGTCACCTTGATGTTGTCCGCCCGCCCTTCCACCAGCCGAGGGGCATGCCCGGCCCACTCCATCGCCGAGGCCTCGTCGGTCACCGTCACGCCGGCAGCCAGGGCCTGGCGCAGCGCATCGCGCAACAGACCGAGGCGGAACATCTGCGGCGTATAGGCCAGCCAGATCACCGAACGATCCACCGTTTCGGCCACCCGCCCATCCGCACCGGCGCGCTTGAGGGTGTCCTTCGCCGGAACCGCCAGCAGACCGCCGACCGGGTCGCCGGACAGCTGCTCGAGCAGCCCGTCGAGATCGGCGCGCTGCAGGTTCGGACGCGCCGCATCGTGCACCAGCACCCAGTCCGCCTCGTCGGCGCCCAGCGCCTCCAGCCGCAGAAGCCCTTCGAGCACCGAGTCGGCACGCTCGCGGCCGCCGACGGCCCGGGCGATGCGCTCATCCGAGGCGCAGGGCAGCGTGCTCCAGTAGGGATCGTCCGCCGCCAGGCTGACCACCAGCCCGCGCAACCCGGGATGGGAAAGAAAGCACGCCAGGGTGTGTTCGATCAGCGCGCGGCCGGCCAGCGGCAGGTACTGCTTCGGCCGGTCGGCGCGCATGCGGCTGCCGACGCCCGCTGCCGGGATGACGACCCAGAAGCCGTTCATTCGGCGAGCTGAAAGAGGGTTTCGCCCTCTTTGACCATGCCCAGCTCGTGACGAGCCCGCTCTTCGACCGTCTCCATGCCCTGCTTGAGCTCCATCACTTCGGCCTCGAGGATACGGTTGCGCTCGAGCAGGCGCTGGTTCTCCCCCTGCTGGTCGGCGATCTGCTTCTTCAGCTCGGTCACCTGCGCCAGGCTGCCTTCGCCGACCCACAGGCGATATTGCAGCCCGCCCAGAAGCAGGAGCAGCACGACGAACAACCAGTAAGGACTACGCATGGATGGCATCAGAAGGTTTTGGGTAGCTGAGCGACGGGCGAGCCGCGAATGGAAACATGAATCGACAACCGGCCGGCTGACCATCGGTCAGGCGCAGGCAAGAGAAACCCGCCGAATGCGCGGCGGGGCTGGATCCTTCCGGCTCACACAAAAAAGGGCGGCTCAGGCCGCCCTTTTAACATGGCAGGTATCAGCCACGGAACTCCGCACGTCCCTTGTAGGGCGCTTTTCCGCCCAGCTGCTCTTCGATGCGCAGCAGCTGGTTGTACTTGGATACGCGATCGGAGCGGCACAGCGAACCGGTCTTGATCTGGCCGGCGGCGGTACCGACGGCCAGGTCGGCGATGGTGCTGTCCTCGGTTTCGCCCGAACGGTGCGAGATGACCGCGGTGTAGCCGGCCGCCTTGGCCATCTGGATGGCCTCCAGGGTCTCGGTCAGCGAGCCGATCTGGTTGAACTTGATCAGGATCGAGTTGCCGATGCCTTTCTCGATGCCTTCCTTGAGGATGCGGGTGTTGGTCACGAACAGGTCGTCGCCGACCAGCTGCACCTTGCTGCCGATCTTGTCGGTCAGCACCTTCCAGCCGTCCCAGTCGGATTCGTCCATGCCATCTTCGATCGAGATGATCGGATAGCGCTCGGACAGGCCGGCGAGGTAGTCGGCGAAACCGGCGGCGTCGAACACCTTGCCTTCACCGGCCAGGTCGTATTTGCCGTTCTCGAAGAATTCGCTGGAGGCGCAATCGAGTGCCAGGGTCACGTCGTCGCCCAGCGTGTAGCCGGCGTTGGCGACGGCTTCGGCGATGGCGGCCAGCGCGTCTTCGTTGGAGGCCAGGTTCGGTGCAAAACCGCCTTCGTCACCCACGGAGGTGCTCAGGCCACGCGCCTTGAGCACGGCCTTGAGGTGATGGAAGATCTCGGCGCCCATGCGCAGCGCATCGGCGAAGGTCTTGGCGCCGACCGGCTGGACCATGAATTCCTGGATGTCGACGTTGTTGTCGGCGTGCTCGCCGCCGTTGATGATGTTCATCATCGGTACCGGCATCGAGTACTGGCCCGGGGTGCCGTTGAGGTTGGCGATGTGCGCGTAGAGCGGCAGGTCGGCATCCTGGGCAGCGGCCTTGGCGGCGGCCAGGGAGACCGCGAGGATCGCGTTGGCGCCCAGTTTGGCCTTGTTGTCGGTGCCGTCGAGTTCGATCATGGCGCGGTCGAGCGCCTGCTGGTCGGCCGGGTCCTTGCCCAACAACAGGTCACGGATCGGCCCGTTGATGTTGGCCACGGCCTTCAGCACGCCCTTGCCCAGGTAGCGGCTCTTGTCGCCGTCGCGCAGTTCCAGCGCCTCGCGGGAGCCGGTCGAAGCACCGGACGGCGCGCAGGCGCTGCCGGTGATGCCGTTATCGAGGATTACATCGGCTTCCACGGTGGGATTGCCACGGGAGTCGAGAACCTCGCGCCCCTTGATATCGACGATCTTTGCCATTGTTGTTCACTCTCCATAGATAACTGCAGGCTTCAAGCAGCTCGCTTCAAGCGGTTTCGATCGGGGGGAAACTCTTGACCAGGTCATCCAGTTGCTTGAGCTGGGCGAGGAACGGCTCCAGCTTGTTCAGGCGCAGCGCGCAGGGACCGTCGCACTTGGCGCTGTCCGGGTCCGGGTGCGCCTCGAGGAAGAGGCCCGCCAGCCCCTGGCTCAGACCGGCCTTGGCCAGGTCCGTCACCTGGGCACGGCGGCCACCGGCCGAATCGGCGCGCCCGCCCGGCATCTGCAGGGCATGGGTCACATCGAAGATCACCGGGTATTCGGTCTGCTTCATGATGCCGAAGCCGAGCATGTCGACCACCAGGTTGTTGTAGCCGAACGAGGAGCCGCGCTCGCAGAGGATAAGCTGGTCGTTGCCGGCCTCCTCGCATTTGGCGAGGATGTGCTTCATTTCCTGCGGGGCGAGGAACTGCGCCTTCTTGATGTTGATCACCGCGCCGGTCTTGGCCATGGCCACCACTAGGTCGGTCTGCCGCGACAGGAAAGCCGGCAGCTGGATCACGTCGCAGACCTCGGCCACCGGAGCGGCCTGGTAGGGTTCGTGCACGTCGGTGATGACCGGCACGCCGAAGGTCTTCTTCACTTCCTCGAAGATCTTCATCCCCTCGTCCAGGCCCGGGCCACGGAAGGAATTGATCGAGGAGCGGTTGGCCTTGTCGAAGCTCGCCTTGAAGACGTAGGGAATGCCCAGCTTCTCGGTGACCTTCACGTAGGCTTCGCAGATCTGCATGGCCAGGTCACGGGACTCGAGCACGTTCATCCCGCCGAAGAGGACGAACGGCTTGTCGTTGGCGACGTCGATGTGGCTGACGCGAATCGTCTTCTGAGTCATGCGGTGCGGGCCTTCTGTGCCAGTGCGGCATTGACGAATCCACTGAACAGCGGGTGGCCGTCACGCGGAGTCGAGGTGAATTCGGGGTGGAACTGGCACGCCACGAACCAGGGATGGTCCGGCGCCTCCACGACCTCCACCAGGGCGCCGTCGCCCGAGCGGCCGGTGACCTTGAGCCCGGCGGCCTGAAGCTGCGGCAGCAGGTTGTTGTTGACCTCGTAGCGGTGACGATGACGCTCGACGATCCGCTCCTTGCCGTAGCAGGCGTGCACGTTGGAGCCGCCCTCGAGCTGGCATTCCTGCGCACCCAGGCGCATGGTGCCGCCCAGGTCCGAAGCGTCCGAGCGGGTCTCGCGCGCGCCGGTCGCGTCTTCCCACTCGGTGATCAGGCCGACCACCGGATGACCGCTGTCACGGTCGAACTCGGTGGAGTTGGCATCGGACCAGCCCAGCACGTCGCGCGCGAACTCGATGACCGCGACCTGCATGCCCAGGCAGATGCCCAGGTAGGGAATCTTGTTCTCACGGGCATATTTGACCGTGGCGATCTTGCCTTCGACGCCGCGCAGGCCGAAACCACCGGGCACCAGGATAGCGTCCATGCCTTCGAGCAGGCCGGTTCCCTGGTTTTCGATGTCTTCGGAGTCGATATAGCGGAGGTTCACTTTCGTGCGGCTCTGGATTCCAGCGTGGCTCATCGCTTCGATCAGAGATTTGTAGGCATCGAGAAGTTCCATGTACTTGCCGACCATGGCGATGGTGACTTCTTTTTCCGGGTTCAGCTTGGCGTCGACCACACGGTCCCACTCGGACAGATCGGCACCGCCACACTCCAGCCCGAAGCGCTCGACCACGAAATCATCGAGGCCCTGGGCATGCAGCACGCCCGGGATCTTGTAGATGGTGTCCACGTCCTCGAGGGAGATGACCGCGCGCTCCTCGACGTTGGTGAACAGCGCGATCTTGCGACGCGACGAGACGTCGACCGGGTGGTCGGAGCGGCAGATCAGAACGTCCGGCTGCAGGCCGATGGAGCGCAGCTCCTTGACCGAATGCTGGGTCGGCTTGGTCTTGGTCTCGCCAGCCGTGGCGATGTAGGGCACCAGGGTCAGGTGCATCAGCATCGCGCGCTTGGCGCCGACTTCCACGCGCAACTGGCGGATCGCCTCGAGGAACGGCTGGGACTCGATGTCGCCGACCGTGCCGCCGATCTCGACCAGAGCGACATCGGCGTCGCCGGCACCCTTGATGATGCGGCGCTTGATCTCGTCGGTGATGTGCGGAATCACCTGGATGGTGGCGCCCAGGTAGTCGCCACGGCGCTCACGGCGCAGCACGTCCTCGTAGACGCGGCCGGTGGTGAAGTTGTTGTTCTGGGTCATGGTGGTGCGGATGAACCGCTCGTAATGGCCCAGGTCCAGGTCGGTTTCGGCCCCGTCATGGGTGACGAAGACTTCACCATGCTGGAAGGGGCTCATGGTGCCCGGATCGACGTTGATGTACGGATCCAGCTTGAGCATGGTGACCTTCAGGCCCCGCGC
This sequence comes from Stutzerimonas nosocomialis, assembly GCF_005876855.1. Lineage (GTDB taxonomy): Bacteria > Pseudomonadota > Gammaproteobacteria > Pseudomonadales > Pseudomonadaceae > Stutzerimonas > Stutzerimonas nosocomialis. The sequence goes on along the minus strand of NZ_QLAE01000018.1, from coordinate 20,046 downwards.
CTCCAGGATTGCCGCCAAAGATGCCGAGGCGATGCCTTTCCCCAATGAAGAAACAACACCGCCCGTGACGAATATATAGCGCGTCATGAAAAACCCTAGAAGTCTGCGTTAAGCGGCCAGCGCCGCCGGGGAAAGCGAGGTGCCATTGCACGAGGTTCGGCAATGACGAACTGCCGCGGGATCCATGCGGACCGCAGAAGCTCTGTAGAGACGGGAGCGTAGTCTACTCGAAAGGCCTTATCAGCTCAAACGGCCGTCACCCGTCGGAGGGCGCCAGTCGAGGCGGATGCCGGAGCCGGTCAGGTCGCCCAGGTTGGCGACCGCGACGACCTCGCGCTCGCGCAGCAGCAGCGGAAGGCGCGGCCGGACGAATCCCGGGACGCCCTGCTCGTTGAGCACCCGCTTGAGATCCCGCCTGCCCCGCCCGGCCAGTTGCAGCCACTCGCCACCCTGGCGATACCCGAGCCGCAACCCGTCCCCCGCCGCGCCGCTGATGCGCACGCGACCATTGCCGGCCAGATCGATGTCGCCCAGCAGGCTCGCCACGTCCGGCTCCGGCGGCGTCTGCAGCCAGGCCCCGCGCAGCAGCCAGAGGCGGTCGGCGGTCCGGCGCAGCTCGGCCTGGTCCAGGCGCCACACCGGCGCGGCATCGCCAGCGGCATCGCGCAGATCGCACCAGCCGGCCCAATGGTCGGCATCAGGCAGTCGTACATGGGGGCGCAGCCAGTGGCGCAAGGCATTGCGCTGCCGCGCCTCGGAGATCGCCTGCAATGGCCCCATGGCAAGACTGGGCAACCCGAGCCAGGCAAAGGGCGGCGGCGCGGCAGCCGATGCCAGGTCGAGCGCCGCCAGCTCGTCCAGCAGCCCCTGGGCCTCGGCCAGGTGCCCGGCGGCACGCGCCATGGACGACGCGGCAGCCGGCCAGCGCCGCTCGAGCACCGGGAAGACCTGGTGACGGAGGTAGTTGCGCGCATGATCGAGCGAGGCGTTGCTCGGGTCCTCGACCCAGCTCAGCCCCTCGGCCCTCGCCCAGGCTTCGAGCTCGGCGCGGCCGGCATCGAGCAGCGGACGCACCAGAAGCCCGCGCCCCAGCGCGCGCGACGGCGGCATCGCAACCAGCCCTCTCAGCCCCGCGCCACGCAGCAGGCGAAACAGCAGCGTCTCGGCCTGATCGTCACGGTGCTGGGCCGTCAGCAGCACCTCGTCCTCGCCAAGCCGTGCCTCGAAGGCCGCGTAGCGGGCCTGGCGGGCGGCGTTCTCGAGACTGGCCGAATCTGCGACCCGCACCCGGACAACCTCCAGCGGAACACCCAGCGCCCCGCAGGTCTCACGGCAATGCTCCGCCCAGGCATCGGCGCCCGACTGAAGCCCATGATGAACATGGATCGCCGAGATCGGCGGCAGCGCCTGTTGGCGCGCGAGCCTGACCAGCAGGTGCAGCAGGACGCAGGAATCGAGGCCACCCGAATAGGCGATCCGCCAGGCGGGCGCGTGGCGCTGCGGAATGAGCGAGGTCAGCAGGCGGGATTCGAGCGACATGGGAAGCGACGATGCGCAAGGAGGAGTGGCAGAGGATGCGCCCGTGCCGGGCACGGCGCAATCGCACTGCGGCGAGGCCTGCGGCGCCAGTGACGCTGCAGGTCTCGCAGGGCGGGATTATCAGGCGATGCCGTAGCTCATCAGGCGCTCGTAGCGCTGGGCCAGCAGCGCATCGACGTCGAGCGCGCGCAGCTGTTCGAGCTGAATGTTGAATTCTTCGCGCATCGCTTCGGCCATTACGGCCGGGTTGCGATGGGCGCCACCCAGCGGCTCCGGGATCACCTTGTCGACGATGCCCAGGCCCTTCAGACGCTCGGCGGTGATGCCCATCGCCTCGGCGGCATCCGGCGCCTTCTCGGCGGTCTTCCAGAGGATCGACGCGCAGCCTTCCGGGGAGATCACCGAGTAGGTCGAGTACTGCAGCATGTTCAAGCGGTCGCATACACCGATCGCCAGCGCACCGCCAGAACCGCCCTCGCCGATCACCGTGGCGATGATCGGGGTCTTCAGGCGCGCCATCACGCGCAGGTTCCAGGCGATGGCCTCGCTCTGGTTGCGCTCCTCGGCGTCGATACCCGGATAGGCGCCGGGCGTGTCGATGAAGGTGAGGATCGGCATCTTGAAGCGCTCGGCCATCTCCATCAGACGGCAGGCCTTGCGATAGCCTTCCGGACGCGGCATGCCGAAGTTGCGACGCACCTTCTCGCGCACGTCGCGGCCCTTCTGGTGGCCGATGATCATCACCGGCTGGCCTTCCAGGCGCGCCACGCCGCCGACGATCGCGGCGTCGTCGGAGAAGTGACGATCGCCGTGCAGTTCATCGAACTCGGTGAACAGGTGGTTGATGTAGTCCAGCGTGTAGGGACGACGCGGGTGACGCGCCAGTTGCGCGATCTGCCAGCTGGTCAGGTTGCCGAAGATGCTTTCGGTGAGCGACTCGCTCTTGTCCTGCAGGCGTGCGATCTCATCGCCGATGTTCAGCGAGTTGTCGTTGCCGACCAGGCGCAACTCTTCGATCTTGGCTTGCAGGTCGGCGATCGGCTGTTCGAAATCCAGGAAATTCGGGTTCATAGGCATCCGTCATGCGTCGACGGCCAGGCGGCCGGGAGGCTGTTCCGTTTTTTGCGCCTTACCTTACGGGAGAGGCGCATTCAGGTCGAACAAAAATATGCTCGTCTCGTGACCCGGTCATCGACCAGGCCTATCGGTAGTGCAGGAAGACGTTGTCTCGGCCGAACTGGTCACGCAACGCTTGAATCAAGTTGTCGGCCGGGTCGATTCGCCAGCCCTCGCCGAACTGCAGCAACGCCTTCGCATCGCGGCTGGTGTACTCGAGGGTGATCGGGCAGGCGCCGCGGTGGCGCCCGCAGACATCGGCGAACCAGCGCAGCCGATCGCCTTTCAGGCCGTCGGCCGCGACCTTCACCCGCAGGCTCTCGGCAAGGCCGGTGCGCGCCTCTTCCAGACTCATCACGCGCTTGGCGCGAAGACGCAGGCCGCCGGAGAAATCGTCGTTGCTGACCTCGCCCTCGACCACCACCAGCGCATCGGTCTGCAGCAGTGCCTGGGCCGAATTGAACGCATCGGCGAACAGCGACGCCTCGATACGCCCGGAGCGGTCGTCGAGGGTGATGAAGCCCATCTTGTCGCCCTTCTTGTTCTTCATCACCCGCAGGTTGACGATCAGTCCGGCGATGGTCTGCGACTCGCGCGCCGGGCGCAGGTCGATGATCCGCTGGCGGGCGAAACGCCGGACCTCGCCTTCGTATTCGTCGATCGGATGGCCGGTGAGGTAGAGACCCAGGGTCTCCTTCTCGCCCCGCAGGCGCTCCTTGAGGGAAAGCTCCTTGGCCTTGCGATGGTTGGCGTACACGTCGGCCTCGGGCTCGGAGAACAGGCCGCCGAACAGGTCCATGTGGCCACTGTCCAGGCTGCGCGCCGTCTGCTCGGCCGCCTGCACGGCTTCTTCCATCGCCGCCAGCAACACCGCACGGTTGCGGTCGATGTTCGCCTGGTAGGCCTTGGGCTCGTCGGAGAAATAGGGACCGAGACGGTCCAGCGCCCCGCCACGGATCAGCGCTTCGAGGGTCCGCTTGTTGATCCGCTTGAGATCGACCCGGGCACAGAAGTCGAACAGATCCTTGAACGGACCGCCCTCGTTGCGGCACTCGACGATCGCCTCCACCGGCCCCTCGCCGACGCCCTTGATCGCGCCGAGCCCGTAGACGATGCGCTTGTCGTCATCGACGGTGAACTTGAACTCCGAATTGTTCACGTCCGGCGCGACGATGCGCAGCTTCATGCTGCGGCATTCCTCGATCAGCGTGACCACCTTGTCGGTGTTGTGCATGTCCGCCGAGAGCACCGCGGCCATGAACGGGGACGGATGGTGCGCCTTCAGCCAGGCGGTCTGGTACGACACCAGGCCGTAGGCGGCCGAGTGCGACTTGTTGAAACCGTAGCCGGCGAACTTTTCCACCAGATCGAAGATGTTGCCTGCAAGATCCGCGTCGATACCGTTCCTGGCGCAACCTTCGATGAAGCCGCCGCGCTGCTTGGCCATCTCCTCGGGCTTCTTCTTGCCCATGGCGCGACGCAGCATGTCCGCGCCGCCGAGGGTGTAGCCGGCCATCACCTGGGCAATCTGCATCACCTGCTCCTGGTACAGGATGATGCCGTAGGTGGGCTTGAGCACCGGCTCCAGGCCGGCGTACTGGTAATCCGGGTGCGGATAGGCGAGCTCGGCGCGGCCGTGCTTGCGGTTGATGAAGTCGTCCACCATGCCCGACTGCAGCGGGCCGGGGCGGAACAGCGCCACCAGTGCGATCAGGTCTTCCAGGCAGTCCGGCTTGAGCTTCTTGATCAGCTCCTTCATGCCGCGCGATTCGAGCTGGAACACGGCCGTGGTTTCGGCCTTCTGCAGCATCGCGTAGGTCGGTTTGTCGTCCAGCGGGATGAAGTCGATGTTCAGCGGCTCCAGGCCTTTCTGGGCCTGCTCGCGGTTGATCGTCTCCATCGCCCACTTGATGATCGTCAGGGTCCGCAGGCCGAGGAAGTCGAACTTCACCAGGCCGGCCTGCTCGACGTCGTCCTTGTCGAACTGGGTCACCAGGCCGCCACCTTCCTCGTCACAGGCGATCGGCGAGAAGTCGGTGAGCTTGGTCGGCGCGATCACCACGCCCCCGGCGTGCTTGCCGGTGCCGCGGGTGATGCCTTCGAGCTTGAGCGCCATCTCCCAGATTTCGGCCGCTTCTTCATCGACCTTGAGGAACTCGCGCAGCGGCTCCTCCATCTCGTAGGCCTTTTCCAGCGTCATGCCCACTTCGAACGGGATCATCTTGGACAGTCGGTCGGCCAGGCCGTAGGACTTGCCCTGCACCCGCGCAACGTCCCGCACCACTGCCTTGGCGGCCATGGTGCCGAAGGTGATGATCTGGCTGACCGCGTTGCGCCCGTAGGCCTCGGCCACGTAGTCGATCACCCGGTCGCGACCGTCCATGCAGAAGTCGACGTCGAAGTCGGGCATCGATACCCGCTCCGGATTGAGGAAGCGTTCGAACAGCAGGTCGTAGGCGAGCGGGTCGAGATCGGTGATCTTCAGCACGTAGGCCACCAGCGAGCCGGCACCCGAACCCCGGCCGGGGCCCACCGGCACGCCGTTGTTCTTGGCCCACTTGATGAAGTCCATCACGATGAGGAAGTAACCGGGGAAGCCCATCTGGATGATGATGTCCAGCTCGAAATTCAGCCGGTCGATGTAAACCTGCCGCTTGGCTTCGTAATCCTCGGTGTCGGGCGGCAGGATGACGCTCAGGCGCTCATCGAGGCCTTCGAAGGAGACATGTCGCAGGTAGTCGTCGATGCCCATGCCGTTGGGCGTGGGGAAGTCGGGCAGGAAGTACTTGCCCAGCTGCACTTCGATGTTGCAGCGCTTGGCGATCTCGACGGTGTTTTCCAGCGCCTCGGGCAGGTCGGCGAACAGCTCCTGCATTTCTTCGGGCGTCTTCAGGTACTGCTGATCGGAATAGTTGCGCGGCCGGCGCGGATCGTCCAGCGTGCGGCTCTCGCCGATGCAGACCCGGGTTTCGTGGGCCTCGAAATCCTCCTGCTTGAGGAAGCGCACGTCGTTGGTCGCCACCAGGGGCGCGCCGAAGCGATCGGCCAGCGCCACGGCGGCGTGCAGGTATTCCTCATCGTTGACGCGGCTGGTGCGCTGCACTTCGAGGTAGAAGCGATCCGGAAACACCTGCTGCCATTCGGCGAGCAGCCCGGCGGCGACGGACTCGTCGCCCGCCAGCAACGCCTGGCCGATCTCACCCTCCTTGGCGCCGGACAGGCAGATCAGCCCTTCGGCCGCGCCCTTGACCCAGTCGCGCTGGATGATCACCAGCTCGTTGCTCTGTCCTTCGGTCCAGCCGCGCGAGACCAGCTCGGTGAGGTTACGATACCCGCGGTTGTCCATCGCCAGCAGCGTCATGCGGCTGAGCGGACCATCTTCCTCGCGGCTCGCCAGCCAGATGTCGGCGCCGCAGATCGGCTTGATCCCGCCCCCCATCGCCGCCTTGTAAAACTTGACCAGCGAGCACATGTTGCTCTGGTCGGTTACCGCCACCGCCGGCATGCCCGCCCCCGCCACCGCCTTGATCAGCGGCTTGACGCGCACCAGACCGTCGACGAGGGAGAATTCGGTATGCACACGCAGGTGAACGAACAGGGCGGTCATGGGGATCCTTTCGACATCAAAAACGACAAGGCCCGGATTGTACCGGGCCACGGTCCAAACGGCAGCGTCAAACGATCAGCGATCGTCACAGAAATCGGGACTGGCATCGCCTGCCGCCCACAGGGCGGGCCGCCTCCAGGCGAGCGCCCGGGCGATGCGATGAAACGGACTGGACGACCAGCGGCAGCACTCTGGGATGGACCGCCGATCAGACGATGAGCACGTCCACCGGCACCGACGCCTCGACCACCGCAACGGCCTCGAGCAGGTTGCGCACCGGCGCGAAGGAGCGCCGATGAATCGGCGTGGGGCCGAGCCGCTGCAGCGCGTCGAGGTGCACGGCCGTGGCGTAGCCCTTGTGGGAGGCGAGCCCGTAACCCGGGTAGCTGAGATCGAGCTGGTGCATTTCCCGGTCGCGGCTGACCTTGGCCAGGATCGAGGCGGCCGCGATGGCCGGAACCGACGCATCGCCCTGGATCACCGGGGCGCTCGGCACGCCCAGCTGGGGGCAGCGGTTGCCATCGATCAGGGCCAGACGAGGCGTCACGCTCAGCCCCTCCACCGCCCGCTTCATCGCGAGCATGGTGGCATGCAGGATGTTCAGGCTGTCGATCTCATCGACGTCCGCGCGGGCAACGCACCAGGCCACCGACTTTTCGCAGATCTCGTCGAACAAGGCCTCGCGACGGGCTTCGGTGAGCTTCTTGGAATCGTTGAGGCCTTTGATCGGCCGCAACGGATCGAGAATCACCGCCGCCGTGACCACCGGACCGCACAGCGGGCCGCGCCCGACCTCGTCGACACCGGCGACCAGCTCCTCCACGAGGCTGAAATCCAGGCCCAGCTGCATCAGTTGCGCCCCGCCAGCTGCAGTACCGCCTCGGCCGCCTGCGCCGAGGCGTCGCGGCGCAAAGCACGATGGATCATGTCGAAACCTTCGGTTTGCACGGCGCCGTTGTCGATCAGCGGACAAAGCAGCTGCGCCATCGCCTCGGGCGTCGCCGCCTCCTGCAGCAGTTCGGGCACCAGCAGACGCTGGGCCAGCAGGTTGGGCAACGAAACGTAGGGTGTTTTGACCATTCGCTTGAGGATACGGTAGGTCATCGGCGCCACGCTGTAGCCCACCACCATGGGCCGCTTGTAGAGCAGCGCCTCCAGCGTCGCGGTACCGGACGCGATCAGCACCGCATCGCATGCCGCCAACGCCTCGTGGGAGCGCCCGTCGAGCAGGGTCAGCGGCAGGTCGCGCCCGGCGAGCATCTGCTCGAGCTGCTGGCGACGCGCCGGACTGGCCGCGGGCAACACGAAACGCAGCCCCGGGCGCAATGCCCGCAGGCGCTCGGCGGCATCCAGGAACAGCTCGCCAAGACGACCGACCTCCCCGCCTCGGCTGCCCGGCATCAGCGCCACGACCGGGCAATCCTGCGGAAGGTCGAGCGCGGCGCGTGCGGCCTCCCGGTCCGCGACCAGGGGAATCGCATCGGCCAGCGGATGCCCGACGAAGCGCACCTGCACCTGGTGCTGGTCATAGAACTGCGCCTCGAAGGGAAACAGCGTCAGCATCAGGTCGCACGCCTCGCGGATCTTGTGCACCCGCCCCTGCCGCCAGGCCCAGACCGAAGGGCTGACGTAGTGAGCCGTCTTGATGCCGGCACGGCGCAGTTTGAGTTCGAGATCGAGGTTGAAGTCCGGCGCGTCGATGCCGATGAAGACGTCGGGGCGCTGCTCGATCAACGTCTTGAGCAGGCGCTTGCGCCGCGACAGGAGCTCGGGAAGGCGCCCGAGGACCTCGACCAGCCCCATCACCGAAAGCCGTTCCATCGGGAAGTAGGAGGCAAGCCCCTGGGCCTCCATCAGCGGCCCGCCGACCCCGATGAATTCGACGTCGGGATGCGCCGCCTTCAGTGCCTGCATCAGCCCGGAGCCGAGGATGTCGCCGGACGCCTCACCGGCTACCAGCGCGATACGAAGCCGCTTCATTTCAGCGGGTGATGCCGCGGGTCGAGGCGAGGATGGAATCGCGGAACAGCGCCACTTCGGGGAATTCGGCCGCCTGCTCGGCGAGCTCGACGACCGCCTCTTCGATGGTCAGCCCCTTGCGGTAGACCGTCTTGTACGCACGACGCAGCGCGTGGATCGACTCGGCGCTGAACCCGCGGCGACGCAGCCCTTCGAAGTTCATGCTGCGCGCCTCGGCCGGATTGCCGGACACCGTGACGAAAGCCGGCACGTCCTTGCCGATCGCCGTGCCCATGCCGGCGAAGGCGTGGGCACCGATGTGGCAGAACTGGTGGACCAGGGTATAGCCGGACAGGATCGCCCAGTCTCCCACGTGGACATGACCGGCCAGCGCGGTGTTGTTCACCAGGATGCAATGGTTGCCGATCACGCTGTCGTGGCCGATGTGGGCATAGCACATGATCAGGTTGTGGTCGCCCACCGTGGTCTCGTCGCGGTCCTGGATGGTGCCGCGGTGCATGGTGACGCCTTCACGAATGATGTTGTGGTCACCGATGACCAGCCGGGTGGGCTCGCCCTTGTACTTGCGATCGGGCGTGTCCTCGCCCAGGGAGGCGAACTGGTAGATGCGGTTGTGCTTGCCGATTCGCGTCGGGCCTTTGACGATGACGTTAGGGCCGAGCACCGTGCCTTCGCCTATTTCCACGTCGGGCCCGATGATCGACCAGGGACCAACGACAACGTCATCGGCCAGCTTTGCAGCCGGGTCGATGATGGCGCGAGGGTCAATCAAACTCATAGCTTGCGTTCCGCGCAGATGATCTCCGCCGAGCATACCGGCTTTTCATCGACGGTTGCCTGACAGTCGAACTTCCAGATGCCGCGTTTGACGCTGAGGAACCTGGCCTCGAGGATCAGCTGGTCGCCAGGCAGCACCGGATGCCGGAAACGCAGCTTGTCGGAGCCGACGAAGTAGTAAAGCGTACCGTCCGACGGCTTCACATCGAGCATCTTGAAACCGAGCACGCCGGCGGCCTGGGCCATGGCTTCGATGATCAGCACCCCGGGCATGATCGGGTGCTGGGGAAAGTGGCCGTTGAAGAAGGGCTCGTTGATGGTGACGTTCTTGTAAGCGCGAATGCGTTTGGCTTCCGTGTCGAGCTCCACCACCCGATCCACCAGCAGGAAAGGATAACGGTGTGGGAGGTATTCGCGAATCTCGTTGATGTCCATCATGTCAGGGAAAGGCCTGTAATTGAGTAAGAGTCCGCCGGACCGTCGTTCCGTTTCGCAGCGAATCGGCTGCGTGCTCGAACGGTCGGTCAGAGGGGACGTTCAGGCATCAGAAGCAGCATCCCCGCTCGGGGTCACGGCCGCCAGCCCTTTTTCCAGTTGTTGCAGCCGGCGCGCCATGTCGTCCAGCTGACGTATCCGCGCCGCGCTCTTCTTCCATTCGCCGGCGGGCTGCATGGCCGTACCCGATGAATAGGCACCCGGCTCGCTGATCGAGCGGGTGACCATGGTCATTCCGGTGACGAACACGTTGTCGCACACTTCGATGTGGCCGACCATGCCGACACCCCCTGCGATCATGCAGTTGGCGCCAATCTTGGTGCTGCCGGAAATACCGCAGCAACCGGCCATGGCGGTGTTGTCGCCGATCTGCACGTTGTGCGCGATCATGATCTGGTTGTCCAGCTTGACCCCGTTGCCGATCAGCGTGTCGGACAGCGCACCGCGATCGATCGTGGTGTTGGCGCCGATCTCGACATCGTCGCCGATGCGTACGCCGCCGATCTGGGCGATCTTCTGCCAGGCACCTGCTTCCTTGGCGAAGCCGAAACCCTCGCCGCCGATCACCGCGCCCGACTGGATGACCACACGTTCGCCGATGACCACATCGTGATAAAGCGTGACCCTGGCCGCCAGCCGCCCGCCGGCACCGATGCGGCTGCGAGCGCCCACGACGCTATGTGCGCCGATCACGACGTCCGGGCCAATCCAGGCGCCCTCCTCGATCACCACGAACGCACCCAGACTGGCCGAGGGATCGACCTCGGCCGTCGCGCTGACCACTGCCGACGCATGCACGCCTGGCGCAACCGGCGGCCGGGTTTCGAACAGATGGGAAGCCTGCGCATAGGCCAGGTAGGGATTGTCCACGACAAGCGCAGCGCCCGCATAGGCAGCCGCATCGTCCGCCTTGAGCAGCACGGCGCCGGCCCGGGTCGAGCCCAGGAATTTGCGGTATTGAGCGTTGGCGAGAAAGCTGAGCTGGTCTGCGCCGGCATCCTGCAGCGTGGCAAGCCCGCGAATGGGCATCGCGCCATCGCCGCGCAGGGTCGCCCCCAGCCGCTCGGCGAGGTCGCCGAGCGTAAAGACAGCGTTACCGGTCATGTCAGCGCAGCTGATTCATGCGCTCGATGACCTGGCGGGTGATGTCGTATTGCGGCTTGACATCCACCACCGAGCCGCGCTCGAACACCAGGTCGTAGTTACCCTTCTTGATCACCTCTTCGACCGCCTGATCGAGCTTGGGCTTGAGCTGCTTGAGCATCTCGCGGTCGGCGACGGCCTTGGATTCGTTCAGCTCCTTGGACTGGAACTGGAAGTCACGGGCCTTCTGCTTGAATTCGAGCTCCAGGCGCTCACGCTCGGCCTGTTGCATCTTGTCGCCATCCTTGACCAGACGGTCCTGAATGCGCTTCGCATCGGTTTCCAGCGTCTGCAGCTTGGTCAGCTGGGGGCCGAACTTCTTCTCGGCATCAACCGCATAGCGCTTGGCCGCGTCGGACTCCAGCAGAGCCATCTGATAGTTCATCACCGCGATCTTCATCTCGGCGAATGCGGGGGTCGCTACCAGTGCTGCGGCAACGAGCATCATTTGGGTCAACTTACGCACGGTATGTACCACTCCTGCTTGTGGATCTCGCCACGTGGCGGCAGATCGTTAAAAGGTTTGTCCAAGGGAGAACTGGAAGACCTGGGTCTCGGCGTTGTCCGGCTTCACGACCGGCATGGCCAGACTGAAGCTGAGCGGGCCGAGCGCGGTGATCCAGGTCAGGCCCACGCCGACCGAACTCGCCATTTCGCCAAGATCGATGTCGGTGCAGCTAGGCGAGCCGGACGGGCAGTTGCTGTCGAAGACGTTACCGACATCCCAGAACACCGAGGTACGCAGGGAACGCTGATCCCTGACGAAGGGCATCGGGAAGAGTACTTCCAGGCCGCCCTGAATGAGAACGTTGCCGCCGAACGGCAGCGGATCCTGATCCGGGTCTCTGATGGTACCCGGACGACCTCCATTCCCTTCACCAAGGCTTGGCGTGCTGCGCGGACCAAGCGTGCTGTCCTTGAAGCCTCGTACCGAGTTGAAACCACCAGCGAAGTAGTTCTCGTAGAACGGCAGGCGCGAGGTCGAGCCGAAGCTGTCGGCATAACCCAGCTGCGTGTGCATGCGCAGCGTGTAGGAATCGGTCAACGGCACGAACAGCTGGCCGTTGTAGTCGAGCTTGTAGAACGACAGGTCGCTTCCCGGAATGGTGCTTTCGAGCACCAGGCTCTGCGAATGACCGCGGGTCGCCAGCGTGCCACGGTTCAGGGTGGATTCCGACCAGCCGATCGAGCCGCGGAAGTTGAGGAACTTGTCCCCTTCCTGGTCGAGGAAGTCGAAAATCTCGTCGACGGTATAGAGGCCGGTATCGATCTCGTCCTGCTGCACGGTCAGGCCGAACGTCAGGCGCGAGGTTTCGCTGATCGGATAGCCGATGTTGACGCCGGCGCCGAGGCTGTCGACCGCATAGCTGGAGATGTTGTAGTCCAGCTCGTCGTAGTCGGTCGTCCGGTAGAAGGCGTTGTAGCCCAGGCTGACGCCATCTTCGGTCCAGTAGGGATCGACGAAGCCGAAGTTGTAGCGCGACTGGTATTCGCTGCGGGTCAGACCCAGGCTCACCCGGTTGCCGGTGCCCAGGAAGTTGTTCTGGCTGATCGAGCCCCCGAGAATCAGGCCGGCGTTCTGGGCGAAACCGATGCTCGCCATGATCGAACCCGACGGCTGTTCCTCGACGCTGTAGTTCACGTCGATCTGATCGTCGGTGCCGGGCACCTGCGGCGTCTCGACGTTGACCTCCCTGAAGAAGCCCAGGCGCTCGAGACGGGTCTTGGACTGATCGATCAGATAGGTCGAAGCCCAACCGCCTTCCATCTGGCGCATCTCGCGGCGCAGCACCTCGTCCTCGGTCTTGGTGTTGCCACGGAAATTGATGCGGTTCACATAGGCCCGGTTGCCCGGATCGACGGCGAAGGTAATCGACACCGTGTTGTCTTCGTCGTGCGCCTCGGGAATGCCGTTGACGTTGGCGAAGGTGTAGCCCTCGTTACCCAGGCGACGGGAAATGAGTTCGGAACTGGTGGTCATCACCTTGCGCGAGAAGACCTGACCCTTCTTCACCAGCAGCAGCGCCTCGACTTCCTCCTGGGGAACCTTGAGGTCGCCGCTCAGGCGCACGTCGCGCACGGTGTAACGCTCGCCTTCGGCGATGTTCACGGTGATGTAGACGTCTTTCTTGTCCGGCGTGATGGACACCTGGGTCGAGGTGATGTCCATGTTGATGTAGCCGCGGTCCAGGTAGTAGGAGCGCAGGCGCTCCAGGTCACCCGAAAGCTTCTCGCGAGCGTACTTGTCGTCGTTACGGAAGAAGGAGAGCCAGTTGCTGGTCTTGAGCTCGAACAGGTCGGTCAGGTCCTCGTCGGGGAAAACCGTGTTTCCGACGACGTTGATGTGCTTGATCGCCGCGACCGTGCCTTCGTTGATCTTGATTTTCAGCGCCACGCGGTTGCGGGGCTGCGGAACGACTTCCGTCTCGATGCCTGCCGAGTAACGGCCCTGCGCCACGTACTGGCGCTGCAACTCGTTGCGCACGCCCTCGAGCGTGGCCTGCTGGAAAATCTCGCCCTCGGCAAGACCGGACTGCTGCAGTCCGTTCATCAGGTCTTCGGTCTTGATCGCCTTGTTCCCTTCGATCTCGATACCCGAGATCGAAGGGCGTTCAACGACGGTGATGACCAGCACGTTGCCGTCGCGGCCGAGCTGGATGTCCTGGAAGAAACCGGTCTTGAACAGTGCCCGGGTCGCCTCCACGAGGCGCCGGTCGTCTGCGGCATCGCCCACGTTGAGCGGCAGGGCGCCGAACACGCTACCGGCCGAGACCCGCTGCAGGCCGTTGACTCGGATATCGGAGATGGTGAAAGACTGAGCGTGAACTTCGGCGATCATCAATGCGGAAATCACCGCAGGTAGCAGCAGACGTTTCATGAAGTCCTTTCTTGTTCAGAGACCTGATAGAGAGCCGGCGCACGAGCGCGGCATTACGGTGCCTGGCGTCACAGTCGACCGATGTCGTTGACCAGGGCCAACAGCATCACCCCGATCACGAGGCTGATACCGATCTGCACGCCCCAGCCCTGCACCCGATCCGATAGAGGCCGCCCGCGTACCCACTCGATCAGATAAAAAAGCAGGTGCCCTCCATCGAGGACCGGGATAGGCAATAGATTGAGCACGCCCAAGCTAATACTCAGATAGGCAAGGAAATTCAGGAAGTCCCCGAACCCTGACTGGGCAGAAGCGCCCGCCACTTTAGCAATGGTTATCGGACCGCTCAAGTTTTTTACCGAGAGCTCGCCGAACAGCATTTTACGCAGCGAGTCGAGCGTCAGGACGCTCATCGTCCAGGTCCGCTTGGCCCCTTCGACCACCGCTTCCAGCGGGCCATAGCTCACTTCGCGCAGCATGTCGGCCGGCCATTCGCCGCCTTCGACGCCCGCCCCCAGGTACCCGCGACGCGCTTCGCCCTCGCCGCGTTCGGCCAGCGTCACCGGCACCGCCAGGCGCTGACCGTCACGCTCGATCTCGAAGGAGACGCGCGCACCCGCCAGGGTCTTCACCGAATCGATGACCTGCTGCCAGTCGTCCAGCGGCTGTCCGTCGAGGCTGAGCAGGCGATCGCCGATGCGAATACCGGACGCCTGCGCCGGCCCGTCGGGATCGAGCTGTGAAATGAGCGGCGCGACCTGCGGCCGCCACGGCCGGATACCGAGCGACGCGATGGGATCCGGCTCCTCGACGCCCTTGAGCCATTCGCGCAGCTCGATCTGCCGCGTGATCGGATGATCGCTGCCGGCATCGCGCACGGAAAGCTCGAGCGTGCCGCTTTCTCCGAGGCGGCGCACGAGCTGCAGGTTCACCGCGGCCCAGCCGGAGGTCTCCTGGTTATTGATGGAGACGATTTCCTGGCCGACCATCAGACCGGCCCGCTCGGCCAGGCTCTCCGGCTCGACGGCGCCGATCACCGGCCTGACCTGCTGGCTGCCGAGCATCGCAACCAGCCAGAAGAACAGCAAGGCGAGGATGAAGTTGGCCAGGGGACCGGCCGAGACGATGGCGAAGCGTTGGCGCACCGGCTTGCGGTTGAACGCTTGGTCCAGCTGGTGCTCGGCCACCGGGGCCTCGCGCTCGTCGAGCATCTTGACGTAGCCACCCAGCGGAATCGCGGCGATCACGAATTCGGTGCCATGGCGGTCATGCCAGCGAACCAGCGGCGTGCCGAAGCCCACCGAGAAGCGCAGCACCTTGACGCCACAACGGCGCGCCACCCAGAAATGCCCGTACTCGTGAAACGTGACCAGCACCCCCAGCGCAACCAGGGTGCCGATGATCATGTAAAGCGCGCTCATGGATTCCTCTGGGCTATTGCCCGTAGCGACTCAGCCATTGGCCAGCCAGCACGCGCGCCTGCGCGTCGGCAGCCAGCACATCCTCCAGGCATGCCGCCGGCACGCTGGCCTCGCGGCCGAGGACGTCGTCGATGATACTCGCGATCTCGGTGAAACGGATGCGTCCCGACAGAAACGCATCGACCGCCACTTCGTTCGCCGCATTGAGCATGGCCGGCGCGGTACCGCAGGCCTGGGCCGCCAGGCGAGCCAGGCGCAGACAGGGAAAGCGCTGCTCGTCGGGCGCCTGGAAGTCCAGACGACCGATACGCAGCAGGTCGAGGGGAGAAACGTCGGAGTGAATGCGCTCGGGCCAGGCCAGCGCATGGGCGATGGGCGTGCGCATGTCGGGATTGCCGAGCTGGGCGAGCACCGACCCGTCGATGTAGTCGACCATCGAATGGATGACGCTCTGCGGGTGGATCACCACCTCGACCTGCTCGGGCCTGGCGTCGAACAGCCAGCAGGCCTCGATGAGCTCGAGCCCCTTGTTCATCATGCTGGCCGAATCGACCGAGATCTTTCGGCCCATCGACCAGTTCGGATGAGCACAGGCCTGCTCCGGCGATACGTCGTGCAACTGGTCGACCGCCATCTCGCGGAACGGACCGCCGGAGGCGGTCAGCAGGACCCGACGAACGCCGACGGCAGCCAGCCCGCGGCCATAGTCGGCCGGCAGGCACTGGAAGATCGCATTGTGCTCGCTGTCGATCGGCAACAGCAGGGCGTCGCTCTCGCGCAGCGCCTGCATGAAGAGCGCCCCGGACATCACCAGGGCTTCCTTGTTGGCCAGCAGCACGCGCTTGTCCGCTTTCACCGCCGCCAAGGTGGGCCGCAACCCGGCAGCCCCGACGATGGCGGCCATGACGGTATCGACCTCCGGATGGGCCGCCACCTCGCACAGCCCGCCCTCGCCCACCAGGACGCGGGTATCCAGACCCGCCTGCTGCAGGTCCTGCTGCAGGCAGCGCGCACTCGCCTCCTCGGCGACCACCGCGTAGCACGGCCGATGGATGAGGCACAGCGCACGCAGCTCGTCGATGCGGGAAAACGCCGTGAGCGCGAAGACTTCATAGCGATCCGGATGACGGGCAACCACGTCCAGCGTGCTGAGCCCGATGGAGCCGGTGGCCCCGAGCACGGTGATCTTCATCGGCTGACTCACCAGGCACCCCAGCGGGCGAGCCAGAGCAGCACGACGAACACCGGAATCGCGGCGGTCAGGCTGTCGATGCGATCCATCACACCGCCATGACCGGGCAGCAGCTGGCTGCTGTCCTTGATACCCGATTTGCGCTTGAACATGCTTTCGGTGAGATCGCCCACCACCGAGATCAGCACGACCAGCGCAGCCCCGACCAGGGCCAGGATCATGGCCTGGCCGTCCCAGCCGCGATAGAGCCCGACGCCTGCGGTGATCACGAGACTGGTCGCCAGGCCACCGAACAGCCCTTCCCAGCTCTTACCGGGACTCACCAGCGGAGCCAGCTTGCGCTTGCCCAGCGCGCGCCCGCAGAAATAGGCGCCGATATCCGCTGCCCAGACGAGCACCATCACCGCCACGATCAGCCAGTTGCCCAGCGGCCACTGCTTGAGCACGACCAGTGCCTGCCAGGCCGGCAGCAGGATCAGCAGACCGATCAACAGACTGCCCGGCGCGCCACCCCACAGGCCAGTGCTCCGGGGATAGGTCAGGACCAGGCCGGTCGCCGCCAGCCACCACAGCACGCCGGCCCACAACAGCCAGGGCGCGATACCCGGCGCCCGGTAGGCCAGCACCAGCAGGATCGCCACCGCAAGGGCATAGCCCACCCGTACCGCCTGGCTCTCGTAGCCGGCCAGCCTCGCCCACTCCCAGGCGCCCAGCGTCACCACCAGGCCGATGAAGAGTGCGAAAGCGACACCATGGAGCAGAAAGAAACCGATCAGCGCAACGGGGAGCAGGATCAGTGCGGTGATGATTCTCTGTTTCAGCATTCGGCCCCAGCCTCTCTTTCGACCTGCTCGCAGGTCTTGCCAAAGCGACGCTGTCGCGTGGCGTAGTCCGCCAGCGCCTGACGCATCGCCTCGTGTTTGAAATCGGGCCAGTAAAGGTCCGAAAAATAGAGTTCCGCGTAGGCGATCTGCCACAGCAGGAAGTTACTGATGCGGCGCTCGCCGCCGGTGCGTATGCACAGATCAGGAAGCGGGCCGTTCTCGGTGGCCAGATACCCCTGGAACAGCGCGGGCGTGATCTCGTCGGGATTCAGGCGCCCGGACTGCGCCTCGCGCGCCAGTTGCTGCGCGGCCTGCACGATATCCCACTGGCCGCCGTAGTTGGCCGCCACCTGCAGGATGAAGCGATTGGGACCGGCGGTCATGGCTTCGGCCTGCGCCATCGCGGCCTGCAGTTCGGGATGGAACCGCGAGCGGTCGCCGATGATCTTCAGGCTGATGCCGTTCTCGTTGAGTTTCCTCGCCTCACGGCGCAACGCCGACAGGAACAGCTCCATCAGCGCCCCGACCTCTTCGGCCGGCCGCTGCCAGTTCTCACTGGAGAAGGCGAACAGCGTCAGCACCTCGACACCCGCCTTGGCGCATACCTCGATCACCGCCCTTACCGCGTCGACCCCGGCCTTGTGGCCAGCCACTCCCGGCAGCAAACGCCTTTTAGCCCAGCGGTTGTTGCCATCCATGATGATTGCAACATGGCGAGGAACGCTCCGCCCGGCAATCTGCCTGACCTTTTCCATGAAACGACTCTACTTGCGCTATAAGCGCGGCGAACGATAAAGGATGAAGCTAGACCTGCGCATCACGCAGCCCGATGCGGGACGGATGCCGCTCGATGGAGCCGAGACAGCACCCTGCATCAGACGATAGCCGAACGAGGCCTTATACGGCCATCAGATCGGCTTCCTTGGCCTCGAGCAGCTTCTCGACTTCGGCGACGAACTTGTCGGTCAGCTTTTGCACGTCATCCTGTGCACGACGCTCCTCGTCTTCGCTGATTTCCTTTTCCTTGACCAGATCCTTGAGCTGCGCCAGGGCGTCGCGGCGGATGTTGCGTATGGCGACCCGGGCATTTTCCGCCTCGCCACGTGCCTGCTTGGAAAAGCCCTTGCGGGTTTCCTCGGTCAGAGCCGGCATCGGCACACGGATGGTGGTACCGGCGGTGGCCGGGTTCAGGCCCAGGTCGGAGGTCATGATGGCCTTCTCGACGGCCTGGATCATGCTCTTGTCGAACACGCTCAGTGCGAGGGTGCGGGAGTCCTCGACGGTCACGTTGGCGACCTGGCGCAGCGGCGTGTCGCTGCCGTAATAGGACACCGTGATGCTGTCGAGAATGCTGGGGTGCGCCCGGCCGGTGCGGATCTTGGCGAAAGCGTGGCCAAGGGACTCCAGGCTCTTCTGCATGCGCTCCTGCGCGTCCTTCTTGATCTCGTTGATCATTCGTTCGACTCCTCGATCAGTGTTCCTTCGGCGCCACCGAGCACGATGTTCAGCAGGGCGCCGGGTTTGTTCATGTTGAAGACTCGCAGCGGCATGTTGTGGTCGCGGCACAGACAGATGGCCGTCAGATCCATTACGCCAAGCTTGCGATCGAGCACGCCATCATAGGTCAGACGATCGAATTTCTCCGCATTCGGGTCCTTGAACGGGTCGGCCGTATAGACGCCGTCGACCTTGGTGGCCTTGAGCACCACGTCGGCGTGAATTTCGATGGCACGCAGGCACGCTGCCGAGTCGGTTGTGAAGAAGGGGTTACCGGTGCCCGCGGAGAAGATCACCACTTCGCCGGTATTGAGGTGGCGCATGGCCTTGCGGCGATCGTAGTGATCGGTCACGCCGACCATCGAAATGGCGGACATCACCAGTGCCGGAATGTTGGAGCGCTCGAGCGCGTCGCGCATGGCCAGGGCGTTCATCACGGTGGCCAGCATGCCCATGTGGTCCCCGGTGACCCGATCCATGCCCGCCGCCGACAGCGCCGCGCCACGGAACAGGTTGCCGCCGCCAATGACCAGACCGACCTGGACGCCGATTCCAACCAGCTGACCGACTTCCAGCGCCATGCGATCCAGCACCTTCGGATCGATGCCGAAATCTTCGGACCCCATTAGGGCTTCGCCGCTTAACTTGAGCAGAATCCTTTTATAGCGAGGTTTGCGTCCACTCACCTGCTGAGCCATTGCGAGTCTCTCCTGCGGCGTTCGATGTAAGAAGGCTGAAGCAAAATATCTGCGGTGTGACAGCACGAAGTAGCATTGGTGCCACAACGCCAGTGAAAAGAGGCGCTAAAAACAAAGCCTTGCACCCATTTGAAAAAGAGGCCGCGCGCGTGAGCGGGCAGCCTCTTTTATTACAGCAACACGCCTTACTGCTTGATAGCCGCTACCTGGGCAGCCACTTCTGCAGCGAAGTCGACTTCGGCGCGCTCGATGCCCTCGCCCACTTCGTAACGAACGAAGGAAACGATTTCGGCACCGGCCTTCTTCGCCAGGTCACCGACCTTGACTTCCGGATCCTTGACGAAAGGCTGCTCGACCAGGCTGGCTTCGGCCAGGAACTTCTGGATGCGGCCACCGACCATCTTCTCGACGATCTCTGCCGGCTTGCCCTTGATCTTGTCTTCGTTCAGTGCCAGGAAGACGCCCTTCTCGCGCTCGATGGCTTCCTCGGAAACCTCGGACGGGTTGAGGAACTGCGGGTTGCTCGCGGCAACGTGCATCGCGATTTCCTTGGCCAGGTCGGCATCGCCGCCCTTGAGCACGACCAGCACGCCAATACGGTGACCGTGCAGGTAGGCACCAACGACATCGCCTTCCACGCGGGTCAGGCGACGGATGTTGACGTTCTCGCCGCACTTGGCGACCAGCGCCTCACGTGCCGGCTCCTGCGCCGCGATCAGCGGAGCGGCTTCGGTCAGCTGCTGGGCGAAAGCCTTGTCCAGGCTGTCGGCGACGAACGCCTTGAAGTCATCCTGCAGGGCCAGGAAGTCGGTCTGGGAGTTGACTTCGATGATCACGGCAGCCTTGTTGTCATCGGCTACCTTGACCGCGATGGAGCCT
>NZ_QLAE01000017.1 GCF_005876855.1 Stutzerimonas nosocomialis | reverse complement strand
TGGGCGGCCTGCCCTTCATCCTGATGGTCTCGACCCTGCGCGGCAATCGCTACGCGCTGTTCGCCGACCAGCAAGTCCGCGGCTTTCTCGCCTTCCTCGCGCTGACCTGCATCGCGTTCGCGGTGTGGCTGTGGCTGCATTCGGACTACCCATTCCTCGACGCGCTGCGCATCGTCTCGCTCAACGTGGTATCGGTGGTGACCACCACCGGCTTCGCGCTGGGCGACTACACCCTCTGGGGCGATTTCGCCGTGCTCGCCTTCTTCTACCTGACCTTCGTCGGCGGCTGTTCCGGCTCGACGGCCGGCGGCCTGAAGATCTTCCGCTTCCAGGTCGCCTACTCGCTGCTGCGCACCTACCTGCGCCAGCTGGTGCATCCACGCGCGATCATCAAGCAGCAGTACAACGGCCACACCCTCGACGAGGAAATCGTCCGCTCCATCCTGACCTTCTCGTTCTTCTTCACCATCACCATCGGCGTGCTGGCGCTGTCACTGGCGCTGCTGGGGCTCGACCCGATCACCGCCCTGACCGGCGCGGCGACGGCGGTGTGCAACGTCGGCCCCGGCCTCGGTCCGATCATCGGCCCGGCCGGTAACTTCTCCACCCTGCCCGACGCCGCGAAATGGCTGCTGTCGGCCGGCATGCTGCTCGGCCGCCTGGAAATCATCACCGTGCTGGTACTGATGACCCGGGTGTTCTGGCGCCACTGACGGCCCGGCCGTCAGCCGCGCCGTTCGCCATCGGCGCGGTATTCGCCGGGCGTGGTGCCGAACCAGCGGCGGAACGCACGAAAGAAATTGCTCGGGTCGGCGAAACCCAGCAGATAGGCGATCTCCAGCACCGTGAGGCTCGGCTGGGCCAGGTACTGGCCGGCAAGCTCACGCCGACTGTCATCGAGCAGCTGCTGAAAACTGGTGCCCTCCTCCTGCAACCGCCGCTGCAGCGTCCGCTCCGACAGGTGCAGGGCCTGGGCGACCGCCACGCGCTTGGGCTCGCCCTGTGGCAGCAGCCGGCACAGGGCCTGCCGGGCCTGATGCGTCACACGATTGCTGTCGAAGCGCGCCAGATAATCGCCGGCGAAGCGGTCGTGCAGCCGCGCCAGGGACTCGTTCGCCGTCGGCAGCGCCGTCTCCATGTCCGAGCGACGGAAGATCAGCGCGTAGTGCCGCGCGTTGAATTGCAGGGGTGCCTGAAACAGATGCTGGTACGGCTCCAGCTCGACCGGAGGCTCGCCCTGGAAACGCACCTCCAGCGGCGTGAGCGGGCGCCCGGTCAGCCAGCGACAGAACGCCAGCGTACTGGCCAGCGAAGCCTCGGCGCTTTGCCGCGCCGGCGGCAGACGATCACCGTGGATGGCGAGCGTCAGGGCATAGCAATCGGGCTGGGCGAGAAAATCGAGGTCAGCCCCTTCGGCGATGATCCGCTGGTAGCGGACCAGCCGCGCGAAGCCGTCCCTGAGCGTTCGGCTGGACATCAGGGCGTAGCCGACCACATGCATGGCGCCGGGCCGCATCACCTGGGCCAGGTTCAAGCCGATCGCGGGATTACCCGACTCCTCGACCGCGCGCTGCCACAGGCGCGTCATGCCATCCTGCGGGAAACGGGCATCGGGATCGGCCAGCGCCTCGTAATCCATGCCGAGCTCGACGAACAGCTGCCGGCAGTCGACGCCGCCCAGCTCCAGCGCCTGGACGATGCCCAGGGCCCAACTCGAAGATGTGGTGCGTTGATTCATTATTGTTGTCCGCCCTCCTGGCCCTGGCGACACGCAGGCCAGCGCCCAAGGATACTAATCTGGCATCCAATGTCACTGGCCCGGCGAGCCAGCTCGCCTAGACTGGGGTGACCGACAATGACAGGAGGGGCGGCCATGGGCACGCAAACCGCCGAACGTTTCACCCGCTTTGCCGATTTCTATCCCTTTTATTTGCAGGAGCACCGCAACCCGACCTGCCGCCGCCTGCATTTCGCCGGCAGCCTGGTCGTGCTGGCGGTGCTCGGCTATGCGCTGATCAGCCAGCAGTGGCTATGGCTGCTCGCCGCCCCGCTGGCCGGCTACGGCTTCGCCTGGATTGGCCATTTCGTGTTCGAGAAGAATCGCCCGGCGACCTTCCAGTACCCGCTCTACAGCCTGCTGGGCGACTGGGTGATGTTTCGCGACATGCTGACCGGGCGTATCCCGTTCTGATCACGACCTGCCGGCAGGAGAGACTCGCCATGACCGATCGCGCCCGTTTCACCCACATGCAGGACGGCACCGAAGAGGACTGGACGACGATCGCCCGCCACTTCGGCGCCTATGCCAAGGAGCTGCCGGACCGGATACTGGCCCACCTGGAGCTGCTCGAAGGTGACTTCGGCGGCTTTCCCGTGGACCGCCTGACGCACTCGCTGCAGACCGCCACCCGGGCCCACCGGGACGGCCGCGACGAGGAATACGTCGTCTGCGCCCTGCTCCACGACATCGGCGATACCCTGGGTTCGTACAACCACCCCGATATCGCCGCCGCCATCCTCAAGCCGTTCGTCAGCGCCGAGAACCTCTGGATGGTCGAGAAGCACGGCATCTTCCAGGGCTACTACTTCTTCCATCACCTGGGGATGGATCGCCACCTGCGCGACCAGTTCGACGGCCATCCGCTGTACCGCCACACGGCCGAATTCTGCGCCCGGTACGACGCGGCGGCGTTCGACCCCGACTACCCCACCCTGCCGCTGGCCTTTTTCGAACCGATGCTGCGCCGCGTATTCGCTGCGCCCAGGCAATCGCTGTATCGCAAGCAGGATGCCCCGCAGAAGGTTACAAGCTGAAGAGACCTCACGAAAATTGATACCTTTCGGCCGACGCGTTTGGCGGCTGAGCTCGGCTTGGTTATGATCCCGCACGCAAGGCGCATTCAGGAAGCGTCGAGCGCAGTCGTCTGCAACGCGTAGTATTGATCAGGGATCGTAGCCACACATGAATTCAGCACTCAGTGATCGCCGCAATGGCCTCGCTACTCGTCCCCTACGCGAGTACTACTCCCGCGTGCTGGCCTATCTCGCCGCAGCGGCGGGCCTTGCCGCCGGAAGCTACGCGCAGTATTTCTCCATGGACCTGCTGTGGATGATTCCCTACGCGCTGCTGTATCCACACCTGGCCTACCACCTGAGCTACCGCTTCAAGCGCGAGCACCCCGAACGCACCTCGCAGACCCTGCTCTGCCTGGACGCCGTGAACGCGGGCTGCGCCGTGGTGCTGCTCGGTTTCGCCGCCGTACCCGGCCTGATGTTCCTGCTGATCCTCGGCTTCAGCGCCCTGGTCACCGGCGGGCTGCGCAACTTCCTCATGGCCCTGACGGCCGTCTGCATCACCATCGGCCTGTGCAGCCTGGTAGTGCCGGTCGAGATGGCCGGCACCACCCCGACGCTGGTCTCGCTGGTGTGCATCGTCTTGGCGATGCTGTACGTCTGCATCACCGCCTACTTCGTCCACGAGCAGGGCCTTCGCCTGGCGCAGGCGCGCAAGGAGATCAAGGCCGAACAGGAGAAGGCCGCGCGCCTGGCGCGCAACCTCGCCAAGTACCTGTCGCCCCAGGTCTGGGAATCGATCTTCACCGGCCGGCGCAGCGTCCGCCTGGAAACCCAGCGCAAGAAGCTTTCGGTGTTCTTTTCCGACATCAAGGGCTTCACCGAGCTGTCGGAAGAACTCGAAGCCGAGGCGCTGACCGACCTGCTCAACAACTACCTCAACGAGATGTCGAAGATCGCCCTCAAGTACGGCGGCACCATCGACAAGTTCGTCGGCGATTCGGTGATGGTGTTCTTCGGCGACCCGAGCAGCCAGGGCGCCAAGAAAGACGCCGTCGCCGCGGTATCCATGGGCATCTCCATGCGCAAGCACATGAAAGTGCTGCGCCAGCAGTGGCGGGCCCAGGGCATCACCAAGCCGCTGGAAATCCGCATGGGCATCAACACCGGCTATTGCACGGTGGGCAACTTCGGCGCCGACACCCGCATGGACTACACCATCATCGGCCGCGAAGTGAACCTGGCCAGCCGCCTGGAAAGCTCGGCCGAAGCCGGCGAGATCCTCATCTCCCACGAGACCTATTCGCTGGTGAAGGACCTGATCATGTGCCGCGACAAGGGCCAGATCAACGTGAAGGGCTTCTCCCGTCCGGTACAGATCTACCAGGTCGTGGATTTCCGTCGTGACCTCGGCGCCACCTCCAGCTACATGGAGCACGAGCTGCCCGGCTTCTCGATGTACCTCGACACCAACGGCATCCAGAACTTCGACAAGGAGCGCGTGATCCAGGCGCTCAACCAGGCGGCGCAGAAACTGCGCGACAAGGTCATCCTCTAGACGCCCCTTCCCGCTCTGCAGCTGGTAGGCTTCGCGCCTGCCGCTGCGATCCGCAGCCGGTCCATCGACCCTCTGCAGAATCACCATGACTCACCGTAACGCCCTGCTTGCCATTCACCTCGGCGCCCTGATGTTCGGCCTCTCCGGCGTGCTCGGCAAACTCGCCGAGAGTTCGCCCCTGACCATCAGTTTCGGCCGCGCCCTCTTCGCGGTCCTCGCCTTGCTGATCGCCTCGTATCTGCTCCAGCCCAGCGGTGCGCGCCCGAACTGGCGCAGCCGCCTGGGCCTGCTGATGGGCGGCCTGCTGCTCGGTGGCCACTGGGTGACCTTCTTCATTGCCGTGAAGGTCGCAGGCGTCGGCATCGCCACGCTCGGCTTCGCCAGCTTTCCCGCCTTCACGGTGCTGCTCGAAGGGCTGCTGTTTCGCGAGCGAACCCGGCCGATCGAGTATGGCCTGGTGCTGCTGGTGTGCGTCGGGCTCGGGCTGGTGACACCCGGGTTCGACCTGGCCAGCGAGGCCACCGTCGGGCTGCTCTGGGCGGTGCTGTCGGGTTTTCTGTTCGCCTTGCTGGCGTTGCTCAACCGCGCCGTCACCCGCGGCATCGATGCCGTCCAGGCGGCGCTCTGGCAAAACCTTGCGATCCTCATTGCGCTGGCACCCTTCGCCTGGGTCGGCGTCGCCGGGATGCCCGCACTGGACTGGCTGTGGATCGGCATGCTCGGCGTGTTCTGCACGGGCCTTGCGCACAGCCTGTTCGTCGCCAGCCTGCGCGTGCTCAAGGCCCGGACCACGTCGGTGATCTTCGCGCTGGAACCGGTTTACGGAATCGCCTTCGCCTGGCTGCTGTTCGCCGAGCAGCCGACGCTGCGCATGCTCGCCGGCGGGACACTGATCATCCTCGCGACCATTGCCAGCAGCCGGCTGAAAAGCACGCCGGCCCCGGCAGCCGAGCCGGCGCGCTCCGTCAGTTGACGCTGTAGCCGCGACCGCCCAGGCAGGCGCCCAGGGCACGGCGATAGGTGTCCGCAACGCGGCGGGCCGGCGCCGAGTTTGCGCCAGCGGGATCGAACCCGCTCTGGTTCACCGCCCAGCGATGGCATTCGTAGCGGTCCCTGGACTGCCGGTCCGCCGACTGCCCACGCGTGGGATAGGCGATCACGTAATAACCGGCCATCGCCACGGTCCGAACCGCTGGCGGAGGCGAGACCCGCACGTACTCCCTGCGCCTGGCGCTCCACCTGTAATAGCGGTCAGCCGCGACGAAATACAGGGTATTGCCGACCCGGATCTCTCTGGCCATGGGCGGTAGGCCGTGCCCGTGACGAGGCCCCTTGCCGTGATGGTCGAAACGACCGGGACCCTGCGGGCCGGCCAGGGCGGGAGCCGTGACGGCAAACGCCAACAGCCCCGCGAGCAGGACGCGCGCATAGGAGGAACGCATCGTGGAAACCTCTGGAAACGCCGGATTGGCGCCAGGGCATTCTAGGAAGCGGCGAAAGGCGGTGCCGTCAGCACTTGGTAAGCCAAAGGTAAAACCACCGGATCAACGATCGTTGTGCCCCAGCGAACGAGCGGGGTCGATCAGGTCGCGCACTCGCTGCTTGAGCACCTTGGCCTCGGGGAAACCGCCGTCGTGCTTGCGTTCCCAGATCTGCGTCCCGTTGCAGGTAACCTGGAACACCCCGCCCGTACCGGGCTCCAGCACGACCCGACCGAGGTCGTCGGCGAAGGTCGACAGCAGCTCCTGGGCCAGCCAGGCAGCGCGCAGCATCCACTGGCACTGGGTGCAGTAGCGAATGACGATTTCGGGTTTGGTCGGCGACATGCTCGGGGCCCCGGCGGTCTAGATGCGTGACAGGTTGGCCAGGATACGCTGATGGACCTCCTGGCAGCGCTGAATGTCGGCTTCGTCGATCCCGGCGAACAGCTCCGCGCGCAGCGCCGAAGAAATGGCTTCGATCTGCGCGATGAGGGGACGCGCCTGATCGGTCAGGGTGATCTTCTTGGCACGGCGGTCTTCGGGAACCCCGACGCGATTGACCAGCCCCAGCGACTCCAGGCTGTCCAGCAGACGCGCCAGGGTCGGGCCTTCCACACCCACGCTCTGGGCCAGTTCGCGCTGGGTGGGTGGTGCACCGAGCATCGCCAGGTGCAGCAGGACCAGCCAGCGTGCCTGGGACAAACCCAGCGAGGCCAGGCGGCGATCCAGCTCCGCCCGCCAGGCGCGCGACAACAGGGCCAGCTGCATTCCGAAACTGTGGTGAGCGAGGTGCGGCATAAGGACAATCCAGGGCGATGCTTATTATTAGGAAGCTAAGCATAACCCTTGCGGGAAACAAGCGCCCCCTTGGCGCTCGATGTCAGGCCGCCTGCGTCGCGCTCAGACCTCGAACTCGGCCTGCAACGCCGCCCTGACGCAATGCAGCACGCCCGCAGGAACACGCTTGCCGAAGCGTTCGGCCACCTCGGCGACCCCCGGCAGCTCGCCCTCGCCGTCGAGAAAGACATCCTGAATCTCGCTCAACAGGTCGTCCGGCAGGTCCAGCGCCTGGTCGAGGGACAACTGCTGCCGGCCGATCGCCTCGGCGAGCATCGCGTAGACGTTCTTCTCGGTGCAGGCGAGCTGCGTGGCGATCTGCGACGGCGTCATGCCCGCACAGGCCAGGCTGATCAGCTCATGACGCAGATCGGCGGGCGACTTGGGCACCTGCGCCCCGCCCTGCAGCACCTCGAGGAAGGCGGCGCCGTAGCGTTCGAGCTTGCGCGCCCCCACGCCGCTGACCCGTGCCATGTCCGCCAGCGAGGACGGCTGGCCGCGCAGCATCTCCAGCAGGGTCGCATCCGGAAAGATCACGTAGGGCGGCACGCCATGCTCTTCGGCCAGCTTGCGGCGCAGCGCACGCAACGCCTCCCACTGCTCGCGCTCTTCGCTGCGGACCAGCTGGCTGGCGGCGCTCGATGCCGGCTTGGGCGCCTTGCTGGTCACCTCGTGGCGCAGCTCGAGCGTGGTTTCGCCGCGCAGCAACGGCCGGCACTGCTCGCTCAGGCGCAGGCCGCCGAAGCCGTCCAGATCCACATCGACCAGCCCGCGCGCCACGAGCTGGCGGAACAGCGACCGCCACTCGCCCTCGGCGCGGTCCTTGCCGACGCCGAACACCGACAGGTGCTGGTGCCCCAGGTTGCGGACCTTCTCGTTGTCGCGCCCCAGGAGGATGTCCACCAGATGCCCGACGCCATAACGCTGGCCGCTGCGATAGATGGCCGACAAGGCCTGACGGGCAGGCTCGGTGGCATCCCAGGTCTGCACGCCGTCGACGCAGTTGTCGCAATGCCCACAGGGGTTGGGCATGTCTTCGTCGAAATAGGCGAGCAATGCCTGGCGACGGCAACGGGTCTCTTCGCACAGGGCGAGCATCGCATCGAGCTTGTGTTGCTCGACGCGCTTGTGGCGCTCGTCCCCTTCGGAGTTGTTGAGCATCTGCTTGAGGAAGATCACGTCCTGGAGCCCGTAGGCCATCCAGGCATCGGCGGGCAGCCCGTCGCGGCCGGCGCGGCCGGTCTCCTGGTAATACGCCTCGAGCGACTTGGGCAGATCCAGGTGGGCGACGAAGCGCACGTTCGGCTTGTCGATGCCCATCCCGAAGGCGATGGTCGCCACCATGATCAGCCCTTCCTCGTTGAGAAAGCGCCTCTGGTGATGGGCCCGCAGTTCGGCCGGCAGGCCGGCGTGGTAAGGCAGCGCGGGAAAGCCCTGTTCGGTCAGGAAGGCCGCCATGTCGTCGACCTTCTTGCGCGACATGCAGTAGAGAATGCCGGCATCGCCACGGCGTTCGGCCAGAAACCCCAGCAGCTGCTTGCGTGGCTGCTCCTTGGGGACGATGCGGTAGAAGATGTTCGGCCGGTCGAAGCTCGACAGGTAGCGCTCGGCCGACTCCAGGTGCAGCCGCTGGACGATCTCCTCGCGGGTCCTCTTGTCTGCCGTGGCGGTCAGCGCGATGCGCGGCACGTTCGGAAAGAACTCGGCCAGTTGGCCGAGCTGCAGGTACTCGGGACGGAAATCGTGCCCCCACTGGGACACGCAATGGGCTTCGTCGATGGCGAACAGCCCGACCTGCAGGCGCTGCAGGAAGGCCAGCATGCGCGGCTGCACCAGGCGCTCCGGCGCCAGGTACAGGAGCTTGATCTCGCCGCGGCGCAGGCGCTCGGCGATCTCGCGCTGCTCGTCCGGCGTCTGGCTGGAATTGAGTGCGACAGCCGCCACGCCGAGCTCCTCGAGCGTCGCGACCTGATCGTCCATCAGCGCGATCAGCGGCGACACCACCACGGCCAGCCCGTCGCGCAGCAGTGCCGGCACCTGATAGCAGAGCGATTTGCCGCCACCGGTGGGCATCAGCACCAGCGCGTCGAGCCCGCTGGCGACACGCTCGATGATCGCGCCCTGATTGCCGCGAAAGGCGTCGTAGCCGAATACGTCTTTAAGAATTCGCTGTGCCTGGTCGAGCATGCCGGTCTCCGAAACTAGGCCGGCAGTATACGCGACGTCACGCCGGCCTTCAGGCTTTGCCGGCAAAGCCGACGAAACGGGCGCGCCACAGGACCGCACCTTGCCTCGGCAGGTAGCCGGGCCACTGCGGGTCGTCTAGAATCACCCGTTGTCCCCAGCCCAAGGTAGTCACCGATGTCTTTTGCCGAGCAACTCGCCCGCCTGCAGGTTTTTCTGGATGCCGATGACCTGCATGAAGAGGCGCTGGACTACATCGCCGCCCACGGCTACCTGACGGCACTGTGCATCTGCCCCGACCAGGTGCCCGAGCGCGAATGGATCGACGCGCTGTTCGCCGAACCGCCCCGCTATGCCGACGACACCGAACGCGAAGCCATCGAGGCGACGCTGGTGCAACTCAAGGCGCACATCGCCCGCCAACTGGCCAGCGACGAAGACATGGACCTGCCCTGCGACCTCGACCTGGGTGAAGACCCGGACGACTCCGAATTGCGCGGCTGGTGCATCGGCTTCATGGAAGGCGTCTTCCTGCGCGAGGCCGTCTGGTTCGAGGACGCCGAAGAGGAAGTCAGCGAGCTGCTGTTGCCGATCATGGTCGGCTCGGGTCTGTTCGACGAGCAGCCGGAATTCGCCGACATCGCCCAGGACGAAGGCCTGGTCGACGAAATGGTCGCGCAGATCCCGGAAATCCTCACGGCGCTCTATCTGATCTGCCACGCGCCCGAAGAAAAGCCCGCCCTGCTCAAGCCGCGCCGCCACTGAGAAGCCGGTACGCGGCATGGCTCACCGCGATATCCCGCAGCTGCGCAATCCGCTGTTGCGCTACCTGCTGCTGGGTATCGGCTGGCTCAGCGTGGCGCTGGGGGTGATCGGCATCTTCCTCCCGGTGCTGCCAACCACGCCTTTCCTGCTGCTCGCCGCGGCCTGCTTCGTACGCAGCTCGCGGCGTTTCTACCTCTGGCTGGTCGGCCACAAGCACCTGGGTCCCTGGATCAGGGACTACCTCGAAGGCAACGGCATCCCGCTCAAGGGCAAGGTCTACGCGATCGGCCTGATGTGGCTGAGCATCGGTCTGTCCTGCTGGCTGGTGCCGCTGTTCTGGGCGCGGGCGTTCATGCTCGTCTCCGCGGTGCTGGTCACCCTCTATATCCTGCGGCAGAAGACCCTCGCCTCACGTGGATGAATCGTCCCGCGTGGCATGGTTGCGCTCGTAGGTTTCACGCCCCATCGCCTGGATCTGCCCCTCGATCAGGGCTTCGAAGGGTCGCAGCAACGCGTCGAAGCGCAGCGGCGCATCGAGCACCGACAACGCGTGGACGATCGCCTCGACCGTGGACAGCGCCCCCTCGGCCGGTGCCTTGCGCACCCGGTAACGGCTCTGCATCCCTTGCGGCAAGGCGACCCGGGGCAGTTCAGTCAACGGGGGATTGAGGTACAGCAGCTTGCGTGCCTTGCGCCAGGTGCCGTCCGGCACCACCAGCAGCGAGGTCTGCGCCGGCTGTGGCCACGGCTCGACCAAGGTCTGCGCGCCCTCCCCCGGAAACAACAGCCGCGCGCCGGCGCCATGGGCGTCGAGCACGTCCGCCAGCGCCTCGAAACGCTCGCCTACCCAGAGCTCCGCACGTTGCAATCCCAGAGCGGCCAGGCGCGCGGTGTTCAGGGCATGGCCGGCTTCGCTCGGGTGCTGCAGGATCAGCACGGCCGTACGGCTCGGCACGCTCGGAATCAGGACGCACAGGCAATGGGCGAGCGGTCGCTGGCAACGGGCACAGGTGGGACGGGGCATGGGGCTCCTGCGGGGGACGAATCTGCCTCGGCTGTTCGCCGGCAAAGCGACTATGCTAGCGGATCGGCAGCCGGGATACGGGAATCAACATGATCGTCGTGCATCACCTGAACAACTCGCGCTCCCAGCGCGTCCTGTGGCTCCTGGAGGAGCTGGAGCTGCCCTACGAGGTCAAGCGCTACGAGCGAGACGCCAGGACCCTGCTGGCACCCGACGAGCTCAAGGCCGTGCATCCGCTTGGAAAATCCCCGGTCATCACCGACGGCGAGCTGACCATCGCCGAGTCGGCCGCGATCATCGAATACCTGCTCGACCGCTATGCCCAGGGCCGCCTTCAGCCCGCCCCGGGAAGCCCCGATCATCTGCGTTTTCGTTACTGGATGCATTACGCCGAAGGCTCGGCCATGCCGCCGCTGCTGCTGAAGCTGGTGTTCGACAAGGTAGCCCAGGGCCCCATGCCGTTCCTCGTCCGACCCATCGCCCGGGCGATTGCCAACGGCGCCAATCGGGCGTTCATCGGCCCGCAGCTCAAGACGCATCTGGATTACATGGAAGCGGAGCTGGGCAAGGCGCCCTGGTTCGCCGGCGAGGACTTCACGGCCGCCGACGTGCAGATGAGTTTTCCGCTGGAAGCTGCCCGTTCACGGGGCGGGCTGGACGAAAGCCGGCCGCGACTGATGGACTTTCTCAAGCGCATCCATGCGCGGCCGGCCTATCGACGGGCCCTGGAACGCGGCGGCCCTTACGACTTCGTACGCTGAACGGTTCAGCGCCGGCGGCGATCCTGCGGCTGGCGTTGCGCCCGCACCGGGATCGGCTGCAGCCGGGGCGGTTCGACCAGGCCCAAGGCGACCGCCAGATTGACGCACATGCGATTGAGCCATGCTTTCATGAATCCACCCTCCTACTGCATTAAGTTAGGCGCCGCGGACGGCTGGGACCCGCAGGTCTTGACTGCAGACTAGCGCAACCCGGCCCTCACGGCCAACGATTGAGTGACCGCCCTGGCCTCCCGGACGTTGCTGCCGGCATCGTCCGCTGCCCGTGGCGCTGCGTCACGGCCTCAGAAGGTCGCCCGCAGTCCGGCGTAGAGCGTGCGTCCCGGGCCGGGCTCGTAATAGCGCCCGTTCGCGTCGTTGATGCGTACGTTGTCGAAGTAGTCCCGGTCGAACAGGTTATCGACACCCAGGTAGGGCTCGAGCAGCTGCCCAGCCACCCGCCAGCGGGTACCGACGCGGGCATTAACCAGCGCGTAGCCTGCGACGCGCTCGGTATTGGCGTCGTTGGCATAGAAGCGGTCGAAGGCGTTGAAGTTGATCCGCGCGAACCAGTCGTCCTGCTCGTAGGCGAGCTCGGTGAACAGCGTCTGCCGGGGAATGCCCGCAATGACGTTGCCATCGAAGCTCGCCGTGCCGGCCTGATAGCGACGGAACTCGAAATCGCTGTAGGTATAGGCCGCGGTGAGTCGCCAGGCATCGTCGACCTGCCAGTCGACGCTCAGCTCCACACCGTCGCGCCGGGACGTGCCCGCGTTGCGGTAGAAATTACGCCCGCTCTGGCCCGGCAGCGTGTAGGACACCAGTTCCTCGTCGAGCTTCATGCTGAACACCGCGACCTCGTAGCGCAGCGTCGGCCATTCACCTTTGAGGCCGATTTCGCGGTTCAGCGCCTGGGCCGGGCCGAGCCCGGGGTTGAAACCGCCGCCGGCTGGGTTGGCCAGTTCGTTGACCGTCGGCGTTTCGAAGGATGTGGCCACCCGGCCATACAGGTGGTGATGCGGGTCGAGCCGGTAGCTCAGCCCGGTGCTGTAGTTCCAGTCGTCCAGGGTGCGCGAACCCGACTGGTCGCCATCGGCGAGAAACTTGTCGTCGACCGCCAACCGCACCCGGTCGTAGCGCACCCCCAGGTTGGCCTGCCAGCGCTCGCTCAGGGCGATCTCGTCCTCGAGGAACAGGCCGGCGCTGTCGGCCTTTTCGTCCTGGTACAGCGTCCGGGCGCCGCGGGTACCGAACAGGTTGTCGTGACGGCTGCGATCGTCGCGCTGCGCCTCCAGCTCGACGCCACCGGTCAGACGATGGCCGACACCCAGCCAGTCGGCACGGTGGGTGTACTGCCCGCCGATGCCGGCGAAACGCCGCTCGAAGCTGGTCTGGCCACCATTGGTGAAAGCCAGGCTGTTGCCGAACTCGCGCTGCCCGACATAGCTGCGCAACTGATATTCGTCGTCGCCCATCCCCGCGCCGTCCCAGACCAGCGACAGGCGTTGCTGGCGGATTTCCTCGTCGCTGTCGTAGGCCAGGTTGTTCGGCGCCGCGCCGTCGCGGTTGCTGCGCACTTCCGCGGCGGTCAGGCCGCCCGGGTCCTCGGCCCGGTTGTCGATGGCGTTGAAGTTCAGCCCCAGCCGTCCCGCATCGGCGTACCAGTTCACCTTGCCGGTCAGGGTGTTGGTCTCGGCGCGGTTCTGGCTGCGATAGCCGTCGAGCTGGGTCGAGTTGAACGCGAGCAGCCCGCCGACGTTACCGCTGCTGCCGCCAGTTTCCAGTCGCACGCGGCGGTAGCCGAGTTCGCCAGCCGAGACGTCCACCAGGCTGTAGGGCTCGGCGGCCGGCTCACGGGTCTGGATCAGTACCACACCGCCGGCCGAGTTGCCGTACAGGGTCGAGGCCGGGCCGCGGATCACCTCGATGCGCTCCACCAGGCCGAAATCCAGCCCGTCGAACTCGGTCTGGCCGTCGGGCATGGTCAGCGGCACGCCGTCGACCAATACCCGCACGCCCCGCACGCCGAAGTTCGCCCGCGCGCCGAATCCGCGAATCGAAAGCCGCATGCCCTGGGCGACGTTGTAGCGATTCTGGGAGAAGACGCCGGGGATCGGCGCCAGCATTCGGTCGAGCGTGAGGTTCTGCTCGCCGAGCGCCTGATTGGCCTCCACCACGCCGATGGCCGCGGGGGTCTGCACCCAGCTGGCTTCGGTGCGCGGCGCGGTGATGGTCAGCGCGTCGAGTTCGGTCGGCTCTGCCGCCAGCGAAGCACCGGCGATGCCGGTGGAAAACAGCGCGAGCAGCGCCTTGGCCCGAGGATTGTTGTGATTCACGTGATCCATCCCTGCGCGTTGAGTCGAATGCGCTCTGCAGATGCTGCCGAACGCGAGCCAGGCAATGGACAGCGATCGACCGGTGAGGTTTAGGCCCCGGCGGTCGCCGTGGCGAAAGCGGCAGCCGGGAGTATTTCCTTTCGTGTCACGACGCGGTGCGATATGCCCCCTTGGCTGCACTCACGGATGATCGTGGCCGCTGCGCCGATAGGGGAAGACATCGATCACCTTCCCTTCGCGGATGGCCTTCTGCAGCCCTTTCCAGTAGTCGGCGTCATAGAGTTCGCCATGCAGGCTGGCGAACAGCTGACGCTGCGCCCTGTCGGTGAACAGGAAGCGGGGAAACTCTTCGGGAAACACATCGTTGGGCCCCACCGAATACCAGGGTTCGGACGCCATCTCGTCTTCCGGATAACGGGCTTCGGGGATGTGGCGAAAATTGACCTCGGTGAGAAAGCAGACCTCGTCGTAGTCGTAGAACACCACGCGCCCATGTCGGGTCACGCCGAAGTTCTTCAGCAGCATGTCGCCGGGAAAGATGTTCGCCGCCGCCAGCTGCTTGATCGCCAGGCCGTAGTCTTCCAGCGCCTCCCTGACCTGCTGCTCGCTGCCGCTCTCGACGTACAGGTTCAGCGGCGTCATGCGCCGTTCGGTCCAGCAGTGGCGTATCAGCACCGTCTCGCCCTGCACCTCGACCGTCGAGGGCGCGACCTCGAGCAGCTCGGCCAGGCACTCGGGCTCGAACTTGTCCTTCGGAAAACGGAAGTCGGCGAACTCCTGGGTATCGGCCATGCGCCCGACGCGATCGACATGCTTGACCAGCCGGTATTTTTCCATGACCGCCGCGTGGTTGACCGTCTTGATGGGCGAGAAACGGTCCTTGATGATCTTGAACACGGTATTGAAGCCGGGCAGCGTGAACACGCTCATCACCATGCCGCGCACGCCCGGCGCCATGACGAAGCGGTCGTCGGTGCTTGCCAGGTGGTCGATCAGGGCGCGATAGAACTCGGACTTGCCGTGCTTGTAGAAGCCGATCGAGGTGTAGAGTTCGGCGATGTGCTTGCCGGGCAGGATGCGCTTGAGAAAGCCGACGAACTCCGCCGGGACCGGCACCTCGACCATGAAGTAGGTCCGGGTGAAGGAAAAGATGATGGAGACTTCCGCCTCGTCGGTGATCAACCCATCGGCGACGATGCCCTGGCCTTCACGGTGCAGCAGCGGGATCACCAGCGGCCACTGTTCGTCACGGGTGTTGAGCCGGCCGACCAGATAAGCGCCCTTGTTGCGATAGAGCACGGAGCAGAACAGCTCGATGCTGAGCGCGGGGTCCTTGCACACCCAATCCGGCAGGCAGCTCTGCAACTGCGCGCCCAACCGGGCGAGATCACCGGCCAGATCGGCATAGGGCACGTCGAAGGCATGGTCGTCCAGGATCTGCCTCAGCACGCCGGCCAGATTCCCGTGCGGCCGATAGAGACGGGTCTGCGCCACACGCTCCTCGGCGCGGAACGCCGGGCGGGTGGTCTGGATGAACATGGTGCGGTCGCTGATGCAGTCGTGGCTGAACAGCTTGCAGAAGATCGAGTTGTACCAGGTCTCGGCCAGCTCATCGTCCAGGCGCGGATCGATCAGCTCGATGTAGGCGGCCTTGACCTGCGGCCACCGCTCCACCTGCAACAACACCATGCGGCCGAAGTGCGCCAGCAAGCGGGCGCCGGCTTCGTTGGCCTTCTCTTCATAGAGGCTGATACGGGCTGCCGAGGCGCGCTGGGCTTCCTGCCACCGGGCCTGTTCGAAACGAGCCCTCGCCCCTTCGGTGATGCGCCGAAAGGCATCGCGATAGTCGTCGAAGCCGAGAAGGATCTGCCGGGCGATATCGGCGGAGGGCCATTGCTGAGCCATGTCGATGCGTCTGCGAAGGCAAGGGTACGCCCGAGCTTAGCCAGTGGCCCGGCGCTTTGAAAGCACCGCGCCTTCGGGAAGGGGTGGCGCAAGCGCCACCCTCCAAAGCCACCCGAGCACAGCGCGGCGATTTGCCGAACGCCGAAGCCGATGGCTCGAACGCCTTGCCTGGTGCCGGTTGAGGCGTCCTGAAATAGCCTGAAGCGAGGGCTGAAAGGCCGGTTGTCGCAACCGGCCTTTCAGCGGTTCACTGCACCAGTTCCTGCTCGGTGAACAGGTCGGCGAACAGCATGCTGGAGAGGTAGCGCTCGCCCGAGTCCGGCAGGATCACCACGATGTTCTTGCCCTTCATCTCGGGATGCTCGGCCAGACGCACCGCCACCGCCATCGCCGCACCGGAGGAAATACCGCAGAGAATCCCCTCCTCGCGCATCAGGCGCAGCGCCATCGCCTTGGATTCCTCGTCGGTCACCTGCTCGACCCGGTCGACCATCGACAGGTCGAGGTTCTTCGGCACGAAGCCCGCGCCGATGCCCTGGATCTTGTGCGGGCTGGGCTTGACCTCCTGCCCGGCCAGGGTCTGGCTGATGACCGGCGAGCTCACCGGCTCGACCGCCACGGAAAGGATCTGCTTGCCCTGGGTGCGTTTGATGTAGCGGGAGATGCCGGTGATGGTTCCGCCCGTGCCAACGCCGGAAACCAGCACGTCGATCGCGCCCTCGGTGTCGTTCCAGATTTCCGGACCGGTGGTCTTCTCGTGGATCGCCGGGTTGGCCGGATTCTCGAACTGCTGCGGCATGAAATAGCG
The DNA here is from genome assembly GCF_005876855.1 of Stutzerimonas nosocomialis. Taxonomy (GTDB): domain Bacteria; phylum Pseudomonadota; class Gammaproteobacteria; order Pseudomonadales; family Pseudomonadaceae; genus Stutzerimonas; species Stutzerimonas nosocomialis. The sequence continues at coordinate 77,279 of NZ_QLAE01000017.1, read as the reverse complement.
CTCGGGGTCCGAGGCCGCGATCTCGCTGGCTTTCTCGATGGCGCCTTTCATGCCCTTCGCAGGCTCGGTCAGCACCAGCTCGGCGCCGAGCGCCTTGAGCACCTTGCGTCGCTCCAGGCTCATCGAAGCGGGCATGGTCAGTATCAACTTGTACCCACGCGCCGCCGCGACGAACGCGAGGCCGATCCCGGTGTTGCCCGAGGTGGGCTCGACCATCGTCATGCCCGGCTTGAGGCGTCCGGACTCCTCGGCATCCCACACCATGTTCGCGCCGATCCGGCACTTGACCGAATGCGCCGGATTGCGGCCTTCGATCTTGGCCAGCAGCGTCACCCCCTTGGGGCCGAGACGGTTGATCATCACCAGCGGCGTATTGCCAATGGCCTGCGCGTTGTCTACGAAGATGCGACTCATGGCGGCTGTCCCTCGGTCGATGCCAAAGAGGCAAGCCTATGTCGTGCCGCAACGGGCGTCAAAAACGCTGAACCCCCGGCGCGGGCGGCAGTCTTCTATGACATGAAGAACTCGGCACGCATACCGCTCATCACCCTTCTGGTCATCGCCCTGCTGCTCTTGGCGTTGCATCTGGCGCTGCCCTATCTGGTGCGCAACCTGCTCAACGACAAGATGGCGGACATGGGTGATTACCGCGGCCACGTCGAAGACGTCGACCTGGCCTGGTGGCGAGGCGCCTATCAAATAAACGACCTGGTGATCAGCAAGGCCGACGACTCGGTGCAGGTGCCGCTCCTGCGCGTCCCGGTGATCGACCTTGCGGTCAGCTGGCGGGCTCTCTGGGAAGAGCGCGCGATCGTCGCGGTGGTGCGCCTGCAGGAGCCGGAACTCAACTTCGTCGATGGCGAAACCGAATCGGAGAAACAGACCGGCGAAGGCGTCGACTGGCGCGACACGCTGCAGGAGATGCTGCTGGTGCGCCTCGACGAGGTACGGATCGAGAACGGCAAACTGGCGTTCCGCAATTTCAGCTCGGACCCGCAGGTCAACCTCTATGCCGATCAGGTCAACCTGACGATCAACAACCTCACCAACGAGCGCGATGCCGAAGGCACCCGCGACGCGAGCCTCAACGGCACCGCGCGTTTTCTCGACCATGCGCCGCTGGAAGTGGAAGCCTATTTCGACCCGCTGGTGCGCATGGAGGACTTCGACTTCCGCCTGCGCGTCACCGGCACTGACCTGACCCGCCTCAACGACTTCGCCTCCGCGTACGGCCGGTTCGACTTCCGTGGTGGCACCGGCGACCTGGTGGTGGAGGTTGAAGCGCGCAAGGGCCAGCTCGACGGCTACATCAAGCCGCTGCTGCGCAACGTCGACGTGTTCGACTGGGAGCAGGACGTGCAGAACGACGACAAGGGCTTCCTGCGCGGGCTCTGGGAAGCGGTCGTCGGCGGCGGCCAGAACGTCCTGCAGAATCAGGAAAAAGACCAGTTCGCGACGCGCATCGAAGTCTCGGGCAGCCTCGACGATACCGACGTGAGCCCCTTGCAGGCGTTCTTCGCGATATTGCGCAACGCTTTCGTCGAGGCCTTCGCGCCCCGCTTCGAGCGAGCCCTGGGCGAGGACGGCTGATCGCGAAGCAGCGTCCGACCGCGTGGCGACCATTCAGTGACTGAATGACGGCGTTTCGTTCACAGCCGGTAACCGTCGGGCTATAGTCGCGCTACTCACGCTCGCCTGCCCGCCCCTGCCGGGCCACCTGTCCCAAGGAACCCCGATGAAGTTCGAAGGTACTCAATCCTACGTCGCCACCGACGACCTCAAGCTGGCGGTCAACGCCGCGATCACCCTGCAACGGCCACTGCTGGTCAAGGGCGAACCGGGCACCGGCAAGACCATGCTCGCCGAACAGCTGGCCGAATCCTTCGGCGCCAAGCTGATCACCTGGCACATCAAGTCGACCACCAAGGCGCACCAGGGTCTGTACGAATACGATGCGGTAAGCCGTCTGCGCGATTCCCAACTGGGCGTCGACAAGGTCCACGACGTGCGCAACTACATCAAGAAGGGCAAGCTCTGGGAGGCGTTCGAAAGCCAGGAGCGCGTGATCCTGCTGATCGACGAGATCGACAAGGCCGACATCGAGTTCCCCAACGACCTGCTGCAGGAACTCGACAAGATGGAGTTCTACGTCTACGAGACGAACGAGACCATCAAGGCCACGCAACGCCCGATCATCATCATCACCTCCAACAACGAGAAGGAGCTGCCGGACGCCTTCCTGCGCCGCTGCTTCTTCCACTACATCGCCTTCCCGGATCGCCAGACCCTGCAGAAGATCGTCGACGTGCACTACCCCGGCATCAAGCAGTCACTGGTGTCCGAGGCGCTGGATATCTTCTTCGACGTGCGCAAGGTGCCGGGCCTGAAGAAAAAGCCCTCGACCTCCGAACTGGTCGACTGGCTCAAGCTGCTGATGGCCGACGACATCGGCGAGGCCGTTCTGCGCGAGCGCGATCCGACCAAGGCGATCCCGCCACTGGCCGGCGCGCTGGTGAAGAACGAGCAGGACGTGCAGCTGCTGGAACGGCTGGCCTTCATGAGCCGCCGCGGCAGCCGCTGAGGCTCCAGGACACGTCTCCCCTGTTCAGAACGGAGGAAGAGTCATGCATACCGGTAGCTGTTTGTGCGGAGCGGTCGCGTACCGCATCGATGCGCCCATCGAGACGCTTACCCACTGCCACTGCAGCATGTGCCGCAAGGCCCATGGCACGGCGTTCGGCACCTACGCCACCGTGCCGCTGGAGCACTTCCACCTGACCCGGGGCAAGGACCAGCTCGGCGTGTATCACTCGTCCGAGCACGTCACCCGGACCTTCTGCCGTCACTGCGGGGCCAACCTGCAGTTCGTCGACAACCGCGATCACTCCATCGGCGTCGCGGCCGGCACTCTGGACTCGGCGCTGTCCGTGGTACCGCAGAGCCACATCTACGTCGGCTCCAAGGCACCCTGGTACGAGATCCAGGACGAGCTGCCCCAACACGTCGAAGGCAGCTGACGCGCCTTCTTTTGCCTGACGCATCCCGTCACGCCCGAGGTTTTACATGCTGCTTGGCCTGTTCAATGAAATGCGCGCCGCCAAGGTCCCGGTGTCGGTCCGCGAACTGCTCGACCTGATCGATGCGCTCGAAGCGCGCGTGGTCTTCGCCGACATGGACGAGTTCTACTTTCTCGCCCGCACCGTGCTGGTCAAGGACGAGCGTCACTTCGACAAGTTCGACCGGGCCTTCGGTGCCTATTTCCAGGGGCTGGAAAACCTCGACAAATACCTCAAAGCACTGATTCCCGAAGAGTGGCTGCGCAAGGAATTCGAACGCAACCTGACCGACGAGGAGCGCGCCCAGATCCAGTCGCTCGGTGGTCTGGACAAGCTCATCGAGGAATTCAAGAAGCGCCTCGAGGAGCAGAAGGAACGGCACGCCGGCGGCAACAAGTGGATCGGCACCGGCGGCACCAGCCCCTTCGGCTCCGGCGGCTACAACCCCGAAGGCATTCGCGTGGGCGACGCCGGCAAGCGCCAGGGCAAGGCGGTCAAGGTGTGGGACCAGCGCGAATACAAGAACCTCGACGACAACGTCGAGCTGGGCACGCGCAACATCAAGATCGCCCTGCGCCGCCTGCGCAAGTTCGCCCGCCAGGGCGCGGCGGAAGAGCTGGACATCGACGGCACCATCGACCACACCGCCCGCGACGCCGGGCTGCTGAACATCCAGATGCGCCCGGAGCGGCGCAACGCGGTCAAGCTGCTACTGCTGTTCGACATCGGCGGCTCGATGGACGCCTATGTGAAGATCTGCGAGGAGCTGTTCTCGGCCTGCAAGACCGAGTTCAAGCACCTCGAGTACTTCTACTTTCACAACTTCATCTACGAATCGGTGTGGAAGAACAACTTCCGCCGGACCTCCGAGCGCACCCCGACCTTCGACCTGCTGCACAAGTACGGGCCGGACTACAAGGTGGTGTTCGTCGGCGATGCCGCCATGGCGCCCTACGAGATCACCCAGCCCGGCGGCAGCGTCGAGCACTGGAACGAAGAAGCGGGCTACGTCTGGATGCAGCGCTTCATGGAGAAGTACAAGAAGCTCATCTGGATCAACCCCTACCCGAAGGACACCTGGGGCTACACCTCCTCCACCAGCATCATCCGCGAGCTGGTGGAAGACCGGATGTACCCGTTGACGCTCAACGGCCTCGAGGAAGGCATGCGCTTCCTCGCCCGCGGCTGAGGACATCGAAGCATCCCGGCCGGCCGAGCCCTTCGGCCCGCCGGGACGGTGCCTGCCCGCGGTGACGGCAGCTGATTTCAGCGGCCGGCGGCTTCCCGCGTGGCGCGCGGCAGGACGCTCAGGAAATTGTCCCTCGCCACCTGCATCGCGACGTCCTCGGGCAGCGCATCGAGGAACGCATCGAACCCCTTCATGTACTCGCCCAGGCTGCCGAACTGCCCCACCACGTCGGAGCCAAGCATGAAGCGGTCGGGGAAGCGCTTGACCAGCTCGACCCATTCCGGACTCGGCGTGCCCTCCTCGTCCAGCAAATAGGGCCGCAGCATGGTCCACGAAAGATCGATGTAGAGGTTGGGATAATCGCCCAGCAGGCGGCTCACCGTGTCGAGGAGAAAGTCGAGCTTCTCCTGGTGGCGATGCAGTTCCATGCTCGTGCCCGCATGCGCCCAGATGAAGCGCACATGCGGATGGTTGCGCAACGGCTCTTCGAGCTCCTGCAGATAGAGCGGATTTCGCTCGCGCTTGGAGGTGATGTTGGAGTGGATCATCACCGGCAGATCGAACTCGGCGGCCAGATGGTAGACGCGCGCCAGCGCCTCGTTATTGGCCCTCGGCGTGTCGCCGTAGGTCAGCGCCGTGAGGTCGTCGTGGCGGGTGAAGATCTCCCCCAGCCCCTGCCAGAGCCCGGGATCGAGCTCCAGCATCCGGCGGATGTGCGCATCGGCATTCTTGTCGACCGGATTGAAGCCCGACAGGAACGGATGGAAGCGCTTGCGCTGCTCGGCGGGCTGTTTCTTGACCGCAGCGGCGACGAACACGTCCGTCGCGCTGTACCAGTAGGCCCCGGCATCGTCGCCGGCGTAATAACGCGGTCGCTTGGGCTCGTTCTCATGCCACTTCTTGGCGACCGGAATGCCCGAAATCATCACGTGGTCGATGCCTGCCGCATCCATCGCCTCGATCAGCTCGGGCATGCCGGCGCTTTCCTGGAAGAAATTCACGTAATGCAGATGGGCGTCGCTGTAGCGGTACTCGCGGGCCTGGACGCTCAGGCTGAACGTGAGCGCGAGGATGAAGGATGTTGCGAAACGAATGCTGGCCAAAACGGGCTCCTTGTATGACCCAGCATAGACCTGCCCTCGATCGCAGCGGTTCATCGGGCTGCCCTCCCGGGGCCAATCAGGTCGTGACAAAACGTCTCTGCAGCGGAGCCAGGCCGTTGAGAACCGCGCGGCGCGAGCCGCTGGGCAGGATGAAGGCCTCGCTCATCCGAGCGAGGCCTTCCGGTCACTGGGCGAAGACTTCCGCGAACAGATCGTCCATCGCCTTGAAGGCCCGCGCCGCGACCACCGGATGGTATTCGTTGCGCCCCGGCACGTTGGCCACGGGGCTGGTGAACGAATGCACCGCGCCGCCATAGCTGACCAGCTGCCAGTCGGCCTTGGCGGCCTTCATCTCGGCGACGAAACCGTCCACCTGCGCCTGCGGCACCGCCGGATCGTCCGCACCGTGCAGCACCAGCACCGGCGCCTTGATGTTCTTCGCATCGTCCGGGTTGGGCGTATCGAGGTTGCCGTGGAAGGACACGAAGCCCTTGAGCGGCGCGCCCGAACGCGCCAGTTCCAGCACCGTGCCGCCGCCGAAGCAGAAACCGATGGCGCCGATCCGATCGGTATCCAGTGCCACCTCGCCTTGCTGTTTCTGCAACGCATCCACCGCCGCCTGCGCGCGCTTGCGCATCAGCGGCCGGTCGGCACGCAGGGCGGCGGTGACCTCCTTGGCCTCGTCCGGCCCGGACGGGCGCGTCGCCTTGCCGTACATGTCCGCCACGAAGATCACGTACTTGTCGCTGGCCGCGCGCGCCGCCTTCTTGGCCGTGTTCTCGTTGATGCCGAGCCAGCTCGGTACCATCATCAGGCCCGGCCGAGGCGTGGTGACCTTGTCGTCGTACACCAGCAGCCCCTCGAAGGGCTCGCCATCGATCTCGTATTCCACCGGCTTCATCACCACGCCGGCTTCGGCGAGCCCCGCCAGACCAGCGAATGCCAGGGGCAGCAAGGTTTTCTTGTTCATGACGGTATCCTTCCAAACGGTTGAAAAGCGGCTGTAACCATAGACCTATGGACATGAAAAAGCCCGTCGGAACGGGCTTCTTCATTGCTACGCGAGGTTACGCCGAAAGCTCGACCAGGAGCTTGTTCAGGCGCTGCACATAAGCCGCCGGGTCCTTGAGGCTATCGCCTGCCGCCAGCGCGGCCTGGTCGAAGAGGATGTGCGAGAGCTCGCCGAAGCGATCCTCGTCAGCCTCGGCATCGAGCCGCTCGATCAGCGGGTGGCTCGGGTTGAACTCGAAGATGGGCTTGGACTCGGGCACCTTCTGCCCGCTCGCCTCGAGGATCTGGCGCATCTGCAGGCCCAGGTCCTGCTCGCCGATGGCGAGAATCGCCGGTGAGTCGGTCAGGCGATGGGAGACACGCACCTCGGCCACCTGCTCGCCCAGGACGTCCTTGAGGCGCTCCACCAGCCCGGCCTTGGATTTGGCGACTTCCTCCTGGGCCTTCTTGTCCTCTTCCGAGTCCAGCTTGCCCAGATCCAGATCGCCACGGGCGACATCCACGAACTGCTTGCCGTCGAACTCGGTCAGGTAGCTCATCAGCCACTCGTCGATACGGTCGGTCAGCAGCAGGACCTCGATGCCTTTCTTGCGGAAGACTTCCAGGTGCGGGCTGTTCTTGACCTGCGCGTAGGATTCGCCGGTGAGGTAGTAGATCTTGTCCTGGCCGTCCTTCATGCGGCCGACGTAATCGGCCAGCGCCACAGCCTGCTCACCGGCATCGGTGCCGGTGGAGGCAAAGCGCAGCAGGCCGGCGATCTTCTCCTTGTTGGCGAAGTCCTCGGCCGGACCTTCCTTGAGCACCTGGCCGAACGCCTTCCAGAACGCCTTGTAGTCGTCGGGCTTGTCCTTGGCCAGCTTCTCCAGCATGTCCAGCACACGCTTGGTCAGCGCCGACTTCATCGAGTCGATGACCGGATCCTTCTGCAGGATCTCGCGCGAGACGTTCAGCGACAGGTCGTTGGAATCGACCACGCCCTTGATGAAGCGCAGGTACAGGGGCAGGAACTCGTCGGCCTGGTCCATGATGAACACACGCTGCACGTACAGCTTCAGGCCCTTGGGCGCTTCGCGCTGATAGAGGTCGAAAGGTGCGCGGCCCGGCACGTAGAGCAGCGAGGTGTACTCGAGCTTGCCCTCGACCTTGTTGTGGCTCCAGGTCAGCGGGTTTTCGAAGTCATGGGCGACGTGCTTGTAGAACTCCTGGTATTCCTCCTCCTTGACCTCGCTGCGCGGGCGGGTCCACAGCGCGCTGGCGCGGTTGACGGTCTCCCATTCGGGTTCGGCGTCCGCCTGCTCTTCGTCCTCGCCATAGCGCTCTTTCGGCAGCTCGATCGGCAGCGCGATGTGGTCCGAATACTTCTTGATCACGTTGCGCAGGCGCCAGCCGTCGGCGAACTCTTCTTCGCCGGACTTGAGGTGCAGCACGATGCGCGTGCCGCGCTCGGCCTTCTCGACGGTGGCGACTTCGAAGTCACCCTCGCCCTTCGACGACCAGTGCACGCCCTCGCTGGCCGGCAGCCCGGCGCGACGGGTGTAGACATCGACCTGGTCGGCGACGATGAAGGCGGAATAGAAGCCCACGCCGAACTGACCGATCAGGTGCGAATCCTTCTTCTGGTCGCCGGTGAGGTTCTTCATGAAGTCGGCGGTGCCGGACTTGGCGATGGTGCCCAGGTGGGTGATCACGTCCTCGCGGCTCATGCCGATGCCGTTGTCCTCGAGGGTCACGGTCTTGGCGTCCTTGTCGAAGCTGACCCGGATCTTCAGCTCGCTGCCGCCTTCGAGCAGCTCGGGCTTGGCCAGCGCTTCGAAACGCAGCTTGTCGGCGGCATCCGATGCGTTAGAGATCAGTTCGCGCAGGAAGATCTCCTTGTTCGAATACAGCGAATGGATCATCAGGTGCAGCAGCTGCTTCACCTCGGTCTGGAAGCCCAGGGTTTCTTTTTGAGTTTCCACACTCATGGTCATCGAACTCCGATTAATCAATGGCATGTACCGCGATCGCGGCGATGTTCAGGCAGATGGGGGCGTGGCGCGTCATTTCAAGCCCGGGAAACGACAAGGCCGCCCTGTCAGGCGGCCTCGGTATGCGGCAAAGGCGTCCAGATCCCGGCGTTCGCTCGGAATCGGCGTCATTCGGAGCCGCTAGGGCTCCATCAGTTCGAGCAGGACGATCTCGCTCGGCGCCAGGTTGTAGAAGGCTTCCCCCGGCCCCTTGAGCACTCGGCGGATGAGCAGGTTGCCGCTGCCGTCCAGGCCGTTGAAGCGGCCATCGGCAACGCCGCCGCGCTCGGTGTGCGCACGGACCTGCAGGTGACGATAACGCTCCGGTTTGGCCAGCAGGGTCTCGAGGGAGAACCCCTTGCGGCGGTCGACCGCCGGCGCGGCAGGCTTCTCGGCCGGCACCGGCGCCGGCGTTTCGCGCACGACAGGCTTGGCCTGGGGCGCCACCGAGGACGCAAGCGCTGGATACTCATCCCCTTCCACCGCCCAGCCACTGGGCCCCTTGGCCAGCGCCAGGGTAAGCGTTTCGGTCTTTTCGCCCAGGGCGGCCTTGACCTCCAGCTCCAGCGCGACGGCCGGGAGCGCAATGGACGTCACCGGCTCGAACGTGACATCGCGCGTGGCGAAGCGGCGCTCGAGATGGTCCTGAATCACGTGGCGCAGCGTATCGACCGAGTCGTGCCGCCGATCGACCACGCCGTCGCGATAGCGCAACTGGTTGCGATAGACCTCGACCCTGCCGCTGACGCTCGTCTGGTACTGCTGCGGCAGCACGAGGTGGAAGTCGCCGACCAGCTTGTTCGGCGGAACGGGAGACAGATCCAGATGCAGGGTATAGCCGCGTGCGATGCGCCGCGCCTCGGGCAACTCCTGGTCGGGTCTCAGCCAGCTGATGGCGATTTCGGGCAGCGGCTCGGCATCGCCGGGCAATACGTCCAGGCGCAGCGGCCCTTCGGCGATCGGCGCGGCGAACCGGATGCTGATTTCCTGGTTGGAGAGGAAATCCTTGCCCTCGCGCAGCACCAAGGTGTTGCCGGCGATCTCGCCGAGCTGTGGCATGAAGGGCTGTCCGGAGAGCTCTCCACGCACCAGGATGTCGAGCCTGCGATCGGGCTGCACCTCCGGTTCGAGCCAGCTCAGGCTGAGAATGGCTTCGAGCCGCTCGGTGTCACGGCTGGCCAGCATCGAGAAGCCGACGATCAAGGGAGCGACGCCCAGTATCGCGAGGATGACCGCGCGCCGTGCCGTCTGCCAATGGGTGAAGATGTAGGCCAGGGTAATCGGCGGAACGAGGCTGCCGACACCCCACAACAGGCTGGTACCGAATGCCCGGCTGACCAGCCAGACGAACCCTGCAAGCATCAGCAGCAGGCCGCCGATTATCAACAACGCGTCCATTCACAATCCTTGAAGCCATCTGGGATGAAACGCTGACGGCCTGCCCCGTCACGTCATCCGGCAGCGCCTCAGGGTTCGTCGACCTTGAAGTGGCAGCGGGCGGTTGCGATGGGCTCGGCCTGGGTGGTCTGCCAGGCGGTGATGGCGACGTTGGCGACTCGACGTCCCTGGCGCCAGACCTGGCAGGCAGCGAAGGTGTCACGATAATGACCCGCTCGAAGGTAATCTATCGAGAAGTCGATGATTTTGGGCAAATGTGGCGAGCCCATGAACATCAGCAGGTGCAACAGGGCCGCATGCTCCATGAACCCGGCGATCACCCCGCCATGCAGGGCCGGAAGCACCGGGTTGCCGATGTTGTCCTCGCTTTGCGGCAGGCGGAACACCATGTCATCGCCCAGGCGCAGGCACTGAATGCCGATCAGCTGCGCATAGGGCACCATGCTGATCAGGCCGTCGTAGTCGTTGCTCTCGTGAGCCCGGCGAACCAGCTCCTCCAGACTGACCTCGTTCATGCCGCAGGCCCCCTGCCCTTCTCCATCCCGGGCAACGAAACCGCCTTGCCCATGCGCATGAACGCCCCGACCACGTGGGCGATCGGCTCGTTGATGTCGCGCTGGTAGGCGACGCCGCGGGTGAAGATCACGGTGGGCGTGACGCGATAGCACTCGGCAAAGCCGAACACATCATGGCCGGGCTCGGCCGGGTGCATGTAGTCGATGCGCAGGTCCAGCGTCGGACAGATCTCGAATTCCGGCAGGACGCAGGCGGTGGAAATGCCGCAGGTGGTATCCATCAGCGTGGTGATCGCACCGCCATGGATGCCCCCCGTCTGCGGGTTGCCGATGATCCGTTCGCTGTAGGGCAGACGCAACGTCAGCCCTTTCGCGTCCGCATGCTCGACACGCAGACCGAGCACCTGGCAGTGCCGCAACAGGGAAAGAAAGCGCTGGGTGCGCTCGTATATCAGGCTATCGCCGTTGGGCGACGAATCTGCGGGCATCATGGCGCGACATCTCCACCAGAGCTGGGTTTTGGCTGCTCCGCCATCGGTGCCTGGGTGAACACCATGACCTGGAGCACGTCGGAATGGAATTCGCGGCGGTACAGGATCAGCACCACCCCGGCGGTAACGCCCATGAAGAACCACGGGTTGACGAACCAGCCGAGCACCGCCATGCCGAAATAGTAGGCACGCAGGCCATAGTTGAACTGGTTGGCCGCCATCGAGATGACCCGCGCCGTGCGATCGGAAAACGCGCGCCGCTCCTGATCGGAAACGTTGCGCTCGCCCACCATCGGCGCTGACCCCACCAGCACGGCGGCGAAATTGTACTGGCGCATGCACCAGCTGAACGTGAAGAAGGCGTAGACGAACACCATGGCCAGCGCGAGCAGCTTGATCTCCGACATCCCGCGGCTGACCGGCTGGGCGAACGGCAGGTCGGCGAGCAGCGACACCGCGCGGTCGGACGCACCCAGTACCGTCAGGACACCGGCGAGGATGATCAGCGTGCTGGAGGCGAAGAAGGACGCGTTGCGCTCCAGGTTGCCGATCACATTGGCATCGGCGATGCGGTTGTCGCGCAGCAGCATGCGACGCATCCAGTCCTCGCGGTAGAGATGCAGCACGCTGGCAAGGCATGCCGTATCGCGGGCACGCCAGCTCGCGTAGCGGCTGTAGCCGACCCAGCAAAGGATGAACCAGAAAACCGCGATCAGGTGAGGTGCTGCGTAAGCGTAATTCGACATGGCAACCATGAGAGGCCTTATCCGACAGGCTGATTATAGCCAGCGCGGCATCGCCGACCGAAGCCCCGCCCCGCCGCGACCGCACGCCTGGCCCGGGCGTGCGATCGTGCGGATCAGGCCGCGCGCCGGGAACCCATCAGGCGATCGACGATCACCGCCAGTACCAGGGTCACCAGCACGGGCACCAGCCAGCCCATGCTCTGCTCGGCCAGCGGCAGGCGGGTGAAGACGGAGGGAATGGCCGCGGAGAATCCGGCGGCAGCCAGCCCGTCGACGACGCCGAAGATCAGGGTGACGGCCATCACCGGTACGAACACCCGCGACTGCGACAGCCAGAACCGGTCCAGCAGGCTGAGCCCCACCAGTACGATCGCCAGTGGATAGAGCCCGACCAGCACCGGCACCGAAACGCTGATCAGCTGCGTCAGCCCCTGGTTCGCCACCGCCAGGCTGAACAGCGCGAAGGCGATCACCACGACCCGGTAGGACACCGGCAACAACTGGCTGAAGAATTCACCACAGGCGGTGATCAGGCCGACCGCGGTGGTCAGGCAGGCCAGCGTGATCACCAGTGCCAACAGCAGGCTGCCGGGCGTGCCAAAGGTGTGCTGAACGTATGCGGTGAGGATCTGCCCACCGTTCTGCGCCTCGCCGGCGATCCCCTGGCTGGTGGCGCCGAGGTAGAACAGGGTGAGGTAGACCAGCGACAGACCGATCGCCGCGATCACGCCGGCCACCACCGAATAACGGGTCACCAGCCGCGGCTCGGTGACGCCCCGATCGCGGATGGCCGTGGCGATCACGATGCCGAAGACCAGGGCACCCAGCGTGTCCATGGTCAGGTAGCCTTCCAGGAAGCCCTTGAGCAGCGGCGTGTTGCGGTAGCCTGCGGCGGTCTCGCCGATATCGCCGGCCGGCGCGAACAGTGCTGCCCCACCGAGCACGATGAGCGCGGCAAGCAATACCGGCGTGATGAATTTACCGATGCGATTGACCAGTTGGCCGGGATTGAGCGCGAGGAACAGTACCGCGGCGAAATACAGCACGCTGAACACCAGCAGCGAGCCGGCCGTGCCACCACTGAAGGGCGCGACGCCCATTTCGAAGGCCACCACGGCAGTACGCGGCGTGGCGAACAGAGGCCCGATGGCGAGGTAGACCGCGACCGCCAGCAGCGCGCCGGCGACCTTGCCGAGCGGCGCGGTGAGTCTGTCCATGCCTCCGCCTACCCGCGCCAGGGCGACCACGGTCAGCAACGGCAGACCGACACCGGTCAGCAGGAATCCCAGCGCCGCGCGCCACAGGTGATCGCCGGCGGCCAGGCCAGCGCTGGGAGGAAAGATGATATTGCCCGCGCCGAGAAACAACGCGAACGTCATGAAGCCAAGCGCCAGCAGGTCGAAACTTTTCAAACGAGTCATCAAGAGTAATACCGAACGAAAAAGACGTGAGTGCGGGTTTCCCGAACGGGTAAGGGAAACGTCATCTGCTTCGTGGGCAGAATCATCGAGCCTGCCGGGCACCAGGGTGAGGTGCGTCGGCCATACAGAGCCTGGCATGTGAAGTGCCGGCCTGCGGGTTCATCGTTGACACAAAACACAAAAACAGAGGCCACCCGAAGGTGGCCCCTGTAGCAGAAAGCCCTAACCTCAGGCTTTCTTGATTTCCCAACCGGTCAGCTCGGCCAGAGCCTTGCCGATGTCGGCCAGCGAACGCACGGTCTTCACACCGGCGTCCTGCAGGGCGGCGAACTTCTCGTCCGCAGTGCCCTTGCCGCCGGAGATGATCGCACCGGCATGGCCCATGCGCTTGCCCGCCGGAGCGGTCACACCAGCGATGTAGGACACCACCGGCTTGGTCACGTTGGCCTTGATGTAGGCTGCCGCTTCTTCCTCGGCAGAACCGCCGATCTCGCCGATCATGACGATCGCCTCGGTCTTCGGGTCTTCCTGGAACAGCTTCAGGATATCGATGAAGTTGGAGCCCGGGATCGGGTCACCACCGATACCGACGCAGGTCGACTGGCCGAAACCGGCGTCGGTGGTCTGCTTGACGGCTTCATAGGTCAGGGTGCCGGAGCGCGACACGATACCGACCTTGCCTGGCAGGTGGATGTGACCGGGCATGATGCCGATCTTGCACTCGCCGGGGGTGATCACGCCCGGGCAGTTCGGCCCGATCAGACGCACGCCCAGCTCGTCGCACTTGACCTTGGCTTCGAGCATGTCGATGGTCGGGATGCCTTCGGTGATGCAGACGATCAGCTTGATGCCACCGAATGCCGCTTCCAGGATCGAGTCCTTGCAGAACGGAGCCGGAACGTAGATGACCGAAGCGTCGGCGCCAGTGGCTTCAACGGCTTCCTTGACGGTGTTGAACACCGGCAGGCCGAGGTGGGTGGTGCCGCCCTTGCCGGGAGTCACGCCGCCAACCATCTGGGTGCCGTAGGCGATCGCCTGTTCGGAGTGGAAAGTACCCTGCGAACCGGTGAAACCCTGGCAGATGACTTTGGTGTCTTTATTGATCAGGACGCTCATTACTTACCCTCCGCGGCCTTGACGACCTGCTGGGCAGCGTCGGTCAGGCTGGTTGCCGCGATGATGTTCAGACCGCTTTCAGCGAGCACCTTGGCGCCCAGCTCAGCGTTGTTACCTTCCAGACGGACGACAACCGGAATCTTCACACCGACTTCTTTGACCGCACCGATGATGCCTTCGGCGATCATGTCGCAACGAACGATGCCACCGAAGATGTTGACCAGAACGGCCGCGACGTTGCTGTCGGACAGAATGATCTTGAAGGCTTCGGTCACGCGTTCCTTGGTGGCGCCGCCGCCCACGTCCAGGAAGTTGGCCGGCTTGCCGCCGTGCAGATTGACGATGTCCATGGTACCCATGGCCAGGCCGGCACCGTTGACCATGCAGCCGATGTTGCCTTCGAGCGCAACGTAGTTCAGTTCGAACTTGGCAGCGTGGGCTTCACGCGGGTCGTCCTGGGACGGGTCATGCATCTCGCGCAGCTTGGGCTGGCGGTACATGGCGTTGCCGTCGATGTTGATCTTGGCGTCCAGGCAGTGCAGGTTGCCGTCTTTCTTGATGACCAGCGGGTTCACTTCCAGCAGGGCCAGGTCGTAGTCCTGGAACAGCTTGGCCAGACCGACGAAGATCTGGGTGAACTGCTTGATCTGGTCGCCCTTGAGGCCCAGCTGGAACGCCAGCTCACGGCCCTGGAAAGGCTGAGCGCCCACCAGCGGGTCGATGGTCGCCTTGAGAATCTTCTCGGGGGTATCGTGAGCCACTTTCTCGATGTCCACGCCACCTTCGGTGGAAGCCATGAACACGATGCGACGGCTGGAACGATCGACGACGGCGCCCAGGTACAGCTCCTTGTCGATGTCGGTGCACGACTCGACCAGGATCTTGCTGACCGGCTGACCATTGGCGTCGGTCTGGTAGGTCACCAGGCGCTTGCCGAGCCAGTTGGCGGCGAAGGCCTTGGCGTCTTCGCGGCTCTTGACCAGCTTCACACCGCCGGCTTTGCCGCGGCCACCCGCGTGGACCTGGGCCTTGACGACCCACTCGCTGCCGCCAATCTTGTCGCAGGCCGCAGCTGCTTCGTCGGGAGTATCCACGGCGAAGCCTTTGGAAACAGGCAGGCCGTATTCAGCGAACAGCTGCTTACCCTGATATTCGTGAAGATTCATGCTTATCTACCGTCTTCGTTTGGTATTGCGCATTTCGGCGCTGCAGTACATGCCGCGCCACCTTGTGACTGCACCCAAGTGACAGTCCGACGGCATTCCGCGGTGCTCGCGAAAGCACGACGGGCCGCCGTCCTTGGTTTCTTATTGTTTTAACGTTTCTTGCGGTTGGCGATATGAATCGCGTGACCGTTGACGGCCAGCGCAGCTTCATGCAGCGCCTCGGACATGGTCGGGTGCGAAAACACCATCATGCCCAGGTCCTCGGCGCTGGTGCCGAACTCCATGCCGATCGCGCCCTGCTGAACCAGCTCGGCTGCGCTCGGGCCCATTACGTGGACACCCAGTACGCGGTCGGTCTTCGCATCGGCGATGACCTTGACCAGGCCTGCGGTGTCGTTGGCCGCCATCGCACGGCCGCTGGCCGCGAACGGGAAGGTGCCGACGTTGATTTCGACGCCTTCGGCCTTCAGTGCCTGCTCGGACTTGCCGACCCATGCGATTTCCGGATGGGTATAGATGACCGAAGGAATCAGGTCATAGTTCATCTGTGCCTTGTGACCGGCGATACGCTCGGCAACCATCACGCCCTCTTCCGAGGCCTTGTGGGCCAGCATCGCGCCACGCACCACGTCGCCGATGGCATAGACGCCCGGAACGCTGGTCGCGCAATAGTCATCGACGAAGATGAAGCCGCGCTCGTCCATGTCGACGCCGGCGTCGGCCGCCAGCAGGTCGGCGGTGACCGGACGACGGCCAACGGCAACGATCAGCTTGTCGAACGTCTGCTGCTGCTCGCCTTCGGCGGTAGTGTAGCTGACGGTAACCTGGTCGTTTTCGACCTTGGAGCCGGTCAGGCGGGCACCCAGGAGGATCTTCAGGCCCTGCTTGGAGAGCACCTTGAAGGCTTCCTTGGCGATCTGCTCGTCAGCCGCGGGCAGGAACTTGTCCATCGCCTCGATCACGGTGACTTCGGCACCCAGACGGGCCCATACCGAACCCAGTTCCAGGCCGATGACGCCCGCGCCAATCACGCCCAGCTTGCCCGGAACGCTGGTGAAGTCCAGAGCACCGGTGGAATCGACGATGGTCTTCTGATCGACCGGGGCCGGCGGGATGTCGACCGGCTTGGAGCCGGAAGCGAGGATCACGTTCTCGGCGGCCAGGGTCTGGGTGTTGCCGTCCAGACCAGTCACTTCGACCTGCTTGCCGGCCAGGAGCTTGCCGTGACCTTCGAACACGGTCACGCCGTTGGCCTTGAGCAGCGCAGCGACGCCACCGGTGAGGTTTTTGACGATCTGATCCTTGCGCGCAATCATCGTCGGAACGTCGATCGAGACTTCGCCGGTGGCGATGCCGTGGACGTTGAAGCTTTCATGGGCTTCGTGGAACTTGTAGGAGCTGTCCAGCAGCGCCTTGGACGGGATGCACCCCACGTTCAGGCAGGTGCCGCCCAGCGCGGTCTTGCCTTCCTTGCCCTGGTACTTCTCGATGCAGGCGGTCTTCAGGCCCAGCTGCGCGGCGCGAATAGCGGCCACATAGCCGCCGGGGCCCGCACCGATGACGATCACGTCGAATTTATCGCTCATTTCAAATTCCTCTTTCAGCGTCAAGCGTCATGCTCAAGCTGCAAACGGAGGGCTGCCTGACGTGCAGCCCTGCCTGCAGCTTGCAGCTGTGCATTAGATGTCCAGCAGCAGACGAGCCGGGTCTTCCAGCAGGTCCTTCATGGTCACCAGGAAGGTCACGGCCTCTTTGCCGTCGATCAGCCGGTGATCATAGGACAGCGCGAGGTACATCATCGGCAGGATGACGACCTGACCGTTGACGGCCATCGGGCGCTCCTGAATCTTGTGCATGCCCAGGATGGCGGTCTGCGGCGGGTTGACGATCGGAGTCGACAGCAACGAACCGAACACGCCACCGTTGGAAATGGTGAAGGTGCCGCCGGTCATGTCTTCCATGGTCAGCTTGCCGGCCTTGGCCTTCTTGCCGAAGTCGGAGATGCCGCCTTCGATTTCAGCCAGGCTCATGTGCTCGGCATTGCGCAGCACCGGTACCACCAGGCCACGGTCGCTGGAAACGGCCACGCCGATGTCCTGATAGCCGTGGTAGACGATGTCGCTGCCGTCGATCGAGGCGTTGACGCCCGGCTGGCGCTTGAGCGCTTCGGTCGCTGCCTTCACGAAGAAGGACATGAAGCCGAGGCGCACGCCGTTGTGCTTCTTCTCGAACAGGTCCTTGTACTTGGCGCGCAGCTCCATGATCGGCTTCATGTTGACCTCGTTGAACGTGGTCAGCATCGCCATGGAGGACTGGGCTTCGACCAGGCGCTCGGCGACCTTGGCTCGCAGGCGGGTCATCGGTACGCGCTTCTCGATGCGATCGCCGGCGGCGAAGATCGGTGCGCTGGCAGCCGGAGCGGAAGGCTTGGCGGCGGTGGCCGGGGCGTTCTTCTTGGCTTCGATGGCGGCGACCACGTCTTCCTTGGTCACGCGACCACCCTTGCCGGTGCCCTTGACGCTGTTCGGATCGATGCCGTTTTCTTCGGCCAGCTTGCGCGCGGCCGGAGCGAGGATCTGATCGTCGGCCGACTCGGCGGCAGCGGAGGCCTGAGCAGGCGCGGACGCCGGTGCGGCAGCAGGCGTCGCAGCCGGAGCGGCAGCAGCGGTGGCGCCTTCGTTCAGTTTGCCCAGCAGCTCACCGCTGAGAACGGTATCGCCTTCGTTCTTGACGATTTCAGCCAGTACACCGTCGGCCTCGGCCAGCACTTCCATCACGACCTTGTCGGTTTCGATGTCGACGATCAGCTCGTCACGCTTGACGGCCTCGCCCGGCTTCTTGTGCCAGGTGGCAACGGTACCGTCGGCGACCGACTCTGGAAAGGAAGGGGCTTTGATCTCGATAGCCATTATCAGAAGTCCTATTGATTCGGTTTCTACAGTGGAGCCGCGCCATTCGCGGCCCCACGCACGAAAGGTTTAAACGGTGAACGCGTCCTGCAGCAGCTTCTCCTGCTGTTCGGCATGCATGGAGGCATAACCCACGGCCGGCGAAGCAGAAGCATCGCGCCCGGCGTACTCGAGGAACAGCCCCTGCTTGTGCGCTGTCGCCACACGACGCATGTGATGCTGGCTGCAGTACCAGGCGCCCTGGTTCATCGGCTCTTCCTGGCACCAGACGATGTGCTTGAGGTTCTGGTAAGGCGCGAGCGCCTCGGCCAGATCGTCTTCCGGGAACGGGTACAGCTGCTCGATGCGCACGATGGCGATGTCCTCGCGCCCTTCGTTGCGACGCTTGTCCAGCAGATCGTAGTAGACCTTGCCGCTGCACAGGATCAGGCGCTCGACCTTGGTCGGATCGATCGGGTCGATTTCCGGGATCACCGTCTGGAACGAACCTTCGGTGAGATCCTCGAGGGTCGAGGTCGCCAGCTTGTGGCGCAGCAGCGACTTGGGCGTCAGGGCAACCAGCGGCTTGCGCAGCGGGCGGATCACCTGGCGACGGAGCATGTGATAGACCTGCGCCGGCGTGGTCGGCACACAGACCTGGATGTTGTGCTCGGCGCACAGCTGCAGGTAGCGTTCCAGACGCGCGGACGAGTGCTCCGGGCCCTGCCCTTCGTAGCCATGCGGCAACAGCATGGTCAGACCGCACAGGCGGCCCCACTTGTGCTCGCCGCTGGTGATGAACTGGTCGATCACCACCTGGGCACCGTTGGCGAAGTCGCCGAACTGGGCTTCCCAGATCACCAGCGCGTTGGGCATGGTGGTGGCGTAGCCGTATTCGAATGCCAGTACCGCTTCTTCCGAAAGGAAGGAATCGTACAGGTCGAAACGTGGCTGCCCTTCATAGAGGTGCTGCAGCGGGATGTAGGTGCTGCCGTCCTTCTGGTTGTGCAGCGCCGCGTGGCGGTGCGAGAAGGTGCCGCGACCGACGTCCTGCCCGGTGATGCGTACCGGGTGGCCTTCGAACAGCAGGGTCGCGTAGGCCATGGTCTCGGCGTAACCCCAGTTGATCGGCAGCGCACCGGCGCCCATCTTCTGGCGGTCTTCCAGGATCTTCGAGACCTGGCGCTGGACGACGAAGCTTTCCGGCGTTTCCAGCAGCTTGCTCGACAGGTCCTGCAGCGTCTTCAGATCGAAACGGGTGTCGTGGCGGGCCGTCCAGGCATGCCCCAGGTATGGACGCCAGTCGACGAACAGTTCCTTGTTGGGCTCCTTGACCAGGCTCTTGACCACATGCAGACCGTTGTCCAGCGCATCGCGGTACTCGTCGACCTTGGCCTGGACCTGGCTCGCGTCGAGCACGTTGCTCTGAATCAGCGCATCGGCATACAGCTCGCGGGTGGTGCGCTGCTTGGCGATCTTCTGGTACATCAGCGGCTGCGTGCCACTCGGCTCGTCGGCCTCGTTGTGGCCACGACGGCGATAGCACATCAGATCGATGACCACGTCGCGCTTGAACTGCATGCGGTAGTCGACCGCCAGCTGGGTGACGAACAGCACCGCTTCCGGGTCGTCGCCGTTGACGTGCAGGATCGGCGCTTGAATCATCTTCGCGACGTCGGTCGCGTATTCGGTCGAACGCGCGTCTTCCTGCTTGTTGGTGGTGAAACCGACCTGGTTGTTGATCACGATCCGGATGGTGCCGCCGGTGCGGTACGCACGGGTCTGCGACATCTGGAAGGTTTCCATCACCACGCCCTGCCCGGCCACGGCCGCGTCGCCGTGAATGGTCACAGGCAGGACCTTGTCGCCGACGGCGTCGGTGCGGCGATCCTGGCGGGCGCGAACGGACCCCTCGACCACCGGAGACACGATTTCCAGGTGGGACGGGTTGAACGCCAGCGCCAGGTGCACTTCGCCACCTGCGGTCATGACGTTGGAGGAGAAACCCTGGTGATATTTGACGTCACCGGAGCTCAGGCCTTCGACCTTCTTGCCTTCGAACTCGTCGAACAGGTCGCGCGGGTTCTTGCCGAAGGTGTTGACCAGCACGTTCAGGCGGCCGCGGTGGGCCATGCCGATGACGATTTCCTTGGTGCCGTAGGACCCGGAACGCTGGATGACTTCGTCGAGCAGCGGGATCAGGCTCTCGCCGCCTTCCAGGCCGAAGCGCTTGGTGCCCGGGTACTTGGTGCCCAGGTACTTTTCCAGGCCTTCCGCGGCGGTCAGGCGCTCGAGCAGATGGCTCTTCGCCTCACCGGAAAAGGACGGACGACCCCGCACGCTCTCGAGACGCTGCTGGAACCAGCTGCGCTGCTCGGAATCGACGATGTGGGTGAATTCCGCGCCGATGGTCGAGCAGTAGGTTTCCTTCAGCGCCTGGTGGATTTCACGCAGGGTCGCTTCGTCCTTGCCGAGGGCCAGATCACCGGTACGGAATACCGTGTCGAGATCGGCGTCGGTGAGCGCGTAATGGTTGATCGACAGGTCGGCGGGAACGGGACGCTGGGCGAGGCCAAGAGGGTCGAGCTGGGCAGCCTGATGACCACGCAGACGATAGGCGTGGATCAGTCGCAGCACTTCGACCTGTTTCTTCTCGTGCTCGCTGCTGACGCTGCCGGCCGATATCGGCTGGGCACGGTTGCGGTTCTTGGCCAGCAGGACGAAATGATCGCGAATGGTGGAGTGCGACACGTCGGTCGCGGAGCCGCCATCGGTGGGGAGCTTCTGGAAGTAGGTGCGCCATTCCTCTGGCACAGCGTTGGGATCGTGCAGGTAGAGCTCATAAAGCTCTTCCACATAGGCAGCGTTTCCACCGGATAGGTGGGCACTGTTCCACATGCGCTGCATTACGCTTTCTTGCATGCTTGGTCACCCTCTATAAGGGGACACCACCGGCGTGGAAACCGCAGCATGACTTGCCTGAGTGCTGAGGCAGCGACTCGACCAAGCCACCACGGGCCCCGCAGATAGTCCGGGTACCAGCCCGGATGCCCCTGCTGGTCATCGATTTCAAGGCGAATTCCGAGCTTTTTGAGCCCGGTTTCCGGCTAAAACTACGGCGCCGAGGACATCGGCGCCGCAGGTGTTACATTCACCTCTTACTGGAGGCCACGGCGAGATTCGCCACGACATCCGCAGAGGCTATCAAGTACCGCTCTGCAGCAGCATGTTACGCACGTGACCAATGGCCTTGGTCGGGTTCAACCCTTTCGGACAAACGCTGACGCAGTTCATGATGCCACGGCAGCGGAAGACGCTGAACGGGTCGTCCATCGACGCCAGACGCTCTTCGGTGCGGGTGTCACGGCTGTCCGCCAGGAAGCGGTAAGCCTGCAGCAGGGCCGCCGGACCGAGGAACTTGTCGGGATTCCACCAGAACGAAGGGCAGCTGGTGGAGCAGCACGCGCACAGGATGCACTCGTACAGACCGTCCAGCTTCTCCCGGTCTTCCGGCGACTGCAGTCGTTCGATAGCAGGAGCCGGGGTATCGTTCATCAGGTAAGGACGAACTTTTTCGTACTGCTTGTAGAAGATGCCCATATCCACGACCAGGTCGCGGATGACCGGCAGACCCGGCAGCGGACGAACCACCAGCCGGTCACCCTTGACCACTGCGGACAGCGGGGTAATGCAGGCCAGCGCGTTCTTGCCGTTGATGTTCATGCCATCGGAGCCGCAGACACCTTCACGGCAAGACCGGCGGTAGGAGAAACCCTGGTCCTGCTCCTTGATGAGTGCCAGCACATCCAGAACCATCACGTCTTTACCATCGGTATTGACCTGGAAGTCCTGCATGAACGGTTTTTCGTCCTGATCCGGGTTGTAGCGATAAACGCTCACTTTCAACATATCGGCCACCCTTAATAAGTCCGAACCTTGGGTTCGAATGCCGGAACGGTCTTCGGAGCGAAGTTCACAGCACGCTTGGCTACGCGTTTCTCACCCGGGAAGTAGAGGGTGTGGCACAGCCAGTTCTCGTCATCACGCTCCTCGAAGTCTTCACGAGCATGGGCACCGCGCGACTCCTTGCGATTTTCCGCGGCGATGGCGGTAGCCTCTGCGACTTCCAGAAGGTTCTGTAGTTCCAGCGCTTCGATACGAGCGGTATTGAAGGACTGGCTCTTGTCGGCGATCTTCACGTTGGCGATGCGCTGACGCAGATCTTCGAGCTGGGCGATGCCCTTCTGCATGTACTCGCCGGTGCGGAACACACCGAAGTAGTTCTGCATGCAGCTCTGCAGTTCCTTGCGCAGCGGCGCGACGTCTTCACCGGTGCTGCGCTCGTTGAGCGAAGCCAGACGGTTGAGCGCGACGTCCAGATCGGTCTCGCTGGCGCCACGGTATTCGATGCCTTCCTTGAGCGCCTTTTCCAGGTGCAGCCCGGCAGCACGACCGAAGACCACCAGGTCGAGCAGCGAGTTGCCACCCAGGCGGTTGGCGCCATGTACCGACACGCAGGCGACCTCGCCCACGGCGAACAGGCCTTCGATGATGGCGTCGTTGCCGTTGGCATCCTGGGTGATCGCCTGGCCATGGATGTTGGTGGCCACGCCGCCCATCATGTAGTGGCAGGTCGGAACAACAGGAACCGGAGCCACCACCGGATCGACATGAGCGAAGGTCTTGGACAGTTCGCAAATGCCGGGCAGGCGGCTGTGAAGCACTTCTTCGCCCAGGTGATCGAGCTTGAGCATCACATGGTCGCCATCCGGGCCACAGCCGTTGCCGGCGATGATTTCCTTGACCATCGAACGGGCGACCACGTCGCGACCGGCCAGGTCCTTGGCGTTCGGCGCGTAACGCTCCATGAAGCGCTCGCCGTGCTTGTTGATCAGGTAGCCACCCTCGCCGCGGCAACCCTCGGTGACGAGGACGCCCGCGCCGGCGATGCCGGTCGGGTGGAACTGCCACATTTCGATGTCCTGCACCGGCACGCCCGCACGCAGGGCCATGCCGACGCCGTCACCGGTATTGATCAGCGCATTGGTGGTCGACGCATAGATGCGGCCCGCACCGCCAGTGGCCAGGACAGTGGCCTTGGAGCGGATGTAGACGGTTTCGCCATTCTCGATGCAGATGGCGATGATGCCGACGATGGCGCCGTCCTGGTTCTTGACCAGGTCCACGGCGTACCACTCGTTGAGGAACGAGGTGCCGGCCTTGAGATTGCCCTGATAGAGGGTGTGCAGCAGCGCGTGACCGGTACGGTCGGCTGCGGCGCAGGTACGGGCAGCCTGGCCGCCCTTGCCGAAGTCCTTGGACTGACCGCCGAACGGACGCTGATAGATGCGACCCTGCTCGGTACGGGAGAACGGCAGACCCATGTGCTCGAGCTCGAAGACCGCCTCGGGACCGACGGAACACATGTACTCGATGGCGTCCTGGTCACCGATGTAGTCGGAGCCCTTGACGGTGTCGTACATGTGCCAGCGCCAGTCGTCGTTCGGGTCGGCCGAAGCGATGGCGCAGGTGATGCCACCCTGCGCGGAAACGGTGTGCGAGCGAGTCGGGAAAACCTTAGTTACTACGGCAGTCTTGTGGCCGGACTGGGCAAGCTGCAATGCTGCGCGCATACCGGCACCGCCGCCGCCCACAATGATGGCGTCGAAGGAAAGCGTACGAATATTAGCCATGAATCAGATACCCCAGAGAATCTGCACGCCCCAGACGAAGAATGTGAACATCGCGATGCCACATACCGCCTGGAACAGGAAACGCACACCGGTCGCCCACTTGCCGATGGCCATCGTGGTCAGGTAGTCGGTGGAAATGGTCCACATGCCGACCCACGAGTGCACGCTCAGGGAAACAAGCGCCAGCAAGCTGAAGATGCGCATCCAGTTGTTGGAAAAGAGCGCATGCCATTCCGCGTAGCCGAGGCCCGGGTTAGAAACGAGGTATCCGAGAAGAAACAGGAAATAAGCCGCAAGAACCACTGCCGAAACGCGCTGAGCCATCCAGTCATAGAGACCCGAACGCGACAGGTTGGTGACGTTGGTTACCATATCCACACTCCCGCCAGAACGATCAGCACCGCGGAGACGGCGAGAACAATTTTCGAGCCCAGCTTGCCGCCCTGGAGCGTCTCGCCATGGCCGGTGTCCATGATCAAGTGACGGATACCCGCCACCAGGTGGTACAGCAGTGCGGACAGAAGTCCCCAGATCACGAGCTTGGCGAGCGGACTGGCAAGGTAATCCTGAACGCGCCCGAAGCCTTCCTCGGAAGACAGGGAGGTGTCCAGCGCAAGCAGCAGTATGGCGATACCAAGGAACAGGATCACACCGGATACACGATGCAGGATCGACGTGTAGGCAGTGATGGGGAGTTTGATAGTCCTAAGATCGAGGTTTACAGGTCTTTGGCTTTTCACGGCGTTTTTCACACTTGAGAGCCCCAAAAGACGCAGGGCAAAGTTGTTGGGATGAGCACTGGAATGTGCCCGCTACCCACGAGTGACAACCTGCAGTTATCGGCTGGCAAGGCCCCTGCCGGTCGGTCGCCGAGTATAAACAGTTAGGTCGCTAATGACAATGTGGTGAAGTGCCACCAAGTGCCGATTGCGGCACCTATATAAATGTCGTAAACAGCGGAGCAAACACACAGAACAGACGCGATGAAGGCGTCTGCGCAGAGGCTTCTCGCAAATTGACTTTGAGATTTATCTCACTATAGTGATGCGGGCCCTGCGTGGGGGGCTTCTGATGATTCCAAGCATAAGACAGGAGGCCATACATGGCTGACAAAAAAGCGCAGTTGATCATCGAGGGCGCAGCCCCCGTCGAACTGCCCGTTTTATCCGGCACCGTAGGCCCTGATGTCATCGATGTTCGAGGCCTGACCTCCACGGGTCAGTTCACCTTCGACCCGGGCTTCATGTCGACCGCCTCTTGCGAGTCCAAGATCACCTATATCGATGGTGACAAGGGCGTCCTCCTCCACCGTGGCTACCCCATCGAGCAGCTCGCCGAGAAGTCCGACTATCTCGAGACCTGTTACCTGCTGCTCAATGGCGAACTTCCCAGCGCAGAGGAAAAGGCTGCTTTTGTCAGCACGATCAAGAACCACACCATGGTTCATGAGCAGCTGAAGACCTTCTTCAATGGCTTCCGCCGCGATGCACACCCGATGGCCATCATGTGTGGCGTGATCGGCGCGCTCTCGGCCTTCTATCACGACTCGCTCGACATCAATAACCCGCAGCATCGCGAAGTTTCCGCGATGCGCCTGGTTGCCAAGATGCCGACCATCGCCGCCATGACGTACAAGTACTCCATGGGCCAGCCGATGATGTATCCGCGTAACGACCTGAACTACGCGGAAAACTTTCTGCACATGATGTTCAACACGCCGTGCGAGATCAAACCGATCAGCCCGACGCTGGCCAAGGCGATGGACCGGATCTTTATCCTCCACGCCGACCATGAGCAGAACGCCTCGACGTCCACCGTCCGCCTGGCCGGCTCCTCGGGGGCCAACCCGTTCGCCTGCATCGCCGCCGGCATCGCTGCGCTCTGGGGCCCGGCCCACGGCGGCGCCAACGAAGCCGTACTGACCATGCTCGACGAGATCGGCGACGTCTCGAACATCGAGAAGTTCGTGGCCAAGGCCAAGGACAAGGACGACCCGTTCAAGCTCATGGGCTTCGGTCACCGTGTCTACAAGAACTTCGACCCACGCGCCAAGGTCATGAAGCAGACCTGCGACGAGGTCCTGGCGGAGCTGGGCATCAACGATCCCCAGCTGGAACTGGCGATGAAGCTCGAGGAAATCGCGCGCAACGACCCCTACTTCGTCGAGCGCAACCTCTACCCGAACGTCGACTTCTACTCGGGCATCATCCTCAAGGCGATCGGCATTCCGACCAGCATGTTCACCGTGATCTTCGCCCTGGCGCGCACCGTGGGCTGGATCTCCCACTGGAAGGAAATGCTCTCCGGCCCGTACAAGATCGGCCGCCCGCGCCAGCTGTACACCGGGCATCCTCAGCGCGACATGCCGCGCTAAGCCGCACCCACCCGGGACCGCCTTGCAGCTTCCCGGGCCGCTTCCCTCGAACGCCCGGTGCATTGCATCGGGTGTTTGCGTTTCAGGGCCTGGCAAAAGGCCGCAGCCGTCGTAGCCGCTTCGATCACGCAAGCAATGCCGAACCGAGCCTTCATGGCAGGCGAGCCTCATGTGCCGCTGGGCACCGCCGAGCCGTAAAAAAGAAAGCCCCGCCGAAGCGGGGCTTTTCATGCGGTCAACCTTCAGGGTCGGCTACCGCTTTGCGCCAGATCCTGCAGCTCGCGACTGGCGACCACGTACATCGCGTAGTCGACGTCCCCCGCGCTGCGCAGCTCTCCGAGAATCGCCTTCCAGCGTTCGACCAGCGCCGGACGCTGTGCGAGCCACAGCGCCACGCGCGCATCGAACTCCTCGGGACCGTCGGACATGCGCAGTACCGAGACGGTAATGCTGCGCTGCTGGTTATCCAGGTCGTCGCGGAAGCCTTCACGCGCCAGCGCCTGCCAGTTGTTGCGTACCGGCAGGTTGGTCAGCTGGTGCATGTACCAGGACAGATCGAGCGCACCGCCCACCGAGAAGTAGGCCGACGCGACATTCTCCAGGGTTTCGCCGGTGACCTCGGCCGCCTCGATGATCGGCAGCAGCGTGTAGAGGTGGCTGGTGCCTGCGACCATGCGCGCCAGCTCCTCGGGGACGCCCGCCTCGACGTACTGACCATAGCGTGCCTGCCACAGCTCGTGGGGCGGGCCTTCGAGCAGCTCGTCCAGGCGGATCGACAGCGCCTCGACCCGCGGACCGAAGTGCTGCACGTCGCGCGCGGCGTCGAGTTCGTCGCGGCGGTTGCGCAGGAACCAGCGTGTGGCACGCCGCCCGAGCCGGGTCAGCTCGTTCATCAGGGTGAGTTGAAGCTGCGCGGGGACCTGATGGTCGAGCGCCTCGATCTGCCGCCACCAGTGCGGCAGGCGGAACACGTCGCGCACCACGATATAGGCACTGGCCACGGCCGCCTGGCTCATGCCGGTAGCCGACTTCAGGCGATGGGCGAAGGTGACGCCCATGTTGTTCACCAGGTCGTTGGCGATCTGGGTCGCGACGATTTCCCGCTTGAGGCGATGCCGGTACATGGCCTCGCCGAAGCGTTCGGCCAGCAGCGGCGGGAATGCCGTTTCCATCTCCCGGGCGAAATAGGCATCGTCCGGCACGCTGGACTTGAGCAGCGCGTTCTTCAGGTCGATCTTGCTGTAGGAGATCAGCACCGACAGCTCGGCACGCGTCAGCCCCTTGCCCTGCGCCGCCCGCTCATCCAGCGCCTCGTCCGAGGGCAGGAACTCGAGGTGGCGGTCGAGCAGCCCGTCGGCCTCGAGCGCGGCGATCAGACGCTTGTACTCGCCGGCCCGCTCATGCGCATGGTGTTCGGCCTGGGAAAGCGCCTGGGTCTGCTTGTAGTTATCGTGGATCACCAGCTCGGCGACCGAGTCGGTCATTTCCATCAGCAACTGGTTGCGCTGCTTCTCGGTCATGTCGCCCGCGCTGACCACCTCGTTGAGGAGAATCTTGATGTTCACCTCATGGTCGGAGCAGTTGACTCCACCGGCGTTGTCGATGAAGTCGGTATTGCTGGCGCCGCCGTGCAAGCCGTACTCGACGCGGCCCAGCTGGGTCATGCCGAGGTTGCCGCCCTCTCCCACCACCTTGGCGCGCAGTTCGTTGCCGTTGACGCGCAGGGCATCGTTGGCCTTGTCGCCCACATCGGCGTGGGTTTCTTCGCTGCTCTTGACGTAGGTGCCGATGCCGCCGTTCCAGAGCAGATCCACCGGCGCCTTGAGCAGCGCATTGAGCAGCTCGGTGGGCGTCAGCTGGTCGGCGCTGATATCGAAGCGCTCCTTCATCTGCGGGGTGATGGCGATGCTCTTGGCCGAGCGCGAGAACACCCCGCCTCCTTCGGAAATCAGCGAGGCGTCATAGTCGGTCCAGGCGGAGCGCGGCAGGTCGAACAGGCGCTGGCGCTCGAGGAAGCTGCGCGCGGCGTCCGGATTCGGGTCGATGAAGATATGCAGGTGGTTGAACGCAGCCACCAGCTGCAGCGTGCTGGACAGCAGCATGCCGTTGCCGAACACGTCGCCCGCCATGTCGCCGATGCCGATCACCGTCACCGGGTCGGTCTGCACGTTGATGCCGCGCTCGCGGAAATGCCGCTGCACCGAGACCCAGGCACCCTTGGCGGTGATGCCCATCTTCTTGTGGTCGTAACCGGCCGATCCGCCGGAGGCGAAGGCATCGCCGAGCCAGAAGTCGTACTCGGCGGCGATGCCGTTGGCGATGTCGGAGAAGGTCGCGGTGCCCTTGTCGGCCGCGACGACCAGATAGGGGTCATCCTCGTCGTAGCGCAGCACGTTGGCCGGCGGAACGACCATGCCTTCCTTGAGGTTGTCGGTGATGTCCAGCAGCCCGCTGATGAAGATGCGGTAGCAGGCGATGGCCTCGGCCTGGATCTCATCCCGCGAGCCGGCGGCTGGCAGCCGACGCGGAACGAATCCGCCCTTGGCGCCTCCCGGGACGATCACCGCGTTCTTGACCTGCTGGGCCTTGACCAGGCCGAGCACTTCGGTGCGGTAATCCTCTTCGCGATCGGACCAGCGCAGGCCGCCGCGCGCCACCTTGCCGCCACGCAGGTGCACACCCTCGACCCGGGGCGAATAGACGAAGATTTCGAACTTCGGCGCCGGCCTCGGCATCTCCGGGATGGCGCGCGGATCGAACTTGAAGCTGATGTAGCTCTTGGCTTTGCCTTCGGCATCCGGCTGGTAGAAGTTGGTGCGCAGCGTGGCTTTGATCAGCGCCAGGTAGCGGCGCAGGATGCGGTCTTCGTTGAGTACCGCGACATCGTCGAGGGCGGCCAAAATGGCCTGCTCGAGGCGCTGCTGCTTGTCAGCCAGGTCTTCTTCGCCGAGCTTGCGCGCCAGGTAGAAGCGCATCTTGAACAGACGCACCAGCTCGCGGGTCACCGTGGTGTGGTTGAGCAGCGCGCTGGCGATGTAGCCCAGGTCGAAGCCGATGCGGATCTGCTTGAGATAACGCGCATAGGCCCGCAGCAGAGCCACTTCGCGCCAGGTCAGGCCAGCGGTCAGGATCAGCCGGTTGAACGCGTCGTTCTCGGCCAGCCCGTTGCTGATATTGATGAAGGCGTCCTGCAGCGGCTCGTTGATCTCCAGCAGGTCGATCTCGAGCCCTTCGGCATAGGTGAAGGCGAAATCGTGAATCCAGTACTCGCGGCCATTACGGTGGCGCAGGCGGTACGGGAATTCGCCGAGCACGCGCAGCCCGAGGTTTTCCAGGATCGGCAGCATGTCCGACAGGGCCAGCGGGTTGTCGATGCGGTAGATCTTGCAGTGCAGGCGGTTCTCCACCGCCGTGATCGGCTGGTAGAAGCTCATCACCAGCGGGCGCTCATCGCTCAGGCTGAGCACGTGCTGCATGTCGACGGCAGCGGAGTTGGGCGTGAAGCGCTCCTGGTAGCCGGCTGGGAAGCCCTTCGGGAAATCGGCCAGCAGCATGGTGCCCTGGGCCTCGCCGAACCGCTCGACGACCAGGCTGGTGTATTCGTCCTGCCAGGTGCGGCAGGCCTGTATGACTTCCTGCTCCAGCCGCGCGGTATCGATGTTGAGCGGCTGCGAGGGGTCGATGCGAAGGATGAACTGCACCCGCGTCAGCACCGACTCGGAGAAATAGGTCCAGAACTCGCAGTCGCTCGCCTTGAGGCGATCCATCAGGACCTGCTGGATGCGCAGGCGCGTTTCGGTGGAATAGCTGAAGCGCGGCACGTAGACCAGGCAGTAGCAGAAGCGGCCGTAGGGATCGGTGCGCAGGAACAGGCGCAGCTTGTTGCGCTCCTGGATCTGGACGATGGCGATGGCGGTGTCGAACAGCTCGTCGATCGGCGTCTGGAACAGCTCGTCGCGCGGGAGCACTTCGAGCACCTGGGCCAGTTCCTTGGCCAGGTGCGCCGAGTGATCGAAGCCCGCGCGGTGCACGATGACCTCGACCTTGCGCCGTATATAGGGAATGTGGCGCACGCTCTGGGTATAGACCGCCGAGGTGAACAGCCCCATGAAGCGGCATTCGCGGATCACCCGCCCCTGCTCGTCCATCTGCCGGATCGAGACGAAATCCGGATAGGCCGGACGGTGCACCCGGCTGGGAATCGCCGCCTTGGCGAATGACAGCAGCAGCGGCTCGTTCAGGTAGGCCACCGCCCTTGGCTCGATGTGCAGGTCGGTCTCGGCCAGGCCCGTGCGAAGCCGCTTGGACAGGCCCAGCAGCGAACCTTCGTCATAGACCAGGCGCCCACCGTCGTCACGGGGCTCGACGGTGAATTCCTCGTAACCGAGGAAGGTGAAGTTGTTATCCACCAGCCAGTCGAGGAATGCCTTGATCTCGGCCAGCTCGACGCCCTCGATCTGCAGCGAGCTGCCGTCCACCAGCTGCTGCAGTTGCGCCGCCTTGGCCTTCATCGCGGCGAAATCGCCAACCGCCAGGCGGACATCGGCCAGCACGCTGAGCAGCGCCTGCTCCAGCTCGCGCAGCGCGGCGGCACCGGCGCAGCGGTCGATCTCGATGAAAATCACCGATTCGGCACGGCTACCGGCGCTGTCGGCGCCCCGGGGCAGGACTTCCTGGAGCACGCCATCGTCATCGCGGCGGACCTTGAGCACGCTGTTCTGCAGGGTGTGGATGCTGAAGCCGCGGCGGGTCAGCTCCATGCGCACGGAGTCGACCAGAAACGGCATGTCCGGATGCAGGACCTCGACCACCGTGTGGGTCGATTGCCAGCCATGCTTCTCGTAATCGGGGTTGAAGACACTGACCTCGGGGGTCGCCGGGTCGAAGCGTTCGAGCAGTCGCCAGGTTGCCAGGGTCGAGCCGACCAGGTCGGTCATGCGGCGCTCGGTGAGTTCGGAGAGGGATGTGATGCCAAAGAACTGTTCGGCGAAGAGCCCTACTTGTGGCAGTAGCTCCTCACCGACATGCTGCGCCAGTGCCACTTGCAGTTGGTGCTGAAAGTCGGCTTTGCTGGCCGCTGTAAAGAACGCCATTGATCAACTCCGTTTGGCTTGCTGAAAAGAGGTCCCCGGTAGTGACTGACCCCACAGGACGATGGTTCCACGTTAGTCTAGACGGCGGCAGATGCAGTAAAGTGACACTCTTTTTCACGCCTTTTTACGTTGCCTGGAACCGCACGACCGGGCGCCCGACCGCAGCGTCGACCACCCCGCCGCGTCAGCGCACCGCCGATTGCCCGTAGCCCCTTTGGAAGTGACGAAACGATGGACCACCGTGAAGCGATCGTCTCGCTGCGACAGTTTCTCTCCACGCAGATTCTTGGCCAGGACCGGCTGATCGAACGTCTGCTCATCGCCCTGCTCGCCGACGGCCACATGCTCGTCGAAGGCGCCCCCGGCCTTGCCAAGACCCGCGCCATCAAGGAGCTCGCCGAGGGCCTCGAAGCGGAATTCCACCGCATCCAGTTCACCCCCGACCTGCTTCCGGCGGACATCACCGGCACCGAGATCTACCGTCCCGAAACCGGCAGCTTCGTGTTCCAGCAGGGTCCGATCTTCCACAACCTGGTGCTGGCCGACGAGATCAACCGCGCGCCCGCCAAGGTGCAGTCGGCCCTGCTCGAAGCCATGGCCGAGCGCCAGGTCAGCGTGGGGCGCAGCACCTACGACCTCTCTCCGCTGTTCCTGGTGATGGCGACGCAGAACCCGATCGAGCAGGAAGGCACCTACCCGTTGCCCGAAGCCCAGCTCGACCGGTTCCTGCTGCACGTCAAGCTCGGCTTCCCCGACGCCTCGGTCGAGCGCCGCATCCTCCAGCAGGCACGCGGCGAGGCCATCAATGGCGAAACCGCGCCGGAGCACCGTGTCAGCCAGCAGTCTATCTTCGCCGCACGCAAGGAAATCCTCGGCCTCTACATGGCCGATGCGGTGGAGGAATACCTGGTGCAGCTGGTGATGGCCACGCGCACGCCGGCCAAGTTCGACGCGGAGCTGGCGGAGTGGATCGCCTACGGCTCGAGCCCGCGCGGCTCCATCTCGCTGGACCGCTGCGCACGTGCCCATGCGTGGCTGGCCGGACGCGATTTCGTCAGCCCCGAAGACATTCAGGCCGTGGCCTTCGATGTCCTGCGCCATCGCCTGATCCTCTCCTTCGAAGCCGAGGCGGCGGGGATCGACCAGGACCGGGTCATCCAGCGCATTCTCGACGTGGTGGCGGTGGCCTGATGCACCAGGCCGCCAACGGCATGCCGGATGCCGGGGAAGCGAGCACGGCCGACGGCATTCACGTGACCCTGGCCGAGCTCATCGACATCCGCCACCGCGTTCGCGAGGTTCCGCTGTTCTCGCTGCCGCACCGGCGCAGCCCGCTGGTGGGCCTGCACCACTCCAAGCTGCGCGGTCGCGGGGTGGATTTCGACCAGGTACGGGTCTATCAGCCCGGCGATGACGTCCGCACCATCGACTGGCGCGTCACCGCACGCACCCAGGAGCCCCATACCAAGCTCTTCCACGAGGAGCGCGAACGGCCCATCTATATCCTCGTCGAGCAGAGCCACGCGCTGTTCTTCGGCACCGGGCTCGCCTTCAAGTCGGTACTCGCGGCCAGGGCCGCCGGGCTTATCGCCTGGGCGGCCCTGAGCCACAACGATCGCGTCGGCGGGCTGGTATTCGGCTGCAACGAGCATCACGAGATCAGGCCACGACGGCGCAAGCAGAGCCTGCTGCAGCTGCTCGATCGCCTGGCGCGCGCCAATCAGCGCCTCGATTGCGACATCGAGCCCAACCCCGAAGCCTTCGGCATGGCGCTTCGTCGCGCCCGGGAAGTGCTGCGACCGGGCAGCCTGGTGGTGGTCCTGTGCGACGAGCGATCGCTGAACGACGCCGCCGAACGACAGCTCAGCCTGCTGGCACGCCACATCGACCTGCTCCTGCTGCCGCTGTCCGACCCGCTGGACCATGCCCTGCCCGCCGCCGGCCTGCTGAGGTTCGCCAGCCGGGGCGCCCGGCTCGGGCTCGACAGCGGCGATGCCGAACTGCGCCAGCGCTATCGACGCCTCGGCGAAGCTCGCACGGCGCGCTGGCAACGGCTGGCGAAACGGCTCTGCGTACCGCTTTTGCCGCTCAGCACGTCCGCCGAACTGGTCGATCAGTTGCGCGAGCACCTCAGCGTCCGGGACAGGGTCAACAACCGATGAACCCCCTCGAACAGCTGGCGCCGCCGATCCAGCCGGCTCCCGTGCCCTGGTGGCCGCCCGCGCCCGGCTGGTGGCTGCTGGCACTGCTGCTTCTGCTCGGCATCGGCCTGCTGTGGCGCTACCGCCACCGGCTCTTTTCGCGGCGCAGGCAGCCACGCGCGGAGCCCGCGCCGGCACTGGCACCGCAGCGCGTGGCGGCGCTGGAGGAACTTGCCCGCCTGAGCCGCCCCTACGATGGCGCCCCCGCCAGCCAGTGGCTGCAACAGCTCAACGCCCTGCTCAAGCGGCTCTGTCGCGCCCAGTATCCCCAGGCGCACCCACACACCATGAGCGGCCGCGCCTGGCTCGCCTTCCTCGACAACCGTTGCCCGGCCGCCGGGCTGACACGCTGGATGGTGCTGGTCGATGGTCCCTACCGCGCCGAATGCCGCATGGAAAACAAGGCGATCGACGGCTTGAACCAGGCTGTCGAAATCTGGATTCGCAAACATGTTTGAACTCGCCTGGCCGTGGATCTTCCTGCTGGCGCCCCTGCCCTGGCTGATGCGCCGCCTGTTGCCGCGCGCCGACAGCGGCGAGGCCGCGCTCCGGGTGAGTTTCATCGACGAACTCGAGCAGCTCTCCGGCCAGCGTGCCCGCATCGCCCTGCCCCCGCTGATACAGCAGCTGCCCTACCTCACCCTGTGGCTGTTGCTGCTGTTCGCCGCTGCGCGGCCCCAGTGGCTCGGTGAGCCGCTGCCCCAGGCCACCACCGGCCGCGACCTGTTGCTCGCCGTGGACGTGTCGGGCTCGATGGACTACCCCGACATGCGCTGGCAGAACGAAGACATCACCCGCCTGGAGCTGGTCAAGCAGCTGTTCGGCGAATTCATCGAAGGGCGTCGCGGCGATCGGGTCGGCCTGATCCTGTTCGGCAGCAAGGCGTACCTGCAGGCCCCGCTGACCTTCGACCGGCGCACCGTGCGGACCTGGCTCGAGGAGTCCATGGTCGGGATCGCGGGCAACACCACCGCCATCGGCGACGCCATCGGGCTTGCCGTGAAGCGCCTGCGCGAAAGGCCGGCCGACAGCCGGGTGCTCATCCTGATCACCGACGGAGCCAACAACGGCGGCGAGATCGAACCACTGGTGGCGGCGCGCCTGGCCGCCGATGAGCACGTCAAGATCCACACCATCGGCATCGGCGCCGATCCGCAGAACGACGGCGCGCTGGGCCGCTTCGGCTTCAGCACGGGCCTGGACCTCGACGAGCCGACGCTGCGCCTGATCGCCGAGCGCACCGGCGGCGAATATTTCCGTGCCCGCTCCAGCGAAGAGCTGCGGGACATCGGCCGGACCCTCGATCGGATCGATCCGGCGGCGCAACAGCCGACCCAGGCCCGGCTGACCGACGAGCTGTATTACTGGCCGCTGGCCGCCGCGCTGCTCATCAGCCTGCTGCTGGTGATCGCTCGGCTCTGGCAGGCGCCGCTGCAGGCCGCGTTCGCACGCCGGGGGTCACGATGAGCGACCTGCTTCCCCACCTGCTGCGCCCCGGCTGGCTGCTGATCCTGCCGCTCCTGGGCTGGCTGCTCTGGCGGCTGTGCCAGCGCCAGCGCCGGACAGGACGCTGGCAACGTTTGCTCCCCGAACGCTTCCACGCCCCGCTGCTGACCCAGGGCCGCCTGCATGACAGCCGCCTGCCATGGGTACTGCTGGGCGCCGCCTGGCTGCTCGCCGTGCTCGCCCTGCTCGGGCCGAGCTGGCAGCTGCTCGAACAGCCGACGCTCAAGCGCGCCGATCCGCTGGTGGTGCTGCTCGAAGTCAGCCCCGAGATGCTCGCCGCCGACGTGCCCCCCAACCGGCTGGAGCAGGCCAAGCGCAAGCTGCTCGACCTGCTCGAAGCGCGCCGGGGGGCGCAGACGGCAGTGGTGGTGTTCGCCGGCAGCGCCCACACGCTGGTACCGCTGTCGGATGACCTTGCGACGACCCGCAACCTCCTCGGTGCGCTGCAACCTTCGCTGATGCCCGAACCGGGCCACCGCGCCGACGCTGCCGTGGCGCGTGGCCTCGAGCTGCTGGAGCAAGGCGGCCAGCCACAGGGGCGGCTGCTGCTGATCGGCAGCCGACTCGACGCCGATGAACGCACGGCCATCACCGCCCTCCTCGGCGGCAAGGGCGCCCGCCTCGCGATTCTCGGCGTCGGCACCGAAGAAGGCGCGCCGATCGCCCAGGCCGACGGCAGTTTCCTCAAGGATGCCCAGGGCTCGATCCTGGTGCCGAGACTGGACAGCCACGGCTTGCGCCAGTTCGCCTCCAGCCTCGGCGGCGGCTACCAGCAGGCCCGCATCGACGATGCCGATCTTGCCGCCCTCGGGCTGCTCGAGGCGAGCGGAAGCCTGGAGCGGCAGACCGAAACCACCCGCCTGAGCGCCTGGTCGGACCAGGGCTACTGGCTGCTGTTGCCGCTGTTGCTGCTCGCCGCCCTGGGCGGACGGCGCGGCTGGCTGTTCTGCCTGCCGCTGCTCCTGTTCAACCCAGCGCCGGCCCAGGCCTTCGAATGGAACGATCTCTGGCTGCGCCCGGACCAGCAGGGTCAGCACCTGCTCGAACAGCAGCGTCCGGCCGAAGCCGCCGAGCGCTTCGCCGACCCGCGCTGGCGGGCCCTGGCCCACTACCTGGCCGGAGACTACGCGGCGGCGATCGAAGGTTTCGCCCTAGGCGACAGCGCTGCCGATCATTACAACCGAGGCAACGCACTGGCCCGCAGCGACGCGCTCGAAGCGGCCATCGAAGCCTACGACCAGGCCCTGGAGCGCCAGCCGGACCTGGCCCAGGCGCAACGGAACAAGGCGCTGGTCGAAGAGCTGCTGCGCCAGCGCAAGGAGCAGCAGGCGGCCCAGGAGCAGCAACCCGGCCAGTCCGACGACCCGGACAGCGAGTCCGACAAGAGTCCGGCGCAGAATGCCCCGGCACAGAGCGGCAACAGCCAGGACAGCACGGCTCCGCCCCCCGAAGCCGGCCAGCCGGACGATCCCGCCGATGCATCGCCCGCCACTCCCGAACAGCGGGCCCGGGCCGAGGACCCCGACCAGGCTGCATCGGGCGCTGCGAACGCCGATCGCCTGCCGGGCGACGGCGAGGTCCGCCAGGCCACCGAACAATGGCTGCGGCAGATTCCCGACGACCCGGGCGAGCTGCTGCGCCGCAAATTCCTTTACGAACAACGCATGCGCCAGGGAACCCGTCCATGACCCGCCTGATGGTCCTTTTTCTCATGACCCTGCTGAGCTGGCAGGCCGGCGCGGCTTCGCTGATCGCCAGCGTCGACCGCAACCAGCTGACCCTGGGCGAGACCGTCGAACTGGCCCTCGAGGTGCAGGATCGCACCCTGTTCGGCAAGCCGGACCTGGAGCCGCTCAACGAGCTGTTCGAGGTCGTGGCGACGCGCCAGGTCAACCAGTTGGCCACCGTGCGCGGCGAGACCCGTGCCGTCACCCGCTGGCTGGTGACCCTGCAGCCGCGGCAGACCGGCTATGTCGTCGTGCCGCCGCTGAGCCTGGGCGATGCCCGCAGCGAGCCGGTCACCCTGCGGGTGCTGGAAAGCGCGCCGCGCGACGAAGTGGCCCAGCTCGCCCCGGTGTTCATCGACGCCAGCCTGGATCAGGACAGCGTCTATGTGCAGGCCCAGGTGACGCTGACCCTGCGCATCTACCATTCGGTTTCACTGTATGACGACAGCACCCTGTCGCCACTGCAGATGGACGACGCGCTGGTCGAGCGGCTCGGCGATCCGCGTACCTACGAGAAGAACATCAACGGCGTGCGCCATGGCGTGATCGAGGTGCGCTACGCCCTGTTTCCGCAGAAGAGCGGCGAGCTGACCGTGCCCTCGCAGCTGTTCAGCGCCACCACCGTGGCCGCGGCAAGCGATGGCCACTCGCTGTTCGGCGCCCGTCCCGGGCGGGCCACCCAGGTCAAGTCGCCGTCGATTCCGCTGACGGTACGCCCCAAGCCCGCCGAATACCCCGCCGACGCGCCCTGGCTGCCGGCCCGGAGCCTGAGCCTGGTCGAAGCCTGGACCCCGGAGCCGGAGAACGCCCGAATGGGCGACTCGCTGACCCGCAGCCTGCTGATCCGCGCCGAAGGGCTCTCCGGCAATCAGCTTCCGGTCATCACCCCGCCGGTTCCCGCAGGCATTCGGCGCTACCCGGACCAGCCCAAGCTGGCCAACGAAGTCACGGCGACCGGCCTGACCGGCAGCCGCGAGCAGCGCGAGGCGCTGGTGCCGAGCCAGCCCGGCGCGATCGAGGTGCCAGGCTACGAGCTGGTCTGGTGGAACACCCTGGAGGATCGCCTCGAACGCATCGAACTGCCGAGCCGGCAGATCCAGGTCGCCGACAATCCCGAGTTGCGCCAACCGCCGATACAACAGGTCGAGGCGCTACCGCTGGAGGAACAGCCCGCGCTCTGGCCCTGGCAACTGAGCACCGCCCTGCTCGCCTGCACCAGCCTGATCGGCTTCGGCCTCTGGTGGCGCGCCCGCCGGCAGCCCGCGGTGCAACGCAGCGCGCCGGCCGGCCCCAGCCCACGCAGCCTGCTCGACGACCTGCGGCGCGCCTGTCTGGCGAACGACTCGCAGGCCACGCGCCAGGCCCTCGACGCCTGGGCACGCCAGCAACCGGAAACCCTGGCCGACATGGCCGCCCGCTTCGTACCGCTCTCCGATGCGCTGGACGGGCTCAACGGCGCACTCTACAGCGAGACCGGCCAGCACTGGCAGGGCAGCGCCCTGTGGCAGGCGATCCAGGCCCTGCCACCGCTCGGGGGCAACGCCGGCGAACAGGAGCCGCAGGCGCTGCCACCGCTTTATCCTCGCTGAGCACACCGCTCGCTGACCGCGGCCTGCCTCGAGTGCCGGTGCCAGCCCGGCCCTCGCCGGCCCGCGAACGGGCAAAAAAAACCGCGGCCCTCAGGCCGCGGTCGTTCCCTCGTCTACGTGATCAACCCGCCACGGATGTCCGGGCCTCGGCGGCCAGCTTGCGCGGCTTGATCAGGAAGCGCGCCAGCGCCGGCAGCAGCCAGATCGCGCCGATCATGTTCCAGAGGAACATGAAGGTCAGCATCAGCCCCATGTCCGCCTGGAACTTGATGGCCGAGAACACCCAGGTCACCACGCCGATGGCCAGGCAGACGCCGGTGAACAGCACCGCCTTGCCGGTGGACTTGAGCGTCTCGTAGTAGGCCTCCTGCAGCGACAGCCCCTGGCGCAGGAAACTCTCCAGGCGGGTGTAGATGTAGATGCCGTAGTCGATACCGATACCCACGCCCAGCGCGATGACCGGCAGCGTCGCCACCTTGACGCCGATGCCCATGAAGGCCATCAGCGCGTTGCCCAGCACCGAGGTCAGCACCAGCGGCAGCACGATGCAGAGCGTCGCCGCCAGCGAACGGAAGGTCAGCAGGCACATGATGCTCACGGCCGCGTACACCGCCAGCAGCATGGTGGTCTCCGACGCGGCGATGACCTCGTTGGTGGCCGCCTCGATACCCGCGTTCCCGGCCGCCAGGACGAACTCCAGCCCTTCGCGGTTGTTCTCCTCGGCGAATTCGCGCGCCGCGTCGACCACGTGCTGCAGGGTTTCGGCCTTGTGGTCGTTGAGGAACACCATCACCGGCGCCAGCGAGCAGTCGGTGTTGTACATCCCCTCGGCGCGTGCGATCGAACTGTTGAGCACATGGGTGTTGCGCGACAGCGTCTCCCACTTGAGGCTACCCTCGTTCATGCCCTTGATGCCCTGCCGCGCGACCGTGACCATCGACACCGTCGACTGCACGCCCGCGGTGTTCTGCATCTTCCACATCAGCTCGTCCATCGCCGACAGCGTGTCGTAGCTCGAGCAGCCTTCCGGCGCGGTACGCACCATGACCACCAGCACATCGGAGCTGGTCGAGTAGTTGCGGATGACGAAGTCGTTGTCCAGGTTGTAGCGCGAGTCCGGATGCAGCTCCGGAGCGCCCTGGTCGAGGTCGCCGATCTTCAGGTTCTGCCCGTACCAGAGCCCGCCGGCCAGCGCGAGCACGGCGATGACCACCGAGATCGGCGCCACGGTCGGACTGGCGAACCGGGACAGCGCGCGCCAGAACGGATGGTCGCGCTCGGCGTCTTCCCGGCTCTGGCGGATGGCCCGCTTGCTGATGCCCAGGTAGGAAATCGCAACCGGCAGCAGGATCAGGTTGGTGAGGATGATCACCGCCACGCCCAGCGACGCGGCGATGGCCAGCTCGCGGATGACCCCGATGTCGATCAGCAGCAGGGTGACGAAGCCGACCGCGTCGGACAGCAGCGCCACCATCCCCGGAATGAACAGCTGGCGGAAGGCCATGCGCGCCGCGGTGAGCGGGTTGCTCTGCTCGCCGGAGGCCATGGCGATGCCGTTGATCTTCTGTACCCCATGGGAAATACCGATGGCGAAGACCAGGAAGGGCACCAGCATCGAATAGGGGTCGAGCCCGAAGCCGATCGTATGCAGCAGGCCGAGCTGCCAGACCACGGCGATCAGCGTGGTGACCAGCACGGCGATGGTGCTGCGCAGGCAACGGGTGAACCACAGCAGGAGGAAGAAGGTGACGGCGATCGCGACGATGAAGAACAGCGCGACGTTGACCAGGCCGTCGATCAGGTCGCCGACCTTCTTGGCGAAGCCGATGATGTGAACCTTCACATTCGGGTTCTGCTCTTGGTACTTCTGGCGAATCTTCTCCTCGAGCTCGTGGGAGAACTTCTGGTAATCCAGGCGGATCTGGCGGCCCTGGTCTTCCGGATCGGGATAGGACTCCAGAAGCGGCACGTCGATGATGGTGGACTTGAAGTTGTTGGCCACCAGGCGACCGATCTGACCGGACTTGAGGATGTTGTCGCGCAGGTCGTCGAGGCTCTCGGGCGAACCGTTGTAGGTCTGCGGAATCACCTCGCCACCGGCGAAGCCCTCCTCGGTCACCTCCGTCCAGCGCACGCTGGGACTCCACAGCGACTTCATGTTGGAGCGGTCGACGCCATGGATGTAGAAGATCTCGTCATGGATCTGGCGCAGCGTCTCCATGTACTCCTTGGTGAAGATGTCCCCCTCCACCGCCTCCACGGAAATGCGCACCGTGTTGCCCATGTTGGCCAGGTCGTTCTGGTGCTTGAGCATGTTCTGGATATAGGGATGGCCCAGCGGAATCATCTTCTCGAAGCTGGTTTCCGGGCGGACCTGCGCGGCCTGGTAGAACAGGAACACGCTGACCAGCAGGCAGATCAGGATCACCGCCGGCCGGTTGTTGAAGATCAGGCGCTCGAGGAACGAGGCCGGTTTCTGTTGATGCTTGTTCATGCGACGACTACTCCCGGCTCTTATTGTTGTTGGGCCAAATCGGCGCCCGTTGGCGAGACGGTGCGCACACCGCCCTGCCCCACCAGGATCAGATTGCCGTCGGCCGTCGCGGTCACGCCGGCCAGGGAACGCCGGTCGGGACGGCTATAGAGGCTGAAGGTCCGCCCCTGATCGCTGCTGCTGAGCACCGCACCGGCGTGCCCGACGACGACCATCCGCCCATCCGGAAGCAGGCTGCCATCGGCCAGCCCGGCCTCCAGCGGGTGCCCGCCATCGGCGAGGGAAACCTGCTCCCAGCTGTCGCCGAAGTCAGTCGAATGAAACAGGTGGCCACGCAGGCCGAACGCCACCACGACGCCGGGCTCGGAGCCGCTGATCACGCCGAAGAAGGAGCCCTGATAGGGAGACTCGACCGTCTCCCAGGTCTCGCCCATGTCCGGCGAGCGGAACATGCTTCCCATCTCGCCGACCACGAACAGGCCGGAACCCTCGATATGGGTGATCGCGTTGAGGTGGTAGGTATCCTCGTTGTCCATGCGATCGCTGACGTCTTCCCAGCTCACGCCGCCATCGAGGGTTTCCAGCAGCGCGCCATAGGCGCCGACCGCCAGCCCGTGCTGCTCGTTCTCGAACCAGACGTCCAGCAGTGGCGACTCGCGCTCGCGCTCCTCGTACTGCCGCGTCCAGGTCTGGCCGCCGTCTTCGGTAGCAAGGATCAGCGCGTCGTGGCCGACCGCCCAGCCCTTCCTGTCATCGACGAAATACAGGGCGGTCAGCATCTGCCGGGTGGGCACCCTGGCCTGCTGCCAACGCTTGCCGTCATCGTCGGAATAGAGGATGTGACCACGATCGCCGGCCGCCACCAGCCTTTGGCCGGCACGGGTGATGTCCAGCAGCAGGCTGCTTGCCGCGCGGGCGGACTCGATCGAATAGCGGATCTCGGGATCGGAAGCGTTCTGCGCCTGGACGGACACCGCCGGGGCCAGCAGAAGCGAGAGCACGGCACAGAACGTGAACAGGCGTGACAGCGGAGTGCGGAAGCGGAGCGCCAGCGGGTGGGAAGCATCCACCGCGCGGCCGGACTGGGTGCGCCACAGAACGGGCTCACTCATACAAAACCCCCTTTATTCTTATAGGTAGGGCCTGCCGTTTCGGAAGGCTCGGCCATCCTAGCCAGCTTTGGAAAGGGGCTGCAATCGAGCGGACGTTATGTTTTGTTAAAGCGCGCCCCTGTGATTGGCGGACGATCAGCGAGGGTTATGTCCCTGCATTTCGACAGCGCGCGAAGGCTCTGGGACGGGGTGTCGGGCCGGCCACTGGTGCGGCCGGCCCGCGCATTCAGGCCAGGCTCTTGCTGACCACTTCGTAGACGTCGCTGGACAGTTCGCCGGACGCCAGGATGCGTTCCAGCTCGCCCTTCATCAGCGCCTGTCGCCCACCGTCGTACTTGCGCCAGCGCGTCAGCGGCGCCAGCAACCGCGATGCGATCTGCGGATTGAGCGCGTTGAGCGTGATGATCTGCTCGGCCAGGAAGCGATAACCGGCGCCGTCGGCACGGTGGAAGTTCACCAGGTTCTGGTTCGCGAAGGCGCCGATCAGGGCACGTACCTTGTTCGGGTTCTTCAGGGTGAACGCCGGATGCCCCATCAGCGCCTGCACCCGCTCCAGGCCACCGGGAAGCGGGCTGCCGGCCTGCACGCTGAACCACTGGTCCATGACCAGCGGATCGTCCTTGAAGTGCTCGGCGAAGGCTTCCAGGGCCTTGGCCCGCTCGG
Organism: Stutzerimonas nosocomialis; assembly: GCF_005876855.1. Classification (GTDB taxonomy): domain Bacteria; phylum Pseudomonadota; class Gammaproteobacteria; order Pseudomonadales; family Pseudomonadaceae; genus Stutzerimonas; species Stutzerimonas nosocomialis. The sequence goes on along the minus strand of NZ_QLAE01000017.1, from coordinate 34,721 downwards.
CCTCGAACGGCGAATTGACCAGCACCGCCAGCGCGTTCAGGCGCTCGGTCATGTTGTCGCAATGCTCGAACTGCTCCAGGCACGCCTGCACGACGGCGTCGCGCTCGCTGAACATGAGGTAGGACAGCGCGATGTTCTGCAACGCGCGACGGGCGAAATGCTCGGCCTGGGCGACGTAGGGCGTACGGCGGGAAATCTCGCGATTGGTCTGGTAACGCTGCCAGAGCGGCTCGAACAGCGCCTGGGCGATGGCCCGGCGCGCATGCTCGCGGGCCTGGTGGATGGCATCGACGTCAGCCACCTCGCTGATCTCGGTGAGGTAGGCCTCGCTGGGCAGCGAGAGCATCTCGGCGACCATCGCCTGGTCCAGCGAGTCGTCTTCGAGCAGCGTGCGCAGCGCCTGGATCAGTCGGTCGTCCATCGCCAGCGTCTCGCCGCGCTGCTGCTGGCCGATCAGCTCGCTCAGCACCTGCACCGACAGCTGCTGCCCGGCCTCCCAGCGGTTGAAGCCATCGGCATCGTGCTGCATGAGAAACATCAGCTGGTCACGGCTGTAGGGGAAGTCCAGCTTGACCGGCGCGGAGAACCCGCGCAGCAGCGAAGGCAGCGGCTTTTTCGGCAGGTCGACGAAGGTGAAGGTCTGCTCGGCCTCGGTGATGGCCAGCACCCGGGTACCCGCGGCGCCTTGCGCCTCGCCTTCCAGGCGCAGCGGCAGGTCTGCCCCGTCGGCACCCAGCAGCCCCAGCGCCACGGGAATCACGAAAGGCAGCTTCTCGCTCTGGCCGGGCGTCGGCGGGCAGCTCTGGCGGAACGTCAGGCTGTAGCGGCCAGCCCCCTCGTCGAACGCTTCGCTGACCTGCAAGCGGGGCGTGCCGGCCTGGCTGTACCAGCGCTTGAACTGGGTCAGGTCGACGCCGGAAGCCTCTTCCATCGCCTTGACGAAATCGTCGACGGTCACGGCCTGGCCATCGTGGCGCTCGAAATACAGGTCGGTGCCCTTGCGGAAGTTTTCCGCCCCGATCAGCGTCTGGATCATGCGCACCACTTCGGCACCCTTCTCGTAGACGGTCAGGGTGTAGAAGTTGGAAATCTCGATGAAGGATTCCGGGCGCACCGAATGCGCCATGGGGCCGGCGTCCTCGGCGAACTGGTGGGTGCGCAGGTAGGCGACGTCCTCGATGCGCTTGACCGTCGGCGAGTTCATGTCGGCGGAAAACTGCGAATCGCGCAGTACCGTGAAGCCTTCCTTGAGCGACAGCTGGAACCAGTCGCGGCAGGTCACCCGGTTGCCCGACCAGTTGTGGAAGTATTCGTGCGCGACGATCGCCTCGACCCGCTGGTGCGCGGCGTCGGTGGCGGTTTCGGCCTTCGCCAGCACGGCGCTGGAGTTGAAGATGTTGAGGCCCTTGTTCTCCATCGCGCCCATGTTGAAGTCGTTCACCGCGACGATCATGAAGATGTCCAGATCGTACTCGCGGCCGTAGACCTCCTCGTCCCAGCGCATGGAGCGCTTGAGGCTGTCCATGGCGTGCTGGCACTTGTCGATGTTTTCCGGCTCGACGTAGATGCGCAGCGCCACCTCGCGCCCGCTCAGGGTGGTGAAGCTGTCCTCCACGCACCAGAGGTCGCCGGCGACCAGCGCGAACAGGTAGGCCGGCTTCTTGAACGGGTCTTCCCAGGTCGCCCAGTGACGGCCGTCTTCTTCCTCGCCGCTGGCGAGCGGGTTGCCGTTGGAGAGCAGGATCGGATAGGCCTGCTTGTCGGCGCTGACCGTGGTGGTGAACCTGCTCATCACGTCCGGGCGGTCGAGGTAATAGGTGATCTTGCGGAACCCCTCGGCCTCGCACTGGGTGCAGAACATCTTGCCGGACTTGTAGAGCCCCTCGAGCGCCGTGTTGGTTTCCGGATGGATGCGCACCGTGCTGTCGATGACGAAGCGCTCGGCCTTCGGCTGCAGCGTCAGGTGATCGGCATCGAGCTGGTAGTCGCCGACCTGCAGCGCGGTGTCGTCCAGCGCCACGCTCAGGAGTTCCAGCTGCTGGCCGTCAAGCACCAGCGGCGGGAGGTCGCCCGAGGACCGGTCCGGGTTGCGGCGCATCACCAGCTGCGCATGGACCAGCGTGTGGTCCTCGTGCAGTTCGAAGGTCAGGTGGGTCTCGTCGATCAGGTAGTCAGGAGCCTGATAGTCCTTGAGGTGGATGACTTTCGGTTGGTCGGTGCGCATAGGATTTGGCCCTTCTTCAGGCGCTGCGCCGGATCGGGGCAGCGCGTTGGGTTTGATTCAGTCTAGGCGACGCGGCCGGCTCGGCGAGCCGGCGCATCGGGCCTCAGGCGTGCACGGCCAACTGGTAGGCCGTGTACTTGCGAACGTTGATCACGCCCGTGTCGAAGATCAGATACTGACCCTTGATTCCCATCAGCGTGCCCTCGACCACTGGCGTCTTGTCCAGATCGAAGCTGACGATCTTGGTCGGGTAGCGCTCCACCGGGTAGCGCATCTCCACCACTTCGGCGTCCGCCAGCGGCTGCACCGCCTGCAGGCCGAAGCGCTGCTGCAGGGCGGTGAGCCCCTCGGCGCAGCGGTCGAACAGCATCTCGCGGATCTCCAGCAGGTCGATCGGCTCGGCGTCTCCCTTGAGCAGGGCGCGCCAGTTGGTGCGATCGGCCACCTGGCTGCGCAGCAGATCTTCCACCAGCCCCGACTGCTGACGCGTCGCGACACGCAGGATCGGCAATGCCTGGCTGGCGCCCTGGTCCAGCCAGCGGGTCGGCAGCTGGGTGGCCCGGGTGATGCCGACCTTCACGCCCGACGAGTTGGCCAGGTAGACGACATGATCGGTCATGCAGAACGCCTGCCCCCAGTCGGCATCGCGGCAGGTGCCCAGCTCATGGTGGCAGCGTTCCGGGCTGACGATGCAGATGTCGCACTGCGGCAGTTTCTTGAAGCAGGGGTAGCAATAGCCCTGACTGAAGCTCTTGTTGGTCTTGCGGCCGCAATGACTGCAGTGGATGGCGCCCAGGTACTGCAGGCGGACCGTCTTGCCGATCAGCGGATTGACCGGCACCGTCTGGTCGTCCAGGCGGAACGCGTAGTCGACCGGTGCGCCCAGCTGGACGGACATCTTGTTGAGCGCACCACGTCCGAGCTCGAGCATCAGTGACGGGTTTCCGAGCCGGAGGTGAACAGCAGATTGGGAATCGGCTCGGACTTGGAGCTGCACTGCTGGGCGCCCATGTAGCCGGTGCGCTGCTCTTCGGGCAGGTTCTGCATTTCCCAGGCGATCATCGCCTGCAGGCAGAGCTCCTTCTGCTCGGTGGTCAGCTTGCGACCATCGCCCCATTTGCCGAGCTCCACGGCCAGCTTGAGGTTCTCGTAGATTTCGGGGGTGATGTTTTCGATGGCTTCGTTGAACGACGACATGGCCGGCTCCCAGTAGAACGAACGACCATTCTACCGGGCCGGCCGGTCTTGTGGGAGGCGAGTCCCGACGCCCTCGCTATCGCGCCGCAACAGTGCGCCTATCTAGCGCCGGCGCGAGCGGGCCAGCAGACCGCCGAGCACGCCGGTCAGGCAGCCGGCGACCAGGCCGCCCACATGGGCGGCATTGGCGATCGCCAGGGCGCCGAAGCTCACCACCTCGATCACGCCGGTCAGGCAGATCACCAGCCAGGCGAGCATCAGCACGATCACGCCCGGCGGCAGACGATAGGCCTCGCCAGGCGCGAGCTTCTGGTACAGCCAGCAATGCCCCAAGAGTCCGTAAAGCACGCCGGACAACCCACCGAAGATGCCCGTTCCGCCATAGGCGTACTGGGCGAAATTGGACACCAGCGAATAGAGCAGCGTCAGCCCCAGCAACGCCACCAGGCCCTGGCGCGTCTCGATGCGACGCCCCAGTTCCCAGTACCAGAGGCTGTTCATCGCCAGGTGCAGCCAGCCGAAATGGATGAACATGGGGGTGACCAGGCGCCACCATTGGCCGGCGTCGAGCGACTGCTCGAGGCTGGCGAAATAGGCGTAGCCGCCCTGGATGCGGAAATCGGTGAAGCTGAACCAGCGGATTGTCTCGAAGTTCTCGCCGACGTGGGTGATCAGCGCGACGACCAGCGTGACCAGCAGCATCGCCACCGTGAGCGGCACGCTGCGCAGCGGCGTCGCGAACATCGCGACGCGGGGCGCCGCCGGCGCGGGCATGGCGTCGAGCGGTGCGTTGCCGTCGGGAAACTCCGCATACAGCTTGCGCAGGTGCTCGGCGACCTCCGCGGGCGCGCGCAACACCTGTTCGCCGGCCTCCTCCGAAACCCGGAACGGCAGCTGCATCCGCTGCAGCATGGCGACGAAGCCGCTCAGATCCTGGGACGCCGGTACCCGCAATACTTCCACTCGATCACCTCAATGCTCGGGCCGCTCGACCTCGACCCAGACGAATTTCGCAGGATCCAGGCGCGTCTCCTGGTCCAGCCGATACGCGGCAAGCTTGCCGTACTTCACCGCGCTGTAATCCAGGCAGGCGAGATTGGCGCGGATCGGCCTCGGATGCCCGCTGCGCCAGTAATGGCCGACGAACAGCAGCGGCTCTTCGGGCCCGTAGAGAAACAACCGGCTTTTCTGGCTGTCGGTCAGCGGCAGGCGCGCCGCCTGCTCGGGCAGCGCATCGGGCTGGAACACGATGTCGCCGTAGGTGCGCGGATTCTCTTCCCAGAACTTGGTACGGAACGAGGCGCGCGCGAACCCTTCGTCCGAGGTCAGCTCGATGCCGTTGGGCAGGGGCATGTCGGTGCCGCGCAACAGGCGATCGAGCGCCCTGCAGGCGAAGCTGCCGTCGAACGCCGCCTCGCGCAGGAAGTCCGGGTCCAGGCGCCCCTGATCCAGACGTTCGCGCAACCGGGCGATCACCGCCTTGTCCCAGCAGGCATGTACCACCCGGAAACGCTCGCCGTCGAGGTAGAGCGGCAGCTGGTAGAACCACTCGCGGAAGGCTTGCCATTCCTGCGGGTAGGCTTCGAACTGGCTGAAGGTCTCCTGCAGCAGCCGGGCGTAGCGCGGGCTGTGCTCGCGCACGAACTGTCTGCCACTCTCCGGCGGCGCCGGCATGTACCAGCCCAGCGCGTTGAATTCGTGGTTGCCCATGATGCACCAGGCCTGCCCGGCGTCGACCATGTCGCGCACCAGGTGCAGCGCCTCGCGTATACGCGGGCCACGGTCGATGATGTCGCCGAGGAAGATCACCTGCCGCCGCGGATGCCGCCAGACGCCTCCGTGCTGGCTGTAGCCCAGGCTGTCGAGCAACCGGGCCAGTGTGCGAGCGCAGCCGTGAACATCGCCGATCAGGTCGTAACTGCGCTCGGGGTCGAGCCGCATCAGTCTCCTCCGCCGAGGCGGCTGCCCCAGCCGAGCTTGGTGCGGCAAACCTCGTAATAATTGTGGTCCAGGGGATGGATCAGCTGCAGCTTCTGCGGCTTCTTGCGGACGGTCACCGTGTCGCCTGGCGCGCAGGTGAAGTGGTTCTGGCCGTCGCAGGAGACCTGTGGATAGATCTGCATGTTGGGTGAGACAACGATTTTCAGCTCGGCGTTGCCGTCGACGACGATCGGCCGGCTCGAAAGCGTGTGGGGGTACATCGGCACGATGACGATGGCATCGAGCTTGGGATGCATGATCGGCCCGCCCGCCGACAGCGCATAGGCGGTGGAACCGGTCGGCGTGGCGATTATCAGCCCGTCGGCCTTCTGGCTGCAGACGAAATGGCCGTCGATGTAGAGTTCGAACTCGATCATCCGCGTCGACTTGCCCGGATGCAGCACCACGTCGTTGAGCGCGTCGCCCTCGCCTATCGCCTCGTCGAGGCGCCGCGCCTGGGCTTCGAGCAGAAAGCGGTTCTCCAGGGTGTACTGCCCGGCCAGCACCTCGGCGACCTTCTCTTCGAGCTCGTCCGGACGAATGTCGGTGAGAAAGCCGAGGCTGCCACGGTTGATGCCGAGGACCGGCACCCGATGCCGCGCCATGACCCGCGCCGCGCCGAGCAGGCTGCCGTCGCCGCCGACCACGATCACCAGGTCGCAGGACTCGCCCAGCCGCTGGCGGGACGAGGTCTGCATGCCGTGCCCCGGCAGCACCTCGGCGATGGATTCTTCGAGGATGACGTGAAGGTGGCGCTCGACCAGGAATCGCTTGAGCCTGCGAATGGTGTCCAGTACCTGGGAACTGCCCAGGCGTCCGATGATGCCGATGTTGCGAAACTGCTCCATAGAACTCCCGAGAGGGCCGAGGCGGGTCTGCGCGATTATGGGCGAAGGCCACGGCAGCGGCAAACCAGGGTCGACTATGCTTGGCGGATGACAGCCGCCCTGTACGCCGACCTCATGCGAACCCTCAGGCACCCCCAGGTGCGCGATCTGGCCTGGGCGATTCTGTCGCCGTCGCTGCTGGAGGCTTCGCCCGCGCTGCGTCACCCGCTCTCGGCCAGCCGCTGGTACAGCCAGCCCGATCTGCTCGCCGACTGGCTGCTCCATCAGGACAGCGCCGCCGAAGGGCTGCAGGAATGGCTCGCCCAGCGCAGCAACCGGCGCCTGGGGCTGTACTACGAGCGCCTCTGGCAGTACGCCCTTAACCACGCGCCGGACATCGACCTGATCGTCGCCAACCTGCCGATCCGCGTAGGCGGCAATACCCTCGGCGAGCTGGACCTGCTGCTACGCGATCCGGAGGGCGTGCATCACCTCGAGCTGGCGGTGAAGTTCTACCTGGGCAACGGCACGCGCGGCGACGACGCGCCCCGTCACTGGATCGGCCCCGGCGGCCATGATCGCCTGGACCTCAAGCTGGACCACCTGCTGCATCATCAACTGAGTCTGAGCACCCGCGAGCAGGCCCGGCCGGCGCTCGCCGAACTCACCGGCAGCCCCATCCGGCCGGCTCTCTGGCTCGGCGGATACCTGTTCGAGCCGTGGGCTGGCGGCTGCTCGTCACCTGCCGGGGCGAATCCGGCGCACCTGCGTGGGCTCTGGGTGCGCCAGCGAGACTGGCCGGCGCTGCACCAGCAGGCCGGCGAAAGCCACTGGCTGATGTTGCCTCGCCAGGTCTGGCTTTCGCCGGCCCGGCAGGAACGCGAGCCCGACACAAGCGCAGCGGACACGCAGGCTCGCCCGACGCTCGACGAACAGTCGCCCGCACGGCTGATGGCGCGGCTGCAAGGTACGGGTAGTGTCTGGGAAGAGGCGCAACGGGTGTTCGTGGTACCGGACCGCTGGCCCGCCCTCGACGCCCGCGACTAGTCGCGGCTGCGCTCGATGCGCCCACCCGAGCGGGCCAGGTAGCCGGAGCCGCTCTGGCACAGCAGCGCATCGTGCTGGACCGCCGGCAGGCCTTGGACCCCATCGCGCAGAACGAAGGCGCTGAATCCCAGCTGGGTCAGCAGGAACACCGCGCTGGCGCTGCGCTTGCCGCTGTCGCAGTAGCAGAGGTAGGTACGGCTGCGATCGAGCAGGCGCGCCTTGAGCCGCAGCAGGTCCAGCGGCATGTGCAAGGCTTGCAGCGCGTGCCCGCGTTCGTATTCCTCCTGCAAGCGGATATCCAGCCACTGCGCGCCCGAGTCGAGCAGGCGCGCCGCCTGGGCCAGGGACACGTCGGCAACCACCGGCGCCTCCAGCAGCGCGTGAAAATCGGCACGGGCCAGACGCAGCACGACCCCGTCCTCGAGCATGGTCACCGTCGCATTGCGCGGGCGGTCGGCGAGCAGCGCCTCTTCGCCGAAACAGGCGCCGACCTCGAGTTCGGCGACCAGTTGTCGCCCGCTCTCGGCGTCCCGGACGACTTCGGCGCGCCCGGCCTTGAGGAAGAAACAGCCATCGCCGACATCGCCCTGCTGGATCAGCGTCTGCCCGGCGACGACAGCCAGGCTTTCCAGCCGATCGAGCATGCGTCGCACGTTGGCCGGCGGCACCTTGGCGAACAAGGGGTTTTCCAGCAGCAGCTCGAGCCACTCGGGCGAATGGCCTTCGAGCGACAACTGCACGAGCAGGTCCTGATAGGCCTGGCGCCAGGTCAGCAGGCGGTCGAGCTGGGCGCTGTCGATGGCCAGCACGCTGCAGTCGGACAACGCATGTGCCCGCCGCCAGCGCGGGCCCGGGCCGACGCAATAGCAACTTGCGGCGGTACCGGCCACCAGACGCCGCTCCCGCCCGTCGCCCGCCTGCAGCAGCAACTCGCCGGAGAGCAGGAAGAACAGCGTCGCGGCATTGTCCTGCACGCCGAACAGAAGCTCCCCGGCGAGCAGTGGCCGTGGCGTCAGTTGATCCTGCAACTCACGCAACTGGCGGCGCGACAGGGCATTGAGAGGCACCAGGCTGCGCAGCTGATCGGGGTGTAGAGGTTTGTTCATCCGAGGGATTCCAAAGTCCATCTCAGGTGGCCAGCCGACGCAGTTCGGCGTCGGCCGCGCGGCGCCCCTGCAGACCGCCGGTATGAACGAACACCAGGCGCGTGCCGGGCTCGAGGCCGCCGTGCTGCAGAAACTCGCGCAACGCCAGCAGCGCCTTGGCGGTGTAGACCGGCTCCAGTGGCACGCCCGAGGCTGCTTCGGTCTCGAAAAGAAAACGTGCCAGGGTCTGGTCGAACCGACCGAAGCCGCCGCGGCTCGCCTCGATCAACCTGTACGGGCGCCGCACCTGGCCGGTCTGGGCGAGGAGCGCGTCGACGCCCTCGACAACGCCGTGCGAAGGCGGCCCCGCCAGTGCGCCGTAGACCATGCGCTGGCCGGCTTCGGCGATGGCCAGACCGGCCAGGGTGGTACCCGTCCCCGCGGCGAGCCACCAGCCGTCGTAGTCGTCGAGACCCACTTCGCCCAACTGGCCACGCACCTGCTCGACCAGCGCAGCGCAACCCCGCGCACCGGCAAGCCCACCGCCTCCCTCGGGAATCGGATGATGACCGGGATGACGGTCGAGCCAGGGCGTCCAGAAGTCGGGGCGATGGCGCTGGCGGTAGCCGTCGTAGCCGAGCCAGTGCAGCGTCATGCCGAAGCGGCGCAGATCAGCCACGGTGGGCGTCTCGACGGCGTGCCCGCGCAACAGGCCGACCGTGGCAAGACCGAAACGGCGCCCGGCGGCGGCCAGTGCATGCAGATGATTGGAGTGAGCGCCGCCGAGGCTGATCAGCCCCGACGCACCTGAAGCCGCCGCGGCCTGCAGATGATGAGACAGCTTGAACCACTTGTTGCCCGACAGCTCCGGGTCGACCCGATCGAGCCGCAGCACGGCGAGCTCGATGCCTGCGCGCCGGACCCAGTCCAGATCGAGCCCGTGCAAGGGAGCCCGGCCAGGCAGCGACAGCGGTCCGGGCATCAGCTACCGGTACGCAAGCGGTGTTCGGACTTGTGCCGCGAGCAGCAGTTGGACTCGTTCACGACGAAGCGCGCCGGCGTGTCCACCCGGTCCAGCGGAATGGCGCAGCGCTCTCCGCTGGAGAGGCTTGCCTCGCAGGACGGGTCCTGGTAGTGCTTGAGCCACTGCCGGTACTGCTCCTCGGAGACGAAGCACTTGGACGCGGCGTAGGCCATCGGGTTTTCCTGGTAACGGGCGATGTCCTGCAGAGCGATGGTCAGGTGGCCGGCGCCGGGGTGGTAGACGACGAACACCACACCCAGGCGCGAAAGCTTTTCCAGGATGTTGTCGCTCCCCTGGCGCACCAGCTCTTCGCGCTCGCGCTTGAGCCGCTCGATTTCCTCCTCCAGCGCGGTGTCCAGCTCGTTGCGGTACGACAGCTCGACGTCGCGAATGGCGATCTGCTCCTTGTACTCCACGACAGCCGCCGCCACGCGCGCTTCCACTTCGCGCTCGAACTGCGCCCGGGCAACGTCGACCTCGGCACGCCCGTGGCGCTCGAGCGAGCGGACCTGCTCGCTCATCTCCTCGCGTGCTTTCTGGAAGCTCTCGACCTGGGTAGCCAGCTGGTTCTTGAGACTGGCGTTGAGGTCTTCCTGCTGGCGCAGCTTCTGCTGCAACTGGCGCAGCTCTTCGCGCAGCTGGTTCTGCTGGGACTCGCTGATCTGCCTGAGCTGGGCGATCTCGTCCTCGCGCTGCTGGCTGAGGCTGGCGATCCGCAGACGCTGCTGCTTGATCAGCTGGGCGGTCTTGAGACGGTGCTCCTGCTCGAGCTTCTCCGCCTGCTTGGCCGCTTCGTCCTTGGCCGGGTCGGCCGCCACCCAGCGATCCTCGGCGGCCATCTGCAGGCGCTCGGCCGGCACGCTGGCGGGTGTTTCGTCATCGACCAGCAGGCCCATCTGGTTGCGCTTGATCTGGTCGCGCAACAGCACCAGGTCGTTCTTGCCCGGCGCAAGGCTGGGGTCCCACAGGTGCATCTGGTGCCATGCCACCGGGCATTGGCTGCGGCAAGCCAGGCGGATCGGACCGGCGCCCAGGTCAGGACCACGTCCGGCGCGCTCGGCCAGATGGCGCAGCGGGATGTTCCAGCCGCTGTCGGCGGACCCGTCTTCGTTGAAATCGAGATAAAAGAACACCACGCCGCGGATCAGCAGCCGAGGGTTGATCAGCACGTAAGCGACGCGCATCTGCTGATCGGCGAATTCGGGCATGTCGACCACGCCGTCCAGCAAGGCTTCGAATTCGGGATAGAGCATTTCCTTGCAGATGCCATGCTCACCAAAGAACAGCACTGCTTCGGCTATCTGCGGTTTGTTCTGCATCCTCGGACGTCCTCTGTGACCCGGGCATGGCCGGGCCAGCGCTTTTTCAAAGATGGCATGGTACCTGCGAAAACCACGCTATCTCATTGTCGCGCAAGTCTAGGGGAAAAGCCCGAGGGGGCAGTGTGACTGGGTTGGCAGTGGCCCGGGCGCCTCCCGAGGCTTCGATAGGTGGAGCCGGGAAACTGTGATGGTCTGGTCAAATCCCTCACGCCCCGGGGTTGGCCAGGCGTCGGCCCATCTCGTCGCCGAGCGCCTGCAGCGCGCTCATCGGACGGATCATCACCTCGAACTCGCGGATCTTCCCGGCCTCGTCGAAGGCGATCATGTCGATGCCCTTGAGCGTTCGCGTACCGACCCGGGCGCTGAATTCGAGCACCACGTTCAGCCCGTCGGCGCAGGCGAGCTGCCGGTGGTAGCGGAAGTCCTCGAAGACGCCCAGCACCGAGTTCAGGATCAGGTTGACCGCCCTCGCCCCCTCGTAGGGTTTGAACGCCATCGGCGAGCGGAACACCGCGTCGTCGGCGAGCAGGACCGGCAGGGACGAGAGGTCGCGTGCAGCGACCATCCGGTGCCAGTGGTCGAGGCTGTCGGCTACCGGGGTTTGCAGCATCAGTGCGGGCATGGCGCAGCTCCTTCGAACGAAAAGCCCCGCTGCGGGGCGGGGCTTGGGGCTCAGATCGCTGCCGCGAGGCGCGATCCCTGGTCGATCGCACGCTTGGCATCGAGTTCGGCCGCGACGTCGGCGCCACCGATCAGGTGCACCCGGCAGCCAGCCGCCTCGAGGCCCGCCTGCAGCTCGCGCAACGGGTCCTGGCCGGCGCAGAGGATGATGGTCTCGACCGGCAGCACCTGCGGCTCGCCACCGGCGATACGCACGTGCAGGCCGGCGTCGTCGATCTTCAGGTACTCCACCGCGCTGACCATCTTCACGTTGCGGTGCTTCAACCCGGCACGGTGGATCCAGCCGGTGGTCTTGCCCAGCCCGTTGCCCACCTTGGACGCCTTGCGCTGCAGCAGATAGACCTGGCGCGCCGCCGGCTGCGGCTGTGGCTGCACCCCGGCAACGCCTCCGCGCACGGACAGCTGCGGATCGATGCCCCACTCTTTCCAGAAGGCTTCGCGGTCCAGGCTGGTGCTCTGGCCCTGGTGGGTGATGAATTCGCTGACATCGAAGCCGATACCGCCCGCGCCGATGACCGCTACGGTCGCCCCCACCGGCTTGCGGCCCAGGATGGCGTCCAGGTACCCGATGACCTTCGGATGCTCGACGCCGGGAATGTCGGGCGTACGCGGAGCGATGCCGGTGGCCAGGACGATCTCGTCGAAACCGCCCTCGACCAGCGTGCCGACCTCCACCCGCGTGCCGAGCCGGACGTCGACACCGGTGCGCTGCAACCGGTGCTCGAAATAACGCAGGGTTTCGTAGAACTCTTCCTTGCCGGGTATCCGCTTGGCGACGTTGAACTGGCCGCCGATCTCGTCCGCCGCATCGAACAGCGTCACCTGATGGCCACGCTCGGCTGCGACCGAGGCCGCCGCCAGGCCGGCCGGGCCGGCGCCGACCACGGCGACGCGCTTGGTCTGCACGGTGGGAATGTAGTTGAGCTCGGTTTCGTGGCAGGCGCGCGGGTTGACCAGGCAGGTGGTCAGCTTGCCGCTGAAGGTGTGATCGAGGCAGGCCTGGTTGCAGCCGATGCAGGTGTTGATCTCCTCGCTGCGTCCGGCGGCCGCCTTGTTGACGAAATCCGGGTCGGCCAGGAACGGCCGCGCCATGGACACCATGTCGGCATCCCCCTCGGCCAGCACGCGCTCGGCGACCTCCGGCATGTTGATGCGGTTGGTGGTGATCAGCGGAATCGACACCTCGCCACGCAGCTTGGCGGTCACCTTGGTGAAGGCCGCGCGGGGCACCTTGGTGGCGATGGTCGGGATGCGCGCCTCGTGCCAGCCGATGCCGGTGTTGATCAGCGTGGCGCCGGCCTGCTCGATGGCCCGCGCCAGCTGCACGATCTCTTCCCAGCTGCTGCCGCCCTCGACCAGGTCGAGCATCGACAAGCGGTAGATGATGATGAAATCGCGGCCGACCGCTTCGCGCACCCGCCGCACGATCTCCACCGGCAGACGCATGCGGTTCTCGTAGCTGCCGCCCCAGCGGTCGTCACGCTGGTTGGTGTGGGCGACCAGGAACTGGTTGATGAAATAACCTTCGGACCCCATCACCTCGACGCCATCGTAGCCGGCCACCTGGGCCAGGCTCGCGCAATTGACGAAGTCTCGGATCTGCTTTTCGATGCCCTCTTCGTCCAGCGCCCGCGGGGTGAACGGATTGATCGGCGCCTGGATCGCGCTCGGCGCCACCAGTTGGGGGTTATAGGCATAACGCCCGGCATGGAGGATCTGCATGCAGATCTTGCCACCCGCCTCGTGTACCGCCTGGGTCACCACCTTGTGCTCATCGGCCTCCTCGGGCGTCGACAGCTTGGCCGCGCCCGCGCGCACCGCCCCCTCTTCGTTCGGCCCGACGCCGCCGGTGACGATCAGACCGACGCCACCGCGCGCACGCTCGGCGAAATAGGCGGCCATGCGCTCGAAGCCGTTGGGCATTTCCTCAAGGCCCGTATGCATCGAGCCCATCAGCGTGCGGTTGCGCAACGTGGTGAAGCCCAGGTCCAGCGGGGCCAGCAGGTGTGGGTAAGCAGTCATTGATCGATCCTCATCGAGCTGCCGCGCCTCGTGGGGCCGCGGTCGGTATGCGCCGAACGATAGTCAGGCTCAACGCCTCGCTCAATGATCGAAACACACAACTTAATGATCGTTTTGCGCACCTCGACTTGGCTTTTTGCCGCGACCGCCCTAGGCTGGCCCGGTCATCCAACCTCGTGGCCTTTCATGCGTCGTCTTCTCAGGCTCGTCCTTGTCGTTCTGCTGTCGCTTGCGGCCCTGCTGCTCTACCTGCAGTGGACACGCGACCGGGCGAGCGGCCCGCTGCTCTCGGACCTGCGCCTGCTCCCCATCACCAGCGAGGGCGAACCGGGCGCCGGCCCCAACCTGCTCGGCGTGGAGACGCGCCTGATGCCCGCCGACTATCAGAGCCACGAGCGGCTGCACCTGAAGTTCGCCACCTACCTGGAACAGGCGCGCCAGGCTGGCATGCTCGGCCCGCAGACCATCGTCGTGCTGCCCGAACACGTCGGCACCGGCCTGTTCGCCCTCGGCGAGAAGGCCGAGGTGCAACAGGCCAGGACCCTGCGCGACGCCATGCAGCTGATGGCCATGAGCAACCCGTTTCGCTACCTCGGCGCCCTGCTCGCCAACGAGGGCGACGACCGGCGCACCGATGCCGTGCTGCGGATGAAGGCCTCGCAGATGGCCGAGGCCTACCAGGAAATCTTCGGCCAGCTGGCCGCCGAATTCGGCGTGACGCTGGTCGCCGGCTCCGTGGTGCTGCCCGAGCCACGGCTCGAAGACCGCACCCTGAAAGTCGGTGACGGCCCCTTGCGCCAGATCAGCCTGGTGTTCGACGCCAGCGGGCAGCCACTCGATGGCCTCTGGCAGAAGCACTCGGTCAGCCGCTACGAGCGGCGCTACAGCGACGCCTCGGAGCAGCCCCGACCGGCGCCGGTCGAAACGCCGGCCGGACGGCTGCAGGTCGCTCTCGGCTGCGATGCCTATGCCGGCGTCGACGAGCGCACCGATATCCTGGCGATTCCCGGAGCCGTGACGATCGAGACCTGCGGCCCCGACGCCGCGCCACTGCCGCAGGAGCTGCCACAGATCGCGGTGACCACCCTCGGCCTGCCCTGGAACCTGCTGGGCTCGCCGCGCAGGGCGCAGGCGCCCAACCACCAGATGCCGGTGCGTCTGGTCAACCACTGGCTGTCCGAACGCCCATGACGGCGGCCCGGGTCAAGCTCGGCGACCTCTCGGTAGGCTTCGTGCACAGCCTCGGCGCCGCGCTGGCGGAAAAAGGCATCGATGCCTCCCCGCTGCTGGAAAGCTACGGGCTGGACGCGGCACGCCTGGCCGATCCGCGTGCCCAGCTGTCGATTCCCCGCTACATGCGCCTGGGCCATGCGGCCATCCAGCTCGCCGACGACCCCGCGCTGGGGTTGGACATGGGCCGGCTGCGCAAGGCCAGCCACATGGGTCTGGCCGGCATCACCGCGGCCCAGGCCCCGACGGTACGCGAGGCGGCACGCGCCCTGACGCGCTACGAACCGCTGTACGCCGCCAATTACCGCGGCCATTCCCGTTTCGAGGAAGACAGCCGCGGCGCCTGGCTGCGCTTCTACTCGATCAGCCCCTACAACGCCTACAACCGCTTCGTGGTCGACACCGTGCTGGCGAGCTGGATCACCCAGCTCGGCGCCATCGCCGGCCATGGGCTGATGCCCGCGGCGGTGCACATCGAATTCCCGGCACCGGCGTACGCGCCGCGCTACGAGCCGCTCTTCGGGCCGACGCTGATCTTCGGCGCCGCCGACAATGCCCTGCGCCTGGACCAGCCCGCTCTGGCGCTGCGCAACCCCGAGCACTGTCCCGGCACCTGGCGCCACCTGCTCGAGCTCTGCGAAGCGGAACTGGAGCAGCGCACCCGCACACGCAGCCTGCGCGAGCGCATCACGCAGATTCTCGGGCCCTTGCTCAAGGGTCAGGAACCGGACCTGCAACAGATCGCCCAGCGCCTGCAGACGCCGACCTGGACGCTGCGCCGGAAACTCGCCGAGGAAGGCACCAGCTACCGGAGCATCCTCAACGACACCCGGCGCGACCTGGCGATGGCCTACATTCGCGACACCGAAGCGGCATTCGGGGAAATCGCCTGGCTGCTGGGTTTCGCCTCGGCCGAGGCGTTCCAGCGGGCGTTCAAGCGCTGGAGCGGACAGACACCCGGGGAATTCCGTCGCGCGCAGCGGCAGGCCGGCTGAGGGCCGCAGACGCCTCACGAGAGGGCGCGCGGCCTGGATGAATGCCGAGCCGGATCAGGTGGTCAGTCCGGCCGCCGACATGAACAGGCGGATCACATAGGCCAGCGTCCCGAGCGCCAGCACACTGGCGCCCCAGAGGCCCACCAGCCAGGCCATGCGCTGCCACAGCGGCTTTTGCTCCTTCGAACCCTTGTCGTCGGGCTTCATATCCATGGCGCGCCCTCCCCGGCCTGGCCGTCAGTGGTGATAGCCGTCATCGGCCGTCACCTTGCCGCGGAACACGTAGTAACTCCAGGCGGTGTACACCAGGATGATGGGAATGATCAGCAGCGCACCCACCAGGGCGAAGCCCTGGCTTTCGGGCGGCGCGGCCGCCTCCCAGATCGTCACCGACGGCGGGATAATGTTCGGCCAGAGGCTGATGCCAAGGCCGCTGTAGCCGAGGAAGATCAGCCCCAGGGTCAGCAGGAACGGCGTGTAGTGCGCCTCGCTGCGGATCGAGCGCAGCAGGAAGAAGGTGCACAGCAGGACCAGCACCGGCACCGGCATGAACAGGAACAGGTTCGGCGTGGTGAACCAGCGGTCGGCGATATCCGGGTGGGTCAGCGGCGTCCAGATACTGACGATGCCGATCATCAGCAACAACAGCAGCACCAGCGGCTTGCCCAGCTTGCGCATGCGCTCCTGCAACTCGCCATCGGTCTTCATGATCAGCCAGGTGCAGCCGAGCAAGGCGTAGGCGACGATCAGCGCCACCCCGCAGAACAGCGAGAACGGCGTGAACCAGTCCAGTGCGCCACCGGCGAAACGCCGATCCTCCACCGGCATGCCGCTGATGAAGGCTCCCAGCGCCACGCCCTGGAAGAACGTCGCGCAGATCGAGCCGCCGATGAACGACTTGTCCCAGATGTGCCGCTTGAGCTGGGTGGCCTTGAAGCGCAGCTCGAAGGCCACGCCCCGGAAGATCAGCCCCATGAGCATGAAGATGATCGGCAGGTAGAGCGCCGGCAGCACCACCGAATAGGCCAGCGGAAAGGCAGCGAACAGCCCCGCCCCGCCGAGCACCAGCCAGGTCTCGTTGCCGTCCCAGATGGGCGCGGCGGTGTTCATCATCACATCGCGCTTGCTCTCTTCCTGCACGAACGGAAAGAGGATGCCGATGCCCAGGTCGAAGCCGTCCATGACGACGTACATCATCAGGCCGAAGATGATGATGACGGCCCAGATTAAGGAAAGATCAACGCCCATGTCAGTTCCTCTCGCCCAGTTCGTCGCCCTTGTTTTCGTGCATGTCCTCGTCGGCCGCGGAGAGCGGACGCATCGGCGTGCGCTTCTCGCCCGGCCCGCCTGCACCCTTTTCCTTGCCTTCGTGCACCACGGGACCCTTGCGGACCAGGCGCATGACATAGGCGAAGCCCACGCCGAACACGGCGAAATAGATGACCACGAACATCGCCAGCGTCACGCTCAGCTGGGTCGCGCTATGGGGCGTCACCGCGTCGGCGGTGCGCATGACGTTGTAGATGACCCAGGGCTGGCGCCCGATCTCGGTGGTGAACCAGCCCGCCAGGATCGCGATGATCCCCGACGGCCCCATCCACATGGCCATGGTCAGGAACGGGCGTGAGGTGAACAGCGTGCCCTTGAAACGCAGCACCAGGCTCCACAGGCCGCAGAGGATCATCAGCAGCCCCATCGCCACCATGACGCGGAAGGTCCAGAAGACGATGGTGGAATTGGGCCTGTCTTCGGGCGCGAACTCCTTGAGCGCCGGCACCTGCTCGGTGAGGCTGTGCTGGAGGATCAGACTGCCCAGGTAGGGAATCTCGACCTTGAAGCGGGTTTCTTCCCGCTCCATGTCCGGCCAGCCGAAGAGGATCAGCGGGGTGGCTTCGCCCGGCCTGTTTTCCCAATGGCCTTCCATCGCGGCGATCTTCGCCGGCTGGTGCTTGAGGGTATTCAAGCCATGGAAATCGCCGATGACCGCCTGGATCGGTGCGACGAACAGGGCCATCCACATCGCCATCGACAGCATCTTGCGCACCGGTGGCGTGTTGCGTCCGCGCAGCAGGTGCCAGGCCGCAGCGGCGCCGACGAAGAACGCGGTCGCCAGGTAGGCCGCGGTCGCCATGTGCAGCAGCCGGTAGGGGAACGAAGGGTTGAAGACGATGGCGAACCAGTCGACCGGAATCACCACGTCGTTGACGATCTCGTAACCTTGCGGGGTGTGCATCCAGCTGTTCGAAGACAGGATCCAGAACGTGGAAATCAGCGTGCCGACCGCCACCATCACGGTGGAGAAGAAGTGCAGCCCCGGACCGACCCGGTTCCAGCCGAACAGCATCACGCCGAGGAAGCCCGCCTCGAGGAAGAAGGCCGTGAGCACCTCATAGGCCAGCAGCGGCCCGGTCACGCTCCCGGCGAACTCCGAAAAGCCGCTCCAGTTCGTCCCGAACTGATACGCCATGACGATCCCGGAGACCACGCCCATCCCGAAATTGACCGCGAAGATCTTCAGCCAGTAATGGTAGAGATCGCGATAGACCTCCTGCTTGGTCTTCAGCCACAGCCCTTCGAGCACCGCGAGGTAGCTGGCAAGACCAATGGTGATGGCAGGAAAGATGATATGGAACGAGATGGTGAACGCGAACTGTATTCGCGCGAGGTCTAATGCCTCCAAACCGAACATGGACACTTCCTCTTCTTATAACCGCTACGCAAGGTATGCAGGTGCACGCTGCAATTAGGGACAACAGGAAAACAGAAAGGGTGCCCCCTTAGAAGCGCAAACAGCCTGCGAGCCCTGGGGCCTAGTGTCACAGGCCCGCCACTCGCCGTGTGAACGAACCCCGCCAGGGTGCAGTCGGACCAGTGAAGCCTTGCCGCCAACGGAACGCATCGCCCCCATGATCCTTTCGCTGCTGGCCGCCCTGGTGCTGGCGGCGGTCCATTTCTTCACCGGTCGGCTGAAGGTCCTCGACGACCTGCCACGCAGGCGCTGGCTCTCGGCCGCCGGCGGCGTATCGGTCGCCTACGTCTTCATCCATCTGCTTCCCCTGCTGGCGGCCGGCCAGGATGTGATGAGCAGCGCCGAGTTCGATCTGCTCGACTACCTGGAGCACCACGCCTACCTGTTGGCACTGGCCGGATTGATGTGTTTCTACGGCCTGGAGTGCCTGATCAAGAAGCACCGTGACCGACTACCCGATCAGGCTGAATCCCATGGCGGCGTGTTCTGGCTGCACGTCGCCTCCTTTGCCGGCTACAACGCGCTGATCGGCTACCTCCTCGTGCATCGCGACTCACCGGCGGCCCTTGAACTCGTGTGGTTCACCATCGCCATGGGACTTCACCTTCTGGTCAACGATTTCGCCCTGCAGAGCGCCCACAACAAGCTCTACCGGCGCTGCGGCCGCTGGGTGCTGGCCGCCTCCGTGCTGGTCGGCTGGGCGCTGGGCATCGCCACCGAGGTCTCGGAGCTCGCGGTCGCCGCGCTGGCCGCGTTCGTCGCCGGAGGCATCATCCTGAACGTGCTGAAGGAAGAGTTGCCGGAAGAAAACAACGGCCACGTCGGCGCCTTCATCGGTGGCGCCACCGCTTACGCGATCGTGCTGCTGGTGGTCTGAGGCACCCGGCCGCGGCCGGATGCCTCGTGGGCTCACAGGATCGGCTTGCCGCCGGTAACAGCGATGCGCGCACCGCTGATGTAGCTGCCTTCGTCCGACGCCAGCATCACGTAGACCGGTGCGAGTTCCACAGGCTGTCCCGGCCGCCCCAGCGGAACGCTGCCGCCGAACTCGGAGACTTCCTCCGGCGGCATGGTCGAGGGAATCAGCGGCGTCCAGATCGGCCCCGGCGCGACGCTGTTGACCCGGATGCCCTTCTCGCCCAGCAGCTGCGCAAGCCCGGCGGAGAAGTTGGCGATCGCGCCCTTTGTGGTCGCATAGGGCAGCAGGGTCGGCTTGGGCATGTCGGAGTTGACCGACGAGGTGTTGATGATCGAACTGCCGGCGCGCATGTGCGGCAGCGCCGCCTGGCAGATCCTGAACATCGCGGTGATGTTGGTATCGAAGGTGCGCAACCACTCCTCGTCGGTGATTTCCTCGAACGTGGGGTGGCTCATCTGGAAGGCGGCGTTGTTGACCAGGATGTCGATCCGGCCGAACGCCTCCACTGTCTTGCTGACCAGATCCAGACAGACCTGGCGCTGGGCGATATCGCCGGGCAACAGCAGCACCTTGCGTCCGGCCTCTTCCACCCAGCGCGCGGTCTCCTTGGCATCCTCGTGCTCGTCCAGATAGCCGATCGCGACATCGGCGCCTTCACGGGCATAGGCGATGGCCACGGCACGCCCGATGCCGCTGTCGCCGCCGGTGATCAGTGCGACCTTTCCGGCCAGGCGGCCACTGCCCTTGTAGCTCTGCTCGCCGCAGTCGGGCGTCGGGTCCATCTTCTGCTGCGAACCGGGGACGGCCTGGGGCTGTTCGGGAAAGGGTGGGCGTGGGTAATCGGTCATGGTGTCCTCCGGAATCGACGGGCGACGAAGGCCCTCTGGTTTCCATGCGTAGCGGCGCTACGACGGGCTTCCCAATGTCCGACCGGACAGCTTTCGCAGCGGTTCAGCTCGACCTCAGGCCACCCGCCGAGCGGCACGGATGCCCTGCCCCGGCGATCACCGTCTAAGCTGCCAAGGCCCGTATCGCCACTGCACCAGGAGACCTCATGCGCATCACCCTGTTCAGCAGCAAGCCCTACGACCGCGCCAGCTTCGTGCTGGCCAACCAGCGGCAAGGCTACGACCTGCACTTTCTCGAACCGCGCCTGGACATCGACACCGCGGCGCTGGCCGAGGAAGGCGAGGTCGTCTGCGCCTTCGTCAACGACGACCTCAGCGCACCGGTGCTCGAGCGCCTGCACCTGGGCGGAACCCGGCTGATCGCGCTGCGCTCGGCGGGTTACAACCACGTCGACCTGGTCGCCGCCCACCGCCTGGGGTTGCCCGTGGTGCGGGTGCCCGCCTATTCGCCGCATGCGGTCGCCGAGCACACGGTCGCGCTGATGCTGGCACTCAACCGCCGTCTGCCGCGGGCCTACAACCGCACCCGCGAAGGCGACTTCTCGCTGCACGGGCTCACGGGCTTCGACGTTCACGGCAAGCATGTGGGCGTGGTCGGCGGCGGCCAGATCGGCATCGTCTTCGCCCGCATCATGCTCGGCTTCGGCTGCAAGGTTCAGGTGCACGATCCAAAACCCAGCGAAGAACTGCGGTCGCTCGGCGTCGAACTCTGCGAACTCGATCGCCTGCTCGCCGAGAACGACATCATCAGTCTTCACTGTCCGCTCACACCCGACACCCATCACCTGATCAACCGCACCAGCCTGGCGAAGATGAAACCCGGCGCGATGCTGATCAACACCGGGCGCGGCGCGCTGATCGACACGCCGGCGCTGATCGAGGCGCTCAAGAGCGGCCACCTCGGGAACCTGGCGCTGGATGTCTACGAGGAAGAGGCAGGGCTGTTTTTCGAAGACCATTCCGAGCGCCCGTTGCAGGACGACGTACTGGCCCGACTGCTGACCTTCCCCAACGTCATCATCACCGCGCATCAGGCCTTTCTCACCCGGGAAGCGCTGGCCGCCATCGCCTCCACCACCCTGAGCAACGTGGCCGCCTGGCAGGCCGGCACCCCGAGCAATCAGGTCTAGCCGGCCCGGCCGTGAGCGCATCGCGTGAAGCCAGGCGCAGTTTGCTAGGATGGCGCCATGATCGCTTCCCCCGACACACCGGAAGACGCCGCGCAGAATGCGGGCCTGGCCGGTACCTCACGCGCCGCGCGCGCGCCACAGCAGGCGCGCGGCCAGCAGCGCGTCGATGCCATTCTCGATGCCTGTGGGCGGCTGCTGTGCGCCCAGGGCGAAGCCGCGCTGACCATGCACGGCCTCGCCCGCGAGGCCCGCACGTCCATCGGTTCGCTCTACCACTTCTTTCCCGACAAGCAGAGCGTGCTTAAGGCACTGGGCGATCGCCACCTGGGCGTGGTCCGCACGATCTTCGAACGCATCGAGCCGATCTCCGATGCGGCATGGGCCGGCTTCAGCTCGGCGCAGGTGGTCCGTCACCTGCTATGCCCGTTCCTGGACTATTTCGTGGGCCATCCGGATTTCCTGCACCTGACGCACGCCACGCCCGACACCGATCACCGGGAACTGAAGGCGCGGATGCTCGGGCTGATGGAACGGGTGATCGCCGTGCGACTGCCCGGCGCCAGCGAACTGGCCCGACAGGCCTACGCCGTAACTCTGTTCAGCCTGCCGTTCGGGATGATCAAGGAGATGTTGCTCGAAAGCGATGAAGCACTGCGCGAGCCGATCCTGACCGGCGAGATGCCGCGCGCCCTGCAGGCCTACCTCGAGGCGTTCGAAGCCGCGAACGGCCGCTAGCCGAGCGACCGCTGGCAAGCGATCGACCCGAGCACACCGGCTCCCTCGGCTGCCGTCCCAGCAAGCCAGGCGCTTCGGGTGCCTTTTCGACAGGCACAAAAAAAGCTGCTCGAGGCAGCTTTCCTTGTTCCATCCATTCTTGCGAAGGTGGAGATATATGGCGCAGCGGACGGGACTCGAACCCGCGACCCCCGGCGTGACAGGCCGGTATTCTAACCGACTGAACTACCGCTGCGCGTCGGCCGGACTTTCGTCCGAATTCACAAGGGTTGGTGGCTGATGACGGGATCGAACCGCCGACCCCCTGCGTGTGATGCAGGTGCTCTCCCAGCTGAGCTAATCAGCCGATCGCCTTGCGAGGCGCGCAATTTACTGATGCACCCGAGGCAAGTCAATAAGAAATATGAAGTTTTTTTGTTGAAGCCGCCATTCGCCGGAAAATCCCCTCCCCTGCGCTCCTGAGGGCAACTAATTCATCCGCACGCGGTCACCTGTCCGCCGCAGCCAAATTTGATCATTCACCGAACCCGCCTCGCGGTATCGGTCATCCCGTCCGGCTTGCGGTGTCACAGATTTATGCTGATATGATCGTGAAAGACCTCACGGACATAACTACAAGCACCACGGAGTGTCTCGCTTGCCTGCGCCAGGTATCCTGAAAAAGTACCGTCATCGCCTCCCGGTGGTTGCCGCCGCAGCCCTCATCGCCCTGTTCGCCCTTTATCTCGCCTGGCAGATCAATGAGTGGATCCAGCTGCAGCGTGCCCCTGTCACCGGACAGCAGGGCCAGGCCGCAACGGTCGCCACCGCGCCGGACATGCGCCGCATGGAAGCACTGTTCGGACCACCTCCCGCAGTCGCGACGAATTCCGCCCCCAGTCAGCAGCTCGGGCTGACCCTGCTCGGCAGCTTCGTCCATCGCGATCCGCAGCGTTCCACCGCCATCATCCAGCGCGAGGGCAGCCCACCACAGCTGTTCCAGGCCGGTGCCGAGGTGGCGTCCGGCATCCGCCTGCAACAGGTCTATCCTGATCGAGTCGAGGTGCTGCGCGACGGCCAGCTGGAATCACTGACCTTCCCCCGCGTGCGCACCTCCACTTACGTGCCCGAGCCGATTCCCGAGCCCGAATACCCCGACTATGGCGCCGAACAGCCTGGTGTCACCCAGGAGCCCCAGGAACCCGATGCAGCGCAGCTCCAGCAGCAGATGGAGGCCCTGCGCCAACAAATGGAAGAGACCGTAAACCAGGCCGACAACAGCCCTCCCGACGAACAGACCATGGAAAACAACTGAACGATGCCGCCGCTCTTCTCACGCCCGCTCATTGCCCTGATCGCCGTCGGCCTTGCCGCCTCCGCGCCTCTTCCGCTGGCCGCCCAGGAACAGGGTATCGAGCCCACCGCCACGCAACAGGGCGATGGCTGGACGATCAACCTCAAGGATGCCGATGTCCGCGCGTTCGTCGATCAGGTCAGCCAGCTCACCGGACAGACCTTCATCGTCGACCCGCGTGTGAAGGGCCAGGTCAGCGTCGTCTCCAGCGCCACGCTGTCGACCGACGAGGTCTATCAACTCTTCCTGTCGGTGATGGCCACCCACGGCTTCAGCGTGCTGACCCAGGGCGGAGTCGCCCGCATCGTGCCCAACGCCGAGGCCAAGGCCGAAGCGGGTGGCGGTCCGACCGGGGGCGACCAGCTCGAAACCCGCGTCATCCAGGTCCAGCACAGCTCGGCGGCTGAACTCATTCCGCTGATCCGCCCCCTGGTCCCGCAATACGGCCATCTCGCCGCGGTGACCTCGGCCAACGCGCTGATCATCAGCGACCGCAGCGCCAACATCGCCCGCATTCAGGATCTGGTGCGCCAGCTCGATCGCGCCGAAAGCAACGACTACACCGTGCTGCCACTGAAGAACGGCTGGGCCGTGGACATTGCCGAGGTCCTGAGGAACACCATGCTGCGCGGCGAGGCCAAGGGCACCACCGGCACCCAGATCATCGCCGACTCGCGCACCAACCGGCTGATCTTCATGGGGCCCGCCGATGCCCGCACCAAGCTTTCCCATCTGGCCCAGAGCCTCGATACCCCGGCCACTCGCTCGGCCAACACCCGTGTGATCCGCCTGCGCCACAACGACGCCAAGGCGCTTGCCGAGACGCTGGGCGACATTTCCGAAGGGCTGGCGGCACCCGAGGGCGAAGGCACCACCACGCGCACCCAGAACATCCTGATCCGCGCTGACGAAAGCCTCAATGCGCTGGTCCTGCTGGCCGACCCCGAGCTGGTGGGGACGCTGGAAAGCATCGTCCGCCAGCTCGACGTCCCGCGCGCCCAGGTGATGGTCGAAGCGGCCATCGTCGAAGTCTCCGGCGATATCACCGACGCCCTGGGCGTGCAGTGGGCGGTCGATGCGCGCGGCGGACGAGGTGGTGTCGGCGGCGTCAGCTTCGGCAACACCGGGCTCTCCATCGGCAGCGTGCTGAACGCGATCAACGACAACGAAATCCCGGCCAACCTGCCCGATGGCGCGATCATCGGCCTGGGCACCAGCAGCTTCGGCGCGCTGATCACCGCCATTTCGTCCAACAGCAAGAGCAACCTGCTGTCCACCCCGAGCCTGCTGACCCTCGACAACCAGGAGGCGGAAATCCTGGTGGGCCAGAACGTGCCCTTCCAGACCGGCTCCTATACCACCGACGGAACCGGGGCGAGCAACCCGTTCACCACCATCGAGCGCCAGGACGTGGGTGTCACCCTGAAAGTGACGCCGCACATCAACGAAGGCGCCACCTTGCGCCTGAAGATCGAACAGGAGATTTCCTCGATCGCGCCGTCGGCCTCCCTCACCGCCCAGGCCGTCGATCTGATCACCAACAAGCGCTCCATCAAGAGCACCATCCTCGCGCAGGACGGCCAGGTCATCGTGCTGGGCGGCCTGATCCAGGACGACGTGACCCGCACGGCATCCAAGGTACCGCTGCTCGGCGACATTCCGGTGCTCGGCGGGCTGTTCCGCTCGACGCAGGAAACCCACACCAAACGCAACCTGATGGTGTTCCTGCGTCCCACGGTGATACGCGACGGCGCCGGTATCGCCGCGCTTTCCGGGAAGAAATACAGCGACATCCGCGTCATCGAGACCGCCTCGGAGAGCCCGACCATCCTGCCGGCGTACCCCGAGCAGCTGTTCGACGGACAAGGCGAGCCGGCGCCAGCGATCGACCTGCGCCAGTAACCTCCTCAAGCAGGCAAAAAAAAGCCCGGAGCATGCTCCGGGCTTTTCGTTCTTTCGATCAGAGCGCGCCGAGCCCTCGACCGAGGTCCGCCTTGAGATCCTCGATGTCCTCCAGGCCAACCGCCACCCGAACGAGGCTGTCGCGGATTCCGGCCTTGGCCCGCTCCTCGGGAGAGAGACGCCCGTGGGTCGTGGAGGCGGGATGGGTGATGGTGGTCTTGCTGTCGCCCAGGTTGGCGGTGATCGAGATCAGGCGCGTCGCATCGATGAACCGCCAGGCACCCTCCTTGCCCCCCTTCACCTCGAAGCTCACCACCGCGCCATAGGCTTTCTGTTGCCGCCGGGCCAGCTCGTGCTGGGGGTGGCTTTGCAGGCCCGCGTAGTGGACCTTTTCCACGCCCGGCTGCTGCTCCAGCCATTCGGCCAGCTGCTGGGCGCTGGCGCAGTGGGCCTGCATGCGCAAGCGCAGGGTTTCGAGGCCCTTGAGGAACACCCAGGCGTTGAACGGGCTCAGGGTCGGGCCCGCCGTCCTGAGAAAGCCGACCACTTCCTTCATCTGCTCGCTGCGCCCGGCAACCACGCCGCCGAGGCAACGACCCTGGCCATCGATGTACTTGGTCGCCGAGTGGATGACGATGTCCGCCCCCAGCGCCAGCGGCTGTTGCAGGATCGGTGTGCAGAAACAGTTGTCGACCGCCAGCATCGCGCCCTTGGCATGACAGAGCTCGGCCAGCGCCGGAATGTCGACCAGCTCGGCGAGCGGGTTGGAAGGCGACTCGACGAACACCAGCCGGGTGTTGTCACGGAACGCCGACTGCCAGGCGGAAAAGTCGGTCAGAGGCACATAGTCGACCTGGAGACCGAAGCGCTTGAGGTACTTCTCGAACAGCGAAACGGTCGCACCGAAGACGCTGCGCGACACCAGCACGTGGTCGCCGGCCGAGCAGAGGCTCATCACCGTCGCCAGGATGGCGGACATGCCGGAAGCCGTGGCCACGGCCTGCTCCGCGCCCTCCATCGCGGCGATGCGCTCTTCGAACGCCCGCACGGTCGGATTGGTGTAACGCGAGTAGACGTTGCCGGGCACCTCGCCGGCAAACGTGGCGGCGGCGTCGGCCGCGGTGCGGAACACGTAACTGGAGGTGAAGAACAGCGCTTCGCCGTGCTCGCCCTCGGGCGAACGACGCTGGCCGGCGCGCACCGCCAGGGTGTCCTGGCCTACGCCTTCGAGATCACTGTCGAGCCGTCCGGCATCCCATTCAATCGTCATAGTCGTTCACACCCTGCGGTCCCGCCTGCCGACCGGCAGGCCGGGTTTCAATCGTTGTACAGGTCGATGATCGCGTTCACCACCTGCGCCTTGCTCTTGCTGGCGTCGTTGCGGGCCTGCTCGATGCTGTTCAGGTACGCCGCGTCCACGTCGCCGGTGACGTACTGGCCGTCGAACACCGCGCAATCGAAGTTGTCGATCTTCACCTTGCCACCACCGACCGCCTCGATCAGGTCCGGCAGGTCCTGATAAACCAACCAGTCGGCGCCGATCAGGTTGGCCACCTCTTCCGTGGTGCGGTTGTGGGCGATCAGCTCGTGCGGGCTGGGCATGTCGATGCCATAGACATTCGGGTAACGCACCGCCGGCGCCGCCGAACAGAAGTAGACGCTCTTGGCGCCCGCTTCGCGCGCCATCTGGATGATCTGCTTGCAGGTGGTGCCACGCACGATGGAGTCATCCACCAGCATCACGTTCTTGCCGCGGAATTCCAGGTCGATGGCGTTGAGCTTCTGACGCACCGATTTCTTGCGCGCCGCCTGGCCGGGCATGATGAAGGTCCGACCGATGTAGCGATTCTTGACGAACCCTTCACGGAACTTCACCCCGAGCCGGTTGGCCAGCTCCAGCGCCGCGGTACGGCTGGTGTCGGGGATAGGGATGATCACGTCGATGTCGTGATCCGGGCGCTCGCGCAGAATCTTGTCGGCAAGCTTCTCGCCCATCCGCAGACGGGCCTTGTAGACCGAAATGCCATCCATCAGCGAGTCGGGGCGCGCCAGGTAGACGTGCTCGAAAATGCACGGCGCGTACTTGGGATTGGCCGCGCACTGGCGGGTGAAAAGCTTGCCGTCGGACGTGATGTAGACCGCCTCGCCCGGTGCGAGATCGCGGATCAGGGTAAAGCCCAGCACATCCAGCGAGACGCTCTCGGACGCGATCATGTACTCCACGCCCTCGTCGGTATGACGCTGACCGAAGACGATCGGGCGGATCGCGTTGGGATCGCGGAAACCGACGATGCCATAGCCGGTGATCATCGCCACCACCGCATAGCCGCCCCGGCAACGCTCATGCACCTTGGTGACGGCGGCGAACACGTCCTCCTCGGTGGGCTGCAGCTTGCCCAGCACCGCCAGCTCATGGGCGAACACGTTGAGCAGCACTTCCGAGTCGGAACTGGTGTTCACGTGACGCAGGTCGGATTCGTAGATTTCCTTGTTCAGCTGCGCCACGTTGGTCAGGTTGCCGTTGTGCGCCAGGGTGATGCCGTACGGCGAGTTCACGTAGAACGGCTGCGCCTCGGCGGAGCTGGAGCTGCCGGCCGTGGGATAACGGATATGACCGATGCCCATGTTGCCGACCAGGCGCTGCATATGACGCTGCTGGAAGACATCACGGACCAGGCCGTTGTCCTTGCGCAGGTACAACCGGCCTTCATGGCTGGTGACGATACCGGCCGCATCCTGCCCGCGGTGTTGCAGTACGGTAAGCGCATCATAAAGCGCCTGGTTGACGTTCGACTTACCGACGATGCCGACGATGCCACACATGCAGGACAACCTCTTGAAATGTTACTGGCAGATCCGGGCGGCGCGTAGCGCTGACCCGTTTGACCCTCAACCCGAGACGCCAGGCGTCCCTGAACCCCACTGGCCGCTTAAGCCGAGAATGAAATTCTTCGACCAGTCGGCGACCAGCAGAAAATGCGGCAGCAGGACCGACTCCCGCCACCAGATATCCTCCTGGACCGGCGCCAGGCTCAACAGCCCGACCGCAATCACCACCAGCAGGCCGCCGCGCGCCGCGCCGAAGACCATGCCGAGAAAGCGGTCGGTGCCGGAAAGACCGGTGACGCGAATCAGCTCGCCGATCAGGAAATTGACCAGCGCGCCGACCAGCAGCGTCGCCACGAACAACAGCACGCAGGCTGCGATGACCCGTGCAGACGGCGTACTGATGTAGTCGGCCAGGTAATGGGAAAGCGCGCCGCCGAACATCCAGGCGATGACTCCGGCGATGATCCAGGTGAGCAGCGACAACGCTTCCTTGACGAAGCCGCGTCTCAGACTGATCAGGCTGGAGACGGCGATAACGGCGATGGCGGCCCAATCGACCCAGGTGAAAGTCACGTCAAGTTCTGCAAAGAAGAAAGGCGGCGCATTTTAGCAGAGCGCCGCCCTGCCGGTAAGCGCGCGTTGCGCACCCCGGATGAAGCACATCGACTCAGCCGTTTTCCGGCTGGAAGCGCACCACGAAGCCGTCGAGCTTCTGCTGGTTGTGCAACTGATCGCGCAGGCGTGTCGCCTCGCTGCGCTCCACCAGCGGCCCCACGAACACGCGATTGAGGCCGTCGGCAGTGCGGATATAGGCGTTGTAGCCCTGCGAGCGCAGTTTTTTCTGCAAGGCTTCGGCGTTCTCACGGCTGGACAGGCTCGCCAGCTGGATCGACCAGCTCACCGGCAGCGAATTGGCATCCAGACGCGGCTCGGCTGGCGCAGGTTTGGCCGACTCGGGTGCGGGTGCCGCCGGAGCTGGGGTGGGGGTCGGCGCGGGTGCCGCAGCGGACGGCGGGGGTGGCTCGACGGCCGGCGCGATGGGCGTCTCGGCAATTACCGGCGTGCTGTCCGACGCTCCTTCTTCGATGATCTCGTAGTGCTCCGGCACAGGCTCGGGCTCGGGGACCGGCGTGGGCTGCATCTCGATCGTCGGCGCGGCGGGCGTCTCCGGCATGGGCGGTGCCTCGACGGCGACCTGCCTGCCACTTTCCTCGCGGTTGAACAGCATCGGAACGAATATCACCGCCAGTGCCAGCAGCACCAGCGCGCCTATGATGCGTTGCTTGAGCCCCTTGTCCAGCAAAGCCATGCCTCCTATTCCGCGTGCCGATCGAGCCAGTCAAGCGCCTCGGCGACACAATAAAAAGATCCGAACAGCAGAATCTCGTCTGCTGCTTCGGCTCGCTCGCACTGGGCCTCCAGTGCCGCCGCGACGCTCGGATATGACTCGACTTCGGCGCCGCGCCGCTGCAGTTCTTCCTGCAACTGCGCCGCGGGCCGCGATCTCGGCGAATCGAGCGGCGCCACGGCCCAGGCGTCGACCGAGGGTAGCAGTGCATCAACGACACCAACAAGGTCCTTGTCGCCGAGCAGGCCGAACACGGCCAGGCGCCGCCCGTCGAGCGGCTCTTGCGCAAGGCGTGTGGCCAGGTAGGAAGCGGCGTGGGGATTGTGTCCGACATCCAGGACCAGGCTCAGCGCACGCCCCTTCCAGGACAGGCGCCTGCGTTCGAATCGCCCGCTGACGCGGGCCGCGGCCAGCGCCGGCCCGATACGCTCGGCCTGCCACGGCAACCCGAGCAGGATGAAGGCCTGTAACGCCAGCGCCGCGTTTTCGACAGGCAGGGTCAAGGCAGGCAGACGATCGAAGCTGAGCGAATGGCCCTCGGCAGACCTGCCCCGCCACGACCAGCCCGACGGCGCCTGCTGCAGATCGAAGTCGACCCCACGCAGCAGAAGCGATGCCTGGCGCTCGACCGCGGCGTCGATCAGCGCCCGAGGGGGCTCGAGGTCGCCGCAGAGGGCCGGCCGGCCAGCCCGGAAGATGCCCGCCTTTTCCACCGCGACGCTGTCGCGGCTGTCGCCGAGCCACTCAGCGTGGTCCAGGCCGATGTTGGTGACCACCGCGACATCGGCGTCCACCAGATTGACCGCATCGAGCCGCCCGCCCAGACCGACTTCCAGCACCGCGACATCGAGCCCGGCGCGCTCGAACAGCCAGAAGGCCGCAAGGGTGCCCATCTCGAAATAGGTCAGCGAAACCGGTCCCCTGGCCACCTCGACCGCAGCGAAGGCATCGCAGAGCGCGGCGTCCTCGACCTCGACCCCGCACACCTGGACACGTTCGTTGTAGCGACGCAGGTGCGGCGAGCTATAGACCCCGACCTTCAGACCATGCGCAGCCAGCAACGAGGCCAGGCATGCACAGGTCGAACCCTTGCCGTTGGTGCCCGTCACCGTGACGACCCGGGGCGCGGGCCTCGTCAGGCCCAGCGCATCGGCCACCGTGCGGACACGGTCCAGCCCCATGTCGATGGCCGAGGGATGCAGCTGTTCGAGGTAGCCAAGCCATTGGCCGAGGCTCCTCCGGGTCATGCGCTGGCCGTGACCTGCGCCGGGGCTGCCGGGCTCGGCAGTTGCTGCAGTTGCGCCAGCAGGCGGGACAGACGCGGACGCAGCTCGGTGCGCGGGATGATCATGTCGATGGCGCCGTGCTGCAGCAGGAATTCGCTGCGCTGGAAGCCTTCAGGCAGCTTTTCGCGAACCGTCTGCTCGATCACCCGCGGACCGGCGAAACCGATCAGCGCCTTGGGCTCGGCAACGATCACGTCGCCGAGCATCGCCAGGCTCGCGGAAACGCCGCCGTATACCGGATCGGTCAGCACGGAGATGAACGGCAGCCCCTCTTCGCGCATGCGCGCCAGGACGGCCGACGTCTTGGCCATCTGCATCAGGGAGATCAACGCTTCCTGCATGCGGGCACCACCCGAGGCGGAGAAACACACCAGCGGGCAACGCTGCTCCAGCGCGGCGTTGGCGGCACGCACGAAGCGCTCGCCGACGATCGCACCCATCGAGCCGCCCATGAAGGAGAACTCGAACGCGCAAGCCACCACCGGCATGCCGGTGAGCGTGCCGCGCATCGCTACCAGCGCATCCTTTTCACCCGTCTGCTTCTGCGCACCAGCCAGGCGATCCTTGTACTTCTTGCTGTCGCGGAACTTGAGTCGATCCACCGGCTCCAGGTCCACGCCGAGTTCCTCGCGCCCTTCGGCAT
The DNA here is from genome assembly GCF_005876855.1 of Stutzerimonas nosocomialis. Taxonomy (GTDB): domain Bacteria; phylum Pseudomonadota; class Gammaproteobacteria; order Pseudomonadales; family Pseudomonadaceae; genus Stutzerimonas; species Stutzerimonas nosocomialis. Next base: position 3,305 of record NZ_QLAE01000017.1, on the reverse strand, counting down.
CGAGGAAGATGTCCAGACGGGTGCGCGCGTCGATACGCATGTGATGCTGGCATTTCGGACAGACATCCAGCGTCTTTTCCAGCTCCGGCCGGTACAGCACCGCCTCGCAGGACGGGCATTTGTGCCAGAGCCCTTCGGGAACGGAGCTTTTCTGCGCCTCGGAGCGCATGATCGAAGGGATCAGCTTGTCTACCAGCCAGTTGCTCATGCTTTTGTTCTCCAAATGCTTTCTACTCGAAGCCCCTTGGCCCGAGAGCGGATTCTCGTCGCGGCGGGATTACCCTTCCGCTCGCGCACTGCATGCGCAGTGCATCAACGGCACCGCCGAGCGGTGCCGAAAAAACTGCCGGTCCATTCCGACGACCCGTACTGGACGGTCGCCGTACCTCAGTCGTCACATGCCTGACGTACGCGCCGAACAAATTCCCTGACCCGTTCGGCATCCTTGATCCCCTTGGACTCTTCGACGCCACCGCTCACATCGACGGCGTAAGGTCGAACCTGGCGGACCGCGTCAGCCACGTTCTCCACCGTCAAACCACCGGCCAGGATCAAGGGCTTGTCCATATCCGAAGGAATGCGTGTCCAGTCGAACACCTGGCCCGTCCCGCCCGGCACCCCGGCGACGAAGGTGTCGAGCAGAATGGCGCTGGCGCCGCTGTATTGGGCGATCTGCGCGGACAGATCCTCCCCTGCACCGACTCGCAGGGCCTTGTACCAGGGGCGATGGAAACCCGAACAGGCCTGCGGCGCCTCGTCCCCGTGGAACTGGAGCACGTCGAGCGGAACGGCCTCGAGAATCTCGGTGAGTTCGCAACGGCTGGCATTGACGAAGAGCCCGACGGTGGTGACGAACGGCGGGAGCGCGGCGATTATCCGCCGCGCCTGATGAATATCGACGGCACGCGGGCTCTTGGAATAGAAGACCAGCCCGATGGCATCCGCACCGGCGTCGGCAGCCGCCAGTGCATCTTCGACGCGGGTGATTCCGCAGATCTTGCTTCGAACGATGGACAATTAACCGATACCTGAGCACCAAAGCACCGGATGGTAACAAAAGACCATCCCGCTGCAAGGTCCAGTTCCAGGCGCTGGAACCCATGCGCCATAAATCACCGATCAGTGGCGCAATCAGGTAGCCAGGACAGGAAATGCGGACCCAGGTATCGCTCGGGCAATTCGAACTCCGCCGGATACTCGACCTGCACCAGATAAAGGCCATAAGGATGCGCCGTCACGCCTCCGGTGCGCCGAACCCGCGACTCGAGCACCTCGGCAGCCCATTCGATCGGACGCTCGCCACAGCCGATGGTCATCAGCACGCCGGCAAAATTGCGCACCATGTGATGCAGAAAGGCGTTGGCGCGGATGTCGAGGATGATGAAGCGCCCGTACTGCATCAGCTGGAGGTGATGCACCGTCTTGATTGGCGACTTCGCCTGGCACTGCCGTGCGCGGAAGGCACTGAAATCATGGGTTCCCACCAAGGCATGCGCGGCCGCCTGCATGCGAGCCACGTCCAGAGGACGATGATTCCAGGTGACTTCTTCGGCCATGTGCGCTGGGCGGATCTGATCGTTGTAGATCACGTACCGATATCGCCGCGCCATGGCACTGAAGCGTGCGTCGAAATGGGCCGGCATCTCCTTCGCCCAGGTGACGCTGATATCGGGCGGCAGGTTCATGTTCGCCCCCATCACCCAGGCGTGCATGCTGCGCTCGACCGTCGTGTCGAAGTGCACCACCTGGCCGCTGGCGTGAACCAGGGCATCGGTTCGACCCGCGCAGCTCAGCACGACGGGATGGCCGCCAGCGACTTTCGACAAGGCCTTCTCGAGCGACTCCTGAATGGAAGGCACACCGGCTCGCTGCCGCTGGAATCCCCGATAACGGGAGCCTTTGTATTCGACGCCGAGGGCGATTCTGGAAACGCCAACGGCAGCCTCATCGGCTGCCGTTGCGGGTACTGCTTGAGACATCAGGCCAGGCGGGCGAGCATTTCGCGCGCCTCTTGCTGCTGACTGTCATTACCTTCACCGATGACTTCATCGAGAATGTCACGAGCACCTTCGGCGTCGCCCATGTCGATGTAGGCTCGGGCGAGATCGAGCTTGGTCGAGGTCTCGTCGGTTCCGGACAGGAAGTCGAAGTCTTCGCCAAGATCGTCCATCGCAACGGCGGGCGCAGCAGCAGGCGTCAGATCGGCCGCATCGTTACGGGATTCGTCGATCCGCTGCGACAGGGCGTCGAGCTCGGCATCGACCTCGTCCAGCTGCGCTGCGAAATCTTCTTCCGACGCGGCTTCGGCCGCCGGCTCATCGTCCAGCGACAGGTCGAAGTCATCCGGCAGCGAAGCATCCGCAGCCTCGGTCTTCGGCAGATCGAAACTGAAATCGTCCGCACCCTTGCTGGTTTGTGGCGCTTCGCTCAGGTCGTCGTCGAGGCTGAGCAGGAAGTCGTCGCCCGAAGTCGACTCGGCGGCCTTGGGTTCGTCTTCCAGGTCGAACGAGAAGTCGGAGCCGGCATCCTGCGACGCGGCAGCCGGCTTGATCTCGTCGTTCAGCCCCAGGTCGAAGGAGAAATCGTCTTCCTGGCTGGAGGAGCCGTTGTCCAGGACCATTTCATCGCCGGCACGCGCCGCCTGGGTCTCTTGCTTCACGGGCTCGTCGGCCAGATCCAGCTCGTCCAGGCTCAATGCGAACTCATCGGTATCCAGTGTCGCATTGGACTGCGCAGCGGGCTCGCCGAGGTCCAGGTCATCAAGACCGAGATCGTCGTTCTGGTCGTTCTGCTGGTAGGCCGCCGCGGCGTAGCCGGCGCTAGCAGCGGCAGCAGGCGCAACGAAGCCCATCGTCGGGTACTTGCTCTTCAGCTGCTCGATACCGGCATTGGCGCCACCGATTTCACGCAGCTCGGCTTCTTCACGGGCGAACCCTTCGCGATCGCCCAGCTCCGCATAGACTTCCATCAGCTTCAGACGCAGCTCACTGCGATGCGGCTCGTCGTTCAGCGCGTTCTGCAGCAGCTCGGCAGCCTGGTTGAAGCGGCCGTAGGCGATATAGATGTCGGCCTCGCCGAGGGCATCGCCGGTCTGCGCAGTGACCTGCTCGGAAGCTTGCGCAACGGGGGCGGCCTCTTTCTGCGCCGCATGGTCGTCGACGCTGTCGAAGCTACCGTTCGGGTAGGCCTGCTCGGAGGCGTAGAAGTTGGAACGCTCGTCTTCTGCGAAGCTGTCCTGCAGCTCGGCTTCCTTCATCGCGTTGCGACGCGACAAGGCCATCAGGCCGACCAGCAACAGCAGCAGC
>NZ_QLAE01000016.1 GCF_005876855.1 Stutzerimonas nosocomialis | reverse complement strand
ACTAGCGGCGTTTGCGCAGCAGGTGCGGCGACATGCTCAGGCCGTCCGGTCGGCGCAGGCGGCGTCGGCAGCGACGGCAGATGAAGATACCCAGCCACAGCAGCACAACGCCAACGACCAGCATCACGATAGCGCCGTCGCGCCCGGCGCCGAGGCTACCGAGCGCCTGTCCGTGGCCGAGCAGCGAGGCGGTGCCGGCCAGCGCCAGCAGCACGCCGAGGATGGCGAAAATCGCGCCGAGGGTGATCACCAGGCGCAGACCCCATCCGCGGCGCTCCCGTGGCGGGCGCAGGCGGCGGGCGTCGAAACCATCGGATGACTTCATTGCGGTACCTCTTCAGGACAGGGCTGTGACCGGAAACATCCCGGTCGGGTTCATTGCCCGTCAGCATCGAGTCTCGGCACGCCGCAGCGAGTCGCTCGATCAGAGAAGCGCCTGGGTGTTGTCGACGCAGGCGGCGAAGTTGTCGGCGAGGATGGTCATTTCCATCCGATGGACATCGGCCGCGCTGACCACGCCCTGGCCGTGGGGCAGGTCGCGGGTGGCACAGGCTTCATCGACCAGGGTGCAGCGGTAACCGTAGTCCTTCGAGGCGCGCACGGTGGTGCTGATGCTCGAGTGGGTCATGAATCCGCAGACGATGATGTCCAGCCGGCCCAGCGCCTGGAGCCGATCATGCAGGTCGGTGCCGGCGAAGGCGTTGGGCAGGCGCTTCTCGACCACCGCCTCGCCGGCCTGCGGGGCGGCTTCGGGCATGATCTGGCCGCGCTGTGCCTGGGGGTCGAACAGGCCGCCGCTGATGCCCAGGTGACGCACGTGCACGACCGGCGCGCCGGCTTCACGGGCGGCGGCGAGCAGGGTGGAGACTTCCTTGAGTGCGGCTTCCAGCCCTGGCAGTGCCAGCACGCCATCGCGGTATTCTTCCTGCGCATCGATGATGACCAGAGTGGCGTTTGCCAGCTTTGCCGGCGCGTAACCACGGCCACTGAGCTGAAACATGGTCTGTGGCAGGGACATTGCTGACTCCTTGTGTGAAAGAGCGGTGATTGTGGCGCCAGATGACGAGGATGTGAACCGCTGCGATGCAATGAGTCCTGCGTCGAGGTGCTGCGCTCATGGCAATGACGCTCGCCGGCGCAGGAGAAAAAGGGCACATGGCTGAGCTAAACTGCCGCCCTTTGACCCTGGGAGATGCTCTGTGACCGCTTCGCCATCGCGCCTGCGTACCCTGCGTGATTACATCCGATGGGCCGTCAGCCGCTTCCACACCGAGCAGCTGTTCTTCGGCCATGGCACCGACAACGCCTGGGACGACGCGAGGCAGCTGGTCCTGGGTGCGTTGCATCTGCCCTACGAGATCGCCGACAGCTATCTCGATTGCCGTCTGGAGGACGACGAGCGCGAGCACCTCACCGAGTTGCTGCGCCGCCGCATCGAGGAGCGCATACCCACCGCCTACCTGCTGGGACAGGCGTGGTTCTGCGGTCTGCCCTTCATCGTCGACGAGCGCGTGCTGGTGCCGCGCTCGCCGATCGCCGAGCTGATCGAGCAGCAGTTCAGGCCCTGGCTGGCGCAGGAGCCGGCGCGGATCCTCGACCTCTGCACCGGCTCGGGGTGCATCGGCATCGCCTGCGCCTACGAGTTCATGGACGCCGAGGTGGTGCTGGCGGACCTGTCGTTCGACGCCCTGGAGATCGCCAACCGCAACATCGAGCACCATGGCCTCGAAGAGCGCGTCTACACGGTGCAGGGCGACGGTTTCGACGGCCTGCCGGGGCAGCGCTTCGACCTGATCGTCTCCAACCCGCCCTATGTGGATGCCGAGGATTTCGCCGACATGCCGCCGGAGTTCGGCCATGAGCCGGCGTTGGGGCTGGCGTGCGGCGAGGACGGGCTGGATCTGGTGCGGCGGATGCTCGCCGAGGCGGCCGACCACCTGACCGACAAGGGCTCGCTGATCGTCGAGGTGGGCAACAGCCAGGTCCACGTCCAGGCGCTTTACCCGGAAGTGGATTTCACCTGGCTGGAGTTTTCCCGCGGCGGGCATGGGGTGTTCCTGCTGGCGGCCAGCCAGTGCCGCGAGCACCAGGCGCTGTTCCGCTCCCGCCTGAAGGGCTGATTCAGCGCGTCGCGATCCAGATCAGCAGTCCGGCCTGGAACAGGGCGAAGGCCACCAGGCAGACGATGGTGAAGCGCAGGGTGCCGTCTTCGCGCTGGAAGCGCGCCATGCGCTCCTGCAGCGTGCGGATCGACGTCTCCTGTTCCTGCAGGCTGCGATCGGCCTGTTCGAGCATCGCGGCGCCGTCGAGCAGCTCGACGATCTGTACCTTGTCCTGGTTCCAGTCGCCGTGCAGCGCGCTGACGCGAGGGGCGGCATAGGTGGCCTTCAGCGCACGGGCGTCGGGATAGTCGACGTCGAAGCCCTGGGCCTTGAGGAAGTGGTCGCGGCGCATGCGGGCGTCTTCGCTCAAGACATCCTTCATGCTCAGCGATCCGCCTTCGATCTGGTAGTGAGCCCAGCGCTTCTTCGCCCATGCGGCGCCCCGGGCCAGCAGGAAGCGTCCAAGGCCCCGGTTCAGGGGCTCGATCTTGAGCCCCGTGTCCGGGCCGAAGCGCACTTCCTTGCTGCGGTGGTCGGCCCACACCTCCAGCACGTTCTGCTGCCGGTGCAGCGCCTGGCCGGGCAGGTGGATGAACAGCCGCAGCAGGCTCTGCTGCGATGTGTGGCGTTCCACCTCGCCGAACTGGACGAAGCGCAGCGGTCGCGCGCCGGTGGCGCGGTCGGTGGGCAGTGGCGCGAGGCGAAGCAGGCGAAAACGCTCGGCCTGCAGCTCGGCCCAGGGATGGGGTGCCGGCGCCGCCTCGGCAGCGGTGTCGGCTTCGGTTTCCATCGGAGTCTCGGGTGTATCGGTCATCGTGGGCCCTGCATCGTCTCGGCGCGTGGCGTGGGGGGCTGCGAAGCGCTGCACCCCGGCCTGTGCAGCAGGGTATCGGCCAGGTGGCGATTAACTGGAGGGTGGCAACAGGCCGTGGGTGCGCAGGAAGCGGCCGATGTGCTCGCCGAGCGCCCTGGCGATCGGCAGCGAGGGGTCGTTGTAGGAGGCCATCTGGCGGTTGCGCTCGGCCGGCACGATGCGCAACACGTGGTTCATGCCGTCGATCAGCGCCAGTTCGGCGTCGGGCTTGGCGCGATGCAGGGCCTTCGCGTCGGCGACGCTGACCTGGATGTCGTGTCGGCCCTGGATGATCAGGGCGGGCATCTGCAGCGCCGCGAAGGCTTCGGCGGGGTCCTGGCGGAACAGCGAGATCAGGTAGGGCTGGACGCTCGGGCGGAACAGGGCCTGCAGCGGTGGCGGTATGTCCGCATGCTGGCGCCCGGCCTTGAGTTCGTCGAGCAGGTAGAAGCTGGTCGCCAGTAGCGGTGGCGGCAGGCGGCCCTGCAGCTGGTCGCGCAGCAGGATATCCACCGGCTCTCCCGTGCCGGCGATCGAGATCACCGCCTCGGCCTGCGCGACGGGGGCGGTCAGGCTGGCGATCAGCGCCCCTTCGCTGTGGCCGATCAGGATCACCGAGGCGAAGCGGGCGTCCTGCCTGAGCTGACGGACCCAGCCGACGGCATCCTCGACATAGCCCTCGACGCTGAGGTCGCGCTCGTCCGGCGCGGCCGGCCTGCTGGCGGCGATGCCACGTTTGTCGTATCGCACGCTGGCAACGCCCAGCCGGGCCAGCGTCTGGGCGAGGCGCTTGAGCGCATCGTTGTGGGCGTCGGGGTTGTTGCCGTCGCGGTCGGTCGGTCCGGAGCCGGCGATCAGCAGGGCGACGGGCACGGCGGTGTCGCGCTTGGGCAGCATCAGGCTGCCGTGCAATGCGCCGGTCGGCGTCTCCAGGCGCACGGGCTGCTGGAGAAGGGTCTGTGCCTGGAGGGAAGGGGCGAGCATGGCGAGCAGGGCGATCAGTAGAAGGCGCATGGCGGATTCGTTTCGACGACGCGGCGTTGGACGCGGCAGGTGCCTCAAGGTTCGGCGCGAGTGTAGGGCCATCGCCGGGAACAGCGAAACAGCGGTCGGCTCAGGTATACTGCCGGCCCTTTCTCGAGGTCGTTCGCGGAGCGTCGTGCATGTCCGGCAATACTTTCGGCAAACTGTTCACCGTCACCACCGCTGGTGAAAGCCATGGTCCGGCACTGGTGGCCATCGTCGACGGATGCCCGCCCGGCCTCGAACTGAGCAGCGCCGACCTGCAACGCGACCTCGACCGCCGCAAGCCGGGCACCAGCCGGCACACCACTCAGCGCCAGGAGGCCGACGAGGTCGAGATCCTCTCCGGGGTGTTCGAGGGCCGCACGACCGGCACGCCGATCGGGCTGCTGATCCGCAACACCGACCAGAAGTCCAAGGACTATTCGGCGATCAAGGACCTCTTCCGTCCGGCCCATGCCGACTACACCTACCACCACAAGTATGGCGTGCGCGACTACCGCGGCGGCGGCCGCAGTTCGGCTCGCGAAACCGCCATGCGCGTGGCCGCCGGGGCCATCGCCAAGAAATACCTGGCGAAGCTGGGCATCCAGGTGCGCGGCTACATGAGCCAGCTTGGGCCAATCGAGATCGCCTTCAAGGGCTGGGACAGCGTGGAGCAGAACGCCTTCTTCAGTCCCGACCCGGACAAGGTCGCGGAGCTGGAGGCCTACATGGATCAGTTGCGCCGTGACCAGGACTCGGTGGGCGCGAAGATCACGGTGATCGCCGAAGGCGTGCCGCCGGGCCTCGGTGAGCCGATCTTCGATCGCCTCGACGCGGACCTCGCCCATGCGCTGATGAGCATCAACGCGGTGAAGGGCGTCGAGATCGGCGTCGGCTTCGCCTCGGTCGCCCAGCGGGGTACCGAGCATCGCGACGAGCTGACGCCCGAGGGCTTCGTCTCCAACAACGCCGGCGGGATCCTCGGCGGAATCTCCAGCGGCCAGCCGATCGTCGCGCATCTGGCGCTCAAGCCGACCTCCAGCATCACCACGCCGGGCCGCTCGATCAATGTCGACGGCAGTGCGTCGGACGTCATCACCAAGGGCCGTCATGACCCTTGCGTCGGCATCCGTGCCACCCCGATCGCCGAGGCGATGATGGCCATCGTCCTGCTCGACCACCTGTTGCGTCACCGTGGGCAGAACGCCGATGTGCAGGTCGACACGCCGGTATTGCCACAGCTTTGAAACGTCGGTTCGTGGCGATGACGTCGCGCGCGCCTGCGCGCGATCCGGCATGAGCAACGCGCTGCCTTACTGGCGCCTGTCCGGCTTCTACCTGTTCTACTTCGCCCTGCTGGGGGCGACGGCGCCGTTCCTCGGGCTCTATTTCGACCACCTGGGGTTCGCCTCCGAGCGGATCGGCGAGCTGGTCGCCATCCCCATGCTGATGCGCTGCCTGGCGCCGAACCTGTGGGGCTGGCTGGGCGACCGCACCGGCCAGCGGCTGGCGATCGTGCGCATCGGCGCGCTCTGTACGCTGCTGTCCTTCGCGCTGATCTTCTACAGCAAGAGCTACGCCTGGCTGGCGCTGGTGATGGCGCTGCATGCGTTCTTCTGGCACGCCGTGCTGCCGCAGTTCGAGGTCATCACCCTCGCGCACCTGCGCGACCAGGCCTCGCGCTACAGCCGGGTCCGGTTGTGGGGCAGCATCGGCTTCATCCTGGCGGTGGTCGGCCTGGGCGTGCTGTTCGACCGCTTCGGCCTGGGCATCTACCCGTTGGCGATCGTCGTGATCATGGCCGGCATCGTCGTCAGCAGCGCCTGGGTGCCCAACGCCCAGCCGCAGCAGCGCGACGAGCGGCCCGGCGACGGCGGCTTCCTGCGCCAGCTGTTTCGCAAGCCGGTACTGGCGTTCTACCTGTCCGTCGGCCTGATGCAGTTGTCCCACGGGCCTTACTACACCTTCTTCAGCATCCATCTGGAAAGCCTCGGCTACCCGCGGACCACCATCGGCCTGCTGTGGAGCCTCGGGGTGGTCGCCGAGGTGCTGCTGTTCCTGGTGATGGTGCCGATCCTGGCGCGCTTCAGCCTGCGCCAGGTGCTGATGGCGAGCTTCGCCCTCGCGGCCTTGCGCTGGTTGCTGCTCGGCGCGCTGGCCGACAACCTGGCGGTGTTGCTGGTCGCCCAGCTGATGCACGCCGCCACGTTCGGCAGCTTCCACGCGGCGGCCATCCATTTCGTCCAGCACAGCTTCGGACATCGGCAGCAGGGGCAGGGGCAGGCGCTGTATGCCTCGCTGGCTGGCATCGGCGGGGCGCTCGGCGCGTTGTACTCCGGTTACAGCTGGGCCAGTCTCGGGCCGGTCTGGACCTTTGCGATCGCCAGCCTGGCGGCGCTGACCGCAGCCGTTATCATTGCCATCCCGTTGCAAGAGGACCGGGCATGACTGCCACACGTGAATCCCTTTCCCGCGCCATCATCGAGGCGGGGCGCTTTCTCTACGGACGCGGCTGGTCGCCCGCCACCAGCAGCAACTACTCGGCGCGCCTGAGCGGCAGCGAGGTGCTGCTGACGGTGTCGGGCAGGCACAAGGGCGAACTCGGCCCGGATGACCTGCTCGCGGTCGACCTGCAGGGTCAGAGCCTCGAGCCTGGCAAGAAGCCCTCGGCCGAAACCCTGCTGCACACCCAGCTGTACGCCTGGAAACCGGACATCGGCGCGGTGCTGCATACCCATTCGGTGAACGCGACCGTGCTGTCGCGGATCAGCCTCGGCGACTCGCTGGTGTTCGCCGACTACGAGCTGCAGAAGGCCTTTTCGGGCATCTCGACCCACGAGAGCCAGGTGCTGGTACCGATCTTCGACAACGATCAGGACATCGCCCGCTTGGCTGGGCGCATCCAGCCCTGGCTCGAGGCGCATCCCGACTGTGTCGGCTACCTGATTCGCGGCCACGGCCTCTACACCTGGGGTGCGCAGATGAGCGATGCGCTGCGCCAGATCGAGGCTTTCGAGTTTCTCTTCGAGTGCGAGCTCGCCGTGCGCGCGCTGCACCGTCACTGACCGACCATCCCGATAACGGCCGCAGGCGCTCCGCGCCCCGGCCAGGAACCCGAGCGGAAATCGACCATGAGCACACTCAGCGTTTATCACCAGGCATCGCCCGAGCTGCCGAACAAGGTTCTGACCCATGGCGAGGACATCGCCGCCACGCTGGCCGAAGTCGGCGTGCGCTTCGAGCGCTGGGAAGCCAGCGCGCCGGTAACGGCCGGCGCTTCCCAGGAGGACGTGATCGCCGCGTATCGGTCCCAGATCGATCGCCTCAAGGCCGAGCGTGGCTACGTCACCGTCGATGTGATCAGCCTCGACCGCGACCATCCGCAGAAGGCCGAGCTGCGCGCCAAGTTTCTCGACGAGCACCGCCACGCCGAGGACGAGGTGCGTTTCTTCGTGGCGGGCCGTGGGCTGTTCACGCTGCACATCGACGAATACGTCTATGCGGTGCTGTGCGAGAAGAACGACCTGATCTCGGTGCCGGCCGGCACGCCGCACTGGTTCGACATGGGCGAGAACCCGCACTTCGTCGCCATCCGCCTGTTCAACAACCCGGAAGGCTGGGTCGCCCACTTCACCGGCGAAGACATCGCCAGCCGCTTCCCGCGCCTGGAAGACTGACCTCCACGGCGGCGGCCGCATTGGCTCGCCTGCCTCAATCCGGCCGCCGCACCTTCGGGACAACACCATGACCATCAAAGCGATCCTCACCGACATCGAAGGCACCACCAGCGCCGTCAGCTTCGTCTTCGACGTGCTGTTTCCCTACGCCAGGAAGCACCTGCCGACCTACGTGCGCACCTACGCCAGCCAGCCCGACGTTGCCGCGCAGCTCGATGCCGTCCGCCAGGAAAGCGGCGAGCCGGGCGCCAGCACCGAGCGTGTGATCGAGATCCTGCTGGAGTGGATCGCGGCCGATCGCAAGGCGACGCCCCTCAAGACGCTGCAGGGCATGGTCTGGGCCAAGGGTTATCGGGCCGGTCAGCTCAAGGGTCACGTGTATCCCGATGCGGTCGCTGCGCTGCGCCGCTGGCACGAGGCGGGCTATCGGCTCTACGTCTATTCGTCGGGCTCGGTTCAGGCGCAGAAGCTGATCTTCGGCTGCTCCGAGGCAGGCGACCTGACGCCGCTTTTCAGCGACTTCTTCGATACCACCACCGGCAACAAGCGCGAGCCCGAAGCCTACGAGCGTATCGCGCGGGCGGTCGGGCTGCCGGCCGAACAGGTGCTGTTCCTCTCCGACGTGGTGCAGGAGCTCGATGCCGCACGCGCCATCGGCATGCGCACCTGCGGGCTGGCCCGCGAGGGCGGCGAGCTGGCCGGACACCCGGTCGTCGCGTCGTTCGACGATATCGACCTCTCGCTCTACTGAGCGCCCCGCCTGGACTGAACCCTGTTCCCGCGCCGGCATCCTAAATTAGGAACCTACCTGAAACAGGAGCGACCTCATGGATGCCTTTGGCGGAATTTTCGGCCTGATCATTCTTCTTCTGGATATCTGGGCCATCGTCAGCGTGCTGCGCAGCGACAGCGAGACCGGCAAGAAGATTCTCTGGGTGCTGCTGATCGTGATCCTGCCGGTTCTGGGCCTGATCATCTGGGGCATCATGGGCCCGCGCGGCAACCGCAACGGCGACGCCGGCCAGCTTCGACCCTGAGGCACCCGTTGCCCCGCTCTGCGGGGCGGCTTCTGACGCAGGTGCGCGATGGAGACTCTGAGCACGATCCTGATGGTGCTGGTCGCAGTGCTCGATGTCGTTGCGCTGTTCTTCGTGTTGCGTAGCGGTATCGAGCCCGGGCGCAAGGTCGTCTGGTCGGCGGTGATCATCCTGTTGCCGGTGGTCGGCATCATCATGTGGGCCTGGGCTGCCGGGCCGCTGGGAAAAGTGAGGCTCTAGCCGTGCCCGGACGCCTGTGGAGCGGGCTCTGGTTGATGGCGCTGCTGGCACTGGCGCCCTTGTCCCAGGCGGACGAGTCGGCCTGGGACGCGCTGCGCGAGGGGCGGGCGCTGCTGCTGATGCGCCATGCCACCGCGCCAGGCCTGGGAGATCCCGCCGGTTTCGTCCTTTCCGATTGCAGCACCCAGCGCAACCTCGATTCGCGAGGTCGCGCCGAGGCCCGGCGTTGGGGCGAACTGTTGCGCGCAAAGGGCATCACCCGCGTGCGGTTGTTCAGCAGCCGCTGGTGCCGCGCGCTGGATACCGCGCGGGGAATGGGGCTCGGCGAGGTCCGACCGCTGCCGTCGCTCGACTCCTTCATCGCCGAGAGGCACCGCGGCGACGTTCACACCGCCACCTTGCGACGCGACCTCGCCGCGATGCCGCCCGGCGACCCGCTGGTGCTGGTCAGCCATCAGGTCAACGTCACCGCCCTGACGGGAATCTTCCCGCGCTCCGGGGAGGCCGCCATCATCGCGTTGCCGCTGGCCGATCCGGCGCGGGTGCTGGCGCGCGTGCCGACGCCCTGAGTCATCGACCCGCGTAGTTGCGCCAGAGGTGAATCGCGGCATAGGCGCGCCAAGGGCGCCAGGCTTCGGCGCGTTTGGCCAGGGCCTTGGCACCGATGCCCTCCGGGCCCCAGGTCGGCGCCTTGAGCAGGCCCAGGTCCGCGGCCGGAAAGGCATCCGCTTCGCCGAAGCCGCGCAGGGCGATGTACTGCGCCGTCCAGGGCCCGATGCCGGGGAGTTCGCACAGGCGGGCCACCAGCGCATCGGCACCGTCTTCAACATGCAGTTCGAGCGCCCCCTGGGCGACGCTGGCGGCGAAGCGCTGCAGCGCGGCCAGCCGTTTGGCGGGCATGCCGATGCTGTCGAGCGTCGCGCCGGCGATGGCCTCGGGCGTCGGGAACAGCCGGTCCAGCATCGGCATCTCCGGGTCGTGCTGGGGTTCGCCGAGGCGTTCGACGAGGCGGCGGGTGATGGTGACCGCCGCCTTGATCGAGACCTGCTGGTTGATGATCGCCCGAACCGCCTGTTCGAACGGATCGAACGCCGCGGGAAGACGCAACGAGGGGTTGGCGGCTATCAGCGGGCCGATCGCCTCGTCCTGGGCGAAGTGCCGGAGCAGCGTCTGCGGGTCGGTGTCGAGATCGAACATCTTGCGTACGTGGGCGGCCAGCGGCTCGCGCACGCTGGCGGCCGAGGCGCTCAAGGTCAGCTCCAGGGCGTCCCGTTCGGGCAGCGGCCGCACGCTGAACCAGCCGCGGACCCCGGCCAGGCGGATGTTGCGGCTGTAGCGCGTTTCATCCAGCGCCTCGACGCCCGGCAGCAGCCGCAGGGCGAAATGCTCGTGGAACTGCGTCCATTCCCAGGGCGGGCAATAGGGCAGGGATATGACGATCGGCTCACTCATGCCCAGACCATAATCGCTTGGGCGGGCCCTGTCGCGTCGGCCTGCGCTTTCAAGGCGGCAAGGTTTCACCTGTCATCGAAGGCGACGTAGAATGCGCGGCCCTTTTCCAGGGCGGCCGGACGCGTCGCCCTCCATCGTCAGCCAGCGGAGATCGACCCCCATGAGCGACTATCAGGAAACTCTCTACGAGGGTTACGGCCAGCGGTTTCGCATGGACCGGTTGCTGCACGAGGTGCGCACCGAACATCAACACCTGGTGATCTTCGAGAACGCCCGCATGGGGCGCGTGATGGCGCTCGACGGCGTCATCCAGACCACCGAGGCCGACGAGTTCATCTACCACGAGATGCTCACCCACGTGCCGATCCTCGCCCACGGGCTGGCGCGGCGGGTGCTGATCATCGGCGGCGGCGACGGCGGTATGCTGCGCGAGGTCGCCAAGCACGACAGCGTCGAGCACATCACCATGGTCGAGATCGACGGCACGGTGGTGGACATGTGCAAGACCTTCCTGCCCAACCATTCCCGCGGCGCGTTCGACGATCCGAGGCTGAACCTGGTGATCGACGACGGCATGCGTTTCGTCGCCACCACCGATCAGAAGTTCGACGTGATCATTTCCGACTCCACCGATCCGATCGGGCCGGGCGAAGTACTGTTCTCGGAGAATTTCTACCAGGCCTGCCGCCGCTGCCTGGCCGACGGCGGCATCCTGGTGACCCAGAACGGCACGCCGTTCATGCAGCTGTCCGAGGTGCAGACCACCGCGAGCAGAATGAACGGCCTGTTCGCCGACTGGCATTTCTACCAGGCGGCGGTGCCGACCTACATCGGCGGTGCCATGACCTTCGCCTGGGGCGCGTGCGACGGCCAGGCCCGCAAGCTGTCGCTCGAGGTGCTCAGGCAGCGGTTCGCCGGCAGCGCGATCGTCACCCGCTACTACAACCCGGAAATCCACCTGGGCGCCTTTGCCCTGCCGCAGTACGTCCTGCAGGCGATCAACAAGTCCAGCAACAGCTGAACCCTCTCGCGGGGCCTCGCCGGCCCCGCGGCCGCCCGCGGCGCGGGCAACGCGGACACGCTTCGTTCGAACTTCCATCGGCCTGTACCCCTCAGAACTCGTATACCAGCGCCGCCGGCCCTGCCTGCGCCGTAGAGTCGTGGCTGTGCATCGGCAGTCTTTCCAGGCGACAGCCGACGTCCGCAGGCATAGAGTCAGGAGGCGCGTCTTAGCCAAGCCCGAGGAGGTTGATCATGAGTACTACCTTCCAAGAGGACATCAGCAGCAGCGTATTGCGCAGGATGAAGGAGGGCGGGTTCGACTTTGCCCGGGTTCATCCCATCGAGTTCTACGCCATCTTTCCCGACGAGGATCGCGCCCGCCTCGCGGCGAGCAAATTTCGCGGCGAGTCCACCAACGCGCAGATATCGGCCCGGGACGATGGGGCCTGGAGCCTGCAGGTCAGCAAGGTGATGTACGCGACCCACAACGGCATCGACGACTTCGAACAGGACCTCGAAGAACTGGTGGAGCCCCTGGGCGGCGTGCTCGACGGCTGGGGCGTGACCCAGGAGATCAACGTCTAGCCGAGCGTCAGCGTTCTCCGAACCGGCCCTGCAGCGCCAGGTCCCACGGGGCGGTCGGGCCGAATCGGCTTTTGAGGAATTCCAGCAGCAGGCGGGTCCGCGAGTCGGCTTCGCGCGTCAGGCGCAGCGCGTAGATGCCGCTCGGTTCCGGCGACGGCAGGCCGTTCTCGCAGAACAGCGCCTGCAGTTCGCCGGCCTGCAGCTGGTCGCTGATCAGCCAGGTCGGCAGATGGGCGATGCCGAGGCCGGCGCGTGCGCCGCAAAGCAGCGCCTCGGCATTGTTCGCCACCAGACGCAGGCGCCGCGGCCGCAGCAGGCGACTGCGCCCTTCGTGCTCGAAACGCCAGGCGTGCGGGGGCGCCGGGCTGTCCCAGTCCAGCCCGTCATGTTCCGGCAGTTCCGCCGGGGTCAGCGGTACGCCACGGCGGTTCAGATAGTCCGGACTCGCGCACACCACTCGGATCATCGGCGCCAGCGGTGTGGCCACCAGGCGGGTATCGGCCAGCGGGCCGATGCGCAGGACCAGGTCGACTTCACCCAGGTGCTCGCCCTGCAGGTCGATGAAGCTGTCGATCAGGCGCAGCTGGATATCGACGCCCGGATAGGCCTTGAGGAACTCGGCGAGCGCCGGCGCCAGGTGCCGCCTGCCAAAGGGCGCCGGGGCATCGATGCGGATGCGACCCTCCGGCGAGCTGCCATGGGCGGCGGCCTCGGCCCGCGCCAGCTGCAGTTCCTGGAGGATGCGCCGGGCACGTTCGGCGAAGGCCAGGCCCGCCGCGGTCGGGCGTACCGCATGGGTGCTGCGACTGACCAGCTGGCAGCCGAGGGTCGCTTCCAGCGCATCGATGCGCCGCGCGACGGAAGAGGGTGTCAGTGCCTGCTGGCGGGCCGCGCTGGAAAAGCTTCCGCTTTCCAGAACCGCGAGGAAGAGGCTGAGCTGATCGGATAGGTGGTCTGACTGCATGGCTGGCCTTTGCGTTTCGTGCATAGCCATTGTGCGTGGCTATGCGTTTCGCTGCCAGCCCAAGGCTCGTAGCATGTCGCCTTTCGTTGAGCGGAGTGTGGTATGTCGATCTTGGAGTTCGCGCTGGACGTTGTCCTGGGGCTGGTGCTGGGTACGCTGGGAGGCCTGTTCGGCATTGGTGGCGGGTTGATCGCCATTCCGGTGCTGGGCGTGCTGTTCGGCCTCGATCAGCAACTGGCCCAGGGCACGGCCCTGGTGATGGTGGTGCCCAACGTGCTGCTGGCGGTCTGGCGTTATCACCAGCGCAACCGCATCGACATCCGCCACGCGGGCGCGCTGGCGATCAGCAGTTTCGCCTTCGCCATCGTCGGCGCGGCCGTGGCCGTGTCGCTGGATGCGGGCCGCATGCGCATGGCCTTCGTCGTCTTCCTGCTGGCGCTGGCGGCCTACACCTTGCTGCGGGCGTTCCTGCGCCACCAGCCCGGCGGTACGGAGTTGAGGTATCCCTGGCCCTGGCTCGGCCTGCTGGGTGCGGGCGCGGGCTCGCTGGGCGGGCTGTTCGGTGTCGGCGGTGCGGTGCTCGCCACGCCGATTCTGACCGCGGTGTTCGGCACCAGTCAGGTCGTCGCCCAGGGGCTGTCGCTGGCGCTGGCTGCGCCGAGCACCGGCGTGACGTTGGCGGCCTACGCGATGCACGGACAGGTCGACTGGTGGCTCGGGTTGCCGTTGGCCCTGGGCGGCCTGCTCAGCATCAGCCTTGGCGTTCGGCTGGCCCACGCATTGCCCGAGCGCCTGCTGCGCGTCCTGTTCAGCGGCTTTCTGGTGGCCAGCGCGGTGCTGCTCGCCTACAAGGGCTGAGGGAGGCTCAGGCCTCGATCCGGGGCTGGCGGGCGCGGCGGATTTCCCGTCTCGCGCTTCGCGCCAGGCGGATGCCGAGCAGGATCGCCGCGCAGCTGAGCCCGGCGATCAGTCCTTGCCACAGTCCCTTCGGCCCGCTCGGCTCGCCCAGCCAGTCCGTCAGGCCCAGCAGGTAACCGATGGGTAAGCCGATTCCCCAGTAGGCGAACAGGGTGAAGACCATGGTCATGCGGGTGTCCTGGTAACCGCGCAGGGCGCTGGCGGCGGTGACCTGAACCACGTCCGAGAACTGGAACAGTGCGGCGTAGTAGAACAGGCTCGCCGCCACCGCGATGACGGCCGGGTCCGCCGTGTAGAACCGCGGGATCTGCTCGTTGAGCAGCAACATCGAACTCGCCGAGAAACAGGCGTAGATCAGCGCGGCGCCAATGCCTACGCCGGCGACGAAGCGCGCGTCGCGCGGTGCACCGCGGCCCAGTGACTGGCCGACCCTGACGGTGATGGCGATGCCCAGCGACAGGGGGATCATGAAGATCAGCGAGGTGAAGTTGAGCGCGATCTGATGGCCGGCCACGACTTCAGCGCCGAGGCCGCCGATCAGCAGCGCAATGACCGAGAAGATGCTGGCTTCGGCGAACACCGCCACGCCGATCGGCACGCCGATCGAAAGCAGCCGTCCGATGGGTTGCCACCGAGGCCATTCGAAACGCGCGAACAGCTCGCTGGCTCGGTAGTGTTCCTCGCGGCTGACATGGAACAGCATGCCCAGGAACATGCAGCACATCACGATCGCGGTGGCCCAGCCGCAGCCGACACCGCCCATGGCCGGCAGCCCGAGCTTGCCGTGGATGAAGATGTAGTTGAGTGGGATGTTGAGCAGCAGCCCGAAGATGCCGATCTTCATCGCCGGCAGGGTCCGTCCGAGCCCGTCGCTGAAACAGCGCAGCACCTGATACAGCGCCGCTGCCGGAAAGCCGCAGGCGACGGCACGAAGGTAGGCAATCGAAGGATCGATCAGCGCCGGCTCGACCCGCATCAGGTCCAGGACCGGCCCGGCATTCCATAGCGCCACCGCGCAGAGCGTTCCCACCCCGAGACCCATCCACAGGGCCTGGCGCACCAGTGGACCGATCTGCGCCTGCTGGTCGGCGCCGAAGCGCTGGGCCACGTTGGGCGTGGTGGCCAGGATGATGCCCGTCATCAGCAGAAAAACCGGAACCCAGAGGGAATTGCCGAGCGCCACGGCGGCGAGGTCCGACGCGCTGACGCGGCCGGCCATCACGGTATCGACGAAGCCCATGGCGGTATGCGCCA
Organism: Stutzerimonas nosocomialis; assembly: GCF_005876855.1. GTDB lineage: Bacteria > Pseudomonadota > Gammaproteobacteria > Pseudomonadales > Pseudomonadaceae > Stutzerimonas > Stutzerimonas nosocomialis. The sequence continues at coordinate 78,911 of NZ_QLAE01000016.1, read as the reverse complement.
GCTGGGCGATCATGATCGGGAAGGCGAGGACGAAGAGGGTACGCAGTTCGCTGAGTACACGCGCGAGTCGTGGCTGCGTGGGCATTGCGGTTTCCGGTTGTATACAAAATGGACGGCAAGTCTACGCGCCGGCGCGAGGCGCCGAAAGCGGCGGGGCACCTTTGCTAGAATGGTCGGCCGATCCCCGCAGGAGCCGCGCATGCGCATTCTCGCCGACGAAAACATTCCTCTGGTCGACGCCTTCTTCGGCGAGTTCGGCGAGATCCGCCGCATGCCGGGGCGGGCGATCAATCGCGCCGCCGTCGAACAGGCCGATGTGCTGCTGGTCCGCTCGGTGACGCGGGTCGATCGCGACCTGCTGGAAGACTCTGCGGTGCGCTTCGTCGGGACCTGCACCATCGGCACCGACCACCTGGATCTGGACCATTTCGAGCGCGTCGGGATCGACTGGGCCAGCGCGCCCGGCTGCAACGCGCGCGGCGTCGTGGACTATGTGCTCGGCAGCATTCTCGCGCTGGCCGAGCGCAGCGGAGTGGACCCGGCCACGCGCCGCTACGGGGTGGTCGGCGCAGGGGAGGTCGGCGGTCGGCTGGTGGAGGTGTTGCGCGGCCTGGGCTGGTCGGTGCAGGTCTGCGATCCGCCGCGGGCTGCCCGGGAGGCGGGCGATTTCGTGGCGCTGGAGCAGGTCCTGGCCGACTGCGACGTCATCAGCCTGCACACGCCGCTCGAGACCGCAGGCGCGTTCGCCACCTTTCATCTGCTCGGCGGTGCCGAACTCGACCGCCTCCAGCCGGGTGCCTGGCTGATCAATGCCAGTCGCGGCGCGGTGGTCGACAATGCGGCGCTGCTGCGCAAGCTCGAAGGTGGCGCCGACCTGCAGGTGGTGCTGGACGTCTGGGAGGGCGAGCCCCTTGTCGATGTCGAACTGGCCGCACGCTGCCTGATCGCCACACCCCATATCGCCGGCTACAGTCTCGAGGGCAAGCTGCGCGGCACCGCGCAGATTCACCAGGCGTTCTGCGCGGCCCGGGGGCTGACGCCCGGCGCCAGCCTGGAGGCGTTGATGCCCGCGCCTGGGCTGCAGGGCCTGAGCTTCGCCGCCGGCGCCTCGCCACGGGAGGTGCTGTCCACCCTGTGCCGCGCGGTCTACGATCCACGCCGTGACGATGCCGATTTTCGCCGCAGCCTGTGCGGCGACGAGGCCAGTCGTCGGGCAGCCTTCGACGAGCTGCGCAAGCGTTATCCGGTCAGGCGGGAAATCGACGGGTTGCAGGTCCGCGTCGATGGCGACAATCCGGCCCTCGAGCGGATCGTACGGGCGCTGGGCGCTTCGCTGATCTAGCGCGGCGCCGATCTGCGCGGGCAGGCGGGCGCAGATCGGATGCATTTTGGCGCCTGCTCCGCTAGCATAACCAGTCCTCCGCTTCAGCCCGCGATGGTGTTATGAGTTATCAGGTACTTGCCCGTAAATGGCGTCCGCGATCGTTCCGCGAAATGGTCGGACAGACGCATGTGCTGCGGGCTCTGATCAACGCGCTGGACAACCAGCGGCTGCACCACGCCTATCTGTTCACCGGGACTCGTGGGGTCGGCAAGACCACCATCGCGCGGATCATCGCCAAATGCCTCAACTGCGAAACGGGGGTCAGCTCGACGCCCTGTGGGCAGTGCTCGGTCTGCCGGGAGATCGACGAGGGGCGCTTCGTCGACCTGATCGAAGTGGACGCGGCGAGCCGCACCAAGGTCGAGGACACCCGCGAACTGCTGGACAACGTGCAGTACGCGCCCAGCCGAGGTCGCTACAAGGTCTACCTGATCGACGAAGTGCACATGCTCTCGTCGCACTCGTTCAACGCGCTGCTCAAGACCCTCGAAGAGCCGCCGCCGCACGTCAAGTTCCTGCTGGCGACCACCGACCCGCAGAAGCTGCCGGTGACCATTCTCTCGCGCTGCCTGCAGTTCTCCCTGAAGAACATGCCGCCCGAGCGGGTGGTCGAGCACCTGACCCACGTGCTCGGCGAAGAGCAGGTGCCCTTCGAGGAAGATGCGCTGTGGTTGCTGGGTCGTGCGGCCGACGGTTCGATGCGCGACGCCATGAGCCTGACCGACCAGGCCATCGCCTTTGGCGAGGGCCGCGTGATGGCCGCCGATGTGCGTGCCATGCTCGGGACGCTCGATCACGGGCAGGTCTATGGCGTGCTGCAGGCGCTGCTCGAAGGTGATGCGCGTGCGATGCTCGAGGCGGTGCGCCACCTCGCCGAGCAGGGGCCCGACTGGTCCGGCGTGCTCACCGAGATGCTCAACGTCCTGCACCGGGTCGCCATCGCCCAGGCGCTGCCCGAGGCGGTCGACAACGGCCAGGGCGACCGCGACCGCGTGCTGGCGCTGGCGCAGGCCCTTCCGGCCGAAGACGTGCAGTTCTACTACCAGATGGGGCTTATCGGGAGGCGCGACCTGCCGCTCGCTCCGGAGCCGCGCAGCGGTTTCGAAATGGTGCTGCTGCGCATGCTGGCGTTCCGTCCGGCCGACAGCGACGATGCGCCTCGAACATCGCTAAAGACGGCAGGAATCAGCCCGGCCACGACTGATTCCTCGCGGCAGGTGGCCGGTACGGTCAATCCGCCGCCGGTCGCTCCTGCCTCTCCCGTGGCGGCACCTGCTGCCGTCGTGGCGCCGCCGCAAGCGCCGGCGAACGTACCGGTAGCGCCGCCAGTGGCCGAGCCGTCCGCCTCCGGCCCGAGCGAGCGAGCGCATCAGCCGGCCCCGGGCGCCGAGCCGAAGGCCGAGGCGCATGCCCGGCCGCAGCCCGAGATCGCACCGCCAGCGATCGAGCCCGGGCTGCCTTCGGACAATCCGCCGATCGTCGATCTGCCCTGGGAAGAGCCGCCTGCGACGCCGCCGGTCGCCGCGCTCCCCGAAGCCGCGATGGACGTGCCGCCGCCGGCTGACGAGGACCATCACGCACCGGTGGTATTGGTCAACGAGCCCGATGACGACGAGCCGCCGATCACCGACGAAGATTATTTCGACGTCGAGGCGCAGGCCGAGGCCTACCTCGACGGGTTGGACGACTCGATCAGCGAGCCGCCGGCACCGGCCGAGCCTGCCCTGGCCGCTCGCCCCGCCACCGGGCTGAGCGCGGAGTGGCTGGAGCTCTTTCCCAAGCTTGGCCTGGGCGGCCTGACCGGTAGCATCGCGGCCAACTGCACCCTGGTGGCGGTGGAAGGCGATCGCTGGCTGATGCACCTGGACCCCGCCCAGAGTGCGCTGTTCAACGCCACCCAGCATCGCCGCTTCAACGATGCGCTCAACCAGTACCACGGGCGTCCCCTGCAGCTGGACATCGAACTCAAGGAGCCGCAGCAGGAGACGCCCGCCCAGGCGGCCGCCAGGCGTCGCATCGAGCGTCAGCGGGCCGCGGAGCGCTCGATCCAGAGCGATCCGGTCGTCCAGCAGCTGATGCAGCAATTCGCTGCCGTGATCCGTGACGGCACCATCGAACCCGTAGAACACACCGAAAGCTGATTTGATTCCGAGGTGATACCCATGATGAAAGGTGGTATGGCCGGCCTGATGAAGCAGGCCCAGCAGATGCAGGAAAAGATGCAGAAGATGCAGGAAGAGCTGGCGAACGCCGAGGTCACCGGCCAGTCCGGCGCCGGCCTGGTCAGCATCGTGATGAACGGCCGCCACGACGTCAAGCGTGTCAGCCTCGACGACAGCCTGATGCAGGAAGACAAGGAAATCCTCGAAGACCTGATCGCCGCAGCGGTGAACGACGCGGTGCGCAAGATCGAGCAGAACAGCCAGGAGAAGATGGCGGGCATGACCGCCGGTATGCAGTTGCCCCCAGGGTTCAAGATGCCGTTCTGATCGGCGGAAGAACCAGGCGGGAAGTCGCCGCTCCCTGTCCCCCGGGCAGGCGCAGTCGGCGGCTTCCCGCTTTTCGGATTCCAGTGTTTCGAGACCTTCATGAGCTTCAGCCCCCTGATTCGCCAACTCATCGACGCCTTGCGCATCCTGCCCGGCGTCGGCCAGAAGAGTGCCCAGCGCATGGCGCTGCAGATGCTCGAACGCGACCGCAGCGGCGGCTTGCGGCTCGCCCAGGCCCTGTCACGGGCCATGGAAGGCGTGGGTTATTGCCGCCAGTGCCGCACCCTGAGCGAAGACGAGATCTGCCCGCAATGCGCCGATCCCCGGCGTGACGACAGCCTGCTGTGCGTGGTGCAGAGCCCGATGGATGTGTTCGCCGTCGAGCAGACCGGTTTTCGCGGCCGCTACTTCGTGCTCAAGGGGCACCTCTCGCCGCTCGATGGCCTGGGCCCTGAGGCCATCGGCATTCCGGAACTGCTCGAGCGTGTCGCCAATGGCGCCTTCGCCGAAGTGATCCTGGCCACCAATCCCACCGTGGAAGGCGAGGCCACCGCTCACTACATCGCCCAGATGCTCGCGCCCAAAGGCCTGGCGGTCAGCCGCATCGCGCACGGCGTGCCGCTTGGCGGCGAGCTCGATCTGGTGGACGGCGGAACGCTGGCCCACGCCCTGGCAGGGCGCAAGCCGATCAGCCTGTAGCAGGTGTGACGGGAAGGATGGCGAAATGCCGGCCCTGGATGGATGACGGTCGTCAGTGCATTCGTGTAAAGTTATAAATCTCCCTTCTGTAAATAACCTAAAAGAATAACGTGCTTGCTTCCGGTTATATGCACCGGTCTGCCGACGTTGGAGGTTTGCTAATGAAAGCTCGGAATTGGTTGGTCCCGGCGCTGCTGTTGATCAGCGCTTTCGCTCAGGCCCAGGAGAAATTCAAGGTCGGTTACATCCGCGTCATGGATGACGCCCAGGCCATGGTCGCCCATGAAGCCGGGCTCTATAAGAAACACGGTCTGGACGTCGAGCTGATCGAATTCAGTTCGGGTACCGACCTGATCAAGGCCATCGTTGGCGGTCAGCTCGATACCGGCGTGCTGGGCTTCACCAATGCGGTCGCCTGGGCTTCCAAGGGCGCGGACCTCAAGGTGGTCGGCGGTGCGCAGCAGGGCTATCACTCGATCGTCGCCCGCGAGGCGACCGACATCAAGGAAGTGGCCGACCTCAAGGGTCACAGTCTGGCCTCCCAGAAGGAAGGCAGCACCGCCGATACCGTTCTGCGCGGTGTGACCTTCCGCGACGCCAACCTGCAGCCGGGCGACGTCAACGTGCTCGGCGTGAGCCCCGCGGTCGCGGTGCAGTCGCTGGTCTCCGGCCGGGTCGACGCGGCGTTCCTGTTCGAACCCTATGACCGCATCGCCCAGCTGGTCGCGCCGGTGCGCCAGATCTACGAGATCGGCGCGGTCTGGCCGTTCCCCTGCATGGTGGTGATCACCTCCGGCGACACCCTCGCCAAGCGCAAGGATGCCGTGTGGAAGAGCCTCGATGCCCAGCGCGAGGCGATCGAGATGCTGGAAAAACAGCCCGCCGAAGCGGCCAAGCTGATCGCCAACTATTTCATCGCCGAGCCGACGCTCAAGACGCTGCAACGCGGCGAGCTGCCGCGCGAGGTGGTGATCGAGGAAGCCATCGCCACCCAGACCTTCAGCGCGAAGCTGGACGGCGATGACCTGGCGCGCATCCAGGAACTGGCCGACATCCTGCAACTGCAGGGCTCGCTGAAGACTCGCGACGGCAAGCCGTTCGATACCAGCGCCATCGTCGACCTGTCCTGGCAACAGGCGCGCGAACTCTGATCATGACGCCATGACCGCCCGGCCCGGTGCCGGGCGGTCGCGTTTCCTGCGCCGCTGCGGCGCTTCGATGGTGTTTGGAAGGTTATGCAGCTTAGCTTCGAAAACGTAGACAAGCGCTTTGGCGAGCTCGAAGTCATCAAGGGCTTCTCCCGCCAGATCGCCCGGGGCGAACTCGTCGCCCTGGTAGGCCCCTCCGGTTGCGGCAAGTCGACCCTGCTGCACCTGGTCGCCGGGCTCGAGCAACCCACGGCGGGTCGGGTGCTGGCCGACGGCAAGGCCATCACCGGGCCAAGCCCGCGCCGTACCCTGGTGTTCCAGGAGCATGCGCTCTATCCCTGGCTGTCGCTGCAGGCGAACGTCGCCATGGCGCTGGAACTGCAAGGCGTCGCCAGGAAGCAGGCGTTCGAGCAGGCCAAGAGCTGGTTGGCCAGGGTCAACCTGACGGGGTTCGAGAAATACTATCCGCACCAGGTTTCCGGCGGCATGCGCCAGCGCACCGCGCTGGCCCGTGCCTTCATCGCCAAGCCCGAAGTGCTGCTGCTCGACGAACCGTTCGGCGCCCTCGATGCGCTGACCCGGATGGCATTGCAGGACGTGCTGGGCGAACTCATCGACGAGCATCGCCCGACGGTGCTGCTGGTGACCCACGACGTCGACGAGGCGCTGTACCTGGCCGATCACATTCTGGTGTTCAGCAACCGCCCGGCGCAGGTGCTCAAGGCTTTCGATTTCGCCCATTGCGAAAAGAGCCATGACCTGTCCGGCTTCGCCGCCGAGCGCAAGGAAATACTGCAGTTGTTGGGCATCAAGACGGAGGTCGAACATCCATGAGCCAGCCTCGTCGGCTTACCGGCCCCCGGAAATACCTCGCCGTGCTGCTCGCGGTGCTGTTCATCGCGCTGATCTGGCAGGCCGCCGCCTGGAGCCTGCCTTCGTTCCTGATGCCGGGTATCCCCGCCGTGTTCGCGCGCCTGGTCGAAGCGGTGCAGGAACCCGCGTTCCGTGACGGCCTGCTCGGCAGCATGAGCCGCCTGGGCAGCGGTTACAGCTTCGCCCTGCTGTTCGGCATCGGCTTCGGCCTGGTCGGGGGCGTGTTGTTCTTCTTCCGCGAGATCCTGCGTTCGGCGATCGTCATCCTGCAGTCGATCCCCTCGATCGCCTGGGTGCCGCTGTTTCTCATCGTGATGGGCTTCGGCAACCTGCCGATCATCGTCGTGGTCGCGCTGGCGGCATTCTTCCCGATGGCACTGTCGGTGATGAACGCCACCGAGAGCGTGCAGCCGGTACACGTGTCGGCCGCTCGGGTGATGGGCGCGTCTCGCTGGCAATTGCTGCGCCGGGTCTACCTGCCGGCGGTCATGCCGGAGCTGATCACCGGGGCCCAGCTGGCGTTCGGCAACGCCTGGCGTGCGCTGATCTCGGCAGAGATGCTGATCGGCTTCGGCCAGGGCCTGGGGCGCTCGCTGGCCTATTCGGGCGAGATCGCCGACATGGTGGGCGTGATGATGAACATCCTCGTCATCGCCATCCTGGCGACCCTGATCGATCAGGTCGTGCTGGAGAAATTCAAGCAGCGGATGCTTCGTTACCAATACGTCTGAGGCCCTAACCATGGCTGCTCGGTTGCTTGCGGGGGTGATGCTCGCCGGCGTGATGGCGTCGGTTTCGCTGGCGGCACCTGTGCTGCGGGTCGAGCTGAGCGGCGATTACCGTGCGCTGCGCGCGAGCACTCCGGACGTGGTGCCGGGCGGTTTCGAGCAGGAGCTGGCCGAGCGGCTGGGGGCGTCATTGCAGCGGCCCGTCGCGATTGGCGGTAGCGCGGCGGCGGATCTGGTCATCGGCGCCCAGGAGCAGGGGGCTGCTTTCTACGAGAGCGCGATGGCCGCCCTCAGCGCCGCCGAGGGCGGGGTCGGGGGCTGGGAGCAACTGCGCGACCAGCCGTTTTGCGTAGCCCAGGGCAGCCCTTATGGCGAGCAGGTGGTGAAACGCTTCGGTGGCCACCGGCGCGAATACCCCAGTGCGGCCCACGCGCTGATCGGGCTCAAGCTCGGCGAATGCCAGGCCGTGGTGGAGGACAGCCGGTTGCTCGCCGACATCGCACCGCTACCGGAGTGGCGGCGCTACAACCGGCTGTTGCCGACGCTGGACGAGGTGGGCGTGACGCTGCGTGCCAAGGCCGGCGAGCCGGCCCTGCAGGCTCAGGTGGAGGAGAAGCTGGAGGCCTGGCGCCGCGATGCTAGCCTCGAGCAGCTGATCCAGCACTGGGTGGATGAAGTGGCCTTTCAGGCCTACGTCCTGGCCGATACCCTCGACTGCCACTGACGCCTTATCGATCGGCTGATTCGATCAGCCCGGGCAGCGCTCGTTGCAACCCTTCCAGCTTCAGCGGCGCCCGAAGATGGCCGCGCAGCGTCGCGTCCGGGCCGACCAGGGCAAGATTGCCGCTGTGGCTGACGCTGTAGTTGCCCTGGGTCTCGCTTGTCGCTACGAACGGCAATCCCAATCCCCTGGAGAATCGCTGCAGTTGCTCCATCTCGCCGGTCAGGCCGAGGAAGCCGGCGCGATAGAAGCCCAGGTACTGTTTCAGTTGCTCCGGGGTATCGCGCGCCGGATCGGCGCTCACCAGGATCACCTGCAGCTGATCGCGCACCTCAGGCTCGAGTTGCGACAGCAGGCGGCGAACGTCGGCCAGGGTCGTTGGGCAGATATCGGGGCAATGGGTGAAGCCGAAGAACAGCAACGTCCAGCGTCCCCGCAGCGCGTCGGTGCCGAAGGGCTGGCCATCCTGATCGATCAGGGCAACCTGCGGCAGGGCACGCTCGCGCGGCAGCACTAGCAGGTTGGCTTCGTCGAGCAATGCCTGGCGGTCCAGCGCCTGGGCCGCCAGGGGCAGCCAGAGGACGCAGCTCAGGGTCAGGATCAGCGCCTTGCGCATGATGGATGCTTCCAGAGAGGAGTGAGCCGCGCCGAGCACGGGCTCAGCGGTCGTCCAGGGCGAACGCGGTCAGGGTGAAGGTCGGGATGCCGGCATCTTGCAGCTTGCGCGAGCCGCCCAGTTCCGGCAGGTCGATGATCGCGGCCGCTTCGTGGATGCGGGCGCCCATGCGCCTGGTCAGCTGGGCCGCGGCCAGAAGGGTTCCGCCGGTGGCGATCAGGTCGTCGAAGATCAGGATCGAATCGCCTTCGCAGAGGCTGTCGGCGTGGACTTCCAGGTAGGCCTCGCCGTATTCGGTGCTGTAGGAGGCCGAGAGCACGTCGGCGGGCAGCTTGCCCTGTTTGCGGAACAGGATCAGCGGCTTGTTCAGTTCGTAAGCGATGATCGAGCCGAGCAGGAATCCACGCGCATCCAGTGCGCCGATATGGCTGAAATCGGCCTCCACGTAGCGCTGGATGAAACTGTCGGCGACCATGCGCAGCGCGCGCGGCGACTGGAACAGCGGCGTGATGTCGCGGAACACGATGCCGGGCTTGGGAAAGTCCGGGACCGGGCGGATCAGGGTCTTGATGCTGAATTCGTCGAAGATCATCTCAGAGATCCATGTTGCCGCCGGCCAGCGCGCACAGGCCGATGGAGTCCAGTATCCGGACTTCCTTGCCTTCGGCTTCGATCAGGCCGCTTTGCTGGAAGCGTGTGAAAACGCGCGAGACCGTCTCGACCGCCAGGCCCAGGTAGTTGCCGATCTCGTTGCGCGACATCGACAGGCGGAACTGGCTGGCCGAGAAGCCACGGGCGGAAAAGCGCGCCGAGAGGTTCACCAGGAAGGTGGCGATGCGCTCGTCCGCGGTTTTTTTCGAGAGCAGCAGCATCATCTGCTGATCGTCCCGGATTTCGCGGCTCATGATGCGCATCAGCTGGCGGCGCAGCTGGGGCAGGGCGACGGTAAGCTCGTCGAGGCGTTCGAAGGGGATCTCGCAGACCGAGGTGGTTTCCAGCGCCTGGGCGGTGACCGGGTAGGCCTCGGTGTCCATGCCGGACAGGCCGACCAGCTCACTCGGCAGATGGAAACCGGTGATCTGTTCCTCGCCGCCGTCCGTCACGCTGAAGGTGCGCAGGGCGCCCGCGCGGACCGCGAACACCGAATTGAAGGTGTCGCCCTGGCGGAACAGCGTTTCGCCTTTCTTCAGTGGACGCCCGCGCTTGACGATCTCGTCGAGCGCGTCCATGTCCTGCATGTTGAGCGAGAGCGGCAGGCAGAGGCCGGATAGGCTGCAGTCTTTGCAGTTCACCTGTCTTTGCGGGCGGGCGTTGGTCGACTCGGCCATCGTAGCGTCCTGGTACCTTGCGAGTGATTCGTAAGGGTAACCCAGGCAGGGGATCGAGCCAACCGAACCGGTGTCGCATGCATGGCAGTGCCGATCAGATCACCCGCGAGTAGCGCTGCGTGGTCTGTTGCGGCAGGTAGTGGTCGAAGGCCATGCAGACCGCGCGTACCAGCAGGCGGCCAGCCGGCAGCACCGAGATCATCTGCTCGTCCAGCGTGATCAGGCCGTCGTCCCTCATCTGTTCAAGCAGGGGCCATGCCTCCTGGAAATAGGTGCAGAAATCGATTCCGTGGCGGCGTCCGAGTGCGGCATGGTCGAGCTCGAAGTCGCAGATCAGGCGGCGAATCACGTCGCGACGGACGCGGTCGTCGTCGTTGCAGTGCAGGCCGCGCTGGGTGGCGAGCTGGTCGTGTTCGAGCTGCTGCTGATAGGTGGCCAGGTCGCTGCTGTTCTGGCAGTAGAGGTCGCCCACCTGGCTGATCGCCGAGACGCCCAGGCCGATCAGGTCGCAATGGCCGTGGGTGGTGTAGCCCTGGAAGTTGCGCTGCAGGGTGCCGTCTTCCTGGGCGACGGCCAGCTCGTCGTCGGGCAGGGCGAAATGGTCCATGCCGATGTAGCGGTAGCCGGCTTCGGTCAGCTGCTCGATGCTGTGCTTGAGCATGTGCAGTTTGTCCGCCGGGCTCGGCAGGTCGTGGTTGTTGATCCGCCGTTGCGGCATGAAGCGCTCCGGCAGGTGGGCATAGTTGAACAGCGACAGCCGGTCCGGCTGCAGCTTGATGATGGCCTCCACCGTGCTGGCGAAGCGTTCCGGCGTCTGCAGGGGCAGGCCGTAGATCAGGTCGATGTTCACCGACTTGAACTGCAGCGTGCGGGCGGCTTCGACGATCGCCTGGGTCTCCTCCAGGCTCTGCATGCGGTTGATCGCCCGCTGTACCTGCGGGTCGAGGTCCTGCACGCCGAGGCTGACGCGATTGAAGCCCAGCTCGCGCAGCAGTCCCATGGTCGGCCAGTCCGCTTCGCGTGGGTCGATCTCGATGCTGTAGTCGCCCGCGCCGTCTTCCAGCAGGTTGAAATGCCGGCGCAGCAGGGCCATCACCCGACGCAGTTCGTCATGGTTGAGAAAGGTCGGGGTGCCGCCGCCGAAGTGCAGTTGCTCGACGCGCTGCCCGGGGCCGACATGGGCGGCGATCAGCTCGATCTCCCGTTCCAGGCGATCCAGGTACACCTGGGCCCGGCTGCGGTCCTTGGTGATGACCTTGTTGCAGGCGCAGTAGTAGCAGATGTTGGCGCAGAACGGGATGTGCACGTAGAGCGACAGCGGCCGGTTGGCCTTGCGGCTGTCGCGCAGCGCGTGCAGGAGATCGAACGAGCCGATGTTGCCATTGAACTGGACGGCTGTCGGATACGAGGTATAGCGGGGGCCGGCCTGATCGTAGCGGCGGATCAGATCGATATCCCAATGAATGGCGTCTAGCATGATGGCACCCCGGCAAAACAGCGATGGGGCGATTCTAGGGGCCGCCCCGGGCGGCCGACTTGACATGAATCAAGCCAGCCCGGAGGCCGGATACCGGCGGTCGCCGGTGCAGGGCATTTTCCGCCGGTCGCCGTTGTCCAATTTTTCGAGTCGGCGCCGCTCTGGCGCGCTGTTTACCCGGCGCCAGCGGTGCAGTATTTTCCCCCTCTGTCCCAGATACCCGGCCCAAGGCCCCAGGAGGAACCATCGATGCATAGCCGTCAGCCTGAAATTGCCGCAGCACTGAAGGTTTGCGCACCCTTTGACGGCCCTGCGTCGATCCAGGCGGAGATAGACCGCCGCGTGGCATTCATCCAGCAATGCCTGAGAGCGTCGGGCATGAAGACCCTGGTGCTCGGAATCAGCGGCGGTGTCGACTCGACGACGGCCGGGATGCTGGCGCAGCGTGCCGTCGAGGGCATGCGCGCGGCGGGCGAGGGGGACGACTACCGGTTCATCGCGGTACGCCTGCCCTATCAGGTCCAGCACGACGAGCACGAGGCGCAACTGGCGATCGAGACCATCAAGCCCGACGAATGCCACACGGTGAATATCGGTGCGGCCGTGCTGGGGCTCGCCAAGGCGACCGAAGCGCTGGATGCCCTCACGCCCGAAAAGCGCGACTTCGTGCTGGGCAACGTCAAGGCGCGCACGCGCATGGTGGCGCAGTACACCATCGCCAATGCGAGGCAGGGGCTGGTCATCGGTACCGACCATGCGGCCGAGGCGGTGATGGGGTTCTTCACCAAGTTCGGCGACGGCGCCTGTGACCTCACGCCGCTCACCGGTCTGGTCAAGCATCAGGTCCGGGAAATCGCCGCGGCCCTCGGCGCGCCGCAGCAACTGGTGCAGAAAGTGCCCACCGCCGACCTGGAAGAGCTCACCCCCGGCAAGCCGGATGAGGACGCCCACGGCGTTACCTACCAGGACATCGATGCCTTCCTGCAGGGCCGTGAGGTGCCGGACGCCATCGCCCAGACCATTGTCGATACCTACGACAAGACAGCCCACAAGCGCGAGCTGCCCAAGGAGCCGTAAGGCCGGCGACGGCGTCGCGCCTGGGCGCGGCTGGCCGCGCGGCACGTGATCGTTCCAGTGGCCGAGAAGCAGGGCGATCCTGTCGAGGCCACGCGCTTGCGCCCATGGCGGAATTCAGAAGTTCAGGCCTTCAGGACAGGTCCCGGTCAGTGGTGATGGTGGTGGTGTTCGCCGGCGGGTGCCTGGTGGTCGCCCGTGGCCGGCGCGCCGTGGCCGATCAGCCAGTGCTGGTGCGGCCCGGGTAGTGTCCACAGGCCGAACAGGATCACCAGCACACCGCCAGCCACCCGGACGCGCCGCTTGCGCAGTACCGCCATCAGGCGCTCGGCGGCCAATCCGGTGGCCAGCAGCACGGGCCAGGTGCCGATACCGAAGGCAAGCATCAGCAGGGCGCTTTCCCAGGCATCGCCCTGGCTGGCCGACCACAGCAGCGTGCTGTAGACCAGGCCGCAGGGCAGCCAGCCCCAGAGGGCGCCGAGCAGCAGCGCGCGGGGCAGGGTCCTGACGGGCATCAACCGGCTGGCCACCGGTCGCAGGTGTTTCCACAGCCCCCGCCCCAGCGTCTCGATACGGGTCAGCCCGTTCCACCAGCCAGCCAGGTACAGTCCCATCGCGATGAGCAGAAGCGCGGCCACGACCCGCATGGCCATCGCGGCAGGACTGTTGGATACCGCCCAGCCGGCCAGGCCGACCAGCAGCCCGGCGGCAGCGTAGCTGAGCACTCGACCCAGGTTGTAGCCCACCAGCAGGCGCAGCCGCCTGCTGCGCTGCTCGGCCGGTATGCCCAGGGTCAGGGCGCCCATCAGGCCTCCGCACATGCCCAGGCAGTGCCCGCCACCGAGCAGGCCGAGCACGAACGCCGAGACCAGCAAGGGAAGCAGTTCAATCACGGTGGCGCTCGTCCGCTGGGGTGTCGCCGTCTTCGGCCTGCTCGACGCCCGCCTTGTGCCGCGGGTCCTCGTCGTCGAACAGGATGCTGTGTGCCGGCCCTTCGAGGTCGTCGTACTGGCCGCTGTCGACGGCCCAGAAGAACACCCAGATCGCGATCGCGACCAGCACCACGGCGATGGGAATCAGGACATACAAGGCAGCCATGGCTACTCCGGGTTGATGGGGCCTGCCTGCGCAGGGGGCTCTGGATTCGCGGGGCGGTCAGTGGCGGGCGAGCCGCAGCGCATTGAAGACCACCAGCAGCGAGCTGATCGACATGCCCAGGGCCGCCCACAGCGGGGTGACCCAGCCCACGGCGGCGAAGGGCAGTACCAGGCCATTGTACAGGCTCGCCCAGGTGAGGTTTTCGACGATGATTCGCCGGCTGCGGCGGGCCACCGAGAATGCCTCGACCAGGCTGTCCAGGCGGTTGGACAGCAGCACCGCATCGGCGCTGGTCTTGGCCAGGTCGGTGGCCGAGCCCATCGCGACGCTGATGTCCGCCGCCGCCAGTACCGGGACGTCGTTGACCCCGTCGCCGAGCATCAGCACGCGATGCCCCCGGGCCTGCAGGGCCTGGACCCTGGCCAGCTTGTCGTCCGGCGTCAGGCCGCCTTCGGCCTGTTCGATGCCAAGCGACCGAGCCACGTGGCCGACCATCGGCGAGCTGTCGCCCGAGAGCAGCAGCGTCTGCCAGCCCTGGCGCCGGCAGGCTTCCAGCAGCGCGGGGGCGTCGTCGCGCAGTCGGTCATCGAGCACCAGCCAGGCCAGTGCGCCCTGCTCGTCGCCGAGCAGCAGCCATTGACCCTGATCGCCGGGTATCTGCGGGGCGGGCGCGCCATAACCGCGGGCGACGAAGGCGGGCTGGCCGATCCGCAGCCTGCGATCGCCGACACGTCCTTCGAGGCCGAGGCCCGGAACGCTTTCGACCTGGTCCGCCGCCAGTGGCGCCTGGCCGAACGCGCGGGCGATGGGGTGCTCGGAGCGGTTTTCCAGCGCGGCGGCCAGCGCCAGGCACTGATCGGCGTCCAGCGTGCCGAGCGGCAGCACCTGGCTGAGGTTCAGGCGGCCCTCGGTCAGGGTGCCGGTCTTGTCGAAGACCACCGTGTCGATCTGCCGGAGGCCTTCGAGCACGTGGCCACGGGTCAGCAGCAGCCCGAGCTTGTGCAGGGTGCCGGTGGCGGTGGTCAGCGCGGTCGGCGTGGCCAGCGAAAGGGCGCAGGGGCAGGTCGCCACCAGCAGGGCCAGCACGATCCAGAAGGCCCGCGAGGGGTCGATCTGCCACCACACGAACCCGACCACGGCGGCAACGCCGAGCACGATCAGCAGGAACCACTGCGCGACCCGGTCGGCCAGCTCGGCCAGCCGGGGCTTGTCGGCCTGGGCGCGCTCGAGCAGACGAACGATGGCCGACAGGCGCGTCTCGTCCCCCAGTGCCGCCACGCCGAGGGTCAGCGGGCCTTCGACGTTGAGCGTGCCCGCCGTCACCGTATCGCCGACCACGCGCGGTTGCGGCAGGTATTCGCCGGTCAGCACCGATTCGTCGACGCTCGACTGTCCGTCGAGGATCACCCCGTCGGCCGGTATCAGCGAGCCGGGCGTGACCAGGACGCGGTCGCCGATGCGCAGTTCGCTGAGCAGGATCCGGTGGCTCTGCCCGTCTTCGTCCAGCTTCAGGCAGGAGGTGGGCAGCAGGTTGACCAGCTGCGCCGTCGCCGATGCGGTGCGTTCCCGGGCGCGGCGTTCGAGGTAGCGTCCGGCCAGCAGGAAGAGTGCGAACATGCCGACCGCATCGAAATACAGCTCGCCATGGCCGGTCACCGTCGACCAGATGCCCGCCACGTAGGCGCCGCCGATGGCCAGTGACACCGAGACGTCCATCGTCAGGTGGCGGGTACGCAGGTCGCGGACCGCGCCCTTGAAGAAATCGGTGCAGCAATAGAACACGATCGGCGTGGTGAGCAGCAGCGCGGTCCAGCGCAGGATGCGGTCCATGCCCGCCGACAGGTCGAGGTTGAATTCCGGCCAGGTCGCCATGCTCGCCATCATCACCTGCATCCAGAGCAGCCCGGTGACGCCGAGCTGGCGCATCGCCCGGCGGTTTTCCCGGGCGATGCGTTCGGCGGCCTGGTCGGCCTGATAGGGGTGGGCGGCGTAGCCGATTCGGCGCAACTCGCCGAGCAGTTCGCTGAGCGGCAGGCGGGCATCGCTCCAGCGCACCTGCAGGCGGTGGTTGGACAGGTTGAGGCTCGCCTCGGCCACGCCGTCCAGGCCGCGCAGGTGGCGTTCGATCAGCCAGCCGCAGGCGGCGCAGCTGATGCCTTCGATGTGCAGGGCGGTGCTGGCCAGTTCCCCGTCATGACGGACGAACGGTTCCTGCACATCGGCGCGGTCGTACAGCCGGAGTTCATCGCTGAGCGCCTGGGGCAGGGCCTGGGGGTTGGCCGAGGTTTCGCTGCGGTGCTGGTAATAGCTTTCCAGGCCGCCCTCGACGATCGCTTCGGCGACCGCCTGGCAGCCCGGACAGCACATGTCGCGGGGCTCACCGAGAACGGTGGCGGTGAAACGGCTACCCGCGGGTACCGGCAACCCGCAGTGGTAGCAGGGCAGAGGTGTCGCCATCAGCCCTTGCTCAATGGTTCAGTTCGAGCAGCTTGCCGGGTTCGATGGTCATTTCCTCGAACAGACGCCATTCCTGGTCGCCTTCGCGCCCCAGCAGCTCGACGAAGCGCCGTCCCGTGACCGCATCCTGCATGTGGCCCTGGTAGATGCCCTCGCCCTGGGGTTGCAGCACGACGCGGCGGTCGCGCTCCGGCTGGGTCGGGGAAATCAGGTTGAGGACCAGCTGCTGCGGCCGGCTGACGCCCGACAGCTGAAGTTCGGCAATGCCGGCGTCGTCGTTGAACGTCAGCTGTGCGTTCATCTGCAGGCGCGTGGCGAAGGTTTCGCGTTCCAGCGACTGGTTGATCCCCTTGCCGGCATCGTAGTAGTTGTCGGAAACCAGCGAGTCGGAATTGCGAATCGCGATGGTCAGCAGCGACAGGCCCAGCACCACGGCGAAGACCAGAATGGCGATGACGAACCAGGCCCAGGGTTGGGTGTACCAGCGGGTGACTTGAGTATCGGTATGCATGCGGTGCCTGTTAGCGGACGCTGGGGCCGATGAAACGGCTGTCGGCGTCGTCGGTGATGGAATCGTCGTCTGCCGACTGGATGTGGAAGACGATCTTGTTGGTGCTCGAGGGTAGTTTTTCCGGCGGAACCGACAACCCCACCGGGATCGTCAGCTGCTCGCCTGCGGCGAGGCGCACTTCCTTGCGGCCGTGGTAGACCAGGCCTTCCAGGCCGGATGCGTCGATCACCACCGTCTGCTCGTGCTGCGCCTTGTTCATCAGCTTGAGGGTGTAGACGTTCTCGATGTTGCCGTCCTGGTTCTCGCGGAACAGGACGCGGTCCTTGCTGACGTCCAGCTTGACCAGCGGGCGCTCGACGATGGCGAAGGCGAACAGCCCCATCATCACCAGCAGGGCGATGGCGTAGCCGATCAGGCGCGGGCGCAGCAGGCGGGTCTTCTGTCCGGAGAGGTTGTGCTCGGTGGTGTAGCTGATCAACCCCTTCGGGTAGTTCATCTTTTCCATGATGGTGTCGCAGGCGTCGATGCAGGCGGCGCAGCCGATGCATTCGATCTGCAGCCCGTCGCGGATGTCGATGCCGGTCGGGCAGACCTGGACGCACATGGTGCAGTCGATGCAGTCACCCAGGCCCATGGCCTTGTAATCGGCGTCCTTCTTGCGCGGCCCCCGGCGTTCGCCACGGCGCGGGTCGTAGGAGACGATCAGGGTGTCCTTGTCGAACATCACGCTCTGGAAGCGTGCGTAGGGGCACATGTAGATGCAGACCTGCTCGCGCAGGTAGCCCGCGTTGCCGTAGGTGGCGAGGGTGAAGAAGCCGACCCAGAACAGCGCCCAGCCGCCCGCCTGCAGCGTGAACAGCTCGGGGATCAGCTCGCGAATGGGTGTGAAGTAGCCGACGAAGGTGATCGCGGTCGCCAGGGAAACGGCCAGCCAGATCGCGTGCTTGGCGGCCTTGCGGCTGAACTTCCTGGCACTCATGGGTGCCTTGTCCAGCTTCATGCGCTGGTTGCGATCGCCCTCGGTGACCTTTTCCGCCCACATGAATACCCAGGTGAACACGCTCTGCGGGCAGGTGTAGCCGCACCAGACGCGCCCGGCGAAGACGGTGATGAAGAACAGGCCGAAGGCGGCGATGATCAGAAGGGCCGAAAGCAGGATGAAGTCCTGTGGCCAGAAGGTGGCGCCGAAGATGTAGAACTTGCGCTCGGGCAGGTTCCACCAGACCGCTTGCCGGCCTTCCCAGGTCAGCCAGACGGTACCGAAGTAGAGGATGAAGAGGGCGGCGCCACCGAATCGGCGAAGGTTGCGAAACAGGCCGGTGAACGCGCGGGTGTAGATCTTTTCACGCTGTGCGTACAGGTCGACGGAGCCGTCGACCTGACGCGGGGCAGTGACATCTCGAACGGGAATCTGCTCAGTCATTCGTTGCGTACCACGGCATTGGGTAGGTGTCCCGGCCGATACGTGCCGACCGGGATCTCTTCTGACTTGGCTGCGTATGGTACGCCCCGGGGGAGGGGGTCAGGTGCGACAGGTCGTCGCCCCTGGCTTACTCGTTCTCCGGTTGCCGAGACAGGCTGTAGACGTAGGCGGCCAGCAGGTGAACCTTGTCGTTGCCAAGGTGCTGTTCCTGGGCCGGCATGTGTCCGTTACGACCATAGCGAAGGGTCTGCTGGACCTGGCCGAAGCTCGAGCCGTAGAGCCATACGCGGTCGGTCAGGTTCGGTGCGCCCATGGCCTGGGTACCCTTGCCTTCGGCGCCATGGCACACGGCGCAGTTGGCAGCGAAGATTTCCTGGCCCTTGGCCATGTCGACCTGGATACCTTCGGGATTTTCCAGGCCCGAGAGGCTGCGCACGTAGCCGGTCACGTTGCGGATGCCTTCTTCGCCGATCACATCGAGCCAGGCCGGCATCGCCGCCTGACGGCCGCCCATGATGGTGGCCTTGATGGTTTCGGGCTCGCCGCCCCACAGCCACTCGTCGTCGGTCAGGTTGGGGAAGCCATAGGCGCCGCGGGCGTCCGAGCCGTGGCAGACGGCACAGTTGGACGCGAAGAGGCGACCGCCCATGCGCAGGGCCTGTTCGTCTTGGGCGACTTCCTCGATGGGCATGGCCGCGTACTTGGCGAACAGCGGGCCGTACTGCGCCTCGGCGCGAGCGACTTCCTTCTCCCACTGGTGGACACCGGTCCAGCCCTGCTCGCCGGTCTCGAAGGCGACTTTCGCCTGGCCGTCGAGGTACTGGTAGCCGGGCAGGATGCCTTTCCAGTTACCCAGGCCCGGGTAGAGCACCAGGTAGCCGAGGGCGAAGATCACGGTGGCGACGAACAGCATGAACCACCACTTGGGCAGTGGGTTGTCGTATTCCTCGATACCGTCGAAGGCATGGCCTACGGTTTCGTCGGTGCTGTCGTTACGCTGTCCCTTGCGCGTGGCGAACAGCAGCCAGACCAGGGCCGCGATGGTGCCCAGCGTCAGCAGAGTGACGTACCAACTCCAAAACAAGCTCATTTGTTCTTACTCCTGGAAGCTTCTTCATCAGGCTTCTTGGCGTCGGTCTCGTCCGCGAAGGGCAGGTTTGCAGCGTCATCGAAGCTACTTTTGCGCTTGCTGCTGTATGCCCAGAGCACGACGCCGATGAATGCGACAAAGACCAGCACTGTGCCCAGGCCGCGGAGAGTTCCGATATCCATCATGAATTACCGTTTGTTGGTGAGCGCGGTGCCGAGCACCTGCAGGTAAGCGACGAGGGCGTCCATTTCGGTCTTGCCCCTCACGGCATCCCGTGCGCCTGCGATGTCTTCCTCGGTGTAAGGGACACCGAGCGAGCGCAAAGCTTCCATCTTCCTGGCGGTGTTCCGGCCGTCGAGGGTGTGCTCGACCAGCCAGGGGTAGGACGGCATCTTCGACTCGGGCACCACGTTGCGCGGGTTGTAGAGGTGCGCGCGGTGCCAGTCGTCGGAGTAGCGTCCGCCGACGCGGGCCAGGTCCGGACCGGTACGCTTGGAGCCCCACAGGAACGGATGGTCGTAGACGCTCTCGCCGGCGACCGAGTAGTGGCCGTAGCGCTCGGTCTCGGCGCGGAACGGACGGACCATCTGCGAGTGGCAGCCGACGCAGCCTTCGCGGATGTAGATGTCACGCCCTTCGAGCTGCATGGCGGTGTAAGGCATCATGCCTTCGACCGGTTCGTTGACCGCGTCCTGGAAGAACAGCGGGACGATCTGGGTGAGACCGCCGATGCTGACCGCCAGGATCATGAACAGGGTCAGCAGGCCAATGTTCTTTTCTACTTTTTCGTGTTGCTTCATTTCCCGTCAGCTCCTCAGGCGATCTGCGCCGCGGCGTCGTATTCGGCCGGCTTGGCGGCCCGTACGGTGCGCCAGGTGTTGTAGGCCATCAGCAGCATGCCGGTGAGGAAGAACGCACCACCGATCATGCGCACCACGAAGCCGGGATGGCTGGCTTCCAGTGCTTCTACGAACGAGTAGGTCAGGGTGCCGTCCTCGTTGACCGCGCGCCACATCAGGCCCTGGGTGATGCCGTTGACCCACATCGAGGCGATGTAGAGCACGGTGCCGATGGTGGCCAGCCAGAAGTGCGCGTTGATCAGGCCGACGCTGTGCATCTGCACACGACCGAACACCTTGGGAATCAGGTGATACATCGAGCCGATGGTGATCATCGCGACCCAGCCGAGGGCGCCGGCGTGTACGTGGCCGATGGTCCAGTCGGTGTAGTGGGACAGAGCATTGACGGTCTTGATGGCCATCATCGGGCCTTCGAAGGTGGACATGCCGTAGAAGGCCAGCGACACCACCAGAAAGCGCAGGATCGGGTCGGTGCGCAACTTATGCCAGGCGCCCGAGAGCGTCATCATGCCGTTGATCATGCCGCCCCAGCTCGGTGCCAGGAGGATGATCGACATTACCATGCCCAGGCTCTGAGCCCAGTCGGGCAGAGCGGTGTAGTGCAGGTGGTGCGGGCCGGCCCAGATGTATACCGAGATCAGCGCCCAGAAGTGGACGATCGACAGGCGGTAGGAGTAGATCGGGCGTTCGGCCTGCTTCGGCACGAAGTAGTACATCATCCCGAGGAAGCCGGCGGTCAGGAAGAAGCCCACCGCGTTGTGGCCGTACCACCACTGCACCATGGCGTCGGTCGCACCCGAGTAGATCGAGTAGGACTTGAACCAGGTGACCGGCACTTCCAGGTTGTTGACGATGTGCAGCATCGCCACGGTGGCGATGAAGGCACCGAAGAACCAGTTGCCGACGTAGATGTGCTTGACCTTGCGCTTGGCGATGGTGCCGAAGAACACCAGGGCATAGCTGACCCAGACGATGGTGATCAGGATGTCGATCGGCCATTCCAGCTCGGCGTATTCCTTGGAGGAGGTGTAGCCCAGCGGCAGGGTGATCACCGCGAGGATGATGACCGCTTGCCAGCCCCAGAAGGTGAAGGCAGCCAGACCGTCCGAGATCAGGCGGGTCTGCGACGTGCGCTGCACCACGTAATACGAGGTGGCGAACAGGGCGCAACCGCCGAAGGCGAAGATCACGGCATTGGTGTGCAAGGGACGCAGACGGCCGAAGCTTGTCCACGGCAGATCGAGGTTGAGCTCCGGCCACACGAGTTGTGCGGCGATGAACACACCTAGACCCATCCCGATGATTCCCCAAACCACCGTCATGATGGCGAACTGGCGAACCACTTTATAGTTATAAGCAGTCTGACTGATTGCTGTGCTCATACAGGGTTCCACGCTAATGGCATTTCGAAGGCAAAAAACGGCGGCAAGTATGAGGAAAGCAGGGGGGCATTGCAAACGGCGCCGATGCTCCATCTTCCCGCGCAGACCCTGTGCTAGAAGCCTGAATCGGCTGGGCTCGACGAAAACCGGAAGCAGCTGTCAGGGCAGATGCGGCGACGCTTTTTGCAAGTGCCTGAAGTCCGCGGCAGGGGCGAGCGCAGTCGGTTCAACGGCCTGAGTGCGCTATCCATGCGGTCACAGGGTTGATACACACCAGTCTGGTGCGAAGAAGTGAAAGGTTTCGCCTTGTCGTTGGGTGTCAGGCAGTCGGCGAATTGGGCGGAAGCTTAGGGCTACGGCGGGGGACGGGGAAGGGCAGTTGGTCGGAGCGTCCTGCGGCACATGGTCGCAGAGCGCTCCGGGGCGGCGGCGTGGAGTCCGCCGCGGCAGATCAGCGCGTGGCCAAGTCTGCCTGTTGTTGCGACAGGCTGTAAACGTAGGCGGCCAGCAGATGGACCTTGTCGTTGCCCAGGTGCTGTTCCTGCGCAGGCATCTGGCCGTTGCGTCCGTGGCGGATGGTCTGCTGCAGTTGGGCGAGGCTCGAGCCGTAGATCCAGCCGCCGGGCTGCGTCAGGCTGGGGGCGCCCATCATCGGCATGCCTTCGCCGCCGGCGCCGTGGCAGGCGGCGCAGTTGCCGGCATAGACCTGCTTGCCCGCCGCGAGGTCGACCTGCGTGCCTTCGGGCAATGCCAGGCCGCCCAGGTCCTGCCGCACGTAGGCCGCTACGTTCTTCACGCCGTCTTCGCCGATCACCGACAACCACGCCGGCATGGCGGCGGTGCGTCCGTGAAGGATCGAGGCCTTGATCGTCTCGGCATCGCCACCCCAGCGCCAGTGGCCGTCGGTCAGGTCCGGGAAGCCGACCGCGCCGCGGGCGTCCGACCCATGGCAGACCGCGCAGTGGTTGGCGAACAGGCGGCCACCCATCTTCAGGGCCTGGTCGTCATGCGCGACCTCGGCGACCGACATGGCGGCGTAGCGGGCGAAGATCGGGCCGTACAGGCCGTCGGCCTTGGCCACTTCGCGCTGCCACTGGGCTTCCTGCGTCCAGCCGTTCTCGTAGCCGGGGAAGATCCCTTTCCAGTTGCCCAGCCCCGGATAAAGGATCAGGTAGCCCACGCCGAACACCAAGGTCCCGAGGAACAGCATGAACCACCACTTGGGCAGCGGGTTGTCGTATTCCTCGATGCCGTCGAAGGCGTGGCCCATGGTCTGATCGGTGGTGCCCTGGGACTCGCCCCGGCGCGTCGCGAAGATCAGCCAGAACAGGGCCACGAGTGTGCCCAGCGTCAGCAGGGTGACGTAAACACTCCAGAAAGCGCTCATGTAGTACTCCTGGCGGTCTGTCTCCAGCCCGCCCGCGATTGATTTTGCTGACGGCGCCATGGCGCCGGTCGGTGGAACGGTGCGAGCCGATCAGCGCTTGTTGGTCAGCGCGGTGCCGAGCACCTGCAGGTAAGCGACGAGGGCGTCCATTTCGGTCTTGCCCCTCACGGCGTCCCGTGCGCCTGCGATGTCGTCATCGCTGTAGGGCACGCCAAGGGTGCGCAGGGCCTGCATCTTCCTGGCGGTGTCTTTCCCGTCGAGGGTGTGCTCGACCAGCCAGGGATAGGACGGCATCTTCGACTCGGGCACCACGTTGCGCGGGTTGTAGAGGTGCGCGCGGTGCCAGTCGTCGGAGTAGCGTCCGCCGACGCGGGCCAGGTCCGGACCGGTGCGCTTGGAGCCCCACAGGAACGGATGGTCGTAGACGCTCTCGCCGGCGACCGAGTAGTGGCCGTAGCGCTCGGTCTCGGCGCGGAACGGGCGAATCATCTGCGAGTG
Organism: Stutzerimonas nosocomialis; assembly: GCF_005876855.1. GTDB lineage: Bacteria > Pseudomonadota > Gammaproteobacteria > Pseudomonadales > Pseudomonadaceae > Stutzerimonas > Stutzerimonas nosocomialis. The sequence continues at coordinate 55,668 of NZ_QLAE01000016.1, read as the reverse complement.
GCAGCCGACGCAGCCTTCGCGGATATAGATGTCACGCCCTTCGAGCTGCATGGCGGTGTAGGGCAGCATGCCCTCGACCGGCTCGTTGACCGCGTCCTGGAAGAACAGCGGGACGATCTGGGTGAGACCGCCGATGCTGACCGCCAGGATCATGAACAGGGTCAGCAGGCCGACGTTCTTTTCGAGTTTCTCGTGCTGTTTCATCTCTGCGTCCTCAGGCGATCTGCGCCGCGGCGTCGTATTCGGCCGGCTTGGCAGCCCGCACGGTGCGCCAGGTGTTGTAGGCCATCACCAGCATCCCGCTGAAGAAGATCGCGCCGCCGACCATGCGCACCACGAAGCCCGCGTGGCTGGCTTCCAGCGCCTCGACGAAGGAGTAGGTCAGGGTGCCGTCGTCGTTGACCGCGCGCCACATCAGGCCCTGGGTGATGCCGTTGACCCACATCGAGGCGATGTAGAGCACGGTGCCCACGGTGGAAAGCCAGAAATGGGTGTTGATCAGGCCGATGCTGTACATCCGCTCGCAGCCGAACACCTTGGGAATCAGGTGGTAGAGCGAACCGATGGAAATCATCGCGACCCAGCCGAGGGCGCCGGCGTGTACGTGGCCGATGGTCCAGTCGGTGTAGTGGGACAGGGCGTTGACGGTCTTGATGGCCATCATCGGGCCTTCGAAGGTGGACATGCCGTAGAACGCCAGCGACACCACCAGAAAGCGCAGGATCGGGTCGGTCCGCAACTTATGCCAGGCGCCCGAGAGCGTCATCATGCCGTTGATCATGCCGCCCCAGCTCGGTGCCAGGAGGATGATCGACATCACCATGCCCAGGCTCTGCGCCCAGTCGGGCAGGGCGGTGTAGTGCAGGTGGTGCGGACCGGCCCAGATGTAGACGGCGATCAGCGCCCAGAAGTGGACGATCGACAGGCGATAGGAATAGACCGGACGCTCGGCCTGTTTCGGCACGAAGTAGTACATCATCCCGAGGAAGCCGGCGGTCAGGAAGAAGCCCACCGCGTTATGACCGTACCACCACTGCACCATGGCATCGGTCGCGCCCGAATAGAGCGAGTACGACTTGGTCAGCGTCACCGGGATTTCCAGGTTGTTGACCACGTGCAGCAGCGCGACCGTCAGGATGAAGGCACCGAAGAACCAGTTGCCGACATAGATGTGCTTGACCTTGCGGGTCGCCAGGGTGCCGAAGAAGACCACCGCGTAACTGACCCAGACGATGGTGATCAGGATGTCGATCGGCCATTCCAGCTCGGCGTATTCCTTGGAGCTGGTCCAGCCCAGCGGCAGGCTGATGGCGGCCAGCACGATCACCGCTTGCCAGCCCCAGAAGGTGAAGGCGGCCAGGCCCGGTGCAAAGAGCCGCGTCTGGGAGGTACGCTGGACGGCATAGTAGGACGTGGCGAACAGCGCGCAACCGCCGAAGGCGAAGATGACCGCGTTGGTGTGCAACGGGCGCAGGCGGCCGAAGCTGGTCCACGGCAGGTCGAGGTTGAGGTCTGGCCACACGAGCTGTGCGGCGATGAAAACGCCGAGCCCCATCCCGACGATTCCCCACACCACCGTCATGATGGCGAATTGGCGGACCACCCGATAGTCGTAGGCGGTACTGGTTGCAGTGTTCATGTATGGGCTTCCATCCACGGTAGTGAGCAGATTTTGTTTCTTGTTACATAACGCGAGCGAAGCATGGAGAAAGGGTCGGTGAGCGGTATTGATCAGCGTCAATACAGGCAGGTGGAGCAAGGGCTGTGGAACCGCCCGCAAGGCGAGGCGAGGGCGACGCTGATACTCGCGCACGGCGCGGGCGCGCCGATGGACAGCCCGTTCATGGATGCCATCGCCGAACGGCTGGCGGCGCGTGCCATCGCGGTATTTCGCTTCGAATTCGCCTACATGGCGGCCCGGCGCGAGGACGGCAAGCGGCGCCCTCCCAACCCGCAGGCGCAGCTGCTCGAGCAATGGCGCAGCCTCTACGAGGCGGTGCGACGACAAACCGCAGGGCCGCTGGCGATCGGCGGCAAGTCGATGGGCGGGCGGATGGCCAGCCTGCTGGCCGACGAGCTGGAGCCGGCAGCGCTCGTCTGCCTGGGCTATCCGTTTCACCCGGCAGGGAAACCGGACAAGCCGCGCGTGGCGCACCTGGAGACGCTGAAGACGCGCGCGCTGATCGTGCAGGGGGAACGCGATGCCCTGGGCAATCGCGAGCAGGTACAGGGCTACCGGCTGGCCGACAGCATTCGACTGCACTGGCTGACGGCCGCGGACCACGACCTCAAGCCGCTGAAAAGCTCGGGTCTGACCCACCAGCAGCACCTGGACGCCGCCGCCGAGGCGGTGGCGCGGTTCCTGACCGAAGGCTGAGCCGCACGCGCGGTACGGGCTCGGGCGGCGTCAGCGGTTGAAACGCTCGACGAGGGAGAACTGCAGGTCGGCGGTGTGCGACAGGTCCTTGCTCAGCTGCGCGGTGTTCTGCGCCTCTCCCGAGGTCTGGTCGGCGAGCTGGGCGATGGTCGCGACGTTCTGGCTGATCTCGTCGGCCACTGCGCTCTGCTCTTCGGCGGCCGCGGCGATCTGGCTGGCCATGTTGGCGATGTTGTCCATCGCCTGGCTGATGCCCGACAGTGCCTGGTCGGCCAGGCGCACCTGCTCGACGCCATGATCGGCGTGGGCGCGCCCTGATTCGGTGGTGCCGACCGCGGTCTTGGCCTGATGCTGAAGGGCGGCGATCAGCTCGTGGATCTGCCCGGTCGCATCGGCGGTCCGCTTGGCCAGCTGGCGCACCTCGTCGGCGACCACCGCGAACCCACGGCCGCTGTCGCCGGCGCGCGCCGCTTCGATGGCCGCGTTCAGCGCCAGCAGGTTGGTCTGCTCGGCGATGCCTCGAATCACGTCCACCACGCTCCCGATCTGGTCGCTGTCGCGGGCCAGCTTGGTCACCGCCTCACGGGTCTCGCCGACCGATTCGGACAGTCGCTCGATCGCCTTGCGGGTTTCGCCGGAAATGCTCTGGCCCTGGGCGGTCAGGCGGCTGGCCTGCTGGGTCGCCTCGGCCGTATTGGCCACGTTGCCGGCGACTTCCTGGGTGGTGGAAGCCATCTGGGTGATCGCCGCCGCCATCTGCTCGGTTTCCTGGCGCTGGCGCGACAGTCCGGACGAGCAGTTCTGCGCCAGCCCTTCGGCCTGCTGGGCCTGGTTCTGGAGCTGCTCCGCGCTGTCCTGCAGCCGTGTCAGGCAGGTCTTGAGATGGGCTTCCTGGCTGATGATGGCCATCTCCAGTCGTGCCTCGACGCCGCGGCTGGTGGTGAACATCTTGGCGATCAGCGGGTCGGTGTTCGCCGCCGCGGTCAGGCGCAGCAGGCGGTTGATGCCTGCCTGTTGCCAGTGCAGGCCGACGAGGCCGAGGGGAACGGACAGCAGGGCGGCCAGCAGGAAGCCCCAGTAGTGGTCCTGCCAGGCGCCGATCATGAAGCCGATCTGGCTGATCAGAATGAATGGCAGCCACTTGGCCACCACCGGCAACCAGCGATCGCAGGCCGGAACCGCACCCTTGCCGGCGTTGATGCGCGCATAGAGCGCCTGGGCCCGGCTGACCTGCGCCGCGCTGGGCTTGGTGCGTACCGACTCGTAGCCGACGACCTTGCGGTTGTTGTCCAGCACGGGCGTGACGTAGGCGCTGACCCAGTAGTGGTCGCCGTTCTTGCGGCGGTTCTTGACGATGCCCATCCAGGGCTTGCCGTCCTTCAGGCGGCTCCACATGTGCTGGAACACCGCTGGCGGAACGTCGGGATGGCGCACGAGATTGTGCGGCGCTCCGATCAGCTCTTCCCGGGCGAAGCCGCTCACCTCGACGAAGATGTCGTTGCAGTAGGTGATCTGGCCCTTGAGGTCGGTCGTGGAAATCAGCCGCTGCTGTTCAGGAAAGGCATATTCGCGCTGGGACACGGGCTGGTTATTTCGCATGGGTAGTCACGCCTGGCAGGAAGGATTGATGCGCATACGCAGGCGTCTTTGCCGACTGCTGTCATATTCTCGACTTGCCTACAGGTTTCTTTAGGTTTGATTTCCGGATGCCGACAAACGAGCCGGATGCAGAAGGGATAAGACCAATTCCTGTTATTTCAATTGCTTATGAAGCGGCCGAGGTTATTGCACCCTTTTTCATCGAAGTGAAACGCCGGCGCTTTAACTTGGTGCTTGTTGAACGGCGTCACAAAACGCCTGCTGCGTCAGGAAAACGTCGTAACCGCCTGAAAATGCTGGAGAGTTAGATGAAAGCCAAATAACTGGCATTTTCCTTGCTCCAGCCATCATGCGCATCGGGCGTTGTGCGGGCCCGGGAAGGCCGATCCGGCGGGGCCGGATTCGATGGATACGTGCCAGGAGGGCGTCATGCGTATCAGCATCATGGGACTGGATTACCGCGCCGCGGTTTACGCGGGCTGCCTGTCTGCCAGGGGGCACTGGGTCGTAGGAGTCGACCACAGGCAGAACCGAGCGGATCTGCTCAATCGGGGGCCGGAGCCAGGGATGGAGGCGGGCCTCGGGGCATTGTTCGAGCACGGCAGGGAGGCCGGCCTGCTCAGCGGCACGACGGACGTGCAGGCAGCGGTGCTGGCAACGGAGCTGACCTTGATCTGTGAGGTGGCGGTGGATGACCAGGACGGTCAGGGTGAGGGAGCGATGGAGGCGGTGTGCAGGGAGGTGGGCGAGGTACTGCGCGACAAGGCGGCAAGGCACCGGCTGCTGTTGCGCAGCAGTGATCAGCCACGACGGGTGCTGGCGCGGTTGCTGCCGATTCTGGAGGCCAGTTCGGGCAAGCAGGCCGGTACCGATTTCGATATAGACGTAAGCGCGGACTACCGCTGTGACAGCGGAAGCAGGGCGTGAATCATCAGGATAGCGGGTGGCCGGGCAGCGATGCCGGGTGCCATCAGACGGCCAGCCAGGACGGTGCGATCGCAAGCACTCGGCTCCGGACCACCGGAGCTGACGGAAGGCTACCGACCTGTCGTCAGGGGGCCTGAACCTATTCGATCAAGCTCGAGGAGAGACGAAGATGATTCCAGTGATCTTGTCCGGCGGAAGTGGCTCGCGTCTTTGGCCGCTCTCGCGCAAACAGCATCCGAAGCAATTCCTCAAGCTGGTGGGTAACCACAGTCTGTTCCAGCAGACCGTCATGCGCCTCACTGCGCAGGGGCTGCAGGCCCCCATCGTGGTCTGCAACCAGGAACACCGTTTCATGATCAACGAGCAACTGACCGCGGTCGGCGCCGAAGCCCAGGGGCTGGTGCTCGAGCCGTTCGGCCGCAACACCGCGCCGGCCGTTGCGATGGTCGCGCTCAAGCTGGTGGCCGAGGGCCGCGACGACCTGCTGCTGGTGTCGCCGGCCGACCATGTCGTCAACGACGAAGCCGGGCTGCTGCAGGCCGTGCAGAACGCCGCCGCGGCTGCCGAGGCTGGCGAAATGGTGCTGTTCGGCGTGCCGGCGCAGCAGCCGGAGACCGGCTTCGGTTATATCCAGTGCGCGCCCGATGCCCGGCTCGGCGCCGGTATGCAGCGGGTCGCCCGCTTCGTCGAGAAACCCTCGCTGGAGGTCGCCCAGGCGTTCGTCGACAGCGGCGACTACTACTGGAACAGCGGCATGTTCCTGTTCCGCGCCAGCCGCTATCTCGAGGAGCTGCGCCGCTTCGAGCCGGACATCTACGAAACCTGCGCCCTGGCGTTCGAGAGCAGCGAGCAGGCCGGTAACACGCTGACCATCGCGTCTGCGGCGTTCGCCTGCTGCCCGGACAACTCGATCGATTACGCGGTGATGGAGCGGACCTCCCAGGCCAGCCTGATGCCGCTGGAAGCCGGCTGGAACGACGTGGGCAGCTGGTCCGCGCTCTGGGAGGTGCAGCCCAAGAACGAGGAGGGCAACGTGCTGCAGGGCGATGTGGTCGTCGACGACGCCCAGAACTGCCTGGCGCACGCCAATTCCAAGCTGGTCACACTGCTGGGCGTCGAGGACCTGGTGGTGGTCGAGACCAAGGATGCGGTCATGGTCGCCCACAAGGACCGCATGCAGGACGTCAAGCACCTGGTGCAGCGGCTCGATCAGGACCAGCGCACCGAAACCCAGTCCCACAGCCAGGTCTACCGCCCCTGGGGCGCCTATGACTCGGTGGACAACGGCCTGCGCCACCAGGTCAAGCGCATCACCGTGAAACCGGGCGCGAGCCTCTCGCTGCAGATGCACCACCACCGGGCCGAACACTGGATCGTGGTCTCCGGTATTGCCCAGGTGACCTGCGACGAGAAGGTCTTCCTGCTGACCGAAAACCAGTCGACCTACATTCCGGTGGCGTCGGTACACCGGCTCAGCAACCCGGGCAAGATTCCCCTGGAGATCATCGAGGTGCAGTCGGGCAGCTATCTCGGCGAGGACGACATCGAGCGGCTCGAGGACGTCTACGGCCGCACTGCGGAAAAGGTCGAGCCACCCCGGCTGGCTGCCGTCGTCAAATAACCCGCAAAAACATGCCGGCGCAGATTCCTGTGCCGGCATCGTCGCGCCCAGGCAAGGGCACCGAAATCCTGTGTGGCACGACGCCGGCCGAACGACCGGCGTCGTGCGAGCCTCAGCTGCCGATCAGCTGGCGCAGCACGAAGTGCAGGATGCCCCCCGCCTTGAAGTACTGGACCTCGTTCAAGGTATCGATGCGGCACAGCACCTGGAAGGTGTCACGACTGCCGTCGGCACGCACCAGCTCCACCGTGTAGATCTGGCGTGGCTTGATGTCTTCCGACAGACCTCGGATCGAAAGCTTTTCGTTACCGACGAGCCCGAGGGTCTGGCGGTTCTGGTCGCCGATGAACTGCAGCGCCAGCACACCCATGCCGATCAGGTTGGAACGGTGAATCCGCTCGAAGCTTTCGGCGATCACCGCTTTGACCCCCAGCAGGGTGGTGCCCTTGGCCGCCCAGTCGCGGCTCGAGCCGGTGCCGTATTCCTTGCCGGCCACCACCACCAGCGGCACGCCCTCGGCCTGGTAACGCATGGCGGCATCGTAGATCGACAGCTTCTCGCCGCCGGGCTGGTACAGCGTATTGCCGCCTTCCTCGCCGCCGAGCATCTCGTTCTTGATGCGGATGTTGGCGAAGGTGCCGCGCATCATCACTTCGTGGTTGCCGCGCCGTGAGCCGTAGGAGTTGAAGTCTTCCGGCCGGACCCCGAGTTCCTGCAGGTACAGGCCTGCCGGGGAGCTCGCCTTGATGTTGCCGGCCGGCGAGATGTGGTCGGTGGTGATGGAGTCGCCGAACAGCGCGAGGATCCGGGCACCCTCGATGTCGGCTGGCGGCTTGGGCGGCTCGGCGATGCCCTCGAAGAACGGCGGGTTCTGCACGTAGCTCGATTGTTCGTTCCAGACGTAAGTCTTGCCGGCGGAGACCGGAATCTGCTGCCAGCTCGGCTCGCCGCTGAACACATCGGCATACCGGTCGCGGAACATCTCGCCGTCGATCTGGCTGACCGCCTGGTTGACTTCCTCGCTGCTGGGCCAGATGTCGCGCAGGAAGACCGGCTGGCCCTGGGCGTCATGGCCCAGCGGCTCGGTGTTCATGTTGATGCGGGTCGTGCCGGCCAGCGCGAAGGCGACCACCAGCGGCGGCGAGGCCAGCCAGTTGGCCTTGACCAGCGGGTGGACGCGGCCTTCGAAGTTGCGGTTGCCCGACAGTACCGAGGACACGATCAGGTCGTTCTCGGTGACCGCCTGCCCGATGGGGTCGGGCAGCGGGCCGGAGTTGCCGATGCAGGTCGCGCAGCCGTAGCCGATCAGGTTGAAGCCCAGGTGATCCAGATAACGGGTCAGGTCGGCCTTTTTCAGGTAATCCGTCACCACCTTGGAGCCCGGCGCCAGGGACGACTTGACCCACGGCTTGCGCATCAGTCCGCGTTCGACCGCCTTCTTGGCGAGCAGGCCGGCAGCCATCAGCACGTTCGGGTTGGAGGTGTTGGTGCAGGAGGTGATCGAGGCGATCACCACCGCGCCGTGCTTGAGCTCGTAGTCCTCGCCTGCGACCGGTACGCCGGTGTCGGCCTGCTGCATGCGGCCGCTGGTTTCCAGCAACAGGTCGAACGCCGAGCCGATGTCACCCAGCGAGACACGGTCCTGCGGGCGTTTCGGGCCGGCGAGCGAGGGCTGCACTTCGGAAAGGTCCAGCTCCAGCGTCGCGGTGAAGACCGGGTCGGGCGTGTTGCTGTCGCGCCACATGCCCTGGGCCTTGCAGTAGGCCTCGACCAGCTGGATGCGCTGCTCGTCGCGGCCGGTCAGGCGCAGGTAGTCGATGGTGATCTGGTCGACCGGGAAGAAGCCGCAGGTGGCGCCGTATTCGGGAGCCATGTTGCCGATGGTCGCGCGGTCGGCCAGGGGAAGGTTGTCCAGCCCCGGGCCGAAGAATTCGACGAACTTGCCGACCACTCCCTGCTTGCGCAGCATCTGGGTGACCGTCAGCACCAGGTCCGTGGCCGTCACGCCCTCGCGCAGCCTGCCGGTCAGGCGGAAGCCCACGACCTCGGGAATCAGCATCGACACCGGCTGGCCGAGCATGGCCGCCTCGGCCTCGATCCCGCCGACGCCCCAGCCGAGCACGCCCAGGCCGTTGATCATGGTGGTGTGGGAGTCGGTACCGACCAGGGTGTCGGGGTAGGCATAGGTGGTGCCGTCTTCTTCCTTGGTCCAGACCACCTGGCCAAGGTATTCGAGGTTGACCTGATGGCAGATGCCGGTACCCGGCGGCACGACGCGGAAGTTGTCGAACGCCTGCTGCCCCCAGCGCAGGAATTCGTAACGTTCGCCGTTGCGCTGCATCTCGATGGCGACGTTCTCCTGGAACGCCTGGTCGGTGCCGAAGCGGTCGACCATCACCGAGTGGTCGATCACCAGGTCGACCGGCGACAGCGGATTGATCTTCTGCGGATCGGCACCGGCGCGGGCCACGGCGTCACGCATCGCGGCCAGGTCGACCACGGCCGGCACGCCGGTGAAGTCCTGCATCAGCACGCGCGCCGGACGGTACTGGATCTCTCGCTCGGAGCTGCGGGTCTTTTGCCAGACGGCCAGGGAGGTGAAGTCGTCTGCGCGTACCGTCACGCCGTCTTCCCAGCGCAACAGGTTCTCCAGCAGGACCTTGAGCGACGCGGGCAGGCGGCTGATGTCGCCCAGCTGCTTGGCCGCGTCCGGCAGGCTGAAGTAGTGATAGGTCGTGCCGGCCACATCGAGGCTGCGCCGGCAGTTGAGACTGTCCAGGGAAGGCATTCCTGATCTCCTTTGGCCCGCACGGTCGGGCTGGGTTGGATCTGGCGGATCGTCTTGAAACTCGCCTGTCTTGAGCGGTTTCTCCATTGCACTGGACCGAGGCAGGCATCCGGGGGTTCCCCTCTGGGCTATCATGCGGGGCTTTGCCGCTGCGTCGGGCCTGGTTCCCGGTCGGGGCTCCGATTGACCTGTGGAAATCGAGCATGAACCTGTTGCTGTTGCATTGCCGTCCGGGATTCGAAGGCGAGGTCTGCGCTGAAATCAGCGAGCACGCCGCCAGGCTGGACGTCTCGGGCTATGCCAAGGCGCGCCCGGGCAGCGCCCTGGCCGAGTTCGTCTGTGCCGAGCCTGATGCGCCGGCGCGGCTGATGAAGGCCCTGCGCTTTTCCGAGCTGATCTTCCCGCGGCAGTGGGCGCGGGGGCAGTACCTGGCGCTGCCTGAGCGCGAGCGGGTCGAAGTCCTGCTCGAGGCACTGGCCGACTATCCGACCTGCGGCAGCCTCTGGCTGGAGGTGCTCGACACCAACGACGGCAAGGAACTGTCCACCTTCTGCCGCAAGTTCGAGGTGCCGTTGCGCAAGGCCCTGATCAAGGCGGGCAGGCTGGTCGAAGGCGGGCCGGGCCCGCGCCTGCTGCTGACCTTCATCAGCGGGCGGGAAGTCTTCCTGGGCCTCGCCGAGGCGAGCAACAGCGCACTCTGGCCCATGGGCATCCCGCGCCTGAAGTTTCCGCGCCAGGCGCCAAGTCGCTCGACCCTCAAGCTCGAGGAGGCCTGGCATCATTTCATCCCGCGCGAGCAGTGGGAGCAGCGGCTGGCGCCGGAGATGACGGCGGTGGACTTGGGCGCCGCGCCCGGCGGATGGACCTGGCAGCTGGTCAAGCGCGACATGCGGGTGATCGCCGTGGACAACGGGCCGATGGCCGAAAGCCTGATGGATACCGGCATGGTGGAGCACCTGCAGGCCGACGGATTCGTCTTCCGCCCGCGTCGCCCCGTGGACTGGATGGTCTGCGATATCGTCGAGAAACCCGCACGCAGTGCCGCCCTGCTGGAAACCTGGATAGGCGAGGGGCTGTGTCGCGAGGCGGTGGTCAACCTCAAGCTGCCGATGAAGCAGCGCTACGCCGAAGTCCGGCGCCTGCTGGAACGCATCGCCCAGGGGCTTGCCGAACGTGGCGTGAAGGCGAGCATCGGCTGCAAGCAGCTCTACCACGACCGCGAAGAAGTCACCTGCCACCTGCGCCGTCTGTAAGTCCGTCGCAAGATGCCCAATACTTGCGCCCGCGCGAAATGTCCTGACCGGAGCCCCTGATGTCCCAAACAACCGAACTGCACAGCGACGCCATCCTCGACGCCTCGGGCCTCAACTGCCCGGAGCCGGTGATGATGCTGCACAACAAGGTCCGTGATCTCGCGGGTGGCCAGCTGCTCAAAGTCATCGCCACCGACCCCTCGACCCAGCGTGACATTCCGAAGTTCTGCGTCTTCCTCGGCCACGAACTGGTCGACCAGCGGGAAGCGGATGGCAATTACCTCTACTGGATCCGCAAGAAGGCCGACTGAACGACCGCAAGCGCCTGACGAAGGCGTGTCGAGGGCCAGGTTCGAAAAGCTCGCGGTCAAGACAAGGCGTCCCCAATCTCTCCCACAAAAGCACTCCCATGATCCCCGCCACGAGGGCGGTGGCTGCCGCGCCTCAGCTAGGACGCACGCGCTTTAGGGTTTCGGCGATCAGGAATGCCATTTCCAGCGACTGATCCGCGTTCAGTCGGGGGTCGCAGTGGGTGTGGTAGCGATCGGAGAGCGCGTCTTCGGTGACGGGGCGCGAGCCGCCGATGCATTCGGTGACGTTCTGCCCGGTCATCTCGATGTGGATCCCGCCCGGATAGCTGCCCTCGGCGCGGTGTACCTCGAAGAACTGCCGTACTTCGGCCAGTACCCGTGCGAAATCGCGGGTCTTGTAGCCGCTGGAGGCCTTCATGGTATTGCCATGCATCGGGTCCGAACTCCAGAGCACCTGCCGGCCTTCGGCCTGCACGGCACGGATCAATCTCGGCAGGCCCGCTTCGACCTTGTCCGCGCCCATTCGCACGATCAGGTTCAGGCGGCCCGTATCGTTGTCCGGGTTGAGCACGTCGATCAGGCGGATCAGCTCCTCGCTGTCCATGCTCGGGCCGACCTTCACGCCGATGGGGTTGCCGACGCCGCGCAGGAACTCGACGTGCGCACCGTCGAGCTGGCGGGTGCGATCGCCGATCCAGAGCATGTGCGCCGAGCAGTCGTACCAGCCGCCGGTCAGGCTGTCCTGGCGCACGAAGGCCTGCTCGTAGTTCAGCAGCAGGGCTTCGTGGGCGGTGAAGAAGCTCGTCTCGCGAAGCTGAGGCGCATCGTCCAGCCCGCAGGCGCGCATGAACGCCAGCGTCTGGTCGATGCGGTCGGCGAGCTGGTGATACTTCTCGGCCAGGGACGAGTTGGCGATGAAATCGAGGTTCCACTGGTGGACCTGGTGCAGGTCGGCGAAACCGCCCTGGGCGAAGGCGCGCAGCAGGTTGAGGCTGGCGGTGGACTGGTGGTAGGCCTGCAGCAGCCGCTCGGGATCGGGGGCGCGGCTCTTCTCGTCGAAGCCGATGCCGTTGACGATATCGCCGCGGTAGGCGGGCAGGGTGACGCCGTCGATGGTCTCGTCGCCGGCCGAGCGCGGCTTGGCGAACTGCCCGGCCATGCGGCCGACCTTCACCACCGGGCAGCCGGCCGCAAAGGTCATGACGATGGCCATCTGCAGCAGGACCTTGAAGGTGTCGCGGATCTTAGGCGCGGAGAACTCCGCGAAGCTCTCCGCGCAATCGCCACCCTGCAGCAGAAACGCCCGACCCTGGGTGACCTCGGTGAACTGCTTGCGCAGCGCCCGCGCCTCGCCGGCGAATACCAGTGGCGGCAGACTGGCCAGGGTCGCCTCGACGCGCGCCAGGTGTTCGGCGTCGGGGTAGTGGGGTTGCTGCTGGATGGGCTTGGCCCTCCAGCTTTGCGGGCTCCAGGTCTGGCTCATCAGATGCGTTCCGTGTGGTGGTGCGAAAGGTGTCGATGTTACCCGATGCATGGCGCCGAAGCTGATAGCGGCTGCGTATCGCCCTGTTTAAGATGACGCACCCAATCGAGGCGGATGAGTCATGAGTCAGCAGGAGGTGTTGTTAGCCGAAGTCCAGGACGCGTTCGGGCTGATCCGCGTTTATGAAGTGGGCGACTACCGTTTTCTGGAGTTCGGCGCAGCGGTCGAGCAGAGCTGCGTGTTCACCCGCGACCCCAGCTGGCTGGAGTACGACTACACCCGGGCGATGCTGCTCGGCGCGCTGGCCCACGAGGCGCCGGAAACCGCGCTGTTCCTGGGCCTCGGCGCGGGCAACCTGACCCAGGCGTGCCTGCAGTTCCTGCCGCTCGAGGATGTCGAGGCGATCGAGCTGCGCCCGGACGTGCCGCGCCTGGCCATGGAGTACCTGGGGCTTGACGACGATCCGCGGCTGACCATCCGCATCGGCGATGCGCTGCACCTGCTCGAAACGGCGGAGACCGCCGACCTGATCTTCGTCGACCTCTATACCGACACCGGGCCTGCCGCGGCGCATCTGGGCTGGAACTTCCTGTAGGCCTGCCAGCAGAAACTCAACCCCGGCGGCTGGCTGGTGATCAACCAGTGGGCCAACGACGACGGCAAGCCCCTGGGCGCCGCCCTGTTGCGCGGTCTGTTCCATCGGCATTACTGGGAATGCCCGGTGAAGGAGGGCAACGTCATCCTGCTGGTGCCGGCCGATCTGGAGCAGACGCTGGACCTGCAGGGCATCGCGGAGCGCGCGGCCTCGCTGACGCCGCGACTGGGTTATTCGCTGGACTCGCTGATCGCGGTGCTGCGCCAGGCCAGTTGACTCGAGGCGCTCGTGGTGGCGCGCTCTGCGGCGCCGTTCAGCTTTATCCGGCACACCGTCCGCTGGTCCTTTTGCCCTGACACATTCGCCTTTTTTATGTATAGTGCGCGCCGGCCAATTGGCTCCGTTCAGGTACCGCAACACATCGAAGCGCTGCTTCGGCTGCTGTCCGCTCCACGCGGACTATCCTAGACGATTCATCATTCACCACGTTTTCGCAAACCCGCCGACCGGGCTGCCAGGGTGACCCACAAGGTCCTACATGGCATGCGCAGCTTTGGAACATGGGTCTTTGCGGATGCACCAGAGGCAGACCCATGACCCAGGAACTCGGCGGCTTCGCCGCGCTCGGCATTCACCCATCCGTACTCGCCGCCATCTCCGCCGTCGGCTACGAAGAACCGTCCCCCATCCAGGCCCAGGCGATCCCCGTGATCATCGGCGGCCACGACATGATCGGCCAGGCCCAGACCGGCACCGGCAAGACCGCGGCCTTCGCGCTGCCCATCCTGTCGAAGATCGATCCGGCCCGCAAAGAACCGCAGGCGCTGATTCTCGCGCCGACCCGTGAGCTTGCGCTGCAGGTCGCGACCGCGTTCGAAACCTACTCCAAGCAGATGCCAGGTCTGAGCGTCGTCGCGATCTATGGTGGCGCGCCCATGGGCCCGCAGCTCAAGGCCATTCGCCAGGGCGCGCAGGTCATCGTGGCTACCCCGGGCCGCCTGGTCGACCACCTGAGCCGCAACAGCGGCCTGCTGTCGACCATCCAGTTCCTGGTCCTCGACGAAGCCGACGAGATGCTCAAGCTCGGGTTCATGGACGACCTGGAAGTGATCTTCGAGGCCATGCCGGAAAGCCGCCAGAGCGTGCTGTTCTCCGCGACCCTGCCGCATTCGATCCGCGCCATCGCCGAGAAGCACCTGCGCGAGCCGCAGCACATCAAGATCGCGGCCAAGACCCAGACCGTCGCGCGCATCGAGCAGGCTCACCTGATGGTCCACGCCGACCAGAAGATCCCGGCCGTGCTGCGCCTGCTGGAAGTCGAGGATTTCGACGCGCTGATCGCCTTCGTCCGCACCAAGCAGGCCACCCTGGACCTCGCCAGCGCGCTGGAAGCCAAGGGCTACAAGGCCGCCGCGCTGAACGGCGATATCGCCCAGAACCAGCGTGAGCGCGTCATCGACTCGCTCAAGGACGGCCGCCTGGACATCGTGGTGGCCACCGACGTGGCGGCGCGCGGCCTGGACGTGGCGCGCATCACCCATGTGTTCAACGTCGACATGCCGTACGACCCGGAGTCCTACGTTCACCGTATCGGCCGTACCGGCCGTGCCGGCCGTGAGGGCCGCGCGCTGCTGCTGGTCACCCCGCGCGAGCGCCGTATGCTGCAGGTCATCGAGCGCGTCACCAATCAGAAGGTCGCCGAAGCGCGCCTGCCCAACGCGCAACAGGTGCTCGATGCACGCATCAAGAAGTTGACCAACAGCCTGTCGCCGCTGGTTGCCGAGGCCGAAGCCAGCCACGGCGAACTGCTCGACAAGCTGGTGGCCGACATCGGCTGCAGCCCGCGCGCACTGGCCGCGGCGCTGCTCGCCAAGGCCACCAATGGCCAGGCGCTGACCCTCGCCGCAGTCGAGAAGGAGCAGCCACTGGTGCCGAGCGGCGCGCCGCGCGAGCGTTCCGATCGTCCGGAGCGTAGCGGCGACCGCGAGCGTCGCGCGCCGATGCCGCTGGCCGAAGGCCGCGCCCGTTGCCGCTCGCCGCTGGGCGCGCGCGACGGCATCGCCGCCCGCAACCTGCTGGGCGCGATCCTCAACGAAGGCGGCCTGGCCCGCGAAGCCATCGGCCGCATCCAGGTGCGCGACAGCTTCAGCCTGGTCGAACTGCCCGAAGAAGGGCTCGACCGCCTGCTGGCCAAGCTGAAGGACACCCGCGTAGGCGGCAAGCAGCTCAAGCTGCGTCGCTATCGCGAGGACTGAGCCAAGCACTTCGCCTCAGTAGCATGATCGAAACAAGGGTGGGCCCGTCGGGCTCACCCTTTTTTTTTGCCTTGCCGGTGATGCGGACGGTGACGTCGCTCCGCCAGCGCAGCCGAGGGATTCGGGCGTCGGTGCTTCTGCCAGACACTGCGCTGCGGGGTGGAAGGGCGAATCTCAGGCTGTTCAAAGCGGGCCCGGCATGCTAAAACCGCTCGCAGGTCAGATGATCTAGCCGCTTGAAAAAGAAGGGAAAACCATGACCAAGTCGGAGTTGATCGAACGCATCGTCACCCAGCAAGGGCTGCTTTCATCCAAGGATGTGGAGCTGGCCATCAAGACCATGCTCGAACAAATGTCCCAGGCCTTGGCGACAGGCGACCGCATCGAAATCCGCGGCTTCGGCAGCTTCTCCCTCCACTACCGCGCCCCCCGCGTCGGCCGAAACCCCAAAACCGGCCAATCCGTCCGCCTCGACGGCAAATTCGTCCCTCACTTCAAGCCTGGCAAGGAGCTGCGTGATCGGGTGAATGAGGAGGAGTGAGGCGCAAGCCTGTACCGGTTCCGCTGACTGTCGATAGGCTACTTAAAAAGCATGTAACCTCGTTTTCCATCACTCTGTATTTGTCCTTTTAGCGAGTTAAGTATGCGTGTTTCTTTTGTGGAAGCTGGTGACTTCCTAGGAAGCACTTGTTCGACGCTCCTGCACGTTATGAGGCCCGTCTTGCCAGCCGTCTTTCTACGCTTGTCTAGCAGGACACTGAATTTAGATATAGCTAAATTGAATCTCAGCGGTGCTGGCTCCTATTTGCTCGCCAGGGTACTGGCTGACTACTTGGAACAACGCACTTGAGTCTCTGGTGGCTGCCTGCGCTCGTTCTGCTTGCGTCCGCTGGGCTGACCGGTTTGGTACTCCGTTACGCCCTAGCCAGGCGTCTGTTCGACATACCCAATGCGCGCAGCTCGCACGTTATCCCTACACCACGTGGCGGCGGTGTTGCGATTGTCTTCACGTTCCTGCTGGCGCTGCCAGTCCTGGCCTTTGAAGGGCTCGCCAGCTGGCCGCTGGTGTGGGCGTTATTGGGCGCTGGCGGCGCGGTGGCCTTGTTGGGGTTTCTGGATGATCATGGCCATATTCCTGCGCGCTGGCGTCTTTCGGGACATTTTATCTGTGCTGCCTGGGCATCCTTCTGGCTGGGCGGATTGCCTGCGCTGACGTTGTTCGGCGTCGATATCCAGTTGGGTTGGCTTGGCCACGCGCTGGCCCTCATAGGACTGGTGTGGCTGCTCAACCTCTACAACTTCATGGACGGTATAGACGGTATCGCTAGCATAGAGGCGATCAGCGTGTGCCTCGGCGGTGCATTGCTTTATCTCTGCGTGGGGCACCCTGAGCTGATCGCAATGCCGGCGACACTGGCCGCTGCAGTGCTCGGGTTCCTGTTGTGGAATTTCCCGCCCGCCAGGATCTTCATGGGCGATGCGGGCAGTGGCTTTCTGGGCATGGTGCTCGGCGTGCTCTCGCTGCATGCCGCCTGGGTCTCGCCTTCGTTGCTCTGGGGGTGGCTGATTCTGCTCGGGGTATTCATCGTGGACGCAACCTTCACCCTGTTCAGCAGATTGTTGCGTGGTGAGCGCATCCATGAGGCGCACCGCAGCCATGCTTATCAGCACGCTTCGCGGCAGTACAAGGCCCACCTTCCGGTGATGCTCGCCGTCGGGCTGATGAACCTGTTCTGGTTGCTACCCATCGCCATGGCCGTGGTCCTCGGGCATTTCGACCCGGTGGTTGGCATCGCCTTGGCGTACATCCCGCTGCTGCTACTGGCCAAGGGATTCAGGGCTGGAGCAAAGGAATGGGCGGATGTTGATATGAAGAAATAATTTTGTCTCTCGTGTTGCGGATTTTGTCATCTGGCACAGGTCTGATGGCGCATCAACCGCAACTCTGAGAAACAAAGGTGACCGGTGCTAGGAATTGCCGAAAAACTGCGCTGCCGGCTGGTTAGCCTTCCGCGTCGATATAAACGCGCCATTCAGGTCGGCACGGATGTGCTGTTGGTCTGGGTAGCGCTTTGGCTGGCGTTCGCCGTGCGGCTGGGTGAAGTCAAGGATATCGAACCGCTAAGCGGTCATCTCTGGCTGTTCCTGCTGGCGCCCATGATTTCCGTTCCCTTGTTCATTCGCCTCGGTATGTATCGAGCGGTGATGCGTTATCTGGGCAACGACGCGTTGATCGCAATCGCCAAGGCGGTGACGCTTTCGGCGTTGACGCTGTCGCTGGCGGTCTACTGGTACCAAGGCGCGCCCAAGCTGATCCCTCGCTCGATGGTATTCAACTACTGGTGGCTGAGCCTGGTGCTGATTGGCGGTTTGCGTCTGGTGCTGCGCCAGTACTTCATGGGGGATTGGTTCTCGTCCAATCACACTCTCAATTTTCAGGGGCGCGATGCCGGTCTCATAAAGGTGGCGGTATACGGAGCAGGGGTCGCCGGTAACCAGCTGGTCGCCGCGTTGCGCCTTGGACGCGCGATGCGGCCCGTCGCGTTCATCGATGATGATCCGAACATTGACAACAGGATCATCGCGGGGCTGCGCGTATACAGTGCGGCCCATATTCATCAGATGATCGACGATACGGGCGCCGAGGAGATCCTTCTGGCCGTGCCTTCCGCTTCACGGGGGCGCAGGCGGGAAATACTCGAGGCGCTGGAGCAATACCCGCTCCATGTGCGCAGCGTGCCGGCTTTCCATGATCTGGCCAGCGGCACCGTCAGGGTCGAGGACATCCAGGAAGTGGACATTGCTGACTTGCTTGGACGTGATGCGGTCCCGCCGGACCGGGCGCTGTTTGAAAAATGCATCCAGGGCCGAGTGGTCATGGTCACAGGGGCGGGAGGGTCCATTGGCTCGGAGCTCTGCCGCCAGATACTCGCTACGCGGCCAAGCACTCTGCTTCTGTACGACCACTGCGAATTCAATCTCTACAGTATCCACACCGAACTGGAGGAGGTCGTGGAGCGGGTATCTCAACCCATTCGACTGGTGCCGATCCTGGGGTCGGTGCGTAACCCTCAACGCCTGGAGGATGTGCTGCGCACCTGGGCAGTCGAAACCATCTACCACGCCGCCGCTTACAAGCACGTGCCGATGGTCGAGCACAACGTTGCGGAGGGGGTGCTCAACAATGTGTTCGGTACGCTCCACACCGTGCAGGCCGCCATCCGTTCGGGGGTCAACCACTTCGTGCTGGTCTCGACCGATAAGGCGGTGCGGCCGACCAACGTGATGGGAAGTACCAAGCGGGTCGCCGAAATGGTGCTGCAAGCCCTGGCGCGCGAAACCGCTCCGGTGCTCTTCGACTCGGGCCCGGTTCATCATGTGAACAAGACGCGGTTTTCGATGGTGCGCTTCGGTAACGTGCTGGGGTCCTCCGGTTCGGTCATCCCTCGTTTTTACGAGCAGATTCGAGCTGGCGGTCCGGTGACCGTGACTCATCCCAACATCACCCGTTACTTCATGACCATTCCGGAAGCAGCACAGCTGGTCATCCAGGCGGGCTCAATGGGCGAAGGCGGGGACGTTTTCGTGCTGGACATGGGGCAGCCGGTCCGTATCGCCAAACTGGCCGAGAAACTCATCCATCTGTCGGGATTGAGCGTTCGTTCCGAGAAGAACCCGCAGGGGGATATCCCCATCGTTTACACGGGGCTGCGGCCCGGGGAAAAGCTCTACGAAGAATTGCTGATTGGCGAGAATGTCAGTCCGACCGAGCACCCGATGATCATGCGAGCGGCAGAGGAATGCATGAGCTGGGAGGACCTGAAGCAGTTGCTCGGCAGGCTGCACAAGGCGGTCATGGACGACGACTACCCCGCGGTCCGCCTGCTGCTGCGCGAGGCGGTGAGTGGCTATATGCCGGAAGGGGAAATCGTCGATCTGATCTACCAGAAGCGTCGAGCCGGCCCCAGCGACGTATGAAGCGCTCTCGGGCGTCGGCCAGTCGTGGCAGTCGCACTTTACCGGTGCAATTGATGGTCAGGGCAGGTTGTAACTTGCTCGCAAGCCGGTACAATGGCGCGGCTCGCCGCCTGGCGGGTTTCGTTATGGTGGCCCTGCCGGTCCCCTCGCAACGATCAGCCGTGAACCCGGTCAGGTCCGGAAGGAAGCAGCCGCAGCGGTGACATTGTGTGCCGGGGTGTGGCTGGTAGGGTCGCCTCCATAACGTTAGGTCTGTCGGCGACAGGCCTGTATGGCTGCTCAGCCACTTCGTTCTATCGATTCCCTTATCATCAGAATTGCCTGCGCTCATGCGCGGCGTTGTCGTGCCCGTCTCGGACAGGGCGACACTCGACGTTTTCGCCTGATTGGAGTTTCTCGTGCCTGGCAGACCGCTCTGGGACATCTTCTGCGCCGTGGTGGATAACTACGGCGACATCGGCGTGACCTGGCGCCTGGCGCGGCAGCTGGTTGCCGAGCACGGGCAGGCGGTGAGGCTGTGGGTCGACGATCTGGAAACCTTCGTCGCGTTGTGCCCTGGCGCGCGGGCGGACGTGCAGTGCCAGGTACATGCCGGGGTCGAGGTCAGGCACTGGCCGCGCGAGTGGCACGATGCCGAGCCGGGCGATGTGGTCATCGAGGCGTTTGCCTGCAACCTGCCGCCGGCTTATATCCAGGCGATGTCCGAGAGCGGACGGCGGATCCTCTGGCTCAACCTCGAGTATCTCAGTGCCGAGGGCTGGATCAAGGGTTGCCATGGGTTGCCGTCGCTGCAGCCGAGCGGGCTGCAGAAGTACTTTTTCTTTCCCGGCTTCGAGGCCGAAACCGGCGGATTGATACGTGAGACCGGCCTGCTCGACGAGCGCCGGGCGTTTCAGCGACAGGCCGTTTCGCGCGAGGCCTTTCTCGGAGAGAGGGGCGTCACCGTTCCGGACGGCACGCAGGTCGTTTCGTTGTTCGCCTACGAGAACGCCGCGGTGGCCGGTTGGCTCGATGCGCTGGCCGAGGGGCCGCAGCCGACACTGCTCCTGGTGCCGGTTGGCCGGGTGCTGGCCGACGTCGAGCGTTGGCTGGGCGAGAGCCAGCTGACGGCCGGCAGGCAGCGACAACGCGGGGCGTTGCAGATCGCGGTGCTGCCGTTCCTGACCCAGGAGGAGTACGACCGCCTGCTCTGGTGCTGCGATTTCAATGCGGTGCGTGGCGAGGAGTCATTCATCCGCGCCCAATGGGCTGGCCGGCCGCTGGTCTGGCATATCTATCCGCAGGAGGAGGACGCTCACTGGGACAAGCTGCGGGCGTTCTTCGAGCTGTATGCCGATGGCCTCTCCACTGCAGCCCGCGATGCGCTCTGGGCGTTCTGGCAGGCCTGGAACGCAGGGCAGGGCGCGCATCAGGCCTGGCGCCGGATGGGCGAGCACCAGGCGGAGCTGGTGAACCATGCCGAGCGCTGGACCCGGATTCAGACCAGCAACGGTGATCTGGCCGCAAAGCTGGTGTTTTTTTACACAGATTGGCTATGATACGCGGCCTGTTTTTTGTCTCTAAACCCATCGGATATTCGTATGAAAACCGCACAAGAGTTTCGTGCCGGCCAGGTGGCCATCATCAATGGCGCGCCCTGGGTTATCCAGAAAGCCGAATTCAACAAGTCCGGCCGCAACAGTGCCGTGGTCAAGATGAAGCTGAAGAACCTGCTCAACGGTTCTGCCACCGAGACCGTGTACAAGGCCGACGACAAGCTCGAGCCGGTCATCCTCGAGCGCAAGGAAGTGACCTACTCCTACTTCGCCGACCCGCTCTATGTATTCATGGACGCGGAGTTCAACCAGTACGAGATCGAGAAGGATGACCTCGAAGGCGTCATGACCTTCATCGAAGACGGCATGACCGACGTCTGCGAAGCGGTCTTCTACAACGACAAGGTGATCTCCGTCGAACTGCCGACCACCATCGTTCGTGAAATCGTCTACACCGAGCCGTCCGTGCGCGGCGATACTTCCGGCAAGGTCATGAAGACCGCCCGCCTGAAGAACGGTGCAGAGCTGCAGGTTTCCGCCTTCTGCGAAATCGGCGACTCGATCGAAATCGACACCCGTACCGGCGAGTACAAGTCGCGCGTCAAGGCCTGAGGCCTCGCGACTCGAGAAGCCCGGCCAAGCGCCGGGCTTTTTTGTGGGCGGTTGTTTTCTACGGGGAAGCCCGAGGCATGGCGCTCTGGATTGGCTGCGCCGTACCCGTGGGAACGGCGCAGCCCCATGGCTCTGTCCAAGGCGTCAGGCGCCCCAGATCACCCCGATCAGCAGGTAGCACAGGCAGGTGACCAGGACCACGCCGAACAGGTTGATGGCGAAGCCGGCCTTGATCATCGACTGGATCTTCATCTGCCCGGTGCCGAACACGATGGCGTTCGGCGGCGTCGCCACCGGCATCATGAAGGCGCAGCTCGCCGCGATGGCGGCCGGAATCGCGAGCATTTCCGGTGGCAGGCCCTGGGCTACGGCCAGTGCGCCGAGCAGGGGCAGGAAGGCCGCGGCGGTGGCGGTGTTCGAGGTGATCTCGGTGAGGAAGGTGATCACCAGGGCCACCAGGCCGATCATCAGGATCAGCGGAAGGGCATCGATGCCCTGCAGGCTCTGCGCGATCCACTGGGCCAGGCCCGAGGCGCCGATCACGCCGGCCAGCGACAGGCCGCCGCCGAACAGCAGCAGCACGCCCCACGGCACCTTGTTCGCGGTATTCCAGTCCATCAGGAATACCCGCTCGCGGCGATTGACCGGGATCAGGAACAGCGACAGCGCGGCCGCCATGGCGATGCTGGTGTCGTCGATGCCGCTGATGTAGCCGGCCAGCATCGGCTGGAAGATCCAGGCCAGGGCCGCCAGCACGAACACCACGGCGACCAGCTTTTCCGCGCGGGACATGGGGCCCAGCTCGGCCATTTCCTTTTCCAGCAGGCCGCGGCTGTCGCCACCGTGCAGCTTGAAGCCGCCACGTGTCAGCCACCACCAGATGAAGGCCAGCATGGCGATCGTTACCGGGACGCCGAGCAGCATCCATTGGCCGAAACCGATATGCACGTCATGGTTCTCGCGCAGGAAGGCGGCCAACAGCGCGTTGGGCGGCGTGCCGATGAGGGTGGCGACCCCGCCGACGCTGGCGGCGTAGGCGATACCCAGGAGCAGCGCGACGGTGAAGCGTTCGCTCTCCTTCGGTTCGCTGTTGGCGACCAGCAGGCCGATCACCGACAGGCCGATCGGCAGCATCATGATGCTGGTCGCGGTGTTGCTCACCCACATGCTGATGAAGGCGGTGGCGACCATGAATCCGGCGATCTGCTTGCTCGGCTGGCTGCCGACGGCGAGCAGGGTCGCCAGTGCGATGCGCTTGTGCAGGTTCCAGCGCTGCATGGCCAGGCCCAGCAGGAAGCCGCCAAGGAACAGGAAAATGGTGGGATTGGCGTAAGGCGCGGTCGCCTTGGCCATGGTGTCGATGCCCAGCAGCGGGATCAGCAGGATCGGCAGCAGCGACGTCGCGGGAATCGGTAGCGCCTCGGTGGCCCACCAGATCGCCATCAGCGCCGCCAGGCCGACCGTAAGCCAGGCCGTGTCCGACAGACCGGCCGGTGGCTCGGTCAAAAGGCACAGCAGCAGGCACAGGGGCCCCAGGAACAGGCCGATCCAGGCGGCGGTATCCGCCGTTCGGCGTGGAATGGATTCCGTCATGAGTGTCGCTTCCTCTTGCAGGGGCCTGCGGTGGCGCAGGCCGGTTAACGCGTACGGCTTGGCTTTAAATCGCTACCTTCCGGGGTATCCGGCGTGCTGGCGAGGGCGCATTAGAACTCAACCGGGCGGTCGTGCGGCCAGTCATGCGTAACAAGGTCTGACCGTCTAGAAATGATGGTCGCTCGCAGGCCGTTCCTGCTGGCGCCGCCACATGCGCGTGAGCCAGCGCCAGGCGATCCAGGCGCCGGCCGCCAGGTACACCAGTCCGCCGGGAACCCACATGATCAGGCCGGCCAGCTGCTGGTCCTGCACGTCACGGTGCTCGCCATAGAAGGACGTGGTGCCGAAGGTCAGCAGGGCGCCGAGCAGGCCGGTGTGCATCAGCGTCAGCAACAAGGCCATCAGCGCCTGGGGGACCTGCTTGGGATTGGCCCGCAGCACCGACCACCAGAACAGCCAGCCGCTGAACAGGAAGCAGGCGTGTTCGAAGGCGTGCCACCACAGGTTGTCCAGCGCCAGCAGGTAAAGCCTGGGGGTGTGCCAGATCCAGATGATCGCCCCGTGCAGCATGGCCAACGCCGTGGGATAGCGTCCGGCGCGCAGTATCGCCGTCCACAGCGGCTGGCCCAGGCGACCGGTGATACCGCGCCACTGCGGCAGTGGTCTGGCGAGCGCCCACAGAGGGGCGATGACCACGATGAACAGCATGTGCTGGGTCATGTGCAGGCTGGTGCTGGTTTCGGCCCAATCGTCGATCGGGCCGAACACCGCGTAGGCGCAGATCAGCATCGCGCCGTGGAACCAGGCCGCTTCGCTGCGCCGGGGCGGCACGCGACGGGAGCCGAGCAGATACAGCAGCCAGGCTCCGCCCAGGAGCAGTGCGGTGAGCAGCAGCGGCAGCCGCTCGCTGAGGTGGGCATCGAACAGGCCGTGGGCGGCGGCGGGGCGGGCCAGGGCGAGCAGGAGCAGGGCTGATACCGATTTCATATGCAGGGCGGCAATTGCAGCAGGGGGATGCCGACATAGAGTGTCGCCAGCGCGGCGATCAGATGAAGCCCGGAGGTGATCTTGGTGACGAATATCTGCCGCTCGTTGAGCTCGTCGGTCATGCGCGACAGCTTCCAGAAGCGCCGCGCCTGCAGCACCAGGATCGCCAGGGTGACCAGCGTGAGCAGGCCCAGCGTCCCGTTGAGCCAGTTCCAGGGCCCCAGCGTCGGGTCGGGTGGGTTGATTTCGCAGGCCACGGCATGGCCGCCATACATGGCGACGAACCAGAAGCTCCAGAGGACGAAGCCCAGGGGAATCTGGATCGGGTGATAGGGCGATGTGCGGGCGTATTTCGACATCAGGCGCCTCCCCAGGTGCCGGGGAACAGGACCAGCGAGAGGAAGCTGATCCACAGCACCGCCAGGTTGTAGTACCACAGCTGCAGGACCACGACCGGCTCGTAGGGCGCCTTCTCGCCCACGTAGCCGTAGCCGACGCGCAAGGCCTGGAGCGCAGTGAGCACGGCGGCCAGCGCGCAATGCATGATGCTGTAGAAGAGCATGACGAAAACCACCGCATCGTGCGCGGTTTCGGTGATCTGCAACCCGGCGTTGACCAACACCCAGATCAGGGCGCCGGTCTGGACGAAGGCAAGCACGGCGAGCAGCGCCAGATTGACGAGCAGGTTGCGCAGATCGCCCTGGCGCATCCGATGCACGATCCGCCCCATCCAGAGCGCGCCCACGCTCAGCAGCACCGCACTGGCGCCCATCAGCCAGCCGTTCAGCGTGGTGTCCGGCACCTGCCAGTCCGGCGAGACGGTCCACAGGTAGAACCAGCCGAATATCAGCGAGAGGTAGAGCGCGCCGTCGGACAGCAGCGTTACACCCATACCCCAGAGCCCCGGCCCGTCGAAGGTCCGCGAATGGAGCGGGGGTTCTCCCGGCTGGGTGCGGGCGTCCGGTGCCGCGGCCGGATGCGCACCGTTTTCCCACGACCAGCGCAGCAGCGTCACGATGGCCGCCGCGCAGGCCACGAGCGAGAGCATGTAGGTCTTGGTCAGCAGGCTCAGGCAGAGCACCGCGAGGAACACCGACGCGATGAAGGGCAGCCAGCTGTTGCCCGGCAGGTGGATGATTTCCCTGACCTTGCCGCTCAGCGGGTCCGAGCCCCAGGTTTCCCGGCGGCCATGGTCGATCACCGTGAGCGCATGGTCGCCCCGGGCGATGCTGTCGGGCAGCTCCGGGTCCTTCCACAGCGGATGACGATCCGTGATGTCCGGCAGGCTGACGAAGTTGTAGGCGCTGGGCGGCAGGCTGGTGCCCCATTCCAGCGTGTCCGCGTTCCAGGGATTCTTCGGCGCCGGCTGGCCGAAGCGAAAGTGCAGGATGATGTCCAGCAGGATGGTGGCGACGCCGATGGCCATGATGAAACTGCCGACCGACGACACCAGGTTCGGCATGTCCCACCCCAGGCCCGTGTCGTAGGTGTAGACCCGGCGCGGCATGCCGATCAGCCCGGTCCAGTGCATGACCAGGAAGGTCACGTTGAAACCGATGAACACCAGCCAGAAGCCCCAGCGCCCGAGCCGGGCCGACGGCATCCGGCCGGAGAAGTGCGGCAGCCAGTAGTACAGCCCCGCCATCAGCGGGAAGAACATGCCTCCGACCAGCACGTAGTGCATGTGCGCGACCACGAAATGGGTGTCGTGCACCTGCCAGTCGAACGGCACCAGCGCCAGCATCACGCCGGTCAGCCCGCCGCAGACGAAGACGATCAGAAAGCCCACCAGCCATAGCATCGGCACCTTGTAGACCGGCCGGCCGAGCCACAGGGTGGCGATCCAGGCGAAGATCTGCACGCCGGTGGGAATCGCCACCAGCATGCTGGCCGCGGAAAAGAACCCCAGCGCCAGCTGCGGAATGCCGACCGTGAACATGTGGTGCACCCAGAGCCCGAAGCTGAGAAAGCCGGTGGTCACCACGCCCATCACCACCCAGCGGTAGCCCACCAGCGGGCGCTGGCAGAACACCGGCAGCAGGGTCGAGACGATGCCGGCGCCCGGCAGGAAGATGATGTACACCTCGGGATGGCCGAACAGCCAGAACAGGTGCTGCCAGAGAATCGGATCACCGCCGCGGGCGACATCGAAGAACGGCATGCCGGCGGCGCGTTCGAGTTCGAGCAGGATGCTGCCCAGGATCAGCGGCGGGAAGCCGACCACGATCATCAGCGCCATCACCAGGATGTACCAGACGTACAGCGGCATCTTGTGCAGCGCCATGCCGTTGGTGCGGGTGCGCAGGATCGAAACCACCAGCTCGACCCCGGCCGAGACGGCGGAAATCTCCACGAAAGTGATGCCCAGCAGCCAGAAGTCGGAGTTCACGCCGGGGGTGTGGGCCGAGCTCGACAGCGGCGTATACATGAACCAGCCGGCCTTCGGCGCGAGGTCCAGGAAGATGCTCGAGAGCAGGATCAGGCCGCCGAACAGGTAGCAGTAGTAGCCCAGCGCCGAGAGCCGCGGGAAGACCAGGTCCCGCGCACCGATCATCTTCGGGATCAGGTAGACCGCCAGCCCCTCCATCATGGGCACGGCGAAGAGAAACATCATCACCGTGCCATGCATGGTGAAGACCTGGTTGTAGACGTCCGGCTCCATGAGCTCGTAGCCGGGCAGCGCCAGCTGGGTGCGGATCAGCATGGCCAGCAGCCCGCCGACCAGGAAGAAGAACGCGCCGGTGACCAGGAAGCGCAGGCCGATGGAGGTGTGGTTGACGATGGTCAGCGCGCGCCAGCCGCGCGGGTTGCCCCAGACCTCGTTGAACTGGTCGTGGAGCTGGTCTGGATCGGTTGCCGGAGCGTTTTTCATGGTGCGAGCGTCTCCAGCCAGTCGGCGATACCATCCAGGGTCTCGCCGGGAATATCGTCATGCAGAGGCATTGCGTTACCCGATTTCAGGGATTTGTGGTCCTGCAGCCAGCGGCGAAGGCCCTCGTGGTCATTGGCGATCACGCCGGCACCCAGGTAGGGGCGCGAGGCGAGGTCGGTCAGGTCTGGCGCGCGGTTCCCGTCGCTGACACCCGCGACGCTGTGGCATACCGCGCAGCGAGCCTCGAAGGCCGCGCCGGCTTCACCGCTAGGGGCGGTCGGGCTGAATTCCCGGCGCGCCGCGAGCCAGCGTTCGAAGTCCTCCTCCTCCAGCGCTTCGACGTGCAGCACCATGTTGGCGTGCTGGGTGCCGCAGAATTCGGAGCATTGGCCGCGGAACACGCCGGGGCGGGTGGCCTGATAGCGCATGACGTGGACGCGCCCGGGGACCATGTCGATCTTTCCGCCCAGGCGCGGCACCCAGAAGGAATGGATGACGTCCGCGCTGGTGACGTGCACGTCGATCAGCCGCCCCGCGGGAATGATCAACTGGTTCGCGGTGACCACGCCGCCATCGTCGGGGTAACGCACTTCCCACCACCACTGGTGGCCCGTCACTTCCACGCGCAGGGGCTGCTCGCCCTCCACCGGCAGGGGCAACATGCCGCGCCCGGTGGGAATCCCGAACAGCAGCAACAGCACGATGCTGACGGTAGGCAGCACGATGCCGCCGCCGATCACCCAGCGCCGGTTGATGCGGATCGCTTCCTCGTCGCTGACCCGGCGTGGCGTGCGCCACATGGCGTAGATCCAGATGGCGCTGACCACCACCAGCACCAGCGTGGAGAAGCCGAACATCGCCCACCAGACGTTGGCGACCCCCTGGGCCATCGGCCCGGCTGGGGAGATCGCCGATTGCGGACCTTCGCATGCGGCGAGCAAAGGAACTGCCAGCGCCAGCGCGGTCCATTTGAAGAGACCGCCGCTTCGTCGTGGCGACGCGGCGGCCGGATCCGATTGATTGCCTGGGAGGGCCCGATGGGCATTGAGCGCGAAAATATCGAAAGCAACGCGGCGATCGGCGGACATCCGCTGCATCCGATGATGATTCATTTCCCGGTCGCGGCCCTGATCGGGTTGTTGCCGGCCGACCTGGCGCACCTGTGGACGCTCGACGAATTCTGGTGGCGTATGGGGCTCTGGCTGTCCGGCGTCGGTGCCATCGGCGGCTGGATCGCCAGCGTGGCCGGTCTGATCGATCTGCTCACCGTGCGGCAGATCCGCCAGAAGGTCACCGCCTGGTGCCATGCCATTCTCGCGGTGATGATGCTGTCGATGGCATCGCTCAACTGGCTGTTGCGCTTCTACAGCAGCCCGAACGACGAAACCGCCCTGTGGGGGCTGTACCTGTCGGTCGTCACCGCCGTGCTGATTTCCCTGGCGGCCTACCTCGGCGGGCGCCTGGTCTACGATCATGCGGTGGCCGTCGATGTTCAGCGCTGAGGGCCTGGCGGAGGAGTGAAGGGTCATGGGGCTCGGTCGAATCCTTTTGGCTCAGAAGGGTTTGGCCAGCACCAGCCACAGCGTGGCCGAGATCAGCAGTGGGATCAGCGCGCCGACCAGGATGCAGGGCAAGGTCACGCCGCGTTCCGGCTGGCTCTCCATGCGCACCAGCAACGCACCGCAGAAGGCGTGACAGAGCGCCATGCCCGCCACGGCGGTGAGCTTCATCACCAGCCAGCCTTCGATGATGCCGTCGCGCAGAAACAGCGCCGTGCCCGAACCGATGGCGAGCAGCGCGGCGGGGGTCGCGATGAGGGTGAACACCATGCGCGTGAGCTGGGCATGGTTGCGCTCGAAGATATCGCCGCTGCGCTTTGCCCCGCCGGCAATCAGCGCAGGCAGATAGAGCAAGGCGCCGCTCCAGCAGAGCAGGGCGGCAAAGTGCAGCAGTTTGAGCAGGGGCATCTCGGTCTCCATCCGGCCCACGGTTTACGTCCGTTGAAACGGTCGCAACGTCGATCTCTGGATGTGACAGTCACCTGCCTTCACGGTTCGGCGCGTCTGGCGCGGGCGCCTCGATGAGGGTGCGGGTCGCCGGTCAGTGCACTGCCGGCTCAGTCAGTGGCTTCGCGCTGGGCCTGCTGCTGTTCGCTGCGTTGCTCGAACAGCTGGCTGCCGCAACGGCTGCAGAACGCCGCGTTCGGTTCGTGGCTGAGTTTGGCGCACCCCGGGCATTTATGTTGCAGGCTGTCGGCGCGCATGGCGTTGGCCAGCTCGGCGGTGAAGATGCCGGTCGGCACCGCGATGATCGAATAACCGGTGATCATCACCGCGGTCGCGACGCTCTTGCCCAGCGCCGTGTGCGGAACGATGTCGCCAAAGCCCACCGTCGTCAGGGTGACCACGGCCCAGTAGATGCTCATCGGGATGCTGGTGAAGCCGTTCTCCGGCCCTTCGATCACGTACATCAGGGTGCCGTAGATCAGCACCAGGGTCGTCAGGCTGAGCAGGAACACGATGATCTTCTGCTTGCTGCCGCGCAGCGCGACCAGCAGGTAGTTGGCCTGGCTCAGGTAAGGCGTGAGCTTGAGCACGCGGAAGATGCGCAGCATGCGGATGCTGCGCACCACCAGCAGGTACTGGGCGTCGGGCAGCAGCAGGGCGAGGAAGGCGGGCAGGATCGACAGCAGATCGATCAGCCCATAGAAGCTGAAGATGTAGCGGCTCGGCTGGGGATGGCTGTAGATCCGCACCGCGTATTCGATCGCGAAGATCGCGGTGAAACCCCATTCGAGCCCGGTGAGCAGCGCGCCATGACGTTCGCGGTAAACGGCGACGCTGTCGAACATCACCACCACCAGGCTGGCCATGATGACGATCAGCAACCAGGTATCGAAGCGTTTGCCGGCGGGCGTATTGGTGAAGAAGATGATCGTGTAGAGGCGTTCGCGCCAGCTCTGGGATTGCATGTTCAGGTCCGTTGATCCGCCTGGTTAAACCGCAGGAGACTATCACGGCCTTTGGTTCGCATCGCGGCGCCAGGTTCCCCTCGGTGTGGTGCGAGCGCCTCGTCGAAGAGCCGTATCGCGGCCTTCGTTCATCCGTCGGCTTTGCCTCCCGCCGGCCGGCGGCGTAGTCTTGCCCAATTGCTTGTCTACTGCTGCACCTCGCCAAGAATGTCTCTGCGACTGGAGAGCCTGATGTCCGATTCGCAGCTGGTCGACCCTTTCGGCCGGCGCATCACCTATCTGCGGTTGTCGGTAACCGACCGCTGCGATTTCCGCTGCACCTACTGCATGAGCGAGGACATGGTGTTCGCGCCGCGCGCGCAGATCCTGACCCTCGAGGAACTCTATGCGGTGGCCGATGCGTTCATTGGCCTGGGCGTCAAGCGCATCCGCGTCACCGGCGGCGAACCGCTGGTGCGCAAGGGCCTGACCGGCCTGCTGGCGAGGCTCGGCGCGCGACCGGAACTCGAAGACCTGGCGATCACCACCAACGGTTCGCAGCTCGGCGTGCTGGCGCCGCAATTGCGCCAGGCGGGGGTGACCCGGCTGAACGTCAGCCTCGATTCGCTCAAGCGCGAGCGCTTCGCCGAGCTGACCCGCCGCGACAAGCTCGATCAGGTGCTCGCCGGCATCGCCGCGGCGCAGGCCGCCGGCTTCGACCGCATCAAGCTCAACAGCGTGGTGCAGAAGGGCCGCAACGACGATGAAGTCCTCGATCTGGTCGACTTTGCCGTCGACCGCGGTCTCGACATCAGCTTCATCGAGGAAATGCCCCTCGGCGCGGTCTCCAGCCACCAGCGCGAGGTGACCTTCTGCTCCAGTGACGAAGTGCGCGAACGCATCGAGGCGCGTCATACGCTGGTGCGCAGCAGCCATGCTACCGGCGGCCCATCGCGTTACTGGCAGGTGGCGGGCAGCACCACCCATGTCGGTTTCATTTCGCCGCACAGCAACAATTTCTGCGGCAGCTGCAACCGGGTTCGGGTCACCGCCGAGGGCAAGCTCGTGCTGTGCCTGGGCGACGAAGGCGCGCTGGACCTCAAGGGGCTGATGCGGCGCTACCCCGGTGACGCGGACCGTCTGCGCGAGGCGCTCGTATCGGCCTTGCAGCTCAAGCCCGAACGCCACCACTTCCGCACCGACGAGCAGGTCCAGGTGATCCGCTTCATGAGCATGACCGGGGGCTGAGGCGGTCCTGATTCGGAGGGCTTTAGCCTTCCGATACCGC
Source organism: Stutzerimonas nosocomialis (assembly GCF_005876855.1). Classification (GTDB taxonomy): domain Bacteria; phylum Pseudomonadota; class Gammaproteobacteria; order Pseudomonadales; family Pseudomonadaceae; genus Stutzerimonas; species Stutzerimonas nosocomialis. Next base: position 24,644 of record NZ_QLAE01000016.1, on the reverse strand, counting down.
AATCGATCGGTGCGTTGAGAGCAGCGCCCTGCATCTCGATTGCCATATCGCCACGCTGCAGGCCAACGGCAGAGTACCGCCCTCCGGTCCTGCGGATGAGGCTCTGTTCGCCGGTCAAGACCGCTCCCATGCAGCGGCGGCGAACCGTGGGAGGTCGGGGACGCCCAGTCTCGACCGCGAGCTTTTCGATCCTGATGGCACGTTGCGATGAGCATCCTCGCAGGGGGCGCGCGGCGGGATAAAGCTATGCGCGGTCGAGATCGTTCTGCGTTGATATGGCAGTCCGTTCGCGCCGATTAACGACCGGCCTGCGGCGCCTTCGCTTCCAACCAGTGCGCAGCGGTTCCGCTAAACGACGTGGGCCGCGTGCTAGACTCCGCGCCCGCGCGCCGCCGAACTCCACGATGCCCCGGGATACCCATGACGCTCACGGCAACCCCCGCCCTCAAGACCGAACGCTGACTGCCACGGAACGGCCACCATGCGACTGAAAAGCATCAAGCTCGCGGGATTCAAATCCTTCGTCGATCCCACCACGGTCAGCTTCCCCAGCAACATGGCCGCGGTCGTGGGGCCCAACGGCTGCGGCAAGTCCAACATCATCGACGCGGTGCGCTGGGTGATGGGCGAAAGCTCGGCGAAGAACCTGCGTGGCGAGTCGATGACCGACGTCATCTTCAACGGCTCCAACACCCGCAAGCCGGTGACCCAGGCCAGCATCGAGCTGATTTTCGACAACTCCGACGGCACCCTCACCGGTGAGTACGCCGCCTTCGCGGAGATTTCGATTCGCCGGCGCGTGACCCGCGACGCGCAGAACACCTACTTCCTCAATGGCGTGAAATGCCGTCGGCGCGACATCACCGACATCTTCCTCGGCACCGGCCTCGGCCCGCGCAGCTACTCGATCATCGAGCAGGGCATGATCTCCAAGCTGATCGAGGCCAAGCCCGAGGACCTGCGCAATTTCATCGAGGAAGCGGCCGGCATCTCCAAGTACAAGGAGCGCCGACGGGAGACCGAAAGCCGTATCCGCCGTACCCACGAGAACCTGGCGCGCCTGACCGACCTGCGCGAAGAGCTTGAGCGTCAGCTCGAGCGGCTGCACCGCCAGGCCCAGGCGGCGGAGAAATACCAGGAATACAAGGCCGAGGAGCGCCAGCTCAGGGCGCAGCTGTCGGCGCTGCGCTGGCAGGCGCTGAACGACCAGGTCGGGCAGCGCGAATCGGTGATCGGCAACCAGGAGGTGAGCTTCGAGGCGCTGGTCGCCGAGCAGCGCAGTGCCGATGCGAGCATCGAGCGGCTGCGCGATGGCCACCATGAGCTGTCCGAGCGCTTCAACCAGGTCCAGGGCCGTTTCTATTCGGTCGGCGGCGATATCGCCCGGGTCGAGCAGAGCATCCAGCACGGGCAGCAGCGTCTGCGCCAGCTGCAGGACGATCTGCGCGAGGCCGAGCAGGCGCGCCTGGAAACCGAGTCGCACCTGGGCCATGACCGCACGCTGCTGGCGACCCTGGGCGAAGAGTTGGCCATGCTCGAGCCCGAGCAGGAGCTGGCTGCCGCCGCGGCGGAGGAATCGGCCGTCGGGCTCGAGGACGCCGAGGCCGCGATGCAGGCCTGGCAGGAGCGTTGGGACCGCTTCAACCTGCAGAGCGGCGAACCGCGCCGGGCGGCCGAAGTGCAGCAGGCGCGCATCGGCCAGCTCGAGCAGAGCCTGGAGCGCCTGGCCGAGCGCGGTCGGCGGCTGGACGACGAGCGTCAGCAACTGGCCGCGGACCCGGAAGATGCCGCGATCTTCGAACTCGGCGAGCAGCTTGCCGCCGGTGAGCAGCAACTCGAGGACCTGAGCCTGGCCGAGCAGGCCGAAGTCGAGCACCTCGAACGGCTGCGCGGCGAACTGCAGCAGATGACCCGCGCGCAGCAGCAGGCCCAGGGCGACCTGCAGCGCCTCAGTGGCCGCATCGCGTCGCTCGAAGCCTTGCAGCAGGCTGCGCTCGACCCCGGCAAGGGCGCCGCGCAGTGGTTGCACGAGCAGTCCCTCGAGAACCGGCCGCGACTGGCCGAGGGGCTGCGCGTCGAACCCGGCTGGGAGCTCGCGGTGGAAACGGTGCTCGGCGCCGATCTTCAGGCGGTGCTGCTCGATGATTTCGGCGGCCTGGATCTGGCCGGTTTCGAGCAGGGCGAGCTGCGCCTGGCCCAGGCGGGCATCCAGCCCACCCGGGTGCCGGGCAGTCTGCTGGACAAGGTCGAGACGGCGGTAGACCTCGCACCCTGGCTGGGGCAAATCAAGCCGGTCGAAACGCTGGATGATGCGCTCGCGGGCCGTTCGGCGCTGACCGAGGGGCAGAGCCTGATCAGCCGTGACGGCTACTGGGTGGGCCGTCATTTCCTGCGCGTGCGCCGCGCCGCCGAGGCGGAATCCGGCGTGTTGGCGCGCGGCCAGGAACTGGAGCGTCTGGAGGCCGAGCGCGTCGAGGGCGAGGCGGCGCTGGCTGCCCTCGAAGAGCAACTGGTGACGCTGCGCGAGAGCCAGCGCGGGCACGAGCAGCAGCGCGAGGAGCTGCGCCGCCGTCTGCAGGAGCTGGCGCGGCAACAGGCCGAGCTGAATGCGCAACGTTCGGCGCAGCAGGCCAAGGTCGAGCAGCTCGCGCTGCGCCGTCGCCGCCTGGATGAAGAGGTCGACGAGCTGGCCGAGCAGCGCGCGCTGGAGACCGAGGCGCTGGGCGAAGCGAGGCTGCAGCTGCAGGATGCGCTGGACGCCATGGCGCTCGACACCGAGCAGCGCGAGGAACTGCTTGCCAGCCGCGACCTGATCCGCGAGCGTCTGGATCGTATCCGCCAGGATGCGCGCCAGCACAAGGACCATGCCCACCAGCTGGCGGTGCGGGTCGGCTCGCTCAGGGCCCAGCACGATTCCACCCGCCAGGCGCTCGAGCGCCTCGAACAGCAGTTCGAGCGGGCAGTGGAGCGCCGCGAGCAGCTCAGCCTCAACCTGGAGGAGGGCCAGGCGCCGCTCGAGGAGTTGCGCATGAAGCTCGAGGAACTGCTCGAACGGCGCATGGGCGTGGAAGAGGAACTCAAGCATGCGCGCCTGGCGCTGGAAGATGCGGACCGTGAGCTTCGCGACGCCGAGAAGCGCCGCACCCAGGCCGAGCAGCAGTCGCAGCTGTTACGTGGCCAACTGGAGCAGCAGCGCCTGGAGTGGCAGGCCCTGACCGTGCGCCGCAAGGCATTGCAGGATCAGCTGCAGGCGGATGGCTACGACCTGCACGGTGTACTGGCGACCCTGCCTGCCGAAGCCGGCGAGGCGGAGTGGGAGGCGGAGCTCGAACGCCTGGCGGCGCGCATCCAGCGCCTGGGGCCGATCAACCTCGCGGCCATCGACGAGTACCAGCAGCAGTCGGAACGCAAGCGTTACCTCGATGCGCAGAACGACGACCTGGTCGAAGCGCTCGAAACGCTGGAAAACGTGATCCGCAAGATCGACCGGGAAACCCGCAACCGCTTCAAGGAAACCTTCGATCAGATCAATGGCGGCCTGCAGGCGCTGTTCCCGAAAGTATTCGGTGGCGGCAACGCCTATCTGGAACTTACCGGGGAAGATCTACTCGATACCGGGGTGGCGATCATGGCGCGCCCACCGGGGAAGAAGAACAGCACGATCCATCTGCTCTCGGGCGGTGAAAAGGCCCTGACGGCGCTGGCCCTGGTGTTTGCCATCTTTCAGCTCAACCCGGCACCGTTCTGCATGCTCGACGAGGTCGACGCGCCGCTGGACGATGCCAACGTCGGCCGTTACGCCCGGCTGGTCAAGGAAATGTCGGAAAAGGTGCAGTTCATCTATATCACTCATAACAAGATCGCCATGGAAATGGCCGACCAGCTGATGGGCGTCACCATGCACGAGCCCGGTTGCTCGCGCCTCGTCGCCGTCGACGTCGAGCAGGCCGTGGCGATGGTGGAGGCCTGAATACTGCCGGCGTGAGCCAAGCGGCGCCGTACCCGGCGCATCGGCCGTCCGGCCTGACATACGGAGACCCATAAAACGACGCGGTCCGGCGGTGCACAGCCACCGTTCGTCGTGCTAGTTTAGGGCACAATTTTTTATGACGTGAGAAGCCTTGCGATCAGTGAAGCTTCCCGTTTTTTTCATCGAATTCAGAGGTCTACGCATTAATGAATATCGGTCTGCGCGAGTGGCTGATCGTCATCGGCATCATCGTTATCGCCGGCATCCTGTTCGATGGCTGGCGGCGGATGCGCGGCGGCAAGGGCAAGTTGAAGTTCAAGCTGGACCGTAGCTTCTCCAACCTGCCCGAAGAGGACGAGACACCTGCCGAGCTGCTCGGCCCACCGCGGGTGGTGAACCGCAACGCCGAACCTCGGGTCGAGGACGACGACCTGCCTTCGATGACCGCCCGCGACCCTGGCAAGCGCCGCGTCAGCGAACCGCGCCAGGGCGACCTGAACCTGACCACCGACGAGCCCGTACCGACCCTGCTCGATCCGGTCGCCGATGACATCGAGGCCGAAGAGGAAGAAAAGGACCAGTCGCCCGTCGAGGAAGTGCTGGTGATCAACGTGATCTCCCGCGACGCCTCGGGCTTCCGCGGCCCGGCGCTGCTGCAGAACATCCTGGAGAGTGGCCTGCGGTTCGGCGAGATGGACATCTTCCACCGTCACGAAAGCATGGCGGGCAATGGCGAGGTGCTGTTCTCCATGGCCAACGCGGTCAAGCCCGGCACGTTCGACCTGGACGACATCGACCATTTCACCACCCCGGCGGTGAGCTTCTTCCTGGGCCTGCCGGGCCCGCGCCATCCCAAGCAGGCGTTCGATGTGATGGTCGCCGCGGCGCGCAAGCTGTCGCAGGAACTCAACGGCGAGCTCAAGGACGACCAGCGCAGCGTGCTGACGGCACAGACCATCGAGCATTACCGTCAGCGTATCGTCGAATACGAGCGCCGGCAGATGACCATCAAACGCTGAATCGAAACCGCTCCGCCTGGAGCGGTTTTTGTTTGTGCCGGATGCCGCCCTCGCGGGCTCCGCGCCTGCCCTCGACGCCTGGATCGGATAGAATCGCGCGCCTGTTATCAACCAAGGCGTGCTGTGACTGTCTCAACCAGCATTGCCATAGCCACGGCTCCGTTATATGCCTTCCGCCCAATCCGCCGCCGAACGCATCGCCGCGTTGCGCAGTGAAATAGACGCCCACAACTACCGCTACTACGTGCTCGACGAACCGAGCGTGCCGGATGCCGAATACGATCGGCTGTTCAAGGAACTCCAGGCGCTTGAGGCCGAGCACCCCGAGCTGGTGACCCCGGAGTCGCCGACCCAGCGCGTCGGTGGCGCGGCGCTGGCCGCCTTCGGCCAGGTCCGCCACGAAGTGCCGATGCTCAGCCTGGGCAATGCGTTCGAAGAGCGAGACCTCGTCGACTTCGACCGGCGTGTGCGCGAGGGGCTCGACCTGCCGGCCGGTGACCTGCTCGACGACGGGGTGCAGGTCGAATACAGCTGCGAGCCGAAACTGGACGGTCTGGCGGTCAGCCTATTGTACGAGGACGGCTACCTGGTGCGCGGTGCGACACGGGGCGATGGCACTACCGGCGAGGACATCAGCGCCAACGTGAGAACCGTGCGCAACATTCCGCTCAGGCTGCAGGGCTCGGGCTGGCCTCGGGTGCTCGAGGTGCGCGGCGAAATCTACATGCCCAAGGCCGGCTTCGAGGCGCTCAACGCACGGCAGCTCGAAGCCGGCGGGAAGACCTTCGCCAACCCCCGCAACGCGGCGGCGGGGAGCCTGCGCCAGCTCGATTCGCGGATCACCGCGAGCCGGCCGCTGGAGCTCTGTGCCTATGGCGTCGGCCGCAGCGACGGCGCGCTGCCCTCGACCCATTACGACATGCTCCACGCCCTCAAGGAATGGGGCCTTCCGATCAGCCGCGAACTCAAGCGTGCAAAGGGCGTCGAGGCCTGTCGTGCGTACTTCAACGATATCGGCGAGCGCCGCGACACGCTGCCCTACGAAATCGACGGCGTGGTGTTCAAGGTCAACGACATAGGCCAGCAGCGCGAACTCGGTTTTCGCGCCCGCGAACCGCGCTGGGCGATCGCCCACAAGTTCCCGGCACGCGAGGAAGTCACCGAACTGCTGGGCGTCGAGTTCCAGGTCGGCCGCACCGGGGCGATCACGCCGGTCGCGCGCCTCAAACCTGTTCAGGTCGCCGGCGTGACGGTTTCCAACGCAACCTTGCACAACATGGACGAGGTCGCCCGGCTCGGCGTGATGATCGGCGACAGCGTCATCGTGCGGCGCGCCGGTGACGTGATCCCGCAGATTCTCGGCGTCATCGGCGAGCGCCGGCCAGCGGATGCCCGGGCGGTGGCCGTGCCGCAGCAGTGCCCGGTCTGCGGATCGGCGGTCGAGCGCACGCAGCTCATCAAGCGGGGCAAGGGACGCGAGACCATCAGCGAGGGGGCGATCTACCGCTGCGTCGGCCGTCTGGCCTGCCAGGCGCAACTCAAGCAGGCGATCATCCACTTCGTGTCGCGCCGCGCCATGGACATTGACGGTCTAGGTGACAAGATCGTCGAGCAACTGGTGGACAAGGGCCTGGTCGGCTCGCCGGCGGACCTGTACCAGCTCACCTACGAGCAGGTCTTCGCGCTCGAAGGGTTCGCCGAGATCTCCAGCCGCAACCTGCTCAAGTCCATCGATGCGAGCCGCAACCCGACGCTGGCGCGCTTCATCTTCGCGCTGGGGATTCCCGATGTCGGCGAGGAGACCGCCAAGCTGCTGGCGCGCGCCCTCGGTTCGCTCGAGCGCATCCAGCGCGCGCTGCCCGACGTGCTGGTCTACCTGCCGGACGTGGGGCTCGAGGTCGCCCATGAAATCCACAGCTTCTTCGAGGACCCGCACAACCTGACGGTCATCGCCCAGCTGCTCGAGCGCGGCGTGACCTTGCAGGAGGAGGGCGACGTGCATCCGGAGTTCGCCGCCTGTGCCAGCCTCGCCGGCCTGCTCGATCGGCTGGATATCCCCTATATCGCCGCGACCGGCGCCCAGCGCCTGGCCGAGCGCTTCGGCTCGCTGGAGGCCATCATCACTGCCGACTGGCTCGACCTGCGCCAGGTCGAACGCCTCAACGAGCGCGCTGCGCGCGCGCTGCGCGATCATTTCGACAACCCCGCCAACGTCGCCCGGGCGCGCGCCATCGAGGCGCAACTGCGTGAGTTCGGCATGCACTGGGAAAGCGAGCGCAAGAGCAGTGAAGGGCTGCCGCTGGCGGGGCAGACCTGGGTGCTGACCGGCACGCTGGAAGCGATGAGCCGGGACGCCGCGAAAGCGCGCCTCGAAGCGCTGGGTGCCAAGGTGGCCGGATCGGTGTCGGCCAAGACCAGTTGTGTGGTGGCAGGGCCGGGCGCGGGCTCGAAACTCGCCAAGGCCAGCGAGCTGGGCCTCAAGGTGCTCGACGAAGACGCGTTTCTCCGCCAGCTGCAACAGCTGGAGGGATAGGCGGCGGCCGGGAGCCCCGAGGGTTCCCGGTCACCAACGGCCGCGCCCACCGTAGCGGGGCGTGCCCTGGGCTTTTCGTGGGAACGCTCTTGACTGCGAAAGGCCACCACCGAAAGGGCCTGGGCCAGCCTTTGGCCCAGGCCTCCAACCCAAGCGCACCCGCTCATTAAAGAATTTCCAACCCTCGCCGAAACACTTGGCATGTGGACTTGCTCGTCAAGCCGGTCCGCAGGCGCTGCGGCGGTCGATTTCGAAAATCAATAAAAATTTTCGAAAATCCCTAAAGCAAACCGAACAGGCGCCGATAAACGGTAGGAATGCGAACTCAATGGGTGCCTGGGCAGAAGCCGGCCCGGAGTCGCAAGCTCAGGCAACCATGTAAACAGCGCCCTTGGAGGCAAACACCATGGCTCTTACAGTCAATACCAACATTGCGTCGCTCAACACTCAGCGCAATATCAACAACACGTCCAACGCCCTGAACACCTCCATGCAGCGCCTGTCCACCGGTAGCCGCATCAACAGCGCCAAGGACGACGCCGCCGGTCTGCAGATCGCCAACCGCCTGACCAGCCAGGTCAACGGCCTGAGCGTCGCGGTTCGCAACGCCAACGACGGCATCTCCCTGGCCCAGACCGCTGAAGGTGCTTTGCAGCAGTCCACCAACATCCTGCAGCGTATGCGTGACCTGTCCCTGCAGTCGGCCAACGGCTCGAACAGCGACTCCGAGCGTACCGCTCTGAACTCCGAAGTGACCCAGCTCAAGAAAGAACTGGACCGTATCAGCAACACCACTACTTTCGGTGGCCGTCAGCTGCTTGATGGCAGCTTCGGCACAGCAAGTTTTCAAGTCGGCTCCGCTGCAAATGAAATTATCAGCGTAAGCATTGATAAAATGAGTTCAGACTCGCTGAGCGGTACGTTTTATGAGGCTTCTTCTACTGCGGTAGCCGCAGCGGCAACAACGGCAGCTGGCGACATTACTGTTAGCCTAGGACTTGAGAGTTCTACTGATCCAGTTGAGCTGACTGTTACGATGAAGGGTACCGAAACGGCAAAAGAAGCGGCTGCGAAAATTGCAGCTGCGGTGAATGATGCCAACTTGGGTGTCGGTGCTTTCGCGCAAGACGACGGCACGATTGATTATGTTTCGAAGGCGGTTACTCAGGCTGACGGCACTGTTGTGCAGCAACTGAAAACCGTTACGGTTACTGATACAGATACCACTGGTTATACTGGCGGCGCGGTTGTGGCTGCTGATGTCACGGCCGCTGCCGCTGCAGACTCAACGGTAAAGGCTATCGATATCAGTACATCAGCTGGTGCCCAATCCGCCGTTCTGGTAATCGATGATGCGATCAAAGCAATCGACGCTCAACGTGCCGACCTCGGTGCCGTGCAGAACCGCTTCGACAACACCATCGCCAACCTGCAGAACATCAGCGAAAACGTGTCGGCCGCCCGTGGTCGTATCGAAGACACCGACTTCGCCGCCGAAACCGCGAATCTGAGCAAGAACCAGATTCTGCAGCAGGCCGGTACCGCAATCCTGGCCCAGGCCAAGCAGCTGCCGCAGGCTGTCCTCAGCCTCCTGCAGTAACAGGTCAGCGCGTAAAAGTGGGGGATGGCCTCAGCCATCCCCCACGATCATGAGGGATGATCATGGACGTGGGGAAAATTTCAGCCACATCGGCAGTACCTGCCCAGGTACCCAGCCTCCGCAAGGAGCCTGGGGTTTCGTCGTTTCTTCCAAAACCGGATGATGCTGCAGCCAGGTCGGTCGAAGAAGACGTACGTGACGAATTGGACAGCGCGGTGACCGATCTGCAGTCTCGCATGCAGAACGTGCAGCGCGACCTTAACTTCAGCGTGGACGATTCCACGGGCGAGGTGGTGGTCAAGGTCATCGATGGGGAGTCGGGCAAGGTGGTTCGCCAGATTCCATCCGAGGAGGTGCTCAAGCTGGCCGAGCAACTCGATGGTGTACGCAGCCTGATGTTCGAGGCCAAAGCCTGACGGCACGGTTCTTGGATGGGCTCAGGGGCGCAACATTTTTTTGACAGGTGATGGTTATGGCTTCAATCACAGGTGGCGTTGGACTGGGTACGGGCATGGACATCGACGGCATCGTGAAGTCGATGGTCGCCGCCGAGCAGGCTCCCAAGCAAACTCAGCTAGCCAACCTGGAGAAGACCACGACCGCGCGAATCACCGCGGTTGGCGCATTGAAGAGCGCCATCTCCGAATTCCAGACCGCGTTGGAGGCCCTGAACAAGCCGGAACAGTTTCAGGGCCGCTCGGCTACTTCATCGAAGACCGATCTGCTGACCGTTACGGCCGGAACCACGGCCGGCTCTGGAAGCTACAAGATCAACGTCACCCAGTTGGCTGCCAGCAGCAAGGTGGCGCTTGCCGCCGTCAAGGCGCCGGAGGGCGAAACCGCCAACTTCGGCAAGGGCTCGCTGACCATCAAGGTGGGCTCTGGTGATCCGCTGAACATCACGGTCGATGAGAGCAACAACACGCTCGAAGGGCTGCGCGACTCGATCAACAAGGCGGGCGCGGAGTCGGGTGTTTCGGCAACCATCGTCACGGATTCCAATGGCCCTCGTCTGGTGCTGAGCAGCAGCAAGACGGGTGCGGGGGAGGACATTTCGGTCGTGGGTGTCAGCAGCGAGGAGGGCAACGTCAGCCTGTCCGCTCTGAGCTTCGACCCCTCCGCCCCCGCCTCGACCGATCCGGCAGGCGCCAAGCAGATCACGCAGGCCGCGAACGCCAAGCTCACCATCGATGGACTGGAGGTCGAGAGCACGACCAATACGGTCGACTCGGCGATCGAGGGGGTCACCTTGAACCTCAAAGGGGTGACACCAGCGGATGCGCCGATCACGGTTGGCGTCGAGCTGGACAAGGCTGGCGTCAAGGGCAATGTGCAGAAGTTCGTCGACGCCTATAACAAGCTGATCGGCGTCGTGAACGCGCAAACCAAGGTTACCTCTGTGGGCGATGACAAGGCGCCAGTGACGGGAGCCCTGGTAGGCGACGCGACCGCACGAACCTTGCTCAATACCATCCGTAATGAATTGGTGAACGTCCAGGGCAACGGGGCGATTCGAGCCTTGACCGATATCGGTATCACCACCCAGAAGGATGGCACTCTGGCGGTGAACAGCGACAAGCTGGACAAGGCTCTTGCGGAAAATTTCTCCGAAGTGGCCGGGCTGTTCACAGGGGAAAAGGGCCTTGCGACCCGCCTGAATGAAAGGCTGACGCCTTACACCCAGACCGGAGGAGTTCTGGAGCAGCGCAACAAGGCGATGAGCGAGACCATCAGCAGCATCGACAAGCAGAAGGAAGCCCTCGCGGTACGCATGACGGCCCTCGAGGCGCGGCTTTCGAAGCAGTGGTACGCCATGGACAGCCTGGTCGCGCAGTTGTCCAGCACGTCCAGCTCGTTGACCGCGATGTTCGAGAATATGCCGGGTGTGGTCACTAAAAAGAGCTGACCGAAAACAGCCACAACAAAACCGCCGCTGGCGGTTTTGTTTTTTGTGGTGCAAGCGTCAAGTTTTGCCAGTAAGCGCCGATACGCTGTACATGCAAACTGATGTCGCAAGGGGCATTTAGAATGAACGCAATGGCAGCACTGAGGCAGTATCAGCAGGTTGGCGTAAAAGCTCAGGTGACCGAGGCCGATCCGCATCGCCTTATCCAGATGCTGATGCAAGGCGGGCTCGACCGCATGTCGCAGGCGCGTGGTGCAATGGAGCGTGGCGACTTCGCCGAGAAGGGCGTGTTGCTGGGCAAGGCGATCGCCATCATTGGTGGTCTGCGCGATGTGCTGGACAAGAAAGCCGGTGGCGAACTGGCCGAAAACCTGGACAGCCTTTACGAGTACATGTCCATGCGCCTGTTCGAGGCCAACCGTAACAACGATCCGCAGGTGCTCGACGAGGTGTCGGCTCTGCTGGGTGAGATCAAGGAAGGCTGGGACGGTATCGCACCTGTCGCAGCCTGATTTCGAAGGCTAGCGGCTGGCTGCCCCGCCAGCCGCCGGGTCTGTCAGCGGTACTCGCACAGATAGGCCGTATCGGCCGCGACCTTCAGCTGGAACTTGCTGTTCGCCGGGACGGTGAACTGGCTGCCGCTGGCGAAGGTTTCCCAGGTGTCGCTGCCCGGTAGCTTCACGTCCAGGCTGCCCGCGACGACATGCATCACTTCCAGTTGACTGGTACCGAACTCGTAGTCGCCTGGGGCCATGACTCCGATGGTGGCAGGGCCTGCCGCCATGTCGAAGGCGATGGATTTGACGGTGCCGTTGAAGTATTCGTTGACCTTGAACATCCGGGTTTCCTTGTGAAGAGCTGAACGCGCTTCAGTATGCCGAAGCGCTCACAGGTCGTCATCCGTCTATCTAGTGCGGGTTGTTGATGCCACCAGGCGGCTCGATCGGTGGAAGGCCCTCGGCCGGGGTGTGTGCGGCCATCGGAAGCACGAGCGGCAACAGTCGCGCGGTATTGCGAGCGTCTTCGAGCGCGCGATGCTGCTGTCCGCTGAACTGGTAGCCCGCCAGTTGCAGCGCAGCTTGCAGGCCTACGGGGCGATGCAGCTGCCTTACCCGGGCGAAGCACTGCTTCAGGTTCAGATGCATCGTCCCGTTCAGGGCGCTGTGCAGTCCGTGCTGGGTCCATTCCTGCTGCAGTTGCAGGCGATCGTAGTCTCCCCAGCTCGTCCATCCGCACAGGTGGGTGAAATTGGCCTTGAGCCAGCGTTCGAACGCTGACCAGACGACCGGAAAGCTCTGGGCGGAGTCGACCTGCGCCTGGGTGATGTGCGTCAGTTCCTGGCAGAAAGCGGTTAGGAGAGGCCGCCGTACGGGCTTTACGAACCGTTGGAAGTGATCGGTTTCTCGCCCGTTTTCATCGACCAAGCTGGCGCCGATCTCGATGACCTCCATCTCCTTGAGCGGCCAGCCTCCTTCCTCGGTCGTGGCCTCCAGATCTATTACCAGCCAAAGCTTCATGATCGTGTCCTTTGTACGGTCCTTGGCCCGTTTGGCTCAGGTGTGACCGCCGTCTGCGCGGGCCGGGGCGCGTCGGGCTCATTTCGAGTCGGCGGGGCCTGCGGATCGAGCCAGGCGCAAAACCGCTTCTACTACGACTCCCAGCCACCACGCCGGTTCGTCGCGGTACACACCCGTGCGGCGCGTGGCGCTGACCGCGGCGAGCGAGCGGGCCGAGCGCTGTCCAATGGGCTGCAGGCGGCGCCATCTGGCTCTTTCACGCAGCGGCAATTATCATCGCGACCCTCCAGATAGTCCGGATTTGTCAGCATGATCTGCCGCCCTGGTTGCGGTGCCTGTTGCATCGCGGCTTCGATCTCCTCGCCGATCCCCGGGCTGCCGCACGGAAAGCCGGCGGGCGTGCGTTGTCCGCATCTTTCCAGTCAGAACCTCTGCGGGCTGTTCGGCCAGCCGGAGCGCCCCGCGGTGTGCGCTGCGTTTCAGGCCGACCCCGTGGTCTGTGGCTCGAGCAGCGACGAGGCGATTCGTCTGCTCGGCTGGCTCGAGCAGGCTACCGCCTGATGTCTCGCTCAGGCAGGCCGGTCATGGCGGTTGCACAGGAGGGCATGCTGGGCGCGTGCCTGCTGGCCCTGATCGTTGGCGCGGCTCGCGCGATGTCTGGACGCTGGCCACGGACGACGACGGCATCGAGATCTTTCCGAGGACGGAGCAGGGCTCTGCCTGCACCTGCCGTGGCGTCGCTACGCTCAAGACACACGCCGATACGCCGCACGCACTTGAGGCCCGCTGAGGAGCGAAGCGCCCGCGCGGTGCCCACGCAGGCGTCTCGACGCTCGGGCCGGACGACCACCGAGCCTAGCGCAGGGCCTTGAGCAACTGCTCGTGGAAACGCTCGGGGGCCTGGATCTGCGGCGAGTGGCCGAGATCTTCGAAGGTCACCAGCCTGGCGTTCGGAATGCGCTTGGCTGTCTTGGGCCCCAGCGTGCTGTAGTCGCCCAGCGTCGCTTTGACCGATTCGGCCGCGGCGTCCTTGCCGATCGCGGTGTTGTCCTTGTTGCCGATCATCAGCAGCGTCGGGGCCTGGATGCGGTCGAGCTCGTAGACGACCGGCTGGGTGAAGATCATGTCGTAGGTCAGGGCCGAGTTCCAGGCGACCCGTTTCTTGCCTTCGCCTTGAAAAAGGCCTTCCTGCATGATGACCCAGCGATCGTATTCCGGGCGCCATTCATCGGCGTAATAGGTGCTCTGCTGATAGCGCCGAATGCCTTCGGCATTGGTTTTCAGCTCCTGCGCATACCATGCGTCCACCGGCCGGTACGGCACGCCCTTGGCTTTCCAGTCTTCCAGGCCAATGGGGTTGACCAGCACCAGCTGCTCGACACGGCTCGGGTAGGTCAGCGCGTGCCGCATGGCGAGCATGCCACCCATCGAGTGACCCATCAGCGCGTAGCGGTCGATCCCCAGATGCGCCATCAGTCCCTGGGTGTTGTAGGCCAGCTGGTGAAAGCTGTAGTGATAGTGCTCCGGTTTGCTGGACCTGCAGAAGCCCACCTGGTCCGGCACGACGACGCGGTACCCGGCATGGGTGAGTGCCTCGATGGTGCCTTCCCAGGTGGCGCCGCAGAAATTCTTGCCGTGCATCAGCACGAAGGTCTTGCCGTTGGCTTCGCCCACCGGCGCGATGTCCATGTAGCTCATTTCAAGACGCTGGCCCTGGGACTCGAAGGCGAAGATCTGGCTGGGGTGTGGATATTCGAAGCCCTCCAGTCGCTCGCCGAAGCGAGCCGGTTCGGCCTGGGCGGAGATGGCCATGGTCAGGACGCAGAGGGCGGTGGAACTCAGCAGGACGCGCATCGTGGGGGCCTCGAGAGAAGGGTGGATGATCCGTTTCAGAGCGGCTCACCGGGCGATCGGTTCGCAAGTATCTGTAAACGGATGTGCCTGCCGCACCGACCGCTCGCGGTGGCGGGAGTCCGAGTGTCGCTGTAAAGTAACCGGCGGTTTGAAGGTGTCCCGATCGACATCGACGTTTCATCCAGCACTCCGCTGGCCCTGCCTGTAGACACAAGAGTCGCGCCCTCTCGATGGTCATCGGGCTGGTTCGCCTTCAAAGGAGAGGCCCTTGGCCGCCACCGCAGATCAGTCCTTCCTTGCAGAGGCCGTTGCCAACTGCGCCAACGAGCCGATTCACATTCCCGGGAGCGTTCAGCCCCATGGCTTTCTCTTCGTACTGAGCGAGCCGGAATTGCGTGTCGTCCAGGCGAGCGCGAATGTGGAGCAGTGGCTGGGCATGGACGTACAGGCTCTGCTCGGTAGCCGCCTGGACGATCTGATCCCCGGTCGCGATATCGGTGAGCGCCTGGGCATGCTGGTGGAGGGCGACAACAATCCTTTCCACCTGAGCGACGTGACCTTGCTGCTCGACGGCAGGCAGAGCGAGGCGCTGGCCCTGATGGCGCACCGCTACAAGGGCCGGCTGATCGTCGAATTCGAGCCCGTCGGCAATGCGGGGCAGGCGTACGACGACCTGTATCCCCTGATGCGTACCTTCGTCGTGCAACTGCACGATGCCCAGGGCATCGCTGCGCTATGCGACCTTGCCGTGCGGGAGGTCAAGCGGATCACCGGTTTCGGCCGGGTCAAGGCGTACCGCTTCGACGCCCAGGGCAACGGGCTGGTGCTCGCCGAAGAGGCCGATGACGGCTACCCCAGGTATCAGGGGCTGTGTTTTCCCGCCTCCGACATTCCCGCCCAGGCGCGCCAGCTGTACTGCAGCAACCTGGTCCGGGTGATCCAGAGCGCGCATTACGAGCCATCACCCATCGTGCCGGCCGTCAATCCCGACAGCGGCGAGCCGCTGGACCTCAGTTTCGCCTCGTTGCGCAGCGTGTCGCCGGTGCACCTGCAATACATGAAGAACATGGGAACGCTGGCCTCGATGTCGATCTCGATCGTCATCGAGGGCCGGCTCTGGGGCCTGATCTCCTGCCACGACGCCCAGCCACGGCGGGTCGGCTTCCATACCCGCACGGCCTGCGAACTGCTGGGGCGTGTCCTGGCTCTGCAGATCGAGGCCAAGGAAGTGCACTACCTGGCCGAGCGCAAGCTGGAACTGCGTCGGCAGATCGTCCACCTGCTGGCCGGCATGGCCGACCGCGACAGCGTGGTCGAAGGCTTCACCAGCATGGCGGACGTGGTGCTCGGCTTCGCCCAGGCGAGCGGCGCCGCGGTTCTCTCCGGCGAGGTCTGCGAAGTAGTTGGCCAGACGCCGCCCGCGGACGACATTCACGCGCTTTCCCGGTGGCTGAGTCAGAAACGCGACCAGCTCGTCTTCCACAGCGACAGCCTGCTGCGCGATGTGCCGGAACTGCCAGACCTGGCCCAACATGCCGCCGGCATACTGGCGGTCTCCATCTCGCGCCTGCATCCGCATTACCTGATCTGGTTCCGACCCGAGCAGGTCAAGACGGTCGAGTGGGCCGGACAGCCGGAAAAACAGATCGACCAGCAGAGCGGGGCGTTGAGCCCACGGCACAGTTTCGAGCGCTGGCAGGAAGTGGTGCGTGGCTTTTCCTCGGCCTGGGACCAGGCCGAGATCGACGCCGCGCTGGAGCTGCGTAACGCGGTGCTCGGTATCGTGCTGCGCAAGGCCGAGGAAATGGCCCAGCTGGCCGGCGAGCTCAAGAAGAGCAACAAGGAACTCGAGGCCTTCTCCTACAGCGTCTCCCACGATCTGCGCGCGCCGTTGCGCCATATCGCCGGCTACGCCGAGCTGCTTGGCGAAATGGAAGGCTCCAAGCTTTCCGAGCGCGGCATTCGCTTCCTCGACAACATCGGCGATGCGGCGCGCTTCGCCGGTACGCTGGTGGACAATCTGCTCAGCTTCTCGCAGATGGGCAGGGCCGCGCTTCGGCTGTCGGACGTGAACCTCGGCGCGTTGGTGGAATCGATTCGCCAGGAAATGACGCCCGATTACGAAGGGCGCCACATCGAATGGCACCTGCAGCCGATGCCGGTGGTGGTGGCCGACGCCGCCTTCATCCATCTGGCCCTGCGCAACCTGATTTCCAATGCCATCAAATACAGCCGTACGCGTGAGCGGGCGGTGATCGAAATCGGCGCCGAGGAACGTATCGACGAGGTCATCGTCTATGTGCGCGACAACGGCGTGGGCTTCAACATGCAATACGCCAACAAACTGTTCGGCGTATTCCAGCGCTTGCACCGGATGGAAGAGTTCGAAGGCACCGGCATCGGTCTTGCCAGCGTCCGGCGCATCGTCGAACGACACGATGGGCGCGTCTGGGCCGACGGACAACTGGATGAGGGGGCGACCTTTTTCTTTGCGCTCCCCAAGCTCACTTATACCTCCCTCATTTAGGACCCAGGCATCAATGCTCAAACCCATTCTTCTGGTGGAAGACAACCCGCACGACCTCGAGCTGACGCTCGTCGCGCTCGAGCGGAGCCAGTTGGCCAACGAGGTGGTCGTATTGCGCGACGGCGCCGAAGCGCTGGACTATCTTCAGCGCAAGGGAGACTACGGTAATCGCCAGGGCGGGAACCCCGCCGTGCTGCTGCTGGACCTGAAGCTGCCCAAGGTCGACGGACTGGAAGTGCTCAAGATCGTGCGCGAGACGCCGGATCTTCGCAGTGTTCCGGTGGTCATGCTGACCTCCTCGCGCGAGGAGCCGGACCTGGTCAAGGCGTATTCGCTCGGTGTTAACGCTTATGTCGTCAAGCCGGTCGAGTTCCGGGACTTCGTTTCGGCGATCTCCGATCTCGGTATCTTCTGGGCCGTCCTGAACGAGCCACCGCCAGGTTCGCTGCGTGCCCAGCGCCGCCGCGGCGATCGCGAATCGGAGTGATCGAGGGGGAGACCCTCGCGCGCTCGCTCAATGCCCGGCCGCTTGTGCGGCGGAACTCGAATGGCCCTCTGTCGGCGGGATTGCCATGCCAGCGTCAAAAAACATAAGCCTGCTGTTCGTAGAAGACAGCCCGCACGACGCCGAGCTGGCGCTTCTGACCCTGGAGCGCAGCGGTTATCGCGTCGATCCCACGGTGGTCTTCGATCGCGCCGGCGTCGTCGATGCGCTGGAGCGCCGCAGCTTCGACCTGATCCTGTCCGACTTCATCCTGCCCGGCTTCTCGGGCGCCCTGGCGCTGCAGGAAGCACAGCGCCTGGCGCCCAAGACGCCGTTCATCTTTCTGTCCGGCGTGTTCGGCGAAGAGCACGCGGTGGACATGATGCGCTCGGGCGCCATCGACTACGTGCTCAAGCAGAATCTCGGTTTTCTGCCCAAGGCCGTGCAGCGGGCCCTGTCGGAAGTAAGCGAGCGCCGCGGGCGGCTGCGGGCCGAAGAGGCGCTGCAGGAGGTCGAGGTGCGGGCGCGTCTGGCGATCGACGCGGCTCGCTTAGGCATGTGGGACTACGAGCCGCAGGCGCGCCGGCTGATCTGGGATAATCGCTGCAAGGCCATGTTCGGATTGCCGCCGGAGGCCGAGGTCGATCTTGGTATTTTCGAACGGCGGCTGCATCCGGACGACCTGCAGCGCCTGGGCGAGGACGTGCGTCGGGCCACCAGCCCGCAGAACGACAACGAATACAGCGCCGAATACCGCGTGCTGCTCGAAGACGGGCAATGGCGCTGGATCGAGACGCGAGGCCAGTCCTTCTTCGAGGACGGCGTCTGCAAGCGCTTCATCGGCGTGATGATGGACATCACGCCCCAGAAGCTGGCGACCGAATCCCTCGAACGGCTCAACGAGACCCTCGGTGAGAGGGTCGAAGAGCGTACGCGCGAGCGTGACCGGACCTGGGAGCTGTCCAGGGACTTGCTGGCCGTCACCCGCCTGGACAGCGAGCCGGTGGCGCTCAACCCGGCCTGGGAAGACACTCTCGGCTGGCCGCGCGAGCGTCTGATGAAGGCGTCGCTGTGGACACTGGTGCACCCCGACGACTACAGCACGACGCTCGAAGAAACCGAAAGCCTCAAGCACGGGCAGGCGACCAATCGTTTCGTCAACCGCATGCGCCATGCCGATGGCAGCTACCACTGGCTGTCCTGGACCGCGGTCCCCGAGGCCGGGATGATGTACGCCGCGGCGCGGGACATCACCGGTGAAATCGCGGCGGTGGACAAGCTCGCCGCTGCCAACCGGCAGCTGCTCGAGCAGATCAAGGAGCGTGAGCGGGTCGAGGCGACGCTGCAGCAGATGCAGCGTCTCGAAGCGGTTGGCCAGCTCACTGCCGGGCTCGCCCATGACTTCAACAACCTGCTCACGGTGATCCTGACCAGCGCCAGCTTCCTGTCCCGCGACCTGGAGCAGGGCGCGGTCCTGACCAAATCGCTGCAGCGCCTGCAGAACATCCGTGAAGCCGGGGAGCGGGGCGCCAAGCTGACCGGCCAGCTGCTGGCCTTTTCCCGGCGCCAGCAGCTGGCGCCCAAGTCGGTGGACCTCAACGATACCGTGGTCGGCATGCTCGACCTGCTGCACAGCACGCTCGGCGGCAGCGTGACCATCGAGACCGATACCTGCGCCGGCCTCTGGCACGCGCTGGTCGACCCGACGCAGATCGAACTCATCATCCTCAACCTGGCGATCAATGCGCGTGACGCCATGGGCGGCGGCGGGCTGCTGGTGCTCGGCACCGACAACGTGGTGGTGGACACGCCGCCCTTGCGGGCCGAGGATCCGGAGCCCGGCGAATACGTCGTGCTGTCGGTGAAGGATTCGGGCAGCGGCATGAGTGACGAGGTGCTCGCCAAGGCGTTCGAGCCGTTCTTCACCACCAAGGAAGTGGGCAAGGGCTCGGGGCTGGGCCTGGCCCAGGTGTTCGGCTTCGCCAAGCAGTCCGGCGGTGGCGCGAGGATCGAAACCCGGGTCGATGTCGGCACCACGGTCAAGGTATTCCTGCCGCGGGTCAGCGCTCCGAAACCGCCATCGCGCCCGGCCCATCCGGCCAGCGCCACGGCGACCCTCGACGGCGTGCAGCGCACCATCCTGCTGGTCGATGACGATGCCGGCGTGCGCGAAGTGACGTCCCTGATGTTGAGCGACCTGGGGTTCCGGGTCATCGAGGTCGACGGGGGACGCAAGGCGCTGGGGCTGCTCGAGGAGGACAGCGCGGTCGATTTGCTGGTGGCGGATTTCGCCATGCCGGGCATGAACGGCGGGGAGCTCGCACGGGCGGTTCGGGCGCGCTATCCGGGGCTACCGGTGGTATTCATCACCGGCTATGCCGAATTGGGCGAGTTCGGCATGGGCGACGCCCTGGTCATCCAGAAGCCGTTCCGGGAGCAGGACCTGGCGGAGAAGGTCATCAGCGCCATCAACCAGGCCGATAGGTGTCGCCATGGCGATCTTGCGTAACCGCCTCAAGGTGGCCACCTCGAGCCTGCATGAGCAGGTCGATCGGGGGTTCGGCGATTTCCGTCTGGAGACCTCGGCCGGCTACCGCGACTTTCTGCTTGCCCATGCCCGCGCCGTGATCCCCGCCGAAGCGGCGCTCGAACAGGCCGGTATCGTCAGGCTGCTGCCGGACTGGCCCGAGCGGCGTCGGCGGGAAGCGCTGCGTCATGACCTGGCGCAGCTGGGCGAAGCGATTCCCGAACCCCTGGCGGTGCCGCAGTCGGCGTCGGCCGCCTGGTGCTGGGGCTTCGCCTACGTGCTGGAAGGTTCGCGGCTGGGCGCCCGGGTGCTCAGTCGTATCGTCGAGTCGCAGCAGGCCGGTTTGCCGTTGCGCTATCTCGGGCAGGGCGCCGACCAGCCGCTGTGGCCGCGTTTTCTCGACAGGCTCGAAACCGCCGCACAGGACCAGCCCTTCGAGGAAATGGTCGAAGGCGCGCGTGCGGCGTTCGCGTTGTTCGTGGAGGCGGCGAGGCTGCAGCGCGAGGCTACAGCGGGCTGCCTCGCCTGAAGCGGGTGATCTGCGGCAGGCTCTTGAGGTAGGTGATGGCGTCCGGAGAACCCGCCAGCTTCAATCCTTCACCCAGCGCGTTGGCCGTGACGTGGCCTTTTTCCAGCAGCAGCAGCTCCGAGTTGCTGGTGTTGCGCAGCAGCGTCAGCCGCGCGTAGGGCACCTGACCGTCGAGCAACAGGCCGACGAATACGGGATCGTCCCAGGCGCTCGCCGGCATCGCCAGCACATGGTAGGCCGCCTGAAGCGCCTGCACCCCTGCCAGGTCGAGTCGGTAGTCGGTCAGTTCGGCCGGCAGGGCGGTGTCCAGCCCTCTGCGCCTGGCATAGGCGATGGCGGCGGCGAAGGTGGCCGCATGCTGTTCTCCGGCCCAGTAGATGCGCTCGCCCAGCCAGCTCGCCTGGCGCAACTGGATGGTTTCCTTCTGCTCGAAGCGAGGCAGCGCGTGGCTCAGGGCGCGGGTGAAATCGCGATAACTGATGATGCGGACCTTGCGGCAGACGGGCGTTGCCGCGAAGGCTTCGAATGTGGGGTAGGTCCGGCCGTCGAGCGGCTGTCCGCTCAGTCCGTCGATCTGGCGCAGGTCGAACTGGGGATGGAATTCGCTGACCTTGGTGACCAGCTTGGTGAGCGCCAGGTGAGCGCGGGCCTTGTCTTCCTGTACGGGGCCGGACAGCGCGCCGCGAGGCAGGTCGACCAGATGCTGCAGAGGAGGGCCCTCATGCCAGAAGATGTTCGGCTGCGGCTCGGGCAAGGGTTCGAATGCGAACTGCAAACGGCTCGCACGCTCGAGCACCAGACGCGGCGTCTTGCCGGTCAGCTTGAGGCGCTGCGCCAGATTGGCGATGCGGGATGTCAATGAGGGCACTTGCTCGGAAAGGCTCATCGTCATGACAGAGCTCCTGGAACACCGGCCGCAGTGTGGCAGACATCACGTTGTTGCGCACTGGCTTTGCGCGCCGAGGAGGCGCAACGGTGAATTTCCGGATGGCCGGCAGCTCGATTCGGGGCGTCGGTGGCGTCGGGAAGCTGTGGCACAATCGCGGGCATTGTCATACGGGAGCCTCCATGCCGAACCTGGTGCTGGACATCGCGCTGTCTGCGGATCGACTGCTTGCGGTCTACCAAGGGCGCGCCAACCGAATCCTGGCTACCAGCCGCGACGGCCGGCGTGTAAGCCTGCCGGCCCATCATTTGCGCCCGTATCTGACAAGGGAAGGGATCTATGGTTCCTTTCGTCTCGAAGTCTCCCCGGCCGGAGAGTTGATCAACCTCACGCGTCTCGCTTGACTCGCCTCGCTAGGCGGTGGCTGTGGCGGCTATACTGCGCGCCTCACTTTTCACCCGCTTAGGTTGCGCATGTATAACCTGGCTCGCGAGCTACTGTTCAAGCTTTCCCCGGAAACCTCCCATGAACTGGCCCTGGATCTGATCGGTGCAGGCGGGCGTCTGGGGCTGAACGGACTGATGGTCCGCAACCCTTCGAGTCTTCCCGTGCAGGTCATGGGGCTCGATTTTCCGAACCCGGTGGGGCTGGCGGCGGGCCTGGACAAGAATGGCGAAGCGATCAACGGACTGTCCCAGCTGGGGTTCGGCTTCATCGAGATCGGTACGGTCACCCCGCGCGCGCAGCCGGGCAATCCGAAGCCCAGGATCTTCCGCCTGCCCGAGGCCGATGCGCTGATCAATCGCATGGGTTTCAACAATCAGGGCGTCGATGCCTTGCTCGCCCGCGTCGACGCGGCGCAGTTCAACGGCGTGCTGGGCATCAACATCGGCAAGAACTTCGACACGCCTGTCGAGCGCGCCGTCGACGACTATCTGCTGTGTCTGGAAAAGGTCTACTCGCGCGCCAGCTACGTCACGGTGAACGTCAGTTCGCCGAACACCCCCGGCTTGCGCAGCCTGCAGTTCGGCGATTCGCTCAGGGCCCTGCTCGACTCGCTGCGCCTTCGCCGCGAGAACCTGCAGGCGCTTTACGGCAAGCGCGTGCCGCTGGCCATCAAGATCGCGCCGGACATGAGCGACGAGGAAATCGCGCTGGTGGCCCAGGCGCTGGTCGAAACGGGCATGGACGCCGTCATCGCGACCAACACGACGCTCGGTCGTGACGGCGTCGCCGGTCTGGCGCATGCCGACGAAGCGGGCGGCCTGTCTGGCGCGCCGGTTCGCGAGAAGAGCACCCACACCGTCAAGGTACTGGCCGAGGCGCTGGGCGGGCGACTTCCGATCATCGCGGCGGGCGGCATTCTCGAAGGGCGTCATGCTGCGCAGAAGATCGAAGCCGGGGCCAGCCTGGTGCAGATCTATACCGGTTTCATCTACCGTGGGCCGGCGTTGATACGAGAGGCGGTGGATGCGATAGCGGGCTCGACCATCGGTCGGCGCTGAGGGAGGGGCTCCCGTTTCGGGAGCCCCGGGCTCTAGGCCCTTAGCCCGGATGGGGCTGTCTGAATGAATTCAGGGTGAGTCTGTCTTAACTGACCGCGTGAAGCTGGTTGAGCCGATGCAAGCCGGCCGTGCCGGTCAAGCCATCCCAGTTGTCGCCGCGCCCTTCGCGCCAGCCGTTGATCCAGGCTTGGCGTACCGTTGGATGTGAAAAGGGGCAGAGGTCGCGGGATTTGCCATGTATGCCGTGCTGATAACCGCGTAGAAACGCTCGTTCCATCGGATCACGCTTGAGTCTTCTCATAAGGTGTAGCCCTCAGTGGTTGACTTGGTTCCCAATGGCCTCACGGCGAGGCCGGGCAGCTAGACTGCCAGCGAGGTCCGTTGCCGGCGTGACGGACCTCTGTGCCCATCATTGCGATGCGACTGGATCGAGTTCTACCCCATGGCCCGGCCGTGTGGAAACGATCGTTTTGTCATAAGCACGTAACGCAACAGTGACTGAGCCCATAAGCCAGGCGCAGTCACAGCTACAAATGCCCACCGAACAGGACGTCCGGCGCGACCGGTCTTCGTCGTGATGAACGGGCAGGCCGATTCGTTCGGCAAACCATCAATGCGGAATCCGACGGAAGTCACCCCGGGGCCGCCGACCATTTTGGAATGAGCATGACCGATCGCCACGAACTGATTTTGACTTGCCCCAAGGGCCTGGAGTCGCTGCTGCTCGAGGAAGCGACAGCGCTCGGCCTGGAGGAGGCGCGCGAGCAGACGGCCGCCGTGCGGGGCTTCGGCCCGATAGAGGTCGCCTACCGGCTGTGTCTCTGGTCGCGGCTCGCCAACCGCGTGCTGCTGCTGCTCCAGCGATTCGCGGTAACCGATGCGCAGACGTTGTACGACGGCGTCCATGCGCTGGACTGGGCCGAGCATCTGGCCAGCGATGGCAGCCTGGCCGTGGAATTCAGCGGCCACGGATCTGGCATCGACAACACGCATTTCGGTGCGCTGAAGGTCAAGGATGCGATCGTCGACCGCCTGCGCACGGCCTCCGGCCAGCGCCCGAGCATCGACAAGCTCAATCCCGACCTGAGGGTGCATCTGCGGCTCGATCGTGGCCAGGCCGTGTTGTCGCTTGACCTGTCCGGGCACAGCCTGCATCAGCGGGGCTATCGTTTGCAGCAGGGTGCGGCCCCGCTGAAGGAAAACCTCGCCGCAGCGGTACTGATCCGGGCCGGCTGGCCGAGAATCGCGGCGGCCGGTGGCGCGCTGGCCGACCCGATGTGCGGCGTCGGCACCTTCCTCATCGAGGGCGCGATGATGGCAGCCGACGTGGCCCCCAACCTCAGGCGCGAGCGCTGGGGCTTCAGCGGATGGCTGGGGCATGTGCCCGCGGTGTGGACGCGCCTGCTCGATGAGGCCCGGCAGCGCGCGCAGGACGGCCTGGCGCGTGCGCCGCTGTGGATTCGTGGCTACGAGGCCGATCCCCGCCTGATCCAGCCCGCCAGGAACAACGTCGAGCGCGCCGGGCTGTCAGACTGGATCCGTATCTACCAGGGCGAAGTCGCGACCTTCGAGCCGCGTACCGACCAGAACCAGAAGGGCCTGGTGATCTGTAACCCGCCTTACGGCGAACGCCTGGGTGACGAGGCGAGCCTGCTCTATCTCTACCAGAACCTCGGCGAGCGTCTGCGTCAGGCCTGCCTGGGCTGGGAGGCTGGCGTGTTCACCGCCGCACCGGATCTGGGCAAGCGCATGGGCATTCGCAGCCACAAGCAGTACGCCTTCTGGAA
>NZ_QLAE01000015.1 GCF_005876855.1 Stutzerimonas nosocomialis | reverse complement strand
CGCCGCACGTGCGGCGCGAGGGCGCCGGGGTGATGCCCAAGGCCAAGATCTATCCGTACGACGAGGCGGCGCTCGAGCAGTTGGGCGAGCAGTGCTCGATGACCGAGCGACGGGCCGACGAGGCGACGCGCGATGTGGTCAACTGGCTCAAGTGCGAGTTCATGAAGGATCGTGTCGGTGAGGTTTTCCCCGGCGTGATCACGGCCGTGACCGGCTTCGGCATCTTCGTCGAGCTGACCGACATCTACGTCGAGGGCCTGGTCCACGTCACCGCGCTGCCCGGTGACTACTACCACTTCGACCCGCTGCACCATCGCCTTGCAGGCGAGAAGACCGGCCGCAGTTTCCGTCTTGGCGATACCGTCCAGGTCAAGGTCATGCGCGTTGCGCTCGACGAGCGCAAGATCGACTTCGAACTCAGCAGCGGCGGCACCGTCGGCCGTGCCGATCGTGCGCCGGGCGCTGCATCCGATGGCAAGCGGAGCAAGCGCAAGGACGAGGGCGGCAAGCGCGGCGTGGACGAGTCCTTCATGGCGGACGAGACGCGGGGCAACGCCGAGGTACGCAAGAGTCGCGAACTGAAGAAGGCCCTGCTGGCCGAAGCCAAGGCGCCGAAAAAGGCCCGGACCGGCACGTCGAAAGGCGACAAGCGCAGCACGTCGAGCAAGCCGGCTGCCGCCAAGCCGAGCGCGCGCAAGGACACGGGCTCGACGCCGCGCAAGCGCAAGGCCAAATCATGAGTGACCTCGAGAAGATATACGGCCTGCACGCCGTAGAAGCCCTGTTGCGGCATCATCCCAAGCGGGTCAAGCGGGTCTGGCTGGCCGAAGGGCGGGGCGACCCCCGTGTTCAGACGCTGCTGGAGCTGGCCGGGCAGGCGCGGGTGTCGGTCGGTCAGTGCGAGCGTCGTGAGATGGATGCCTGGGTCGAGGGCGTTCATCAGGGTGTGGTCGCCGAGGTCAGTCCCAGTCAGGTCTGGGGCGAGGCGATGCTCGAAGAACTGCTCGACCGCGCCGAGACGCCACCACTGCTGCTGGTGCTCGACGGTGTCACCGACCCGCACAACCTCGGTGCCTGCCTGCGTACCGCCGACGCCGCCGGAGTGCTCGCCGTGATCGTGCCCAAGGACAAGTCGGCCACGCTCAACGCGACGGTGCGCAAGGTTGCCTGTGGCGCGGCGGAAGTGATTCCGCTGGTGGCTGTCACCAACCTGGCGCGCACGCTCGAGAAATTGCGCCAGCGTGGGCTGTGGACCGTCGGCACCGCGGGCGAGGCGGAGCAGGAGCTCTATGACCAGGACCTGAGCGGTCCGACGGTGCTGATCATGGGAGCCGAAGGCAAGGGCATGCGGCGGCTGACCCGCGAGCACTGCGACTACCTGGTGCGGCTGCCCATGGCCGGCAGCGTCAGCAGCCTCAATGTGTCGGTCGCCACCGGCGTCTGCCTGTTCGAGGCGTTGCGCCAGCGCCGGGCTCGCTGATCGAACTTCGGCGCGGCTTGTCGGGTCGTTCGCACTTTGGCGATCGCCCGGCAACCGATCGCCGGATTCGCGGTCAATGGCTTGCCCGAGGCAAAAGCCCGGGCTCCTTCTAATAAAATTTCCAGGCCCTTGAGCCAGTTGCCGGGATCGGGCTGCAAGAACGCCCCGAGCGTCGCCAGGCCCCGCGTGTTGGAGGTGGTATGCAGCAAAGTCCGTCGTTCGAGAGCCTGTTCCGGCTGTCGCCCAATGCCTATGTGCTGCTCGATCCCGAGCGGGTCATCCTCGACGCCAACGCGGCCTATGTGCGTCTCACCGGACGGACCCTGGACGAGATTCGCGGGCACCGCCTGCCTGAAGCCTTCGCGGCAGACCACGAACAAGCCGGGTCCGCCCATCCGCAGGCGCTGCTGGATTCTTTCGCTCGCGTGCTCGAGCGCAAGGAAACCGACTCGCTGTCGCGGGTTCGCTACCCCGTCCGTGATGCCGGCCAGGGCGCCGCTGGCGAGGGCCGCCCCTGGCGTGTGACGCATACGCCGATCATGGATGAGCAGGGCAAGGTCACGGCGGTCCTGCAGCATGTGGCGCAGGAGCCGCATGGCGAGGCGGAACTGGTCGGTCATCGCCAGCAACTGGAGGCGCTGGTCAACGAGCGTACCCGCGAGCTCGAGCGCAGCGAGGCAGAGCGGCAAGCGGTCGAGGCCGCGCTGTTCCAGGCGCAGAAGCTCGAAGCGGTCGGCAAGCTGACCGGCGGGATCGCCCACGACTTCAACAACATGCTGCAGATCATCGGCGGCAACCTCCAACTGCTGCGGCGCAACCTGTCCGGTGATGCCACCGCGCTGCGCCGCCTCGACTCGGCGGTCAGCGGTGTGGAGAAGGGCGCGCGGCTGGCCAGCCAGCTGCTCGCCTTCGCCAGCCGTCAGCCGCTGCAGCCGCAGACCATCCATCTCGGCGAGCTGGTGCCGCGCATGCTCGAGCTGCTGCATGGCTCGCTCGGCCAGGCCACCGAGGTGGAGGTCGACATCGATCCGGCCGCCTGGCCGGTCTTCGCCGATGTGTCCAACCTGGAAACGGTGATCCTCAACCTGGCGGTCAATGCCCGTGATGCCATGGGCGCCGGCGGGCGGCTGCTGATCGGCGTGCACAATCAGCGCATCGAGCCGGGCTCGCTGGAGTTTCCCGAGGCCGCGCCCGGGGACTACGTCCGGCTGCAGATGACCGACTTCGGTCCGGGTATGGAAACCGAGGTGCAGGCGCGCGCCTTCGAACCCTTCTTCACCACCAAGCAGGCCAGCAATGCCTCCGGTCTCGGGCTGAGCATGGTGTACGGCTTCGTCAAGCAGAGTGGCGGTTTCGTGACCTTGCAAAGCGAAGTGGGCAAGGGCACCACGGTGGTGGTCCTGCTGCCTCGCGGCGAAGGCGAGGCGGCAGCCCCGGCCGAAACGGCGCCTGCCCAGGTGGCGGCTCCAGCGCCTGCGGCCCCCGCTGACGAGGTGCTCTCGGCGGGCCTCAAGGTGCTGTTCGTCGAGGACGATCCGACCCTGCGGATGCTCACCGGCGAGGTGATGATGGAGCTGGGGCACGAGGTGAGCCTCAGCGAGTCGGCCGAGGATGCGCTGGCGCGTCTGGAGAACGAGCGTTTCGACGTGCTGTTCACCGACGTCGGCCTTGCCGGCATGAGCGGCATCGAGCTGGTGCGCAAGGTGCAGGAGCGTTACCCGCAGCTCAGCGTGGTGATCGCATCGGGCTATGCGGTCGACCCTCGGCAAGAGGGGCTCAAGCCCCTGCATACCATGCTCAAGCCCTACGATATTCATCGGGTGCGGGACATGCTGGCGGGTATCCAGGCGACGCTTCGGCCATGACGCAGCGCTGATCGGCGGCTGGTCAAAAAACCACCATTCGCCTTGCGTGCGCGCAGGGCCTTCTCTAGAATGGCGCCCCTTGCCCGTACGGCAGGCGCTTGCGCGCCCGTCATGCAGGCAGGAATAACTACTCATTCACTCCTTGCCTGACCGCTTCGTCGGCAGGCTGCAACCCGTAAGGAGCATCTATGCGTCATTACGAAATCATCTTCCTGGTTCACCCGGACCAGAGCGAGCAGGTCGGCGGCATGGTGGAGCGTTACACCAAGCTGATCGAAGAAGACGGTGGCAAGATCCATCGCCTGGAAGACTGGGGCCGCCGTCAGCTGGCTTACGCCATCGACAACGTGCACAAAGCCCATTACGTCATGCTGAACGTCGAGTGCAGCGGCAAGGCCCTGGCCGAGCTGGAAGACAACTTCCGCTACAACGACGCCGTCATCCGTAACCTCGTCATCCGTCGCGATGAAGCCGTCACCGAGCAGTCCGAAATGCTCAAGGCCGAGGAAAACCGTAGCGAGCGCCGCGAGCGTCGTGATCGCCCTGAAAACGCTGATGGCTCCAACGAGCGCGACAGCGACAGCAGCGATAACAACGCTGACGAGTAATCCACGGGTCTATTGAGGAGCCTATTTCATGGCACGTTTTTTCCGTCGTCGTAAGTTCTGCCGTTTCACCGCTGAAGGCGTGAAAGAGATCGATTACAAGGATCTCAACACCCTGAAGGCGTACATCTCCGAGACCGGCAAGATTGTCCCCAGCCGCATCACCGGAACCAAGGCCCGTTACCAGCGTCAGCTGGCCACGGCCATCAAGCGTG
Source organism: Stutzerimonas nosocomialis (assembly GCF_005876855.1). GTDB lineage: Bacteria > Pseudomonadota > Gammaproteobacteria > Pseudomonadales > Pseudomonadaceae > Stutzerimonas > Stutzerimonas nosocomialis. The sequence continues at coordinate 92,588 of NZ_QLAE01000015.1, read as the reverse complement.
CGCGCTACCTGGCCCTGCTGCCTTACACCGACAGCCACGGTCGTTGAACCAGGTTGCTCGACAAGGACGTAAAGGATAGATCGCATGCGCGCGCTGGCTGAATTCATCATGCGCGGGCGCATGCAGGCCACCCTGGTGGTGGTCGGTTGCGCGGCGCTGCCGCTGTTGTTCTGGCTAAGTGCTGCGGCAGGTGCTCTGGTGCTGCTGCGACGAGGCCTGAACGACGCGATGGGCGTCATCGGTTGGGCGCTGCTACCGGCGTTTGTCTGGTGGTATTTCGGCGATCCCCGCACCCTGTTGGTGCTGGTGGGCGCGCTGGGCCTGGCGATGCTGCTGCGAAGCAGTGGTTCGTGGAACCGCGTGATGTTGTGCAGTGTGGGGCTTGGGTTGCTGTATGCCTGGGCCCTGGGTGAAGTGTTCGGCGAGCCGATCGCGGCCGTCGCAGGCGAGCTGCAGAAAGTCCTCCCGGGCACCTTGTCGGATGCCTACGAGCAGCTTTCGGCAGCCGAGCGCGAGCGGCTCGAAGGGCTGCTGGCGCCGGTTCTGACCGGTCTGCTGGCGGCGCTGATGCAGATGGTGACGTTGCTGAGCCTGATGCTCGGCCGTTACTGGCAGGGGGTGTTGTACAACCCTGGCGGCTTCGGCCGCGAGTTCCAGACGCTGCGTTTTCGGCCGCTGCTGGCGTTCCTGCTGCTGATGGGCATGCTGATCGGGCCGAACCTCGGTGTGCAGTTCGCGGTGTTGACACCGCTGTGCAGCGTGCCGCTGTTCTTCGCCGGCCTGGCCCTGGTTCACGGGCTGGTCGCACAGGGCAGGCTGGCGCGGTTCTGGCTGGTCGGGCTGTACGTCACCCTGGTGCTGTTCATGCACATGATTTATCCGTTACTGGCCGTAGTGGCCGTTGTCGACAGCTTGTTTGATTTTCGCGGCCGCGCCTCCCGAAACAACGGTGCGGGGCCTGCGAACGGTGAAGGTTAAAAGTTAAGAGGTAAGACTCAAATGGAAGTCATCCTGCTGGAAAAGATCGCCAACCTGGGCAACCTGGGCGACAAGGTAAACGTCAAATCCGGTTACGGCCGTAACTACCTGCTGCCGCAAGGCAAGGCGACCGCTGCGACTGCTGCCAACGTGGCCGCTTTCGAAGAGCGTCGTGCCGAGCTGGAAAAGGCTGCTGCCGAGAAGAAGGCTTCGGCCGAATCCCGCGCTGCTCAGCTGGCCGAGCTGGAAGTCACCATCACCGCTACCGCGGGCGATGAGGGCAAGCTGTTCGGTTCCATCGGCACCCACGACATCGCCGACGCCCTGACCGCCTCCGGCGTCGAAGTGGCCAAGAGCGAAGTCCGTCTGCCGAACGGCACCATCCGTCAGACCGGTGAATACGACGTGGCTGTGCACCTGCACACGGACGTCGAAGCCACCGTCAAGCTGATCGTGGTCGCTGGCTGACACAGCCGTCGTCTGGCACCGACGGTGCCTGACGAGTAACATCGGGCACGTTTCCGCGCGAGCGGGACGTGCCCTTTGTCTTTCTGAGCCCCTATTTTTCCGAGTCCCATGAACGACATCAGCATTCCCCAGCAGTACGATCTGGAAACCGCGGCGCTGAAGGTGCCGCCCCATTCCATCGAGGCCGAGCAGGCCGTGCTCGGCGGGCTGATGCTGGACAACAACGCCTGGGAGCGCGTGCTCGACCAGGTGTCCGATGGCGACTTCTACCGTCACGATCATCGCCTGATCTTCCGCGCCATCTTCAAGCTCGCCGAGCGCAATTCGCCGTTCGACGTGGTGACCCTGTCCGAGCAGCTGGACAAGGAAGGGCAGCTGTCACAGGTCGGCGGCCTGGCCTACCTGGGCGAGCTGGCGAAGAACACGCCGTCGGTCGCCAACATCAAGGCCTACGCGCAGATCATTCGCGAGCGGGCGACCCTGCGCCAGCTGATCGGGATCAGCAACGAGATCGCCGACAGCGCCTACGCGCCGCAGGGCCGCACCGGCGAGGAGATTCTCGACGAGGCCGAGCGGCTGATCTTCCAGATCGCCGAAGCACGGCCCAAGACCGGCGGTCCGGTGGGGATCAACGACATCCTGGTCAAGGCCATCGACCGGATCGACAGCCTGTTCAACAACGGGGATGCGATCACCGGGCTCTCCACCGGCTTCACCGACCTGGATGGCCAGACCAGCGGCCTGCAGCCGGCCGACCTGATCATCGTTGCGGGTCGTCCGTCGATGGGCAAGACCACCTTCGCCATGAACCTGGTCGAGAACGCCGTGTTGCGCACCGACAAGGCGGTGCTGGTCTACTCGCTGGAGATGCCGGCCGAATCCATCGTCATTCGTATGCTGGCTTCGCTCGGCCGCATCGACCAGACCAAGGTCCGCGCCGGTCGCCTGGACGACGACGACTGGCCGCGTCTGACCTCGGCGGTCAACCTGCTCAACGACCGCAAGCTGTTCATCGACGACACCGCCGGCATCAGCCCCTCGGAGATGCGCGCGCGTACCCGGCGCCTGGCGCGCGAGCACGGCGAGATCGCCATGATCATGGTCGACTACCTGCAGCTGATGCAGATTCCCGGCTCCAGCGGCGACAGCCGCGTCAACGAGATCTCCGAGATCTCGCGCTCGCTCAAGGCGCTGGCCAAGGAATTCAACTGCCCGGTGGTGGCTCTGTCGCAGCTCAACCGCTCGCTGGAACAGCGACCCAACAAGCGTCCGGTGAACTCCGACCTCCGCGAATCGGGGGCCATCGAGCAGGACGCCGACATCATCATGTTCGTCTATCGGGACGAGGTGTATCACCCGGAGACCGAGTACAAGGGCGTCGCCGAAATCATCATCGGCAAGCAGCGTAACGGCCCGATCGGCACCACGCGGCTGGCGTTCCTCGGCAAGTACTCGCGCTTCGAGAACCTGGCGCCGGGCGCCTACCAGTTCGACGACGAGTAAGCGCAGTCGGCTCCCGGCGGCGGTTGAGCTTGAAGCTTGCGGCTCGAAGCCTGAAGCTTGCACCACCTTTCTCACTGCGGATCTTGCTATGCGTCCCCTCATCGCCACGGTCGACCTGGCCGCACTTCGCCACAACTACAGCCTGGCCCGCCAGTGCGCGCCCGGGCGCAAGGCCTTTGCGGTGGTCAAGGCCGATGCCTATGGCCACGGCGCGCGCCAGGTCGTCGCGGCGCTGGCTGATGTGGCCGATGGCTTTGCGGTCTGCAGCCTGGAGGAGGCCGCCGAGATTCGCGCGGTGAACGAGCAGGCCCGCATGCTTCTGCTCGAGGGCTGCTTCGAGGCCGCGGAATACGAAGCCGCCGCCGAGCTGCGGCTGGATGTGGCGGTGCAGGGCTCGGCCAACGCCGAGCAGCTGCTCGCCGCCTCGTTGCCACGGCCGCTCAACGTCTGGATGAAACTCGACTCGGGCATGCACCGCCTGGGCTTCACTGCCGAGGCGGTGCGCGACTGGTATCCCCGGTTGCGCGAGGCGCCCCAGGTCGCCGAGCTGAATCTGATGAGCCACTTCGCCTGCGCCGACGAGCGAGGGCACCCGCTCAACGAGCTGCAGCTGGAGCAGTTCTGCGCGCTCTGCGAGCTGGAGTTCGATCATCGCTCGATGGCCAACTCCGCCGCGGTGCTGACCCTGGCGGCGGCGCACATGGACTGGCTGCGTCCGGGCATCATGCTCTACGGCGCGACGCCTTTCGCGGAACTCTCGGCCGAGGCGCTGGGGCTCAAGCCCGTGATGACCCTCACCGCCGGGCTGATCGCGATCCGGGACGTGCCAGCAGGCGAGAGCGTTGGCTACGGCGCGGGCTGGGTGGCACAGCGGCCCTCGCGTATCGGCACGGTCAGCTGCGGGTACGCCGACGGTTATCCGCGCACGGCACCGCCCGGCACCTCGGTGGTGATTCGCGGGCGGCGCGTGCCGCTGGCAGGCCGGGTTTCGATGGACATGCTGGCGGTGGACCTCACCGACCTGCCCGACGCGCAGCTTGGCGATGCGGTCGAGCTGTGGGGCGCGCAGATGCCGATCGACGAGCTCGCCCAGGCCTGCGGCACCATCGGCTACGAGTTGCTGACCAAGGTCACCCGGCGCGTGCCGCGGCGCTATATCTGACAGCCGGCAGGCTGGCGCGGCTCGTCGTAAAGGCTGAGCGGGGTGGTCGGGTTTGTTCATTTTTTGTGCTATATTCCGCGCCCCTGAAAAACCTGTCGTCGGTCCCCCGTGATGCAAGCAGCCAAGCCGCTTTTCGACTACCCCAAGTACTGGGCCGAATGTTTCGGTCCGGCGCCGTTCCTGCCCATGAGCCGCGAGGAAATGGACACGCTCGGCTGGGACAGTTGCGACATCATCATCGTGACCGGCGATGCCTACGTCGATCACCCGTCGTTCGGCATGGCGATCATCGGCCGCCTGCTCGAAGCGCAAGGCTTTCGCGTGGGGATCATCGCCCAGCCGGACTGGCGATCCAAGGACGACTTCATGAAGCTCGGCCAGCCGAACCTGTTCTTCGGCGTCGCGGCGGGCAACATGGACTCGATGATCAACCGCTACACCGCGGACAAGAAGATCCGCTCCGACGATGCCTACACGCCTGGCGGCCTGGCCGGCAAGCGTCCGGACCGCGCCAGCCTGGTCTATAGCCAGCGCTGCAAGGAAGCCTACAGCCACGTGCCGGTGGTGCTCGGTGGCATCGAGGCCTCGCTGCGCCGCATCGCCCATTACGATTACTGGCAGGACAAGGTACGTCGCTCGATCCTGATGGATGCGACGGCGGACATCCTTCTTTACGGCAACGCCGAGCGCGCCGTAGTGGAGATCGCCCAGCGCCTGGCGTTCGGCGAGAACATCGACAACATCACCGACATCCGCGGCACCGCCTTCATCCGTCGCGACGCGCCGCAGGGCTGGTTCGAGATCGACTCGACGCGCATCGATCGTCCAGGGCGGGTCGACAAGATCATCAACCCCTACGTCAATACCCAGGACACCGCCGCCTGCGCCATCGAGCAGGAGAAGGGCGCGCCCGAAGCCGAGGACCCCAACGAGGCCAAGGTCGTGCAGCTGCTCGCGCATCCGCGTCTGGAGCGGGACAAGACGGTGATCCGCCTGCCGTCCTTCGAGAAGGTGCGCAACGACCCGGTGCTCTATGCCCACGCCAACCGCGTGCTGCACCTGGAGACCAATCCGGGCAACGCCCGTGCGCTGGTGCAGAAGCACGGCGAGGTGGACGTCTGGTTCAACCCGCCGCCCATCCCGATGACCACCGAAGAGATGGATTACGTGTTCGGCATGCCTTACGCGCGCGTGCCGCACCCGGCGTATGGCAAGGAGAAGATCCCGGCCTACGAAATGATCCGTTTCTCGGTGAACATCATGCGCGGCTGCTTCGGCGGCTGCACCTTCTGCTCGATCACCGAGCATGAAGGCCGGATCATCCAGAACCGTTCCCACGACTCGATCATTCGCGAGATCGAGGAGATGCGTGACAAGGTGCCGGGCTTTACCGGCGTGGTCTCCGACCTCGGCGGGCCGACCGCCAACATGTACCGCATCGCCTGCAAGGACCCGGAAATCGAGCGCCACTGTCGCAAGCCGTCGTGCGTGTTCCCCGGCATCTGCGAGAACCTCAACACCGACCATAGCTCGCTGATCGAGCTGTACCGCAAGGCGCGCGCGCTACCGGGGGTGAAGAAGATCCTGATCGCCTCGGGACTGCGCTACGACCTGGCCGTGGAGTCGCCGGAGTACGTCAAGGAACTGGTGACCCACCACGTCGGCGGCTACCTGAAGATCGCGCCGGAACACACCGAGCGCGGCCCGCTGGACAAGATGATGAAGCCGGGCATCGGCAGCTACGACCGCTTCAAGCAGATGTTCGAAAAATATTCGAAGGAGGCGGGCAAGGAGCAGTACCTGATCCCGTACTTCATCGCCGCGCACCCGGGCACCACCGACGAGGACATGATGAACCTCGCCCTGTGGCTCAAGCGCAACGGCTTCCGCGCCGACCAGGTGCAGGCGTTCTACCCGTCGCCGATGGCCACGGCCACCGCCATGTACCACTCGGGCAAGAACCCGCTGCGCAAGGTCACCTACAAGAGCGACGGCGTGACCATCGTCAAGAGCGATCAGCAGCGGCGCCTGCACAAGGCCTTCCTGCGCTACCACGATCCCAAGGGCTGGCCGCTGCTGCGCGAGGCGCTGCAACGCATGGGGCGTGCCGACCTGATCGGCAACGGCAAGCATCAGCTGATCCCGGCCTTCCAGCCGGCGACGGACGAGTACCAGAGCGCCCGGCGCAAGAACTCCACGCCGGCCGGCAGCAAGAAGCTCGGCAAGCAGGGTGCCAAGCCGTTGCTGACCCAACACACCGGCCTGCCGCCGCGCAGCCACGATGGCAACCCTTGGGAAAAGCGCGAGCAGGCCAAGGCCGCCGCCGAAGCCCGGCGCCGTGGCGCGGCGGGCGGCAAGCCAGCCGGCAAGGGCAAGCCGGGTAAGCGTCCGGTGGCGCCGCGCTGATCGAAGCGGTCGGTTAGCGGGCGGGCGCTTCGTCCGCGCCCGAATGTCAGATGCGGAACGTCTGGGTCGCGGCGCTCAGGTCGCTGCCCAGTTTCAGCAGCGTCTCGCTCTGGTCCCGGCCCCGGCGGATGTGTTCCAGATTGGCGTCACCCAGCTGGTGGATGCCCTCGCTGTTGCTGCGGATTTCGCTGACGGTCTCGCTCTGTTGAGCGGTCGCCTGGGCAATCTGGTCAGCCATAGAGCCGATGGTGGCGATGGCCGCGACGATCTGTTCGAGGGCGCCATCGGCTGATTTGGCGCCCCTGGCCGTGGCTTCGGCCTGGGCGGCCTGGGCACGCATACCCTCCACCGAGTGCTGCGCGGCCTGCTGAAGGCTGACGATGCGCTTCTGAATCTCCTCGGTGGCGGCGCTCGAGCGCTGCGCCAGCGACCTCACCTCTTCGGCCACCACCGCAAAGCCGCGTCCGTTGCTGCCTGCGCGAGCGGCCTCGATCGCCGCATTCAGTGCCAGCAGGTTGGTCTGCTCGGCGATGGCACGGATGACGCCGAGGATATTGCCGATGCTGGACGTTTCGCTCGCCAGGTGCTCGATCGCCTGCTCGTTGCGCTGCACCGCTTCGACCAGGCCGCGAAGCTCACCGAGGCTTTCGCCGATGACCTGCTGGCCCTGGGCCACGGCTCGGCTGGCGTCCCGGCTCGCGCCTGCGGCCTGGTTGGCCCCGTCGGCGACCTGCTGGATGGTGGCTTCGAGTTCGCCCAGGGAATCGCGGATCTGGGCAGTGCCGCCGGCCTGGCGCTGGGCGCCCTGGTGCAGCTCGTTGCTCATCTGTGCCAGACGCCCGCTGCTGTCGGTCACCTCGACGGCATGCTGGCGCAGCGTGCCGACCAGCTGCAGCAGATAGGTGCGCAGGTGGTTGAGCGAGGTTTCGATGTCGAGCAATTCCCGTGTGCGCGAGGGGACCGCGGCCGGCCGGCTGAAGTCGCCGGCCGCCCAGGCGCCGAGCGCTGGGGCCAGGCCTCCCAGGGTGCGGGTGAGCTGGCGTTGCAGGCGGTCGATGGCCAGCGCGATCAGCAGGATGAAGCCGATGATGATGGCCTGGACCAGGCGTACTTCACCCTGGATTCTGCCGTGCTCCTGGCGCACGGCTGGCTCCAGGGCCGCCAGGGCGTTCTGCAGGTCGGCCAGCTTGCGCAGGCTGGCCTCGGCCAGCGTCGTGCGCTGCCGGGTCGATTCGAGGGTGCGCTGCAGTTCCGCGGGATAACGGCTCACCAGGCTTGCGAAGTCGCGTTTGACCGACGCCGCGGGGTCCTCGGTGGGCTTGTCCGCCTCGACGTCGCGCTCCAGGCCCAGCAGCGCGGCAAAGTTGTCGGCCGTCGAGTTTTGCACTTCGCTGACACCCAGGGCGGGCAGACTGTCGAGGCGCCGCGCATCGGCGCTGAGCAGCTGCAGTATCTGGTCGATGTCGCCGGCCAGTTCGTCGCGACCGCTGTTCATCATGCGGCCCCGGGCGTGGGCGAGGCGCAGCAGGTGCTGAGCGCTGGTGAACAGGACGCCCTGATAGTCCGCCGCGACCGACGCCTGGGCCTTCGCGGCGTAGCCCTGGAGCGTGCCGAGTGCCGCGGCCATTTCACGCTCGGCCTGCAGCAGCAGGCCCTGCGGGTCGCCCGCGAGTTTTCCGGCCGCAAGCAGGTCGCCGGCGCTGAACTGAAGCAGGTCTTCGAGCGTGGGGAGAACCTGATCCAGGAACGAGGCGGGCATCGCCTGATGCAATTCGCCTTCGAGCGCCTGCAGCGCTTGCAAGGCTTCGCTGTGGCGAACGGCGTCGCCGCTGGCCAGATAGCCCTGGATGTGCTGCGCGACGTCATGCTGAAACTGTTGCGAGATGCCCAGGTAGCGCGCCATCAGCAGGTAGGGCTTCTCCAGGGCCCGTTCCGACCACCAGAGGGTGGCCGCAAGCGCGGCGCAGACGCCGACGAGCAGGAGGGTGTTCAGGGTGGTGAGCGACTTCAGGCGCATGCTCGCCTCGCAGCAAGACAGGGAGCTCCGAAGATATGGCGTTTTGATGTCAGTCTGGTGACGGCGGGCGCCCTCTGGTCGGAGGGCGCTGCACTAGCGGCTCAGAAGCGCTCGACGCGGTTGCGGCCGCCTCGCTTGGCACGGTAGAGCGCTTCGTCGGCACACTGGGTGAGGGTCTTCACGTCGGCATCGGCACTCAGTTCGACGATGCCGCAGCTGAAGGTGCAAAGCAGATCCTGGGGCTGTGCCGGGTAGCGGATCTCGGCGAAACGCCGACGGATGTCGTCGAGCACCTTGGCGGCGGAGGCGGCATCGGTATCGGGCAGCACCACCGCGAACTCCTCGCCGCCGTAGCGGCCGATCTGGTCGGTCTTGCGCAGGCGCTGCTTGAGGAACAGGGCGAGGCTCTTGATGACCCGGTCGCCCATGGGGTGGCCGTACTCGTCGTTGACCTTCTTGAAGTGGTCGATGTCGAGCATGGCGAAGCTCAGCGGCTGGTTGTCACGCCGGGCACGCAGTCGGGCATCTTCGAGCAGCTGCAGCGTATGGGTGTGGTTGAACAAGCCGGTGAGGCTGTCGCGCACGATGCGTGCCTTGAGGTTGCGGGCGCGTTCTGCGCGGGTGCGGACGGTGGCGATCAGGTGGCTGGGCTTGATCGGCTTGGTGAGGAAGTCGTCGCCGCCTTCGCTCATCGCGTCGAGCTGCTTGTCGAGGTCGTCTTCGGCCGACAGGTAGATGATCGGCACGCTGACGTAGCGCTCGTGCTGGCGGATCACCTTGGCCAGCTCGGTGCCGATGCAGTCGGGCATGTACATGTCGAGGATGATCAGGTCCGGCTGGAACTCGGCCAGCGCGTTCAGCGCATTGATCGGGTCGATCAGCGTGCGGGTGACGATCCCGGCATTGTTGAGCACGCGTTCGGTGTGGGTGGCCTGGGCCCGCGAGTCGTCGATGATCAGCACGCGGAAGGGCTCGTAGTGCGCCGAGCTGGTCACCACCTCGATCTTTTCCAGCAGGCTGGAGGCATCCAGGGTGCCGGTGAAGAAATCCAGCCCTCCGGCGCGTACCGCGGCCAGTCGGGTAGGGGTGTCGGTTTCGTCTTCGCTGAAGAACAGCAGCGGGATGCGCTGTTCGACGCCTTGCTGAATCTGCTCGGCCAGGCGCAGGCCTTCACCGGCACCGCTGAAGTCGACCTCCATGACGATGGCGGCCGGGTGACGCTCGCGCATCGCGGCGCGAAAGGCCGTGACGTCGTCGAACGCCTGGGCCGACATGCCGAAGAACTCCAGCTGGCGTACCAGGCGCGTGGCGCGCTCGTGGTCCTGCAGGGCAAGGTAGACCGGCTTGCGCAGCGGCGGCAGGTAGGTGTTGTCCAAGGGATCGTTCTGGCGCAGGCCGGTTCGTGCCAGGCGGTGCATCAGGTGGCTCAGCGAGGAGATGGTCGCGCTGGACAGTCGCCCACGGTTGTCCTGCACGTCGCTCAGGCATTCGCCGATGGCGGTGGCCAGTTCACTGTGCTCGGCCTGCTTGAAGCGGTCGGCGAAGCGGCGAAGCCGCAGGTTGGCGTCGCCCAGAGCGGTGAGGTAGCCGGCGTTCCATTCGCTGCGTTGCAGGCGTTGCCAGACTTCGAGCACCTCGCGGGCCTGGTGGATGACGCGCTGGGCAAAAAGCTGTTTGAGAATTTCTTGATCCGACATGCTGGCTTCCTGGGAGCGCCGTGGTCGAACAGGGATGAACAGGTGGGGCCGGCTCGGGAGCGGGCGTGGCAGATAGGCTGTTCAGTGCTGTCGAAGGTAGAGCATGGCCTAATGCTACCACTGATGCCTGCCGTGCCAGTCGCGGTTTTTACCCGCGCCATTGGATGTTGTGACGCGGAGCATGCCGCAGCCTGCGTTATAGTGCGGGACGTGCTTCGCAACCCTGTCACGGCCTTGCGGTCGAACGATGAATTCGAGAGAAAGGACACATTTCATGCTGGACTGGAAGAATCGCGGCGGTCGTTTCGGTCGCACGCCCGATGGCTCTACGCGAACCGGCCGATGGGTCGACAATCCACTGCTGCGCGGCCTGGCGTTGCTGCTGGGGCTTTACCTGCTGGTGGTCCTGATCCTCGGCTGGTACTGGAGTCGCGAGCCCGGTGCTTTCTCGGTGCAGCAGAACGCCCGCGAAATGGCCGAGGCGTCGCAGCGTCCGCTGGTGAACGGTTACACCACGGTGGCGACCCTGCGTCGTGTCGCCAGTACATTGCTGGACAAGCCCGGTGGCTACCTGACCAACGACATCGCGCCGCCCGGTGTCTGGCTCGACAACATGCCCAGCTGGGAGTACGGCGTGCTGGTGCAGGTGCGCGACCTGACCCGGGCCCTGCGCAAGGATTTCGCCCGGTCCCAGTCCCAGTCGACCGAGGACCCGGATCTGGCCAAGGGCGAGCCGCTGTTCCACTTCAACAACCGCAGCTGGATGCTGCCGGCGACGGAATCCGAATACCGCGAAGGCATCCGGGCGCTGGATCGCTACCTCGGGCGGCTGAGCGCGCCTGAGCCGCAGGCGCTGTTCTACACCCGCGCCGACAACCTCAACAACTGGCTGGGTGACGTCAATACGCGGCTGGGGTCGCTGTCCCAGAGACTGTCGGCGAGTGTCGGGCGGGTGCGCCTGAACAGCAACGCCGACCCCGAGCAGGCCGAGGCGGGCGTCGCGCCGCAGGTCAAGGAAGAGGTCGTGGTCACGCCCTGGCTGCAGATCGACAACGTGTTCTACGAGGCGCGCGGCCAGGCCTGGGCGCTGTCGCACCTGCTGCGCGCGATCGAGGTGGACTTCGCCGACGTGCTGGCCAAGAAGAACGCGACGATCAGCGTGCGGCAGATCATTCGGGAGCTCGAGGCCGCCCAGGAGCCGCTGTGGAGCCCGATGGTGCTCAACGGCAGCGGCTACGGATTGCTGGCCAACCACTCGCTGGTGATGGCCAACTACATCTCCCGCGCCAACGCCGCGATCATCGACCTGCGCAACCTGCTCGCCCAGGGCTGAGATCGGTCAAAAAGAAGGGGACGGCCCTTGCGGGCGCGTCCCCTTTTTCATGTCCGGAGCCGTCAGTCCAGGCCGAGCTTCTTCAGCCGGTAGCGCATCGAGCGAAAGCTCAGGCCGAGGCGCTGGGCGGCGGCCGTACGATTCCAGCGCGTTTCCTCCAGTGCCTGCATGATCAGCTTGCGCTCGATCTCTTCCAGGTGATCTTCCAGGTTGTCGATCTGCGCCAGGCTGGCTTCGCCCTTTTCCGTCGCGCCGGTCGCATCGGCCAGGCGCAGGTCGCTCGGTTTGATCTGGTCGTCTTCGCAGAGCGTGTAGGCGCGCTCGAGCATGTTCTCCAGTTCCCGCACGTTGCCGGGAAAGCGGTAGTTCTTCAGCTTTTCCAGGGCGTCGGGATGCAGCTTGGCGGCGCTTTCACCGTAGTCCTTGGCCAGGCGCTGGAGCATCACGGTTGCCAGCTGGGCGATATCCTCGCGGCGCTCGCGCAGCGGCGGCACGCGTAGCTCGATCACGTTGAGCCGGTAGTAGAGGTCCTGGCGGAAGCGGCCGGCACTCACCTCGGTGGCCAGGTCCTTGTGGGTGGCGCAGAGGATGCGCACGTCGACCAGCAGTTCGTGCTGGCCGCCGACGGCCCGCACGGCCTTTTCCTGGATCGCGCGTAGCAGTTTGACCTGCATCGGCAGCGGCAGGTCGGCCACCTCGTCGAGGAAGAGGGTGCCGCCGTTGGCCGTCTGGAACAGGCCGAGCTTCTCTTCGGTGGCACCGGTGAAGCTGCCTTTCTTGTGGCCGAAGAATTCGCTTTCCATCAGCTCCGAAGGAATGGCACCGCAGTTGACCGGTACGAAGGCGCCGTCGCGACGTGGGCCCTGCTCGTGAATCAGCCGGGCCACCAGCTCCTTGCCGCTGCCGGATTCACCGCTGATGTAGACCGGTGCCTGGCTGCGCGCCAGTTTGCCGATCTGTTTGCGCAGCGCCTTCATCGGTGGCGATTCGCCGAGCAGGCGGCTGTCGACCGGCACCTCCTCGGTGCTGGCTTCGCGCAGCCGCAGGGCGGTGCTGACCAGTTCGCGCAGGCGGTTGAGGTCGACCGGCTTGGTCAGAAAGTCGAAGGCCCCGGCCTTGAGTGCGTTGATCGCGGTGTCCAGGCTGCCGTAGGCGGTGATCATCGCGACGGGCATCTGCGGATGCTGCTGCTGGATGTACTGCACGATCTCGAGCCCGGTGCCGTCGGGGAGGCGCATGTCGGTGAGGCAGAGGTCGTAAGGTTCCCGGGCGAGGCATTCGCGCGCTTCCTTGACGTTGCGCGCGCTGCGCGTGTCGAGCTTCATGCGGCCGAGGGTGATTTCCAGCAGTTCCCGGATATCCGGCTCGTCGTCGATGATCAGCGCTTTCTGGCGGGCAGTCATGTATCGGTCTGCAGTCCTGGCGGGTGGTCTGGGGTGTCGTCGTTTATGTTAACCCTTAGCAGGCTGGCTGTACGCAGGGGCGTGGTCGTTGTGTGACCTGTTGCCACGCCACGGGACGAATCGGTTCAGCTGAGCTTGCGCGGATGGGCGAAGAAGATGCGGAAGCAGCTGCCGCCTTCCTCGCGCGGCCGATAGTCCAGCCGTGCCTGGTTGCTTTCGCACAGCTCGCGGGAGATGTACAGGCCCAGGCCGGTGCCCTTGGCTTCGGTGGTGAAGAAGGGCTCGAATATGTGCTGGCGCTGCTCGTCCGAGACGCCGGGGCCATCGTCCAGAATTTCCACCACCGGCAGGTCGCTGTCGGCGTCGCGATACAGGCGCAGCCAGACCTGGGCCTGCGCGTGTCGCTTGCCGCTGAAACGCAGGCCGTTCTGCACCAGGTTGGTCAGCACCTGGATCAGCTGGTTGGGGTCCATGCGTGTCTGCAGGGAGCTGCCGCTGGTTTCTACGTGCAGTGACTGGTTGGCCGACAACCCGACCCGGAACTCGCCGGCGAAGCGGTGCAGCCAGTACTTGAGGTCCAGCAGTTGGGGTTCCGACTGGCGCCTGCGCGACAGCTGCAGGACGTTCTCGATGACCAGGTTCATCCGGCGGGAGTGATCCTGGATGATCTGCGCCAGGCGACGATCCGGACCATCCAGCTCCTCGGACTCCTGCAGCAGCTGGGCGGCATGGCTGATGGCGCCCAGCGGGTTGCGGATCTCGTGGGCGATGCCGGCGGTGAGGCGCCCGAGCGAGGCGAGCTTGAGTTGCTGGGCCTGCTGCGCGATCTGCGAGATGTCTTCCAGGAAGATCAGGGTGTCGTGCTGTTCGCCGTGCTGGAGGGAAGCGAAGCTCGGCTGCAGCGTCGGGCCGCCGTCGTTGCTCTGCAGGCTTGCCGGACGTCGGGTGGGGTTGTGGTGCCACTGTTGCAGGCGCTTGACCAGTTCCGGGCAGAGCGGGTCCAGGAGCTGGCCGGCCAGCGCCTCCTGGCCGAGCATGCTGAGTGCCCCCTGGTTGGCCAGCAGCACGCGGTTGTGGCGGTCCACCACCACGATGCCGGTACGCATGCGCTGCAGGATCAGCGCATTGAGCGCCTCGAGGTTGGCGACGTCCTCGGCGCGCTGCTGGGCCAGGGTTTCGCTCAGTTGCAGGCGCTTGGTCAGCTCCTGGACGAGCAACGCCGCGGCGAAGCACAGGGTGCCGAGGGCGGCGGCCTGCACGAACTGGCCATTGGCCGCCGGCACGCTCAGGCTGAGGTAGAAGGTCAGGTAGATCAGGCCGATGGCGGCGACCGCGGCGACCACCAGGCCGATCCGCCCGCGCAGCAGGATGTTGGAAATCGCCACGGCGATGATCAGCAGGTTGCCGATGCCGCTCGGCGTGCCGCCGGCGAAGTAGAACAGCGCCGACAGCAGGCTGACGTCGAGCAGTGCGAGCACGAAGACATAGCCGCCGCGGCGAGGGTTCTGGATCATGACCGCGGCGAGCATGTTCAGCGCCAGGTAGAACCAGGCCCCTTGGCGAAACAGCGTCGGGTTGGCCATCTCCAGCAGATTGCTGTGCAGGTCGCTGCTGACCAGCAGCACCAGCGCCAGACCGATGGTGAGGCGATAGAGATGGTAGAGGCGAAGGATGCGCCGGCCCTGGATGCCGCCGAGCGTCAGGGGCTTATCGGCCACCGTCTTTCTCGCCCTGCTCCAGGTGGGCTCGGCTGCAGAACCACTGGTCGTGCGCCAGTAGCGCCTGCTGACGGGGAACGTGCACGCCGCAATGGGCGCAGCGCACCATCGGCGCGGCGCCGGGCTCGGCATGGGTCTTCAGTGGCGGCTTCTTGTGCGTGAGCCGTCGCCACAGCCAGACGGCCGCCGCGATCAGCGCGATCAGTATCAACAGACGAAACAGACCCATGGCGCGTTTCCAGAAGCCGGGTTGGGTATCGGCCAGAGCCCGGCAGGGTGCCGGGCTCTGGTGTGCTAAATCGACCCGTGCGGGTGCCGCAGCAGGTTCAGTCGAACAGGCCGAAGGTGAGGCGGCTCCACCAGGAGCGGCGCGGGCCTTCTTCCTGCTGGGCGGCTTCCTCGAGCTCTGGCAGCAGGTCGCGCGGCAGGTCCTGCTGGGCGTTCTCGTACTGGCGGATCACGTCCTGGCTGGCGCGGGTGCTGCTCTGCGGGCGCGGTACGTCGCCATCGATCAGGCCGAGGGTAGCCTTGGCCAGCCAGGAGCGGGAGTCCTCTTCGCGCTCGCGCGGTACGAACTGCCCGTCACGCAGGCTGGGGTGGTCCGGGTAGTTCAGTTTCAGGGCGGCGAGGCTGCTCGCGGCCGGCTCCTCGAGGCCCATGCGCTGGTAGGCTTCGGTCATCACCGCCAGGCCATCGCCGACCGACGGCGTTTCCTGGAAGTTTTCCACCACGTAGCGCCCGCGGTTGGCGGCGGCGACATAGGCCTGGCGCTTGAGGTAGTAGTGGGCGACGTGGATCTCGTTGGCGGCCAGCAGGTTGCGCAGGTAGATCATCCGCGCCTTGGCGTCCGGCGCGTAGCGGCTGTTGGGGTAGCGAGCGGTCAGTTGGGCGAATTCGTTGAACGAGTCGCGCGCCGCGCCCGGGTCGCGCTTGGTCATGTCCAGCGGCAGGAAGCGCGCCAGCAGGCCGCGGTCCTGGTCGAAGGAGGCCAGGCCCTTGAGGTAGTAGGCGTAATCGACGTTCGGGTGCTGCGGGTGCAGGCGGATGAAGCGCTCGGCGGCGGAGCGGGCCGCGGCGGGCTCCTGGTTGCGGTAGTTGGCGTAGATCAGTTCCAGCTGCGCCTGCTCGGCGAAACGGCCGAACGGATAGCGCGATTCCAATGCCTTGAGGTTGTTGATGGCGCTGGTGTAGTTGCGGTTGTCCAGGTCGGTTTGGGCGCGCTGATACAGTTCCGCTTCGCTCAGGTTCTCGCTGATGGGTTCGTTGGAGGAGCAGGCGGCGGTGAGGGCGAGGATGGCGATAAGCAGCAGGTGTTTCACTGGCATGGCGGCTTGCGTCCCTGTGACGGCTGGCTGTCTCGTGCGCAGCCGTCCTGTTATGATGGGCGCCCCGGAGTGCCGGGACAAAGATGCCGTATTTAAACATAAAGCGCGCAGCCGAACCAAAGGCGGCGCCCTCGCCGCAGTCCTCTATGCCCACTATCCCGAACCAGACCATCCATCTGCGCGCAGAAGTGCCTTTCGAACTGGGCGGACAGCGCTTCGATCAGGTCGCGGCGCAGCTGTTTTCCGATCATTCGCGCTCGCGCCTGGCTGCCTGGATCAAGGACGGGCAGCTGACGGTCGACGGTGCGTCGCTGCGCCCGCGCGACACGGTGCACGCCGGTTCGGTGCTCGAACTCAGCGCCGAACAGCAGGCGCAGGGGGAGTGGGTCGCCCAGGACATCGAGCTCGACATCGTCTTCGAGGACGAGCACATCCTGGTGCTGAACAAGCCCGCCGGGCTGGTGGTGCATCCGGCGGCCGGCCATGCGGACGGCACGCTGCTCAACGCCCTGCTGCACCACGTGCCTGACCTGGTGAACGTGCCGCGTGCCGGCATCGTCCACCGCCTGGACAAGGACACCACCGGCCTGATGGTGGTGGCCAAGACGCTGCAGGCACAGACGCGCCTGGTCGAGCAGCTGCAGCAGCGCAGCGTCAGCCGTATCTACGAGGCCATCGTGATCGGCGTGGTGACCGCCGGCGCCACCATCGATGCGCCGATCGGGCGCCATGGCCAGCAGCGCCAGCGCATGGCGGTGGTCGATGGCGGCAAGCCGGCGATCAGCCATTACCGGGTGCTCGAGCGCTTCCGCTCCCACACCCATGTGCGGGTCAAGCTGGAGACCGGCCGCACCCACCAGATTCGCGTGCACATGGCCCATGTCGGCTTTCCGCTGGTGGGCGACCCGGTCTATGGCGGGCGTTTCCGCATCCCGCCGGCGGCGAGCCAGACCCTCGTGCAATCGCTGCGCGACTTCCCTCGTCAGGCGCTGCATGCGCGCTTCCTCGAGCTGGACCATCCGGCGACCGGAAAGCGGATGAAATGGGAGTCGCCCCTGCCCGACGACTTCGTCTGGCTGCTGACCCTGTTGCAGCAGGACCGCGAGGCGTTCGTCGGGTGAGCGCCTGGTCGCAGGACTGGATCGTCCCGGACTGGCCTGCCCCCGCACGGATAAAAGCCTGCGTGACCACCCGGCTCGGAGGCGTCAGTCAGGCGCCTTTCGACACCTTCAACCTGGGCGACCACGTGGGCGACGACCCCCTCGCAGTGGCTCGTAACCGGCAAGTGCTGGCCGATGCCCTGGGGTGCCGTCCAGCCTGGATGAGCCAGGTCCACTCGTCCATCGCCGTCGAGGCCGACCCTGAGCGGGTGCTCGAAGCGGACGCCTGCTGGACCGCCCGAGACGGTATCGCCTGCGCGGTGCTGACCGCCGATTGCCTGCCGGTGCTGTTCTGCGACCGGGACGGTACCCGTGTAGCGGCGGCGCACGCCGGCTGGCGCGGGCTCGCCGGCGGTATCCTGGAGGCGACGATGGACGCGCTGGCGGTGCCGGCCGATCAGTTGCTCGTGTGGCTGGGGCCGGCCATCGGCCCCGCCGCGTTCGAGGTGGGGCCCGAGGTACGCGAAGCCTTCGTCGCCCAGCATCCCGAAGCGGCGGATGCCTTCGTGCCAGGCGCCAATGCCGGGCGCTTGCTGGGCGACCTCTATGCCCTGGCACGCATTCGCCTGGCGGCGCGCGGTGTCGCGGCGGTCTACGGCGGCGGGCTCTGCACCTTCAGCGAAGCGCGCTTCTATTCCTATCGCCGGGCGCCGCGCACCGGCCGGCTGGCCAGCCTGGTCTGGATCGATCCCTCCGACGGACGCTGACCACGACACGGCTCCCGACTGACCTGAATCAGTCCGGGTCGGCTTGAATCTCCCACAATGACCCTTATCTAAGCTGCATTCGCGCAGGTTTTGTTCGAGGTGCGGTTCAGTGCGCCGGCCTGCCTTACTTGAGGGTTAATCCATGCGTATCGACCGTTTGACCAGCAAGCTGCAGCTTGCTCTGTCCGACGCCCAATCCCTGGCCGTCGGTCTCGACCATCCTGCCATCGAGCCCCTGCACCTGATGCAGGCGCTGCTCGAGCAGCAGGGCGGCTCCATCAAGCCGCTGCTGATGCAGGTCGGCTTCGACATCAATGGGCTGCGCAAGGCGCTGACCAAGGAGCTCGACCAGCTACCGAAAATCCAGAACCCGACCGGCGACGTCAACCTGTCGCAGGACCTGGCGCGCCTGCTCAACCAGGCCGATCGCCTGGCCCAGCAGAAGGGCGACCAGTTCATCTCCAGCGAGCTGGTGCTGCTCGCCGCCATGGACGAGAACACCCGCCTGGGCAAGGTGCTGCTGGGGCAGGGGGTCTCGAAGAAGGCGCTGGAAAACGCCGTTGCCAACCTGCGCGGTGGCGAGGCGGTCAACGACCCCAACGCCGAGGAGTCGCGCCAAGCGCTGGACAAGTACACCGTGGACATGACCAAGCGCGCCGAGGAAGGCAAGCTCGACCCGGTGATCGGTCGCGATGACGAGATCCGTCGCACCATCCAGGTCCTGCAGCGGCGCACCAAGAACAACCCGGTGCTGATCGGCGAGCCGGGCGTGGGCAAGACCGCCATCGTCGAGGGCCTGGCCCAGCGGATCATCAACGGCGAGGTGCCGGACGGTCTGAAAGACAAGCGCCTGCTGGCCCTGGACATGGGCGCGCTGATCGCCGGGGCGAAGTTCCGCGGCGAGTTCGAGGAGCGCCTCAAGGCGGTGCTCAACGAGCTGTCCAAGCAGGAAGGCCGGGTGATCCTGTTCATCGACGAGCTGCACACCATGGTCGGCGCCGGCAAGGCCGAGGGCGCCATGGATGCTGGCAACATGCTCAAGCCGGCGCTGGCGCGCGGCGAGCTGCACTGCGTCGGCGCCACCACGCTGGACGAGTACCGCCAGTACATCGAGAAGGACGCCGCGCTGGAGCGCCGCTTCCAGAAGGTGCTGGTGGACGAGCCGAGCGAGGAGGACACCATCGCCATCCTGCGCGGGCTCAAGGAGCGCTACGAGGTGCACCACGGGGTCACCATCAGCGATGGCGCGATCATCGCCGCGGCCAAGCTGTCGCACCGCTACATCACCGATCGCCAGTTGCCGGACAAGGCCATCGACCTGATCGACGAGGCGGCCAGCCGCATCCGCATGGAGATCGACTCCAAGCCCGAGGAGCTGGACCGCCTCGATCGTCGCCTGATCCAGCTGAAGATCGAGCGCGAGGCGCTGAAGAAGGAAGACGACGAGGCGACCAAGAAGCGCCTGGCCAAGCTGGAAGACGACATCGCCAAGCTGGAGAAGGAATACGCCGACCTCGACGAAATCTGGAAGTCGGAAAAGGCCGAGGTGCAGGGTTCGGCGCAGATCCAGCAGAAGATCGAGCAGGCCAAGGCCGACCTGGAGGCGGCACGGCGCAAGGGCGATCTGGCACGCATGGCCGAGCTGCAGTACGGCATCATCCCGGACCTGGAGCGCAGCCTGCAGATGGTCGACCAGCACGGCAAGGCGGAGAACCAGCTGCTGCGCAACAAGGTGACCGATGAGGAAATCGCCGAGGTGGTCTCCAAGTGGACCGGCATCCCGGTGTCGAAGATGCTCGAAGGCGAGCGCGAGAAGCTGCTGCGCATGGAAGACATGCTGCACCAGCGGGTGATCGGCCAGCACGAGGCGGTGGTCGCGGTGGCCAATGCGGTGCGCCGTTCGCGCGCGGGCCTGGCCGACCCGAACCGCCCGAGCGGCTCGTTCCTCTTCCTCGGTCCGACCGGGGTGGGCAAGACCGAGCTGTGCAAGGCGCTGGCCGAGTTTCTCTTCGATACCGAGGAGGCGATGATCCGCATCGACATGTCCGAGTTCATGGAGAAGCATTCGGTCGCGCGCCTGATCGGTGCGCCACCGGGCTACGTCGGCTACGAGGAGGGCGGCTACCTGACCGAGGCGGTGCGCCGCAAGCCGTATTCGGTGGTCCTGCTCGATGAGGTCGAGAAGGCTCACCCGGATGTGTTCAACATCCTTCTGCAGGTGCTCGAGGACGGCCGGCTGACCGACAGCCACGGGCGCACCGTGGACTTTCGCAACACCGTGGTGGTGATGACCTCCAACCTCGGTTCGGCGCAGATCCAGGAGCTGGTCGGTGATCCGGAGGCCCAGCGGGCCGCGGTGATGGACGCGGTGTCCCATCACTTCCGACCGGAGTTCATCAACCGTATCGACGAAGTGGTGGTGTTCGATCCGCTGGGGCACGACCAGATCGCCGGTATCGCCGAGATTCAGCTGGGACGGCTGCGCCAGCGTCTGGCCGAGCGCGAACTGAACCTGGAGTTGACCCAGGAGGCGATGGACAAGCTGATCGCGGTCGGCTACGACCCGGTCTACGGCGCACGGCCGCTCAAGCGCGCCATCCAGCGCTGGATCGAGAACCCGCTGGCCCAGCAGATCCTGGCCGGCACGTTCGGGCCCGGCGCCTTGGTCAAGGGCGAGGTGAAGGACGACCAGATCGTGTTCGCCTGAGGTCGCTCCGCCGGCGTCCCGGCGCGTTCAGGCGGGGTTCACGGTGTATGGCTGAAGCACTCCAGCAGCGCCTGCAGATGCAGGTGCTGCGCTTCGTCGAGGTCATCGAAATGAAAGCCCGACCAGTGGTGCCGATCGTCCGCGCCGGCGCGGCTCCACAGGCATTCGGTACCCAGGGTCAACTCTTCCAGGCCGACCGACGGCGGGATGCGGGTAATCCTGCACCGGTGGGCTCCTTCGGTCTGCGGCTGTTCGCTGAGCAGCATGAACCCGCCCAGGGACAGATCCACCACACGACCCAGGCGCTCCCCGCTCGAGGCGTCGAACACTTCGAGCGTAACGGGAATTGGCAGGCGTTGCTGCTGCCGGCGTTCGTCGCTCATCGCTCCTTCTCCTGACGATGCTTCATGCCGCGCCCCGTCAGGCGCTGCAGGAACCTGAAAATGGCGCTCATGGCGCGATCCATCAGGGGCGCGCCGCGCTCGGGCATCACGATGCGGGCGTCGCCGCGCTCCATTTCCCTGGCCAGCTCGACGATGGGCTTGACGGCGACGCGCTGGCCGCTGTGATCGACGAACATGTAGTTGCGCGTCGTCGGGCTGAACCAGGAAAGCTTGAGCAGGAGCGGCTGTCCCTGCCCGAGGAATTCGAACCAGGTGCCGAACTCGAGCCGCTCCAGGTCCTTCACGCGTTTGGCCAGCGGCCGGGGCAGGTCGGCATCGATGGTGTCGTCCGGCGCTGTGGCGTCCGCATCCAGCAGGGTGCCCAGTGGGCTTTCCGGCAGTGCGGGGGTGAGCGTGGCGGCGATCTGCGGCTGCTTGCCCTGGACGGCGTGCTGGCAGGCAACCAGATCCTGCAGTAGGCGGCGAATGCCGGCTTCGTGGTGGCCGCCCAGCAATTCGAGGCCTTGCCGCAGGTCGTCGAGCATCGCCAGGCGAAGGTTCTGCAGGCGTTCGACGCCTTCCTCGTCCAGTGGCGTTCCGCTCCAGGCCAGCTCCTGCGCGACTTCGCAGGCGCGCTGCCACTGAGGGCTCTGGTCGCCATGGCGCAGGCTGACGAAAACCAGCACGTCGGTCCAGGTCTGCTGCAGGAAGGTGCTGATGGCCAAGGGTACCGTCTTGCCGTCGAGCGCCCGGGCGGTCGCCTCGACGGCCTGCTGGCGGGCGGCCAGGAGGCGATCCCGTCCCTTGATCGCCTCGACGGCGCGGCGCTCGCGCAGTTCCACCTTGTTACGCAAGGCGGCGATGAACTCGTTGAAGTCGTCCAGCAGGCGGTCGAACAGTTGCAGGTCGGTACGGTAATGCCGCGCGACCTGCTCGACGACCCACTGCTGCTTGTTCAGCAAGGCCTGGTCGTCGCTGTCGCCGTCGCCGCCATAGAGTGCGCCGGCCTGGGCCATGGCGTTGAGCAGTCGCCGCGCGGGGTGGTGGTGATCGGTGAACAGCGCCTCGTCCTGCAAGGCCACCTTCAGGTAGGGGGTGTGCAGGTGGGACAGGACGGTCTTGCAGCTATCCGGCAGGTTCTCGTCGTCGCGGATGAACTCGAAGAGCATGCCGACCAGGTCGATGGTGTCCAGTTGCTCTTCAGTGAGCTTTCGCATGCCCGGCTGGGCGCTGCAGGCATCGAGCCGCTGGTGCAGGCCGTCGCGAAAGGCGTCGATGCCCTGCGGCTGGGCGATCCGCTGGCCAAGCTCCTCGGCCATTTCGGCCTGCAGGCGATTGAGCGCGTCGATCAGCTCGTCGGCGCTGAAACTGCGTTTGCCGGGCTGGGGCGCCTCGTCCTGATCGTCATTCGTGGTCGGGGCGCTCAGGCGCCGCTGCTCGCCGAGCAGGGCGGTCAGTCCGCGCAACAGCGCAGCCGGGTCCTGGGGCGGCGCGCCATCGAGATCGGTCGGCTGCAAGGATGTTTGCGCCGGGTCGGTTTTTGCCTGCGTAGCGGGGCGGGCCGGCGGGGTACCGCGTGGTGGCGCGTACTTCAGCTCCGGCAGGACGCCATCCTCGATGAGGCGCTGGTTCAGCGCATCGTAGAGGCTGTCGAGGCCGAACATCACATGCTGTTCGAACAGCGTATAGAGGATGGTCTTGATGCGCAGGGGGAAGGGCGAAGAAGCCATGGCCTCGCGAAAGCCCTGCGCGATGACCGCCGGTGCGAAGGGGTTGGCGTCCTCGTGCAGTTCCGGTCGTTCGACCAGCCACGCCAGGCGCTGATCCAGGCCGTTGAGCGAGGGTGCGCAGCGCTCCTGGACACGCCTGCTCATGGCGTTGATCTGCAGCGTTTCCTCGTAGTCTTCGTTGCCCACCAGCGACAGCTCTTCGGCGCTTGGCGTTGCCGCGTCATCAGTCGTGGCGATGCCGCCCAGAAAGGCATCGAAGCGACTGCCGACGAACTGGTGATAGGAGCGCTCGATCAACGGTCGCTGCTTGCGAATGTCCTGCATGCTGTCGAAGAACATTCCCTGGACCTGGTTGTTCTCGGCGCCCTGGGCGCATTCGAACAGCGTGTCGTCCGCCTGCGCGAAGACGCTGCCCAGGTGCTCGGCGAGCCTGTTCATGGCCAGGCGCCGCAGGCTTTGCCCCAGCTCACCGAAGCGGGGTTGGATGCCGCGGCTGGCGAGCGTCGAAACGGCGGGGAAAGGTGGGATGTCCTTGGTGCTCATTAGGCAGTTCCTGGAGCTTGCGGCCTGCGCTTCCTGCTGCGTCACGGATGATATGACGTCCGGCGCACAGATATATCAATTCGATAGCAGCGCTGCAAAGTATTGTCGAACCGCGAATTTTTAGGCTTGACAGCTTCGGCGGGAACCGTAAAATGGCGCGCCTCTGAAGCGGGAATCCTGCTGAAGAGCTTGAAGTGCTACGTTCCGCGATAGCTCAGTCGGTAGAGCAAATGACTGTTAATCATTGGGTCCCTGGTTCGAGTCCAGGTCGCGGAGCCAACTTCAAATCGGGGTATAGCGCAGTCCGGTAGCGCGCCTGCTTTGGGAGCAGGATGTCGGGAGTTCGAATCCCCCTACCCCGACCATCTTTATGGGTCGTTAGCTCAGTTGGTAGAGCAGTTGGCTTTTAACCAATTGGTCGTAGGTTCGAATCCTACACGACCCACCATTTCCTCCCCGCGTCGTTCGATTCTCTCCTCTCTCGATTAAAGTCTCACGGCAGGTCGCTGCGGTGGGTTTTTCTGCGTTCGTCTTTTCGCTCCGCAAGGGCCGGCGGTCATGCCGGCCCTTTGGTGTTCAGTGGAGCTTCAGGCGTGGCTCGGTGCCTTTGCTGATGCGGTCCGCGAACATCAGCAGCAGCGTGCGCGTCACGCCGTAGAGCGTGAACTGGTGCATGCGATACAGCGAGATGTAGAACATGCGCGCCAGCCAGCCCTCGAGCATGACGTTGCCGGTGAGATTGCCCATCAGGTTGCCGACGGCCGAGAAGCTCGACAGCGAAATCAGCGAGCCATAGTCGCGATAGCGGTATTCCGGAAGCGGCTTGCCTTCGAGCCGCAGCCTGATCGACTTGGCCAGCAGCGACGCCTGCTGGTGCGCGGCCTGGGCGCGGGGCGGCACGTTGCGGCCTTCGGTGCCAGGCTGCGGGCAGGCCGCGCAATCGCCGAGGGCATAGATGTCATCGTCAACTGTGGTCTGAAGCGTCGGGCGAACCACCAACTGATTGATCCGGTTGCTCTCCAGTCCGTCCAGGTCCTTGAGAAAGCTCGGTGCGCGGATGCCGGCTGCCCACACCTTGAGCGTGGCGGGGACGAACTCGCCCTGCTTGGTGTGCAGGCCTTCCGCCGTGACGTCGCTGACGGCGGCGTTGGTGAGTACCTTCACGCCGAGCTTGATCAGGGTCTGGTGGACCGGCTGGCTGATCCGTTCCGGCAGGGCGGGCAGCACGCGCGGCCCGGCCTCGATCAGGGTCACGTGGACGTCTTCGGGCTTGATGCGGTCAAGTCCGTAGGACGCCAGCTCGCGCGCGGCGTTGAGCAGCTCTGCGGCGAGCTCCACGCCAGTGGCGCCGGCGCCGACGATCGCTACGCTGATGGCAGCGGGAGGGCCTTCCTCGGCGTGGGCGCGCATGTAGTGGCTGAGCAGCTGATGGTGGAAGCGCTCGGCCTGCAGGCGGGTGTCGAGGAAGATGCAATGCTGCGCTGCACCGGGGGTGCCAAAGTCGTTCGTGGTGCTGCCTACGGCCAGGACGAGGGTGTCGTAACCGATCGTGCGTGGCGGGATCAGTTCGTTGCCCTGTTCGTCGAGCGTTGCCTGCAGCTTGACGCACTTGGTCGCGCGGTCCAGTCCGCACATGCGGCCGAGCTGGAACTCGAAGTGGTTCCATTTCGCCTGGGCAACGTAGTTGAGTTCGTCCGTAGACGAGTTCAGCGAGCCGGCGGCGACTTCGTGCAGCAGCGGTTTCCAGATGTGCGTGAGGTTCGCGTCGACCAGGGTGATCTTGGCCTTGCCCCGTTTACCGAGGGTTCTGCCGAGGCGGGACGCAAGCTCCAGCCCGCCGGCGCCGCCGCCGATGATCACGATGCGATGTGACATGTGGGTTACTCATAAGCGTGAAGGAAATTCTGTCGGATCGGCCTGCGGCGGACTCACAGCACCAGGCGACTGAGGAGGCGGCTCAATAAACCGAGACCAAGGGTGACGCCGATCACGACCAGTAACAGGATCCAGGGGCGGAAGGGTTTGCGCTCGACCTGGTGCTGTGGTGCTCGCAGGTAATCGTCGACGCGCTGCTGGTCTTCGGGAGTCAGGCGGCTTGGCATACGCACCTCTCGGGGAATGAAGCCATTCTAGCGGTGCATGGCCAAAAGCCAAGGACAAAGCTTGGCTTGGCGGGAGAGACGAGGTTGCCTGAGGGGGGGGCTCAGGCGTTCTTCAGGCGGCGCAGATTGCCGATGACCGATTCCAGGGCGCGATCGAACAGCAGTGCGTCGTCGAGCAGGCGGATGGCGCCGCGTCTGAACTCGATCGCCAGGCCCGTGCGGGTCTTTTCCAGCACCTTCATGCCGGTGCGGTTGACGAAGATGTACTTGCCGGTGGGCTTGATGATCGCGGCGAGCTTGCAGCGCAGCTTGTGCTCTTCGTCTTCCTGGAATTCGACCCAGCTGCCGACGCGCAGATTGTCGACCTTGAGCAGCGCCTCGTCGTCATCGGGGAGGCTGATCTCGGCTTCCTGGTCGCGGCTTTCGCCGGGGGCGACGAGGACGATCTCTTCGATCACCTCGATCATTGCCGGTGCGGGCGGTCCGATCAGCTCGGGTTCGTCTGGTGGCAGCTCCAGCAGGTCGAAGACGTTGTCGCCGCGCGATTCCGGCGCGGCCGGTGGGGTCGGTTGCTTCGGAGGCTGTAGCGCCTGGACGTGCAGCGCTTCGAGCTGGTTGAAGAAGTCGCTGGTGGAGAAGGGGTCGAACGCCGCGCTGGAGAGGCCGTCGCGCAGCGCCTTGAGAAGGTTCGGTACCAGTTCCAGCAGGCGTGCCCGTTCTTCGTCCGACTCGTGGGGGCTGACGCTCCAGATCAGGTCGTCCATGGTCGCGACCGCGGCGTCCCATTCGTCCGAGAGGGTGCCGTGCTTCAGGCAGGTCAGCAGCAGCACCTTGCTCCAGGCTTCCTGCAGCAGGCGGACCACCACTTCAGGGAGCGTCTTGCCGAGCATGCGCGCATTGAGCGCCTGTTCCACTTCCTGGCGGGCCATCTCGGCGCGGGCGCGGCCTTCTTCGGCGTCGCGGGTGCGCTGCTCGAGCAGCTCGCTGCGGCGACGTTCATCGCCGGTGAAGGAGAGGAAGTCGGCGAGCAGTTCGGAGAAGATCGCCGGGTCGTCGACGAAGTCGTTGAGCAGGCGAACCACCACCTGCTCGATCTTCTGGTACAGGCTGTCGCGCTGGGCTTCATCCTGGTCGCCCCAGCCCATGGCGGCGGAAGCGATCTCGTTGAGCAGGCGGCGGGCGGGGTGGCTGCCGCGGCTGAAGAACGTCTTGTCCAGCACCGCGACTTTCAGCACGGGAATCTGCAAGCGGCCGATCAGCGCCTTGAGCGAGTCGGGCAGGGTGCGGTCGTCGAGGATGAACTCGAACAGCATCGACACCAAGTTGATGACATCCTCGTCGACTTCGCCGACGACGCGCGACTTGCCGCTCTTGGCGCTGGCGCGGCGCAGCAGTTGCTCGAGCTGGTCCTGGAGGTCGAAATCCTGAATCGACTGGGGCGTGCGGCTCTGCATGTGGGACAGCAGGCGCAGCAGGTCGTGGCTGGAGATCGGGACCGCGTCGCTCGGGTGGTTGCGTGCCGGCAGCGCCGTTCCGCGAACTTCCGAGAGCAGGCTTTGCAGTGCGCCGAAGACCTCCTGCATGCCGTCGTCCACGAAGCCGGCCTGGTCCGAACCCGAAGCGCCGGCCGAGCCATAGCTGGTGGTCGCGCGGGGCTGTGCCTGGCGGCGGGGCGGGGTGGACTGCAGTTCCGGGAGCACGCCGGCGGCGACCAGGGTCTGGTTCGCCTCGGCATAGAGCTGGTCGAGGTTGCTCAGCACGTACTTCTCGAACAGCTTGAGGATGATCAGCTTGACCTTGATGTCGACGCCAAGTCCCTGGCAGGCCCGCAGGAAGTTTTCGCAAAGGGCCTGCGGACCGAGCGGATTGCTTTTGTCGTCGAGTTTCTTGCTGATCAGGGCGTTGAGTCGGGTGGTCAGATGGCTGAGCGCCATGGCGTCGCGGTTGACCACCTTGGTCACCATCGTGTCGATGGCGACGGTTTCTTCCAGTTCGTCGTTCTGGACCAGGGCCAGGCTGTCGAAGGAGGTTTCCTGAAGCGCTGGCTGGCCGATCTCGTACTGGTTGAGGGTGGAGAAGGATTCGAAGATGCTCTGCAGGAAGCCGCGTTCGATGTTACGGCGCTTCATGCGCAGGTCGCGCATGGCTTCGAAGAAGGCGTTCTGCTCGACGTTGCTGGTGGCGCGATCGGCCATCTCGAACAGGGTGTCGTCCGCATTGTCGAACAGTGTCTGCAATGCCTGCTTGAGCTGCTGTGCAGCCTTGTCGCGCACGTTGATAAGCGCCACGGGCAGTCTTCCTACCGGCGAAGTTGGCTTTTGCTCAGGGGTCCCCTTGTTGAGGTGCACCACTTTCGCATCGGTTCGCATCGAAACTCTCCCGCAATCACCGGCCATGGGATTGCAACGTGAACTGGGGTTATGCGTATTCCCGCGGCTGGAACCCGTCCTGGGATTAATTATAGGGCTGGCACAGCCAAGCCAAGCCCGGATTTTGTTTGGACATGATCCAGGTCACAGATACTCCCGGTTTTTGGGAGGGCATTCAAAAAAGATCACGGCGTCGCTCCTGTCTAGCAGAACGCGTCTCACTTGCCAACTGCGCTGCGCTAACGCCAGCCTGTCTTTATAATCCGGCAACCTGCAACGGAGTATGCCATGCCCAATTTGACGCTTGCCGATCTCTCCACCGAAATCGAGATCAATGTCCGCCGCGCGCTCAGCGAAGACCTCGGAACGGGCGATATCACCGCGCAGCTGATCCCCGCCGAACGCCTTGCCCATGCGACCGTGATCACCCGGGAGAACGCCGTGATCGCCGGCGGCGCCTGGGTCGACGCGGTGTTTCGCCAGCTCGATCCGCGGGTCGCAGTTCACTGGCAGGTGCTCGATGGCGACCGGGTGCGTCCGGACCAGCCGCTGTTCCACCTGGAAGGACCGGCCCGGGCACTGCTGAGCGGCGAACGCACCGCGCTCAACTTCCTGCAGACCCTCTCCGGCGTGGCGACCCGCGCACGTCATTACGCCGACCTGGTGGAGGGGACCGGGGTGCGTTTGCTCGATACCCGCAAGACGTTGCCCGGCTTGCGGCTCGCGCAGAAGTACGCGGTCACCTGTGGCGGCTGCCATAACCACCGGATCGGTTTGTACGACGCCTTCCTGATCAAGGAGAACCACATCGCGGCCAGCGGCGGGATCGCGGCGGCGGTGGACGCGGCGCGGCGTATCGCGCCGGGCAAGCCTGTGGAAATCGAGGTCGAGAGTCTGGATGAGCTGGAGCAGGCGCTCGAGGCGGCTGCCGACATCGTCATGCTCGATGAGCTCAGCCTGGACGACATGCGCACCGCGGTGCGGCTGACGGCGGGAAGGGCGAAGCTGGAGGCTTCCGGCGGCGTCGACGAAAGCACCTTGAGGGCGATTGCCGAGACCGGGGTCGATTACATCTCGATCGGCGGGCTGACCAAGCATGTGCAGGCGGTGGACCTGTCGATGCGCTTGCGCCAGTAGGACGCGAGTGGCGGCAGGGATGCCGCCACGGGGGCGTGCCTGATCAGTGCTTGCTCTTCAGGCCGAAGTTCTCGTGCAGGGTGCCCGGGGCGCCTTCGCCCTTGGGCGCATAGTCCTTCGGCGGTTCGGTGAAGGTGGGCGAGGTCAGCCGTTCACGGCTGGAGGCGTGGTTGTTCTCGTCGGCGTGCAAGGCCGCCAGCAGGCGTTGGCGGGTCGGCTCGTCGAGGGCCAGGCGGTCGGCACCTTCGGAAAGATGGTCCTGGATGTCCTGGTAGCTGTTGGTGAGCTTACGCAGCAGGCTGGCCGTCGTGTTGAAGTGGGTCACCACTTCGCTCTGATAGGTGTCGAAGCGCTCCTGCAGGTCGTCGACCTGGCGCTGAGTGCGGTTGGGCGAGCTGTTGCGGGCCACCAGGTATCCGATGGCGATGCCGATGGCGACACCGACAAGCGGCAGTAACCAGATCGTGAGGCTTTGTTCCACGAGTCCTTCCCTCTAGGTAAACGGCTGAGCTTACGTTAACGTCTCGTACCTGCCCTGTATACCGCGATGCGACGCGGTGGACATCGGCTAGCGTCTGAGCAAGACGAGTCGACTCGACCCGAGGTCACGGAGTTCCCCCTTTGTTGATACGTGAAAATCCTGTCTCCCTCGAAGGCCCCTGCGGCGCGCTGGAAGGCCTTTATTTCGATCAGGCGGCGCCCACCCGCGTAGCGCTCGTCTGCCATCCCAACCCGGTCCAGGGCGGCACCATGCTGAACAAGGTGGTTTCCACCCTGCAGCGCACCGCCCGCGACGCCGGCTTCGCGACCCTGCGCTTCAACTACCGTGGCGTCGGCGCCAGTGCCGGCGAGCACGACATGGGCAACGGCGAAGTCGACGATGCCGAAGCCGCGTTGCGCTGGCTGCAGGGCCAGCATCCGGGGCTGCCGGTCACGCTGTTCGGCTTTTCCTTCGGAGGCTTCGTCGCGGCCAGCCTGGCCGCCCGCCTCGAGCAGCAGGGCCGGAGGGCCGAGCGCCTGTTCATGGTCGCGCCGGCGGTCTCCAGGCTGGCGGGCAAGCCGATGCCGCAGGGCGGCGCGCTGACGATCATCCAGCCCGAGAGCGACGAAGTGGTCCCGCCCGAGTCGGTGTACGCCTTCAGCGTGGCGCTCGAGCGGCCCCATGAGCTGCTGAAAGTGGCAGAATGCGGGCACTTTTTTCACGGCAAGCTGGTGGAATTGAAGGATCTGGTGCTGCCGCGCCTGTGATCCACCGCTCCCGATGATGGCGAGGCTCCGCGGCCTTGCCGTCGCTTGCCCCGCTTGAGCCGAGACGACAGCCATGACCACCCGCATCCTGACCGGTATCACCACCACCGGGACTCCCCACCTGGGCAACTACGCCGGCGCGATCCGCCCGGCGATCGTCGCCAGCCGCCAGAGCGATGCCGACTCGTTCTACTTCCTCGCCGACTACCACGCCCTGATCAAGTGCGATGACCCGCAGCGCATCCAGCGCTCGCGCCTGGAAATCGCCGCGACCTGGCTCGCCTTCGGCCTGGATACCGATCGCGTGACCTTCTATCGGCAGTCGGACATCCCCGAGATTACCGAACTCACCTGGCTGCTGACCTGCGTGGCCGGCAAGGGCCTGCTCAACCGCGCCCATGCCTACAAGGCCGCGGTCGACAAGAATGGCGAGAACGGTGAGGACCCCGATACCGGTGTGACCATGGGGCTGTTCAGCTATCCGGTGCTGATGGCTGCGGACATCCTCATGTTCAACGCGCACAAGGTGCCGGTCGGTCGCGACCAGATCCAGCACGTGGAAATGGCACGTGACATCGCCCAGCGGTTCAACCACCTGTTCGGCCAGGGCCGCGAGTTCTTCACGCTGCCCGAGGCGGTCATCGAGGAGAGCGTGGCGACCCTGCCGGGGCTCGACGGGCGCAAGATGTCCAAGAGCTACGACAACACCATCCCGCTGTTCGGCAGCGCCAAGCAGCTCAAGGATTCCATCGCCCGCATCGTCACCGACTCCCGTGCGCCCGGCGAG
Source organism: Stutzerimonas nosocomialis (assembly GCF_005876855.1). Classification (GTDB taxonomy): domain Bacteria; phylum Pseudomonadota; class Gammaproteobacteria; order Pseudomonadales; family Pseudomonadaceae; genus Stutzerimonas; species Stutzerimonas nosocomialis. Next base: position 61,705 of record NZ_QLAE01000015.1, on the reverse strand, counting down.
CCGAAGGATCCGGACAACTCCCACCTGTTCACGCTCTATCAGGCCTTCTCCACACCCGCGCAGCAGGCCGAATTCCGCCAGCAGCTGCTCGAAGGGCTCGCCTGGGGCGAAGCCAAGCAGCGCCTGTTCGAACTGCTCGAAGGCGAGCTTGGCGAGGCGCGCGAGCGTTACCAGCACCTGATCGAAAAGCCGTCGGAGCTCGAAGACATCCTCCAGGCCGGCGCGGCCAAGGCGCGCCGTATCGCCACCCCGTTCCTCCAGGAACTGCGCGAGGCGGTTGGCCTTCGCTCGTTCCGCAACGAACTGCAAAGCACCGCCAAGGCGAAGAAGAAAGCCGGCAAGAGCGCGCGTTTCGTCAGCTTCCGCGAACAGGACGGCAGCTTCCGCTTCCGTTTCCTGGCCGCCGATGGCGAGCAGTTGCTGCTCTCTCGGCCCTTCACCGATCCCAAGGCGGTGGGTGTTGCGACCCAGCGGCTGGCAACCCTGGGCGCCGATGCGCTGGAACTTCGCGCCGACGAGGGCAATCAGTTCACGCTGTGGCTGGACGGCGAGTGCATCGCCGACAGTCCGGACTATGACGACGTCAACGCGCGCGACGCGGCCATGTTCAGGCTGCACACGGCCGTGGCGACCCTGGCCGGCGCCTGAGTCTGGCCCGGCGAGCCGGCTGCAGCGGGCCCGCCATCGCTCTGCCGGCGCAGCCGTCCCGCCAACCAGTCGAGGGCTCAGGTTGAACGATTTCAGCAAATTGCCAAGCACCGAGGGCGCCGCTAAAGTGGCGACCCCGTTTCACTACCCCGATCCCGCCATGACACCTCTTGAGCGTTACCAGGCTGACCTGAAGCGTCCCGACTTTTTCCACGACGCGGCCCAGGAAACTGCGGTGCGGCACCTCCAGCGTCTGTACGACGACCTGATCGCCGCCGATCGCAACAAGTCGGGGTTGATCGGCAAGCTGTTCGGCAAGAAGACGCAGGAGCCGATCAAGGGGCTGTATTTCTGGGGCGGTGTCGGCCGCGGCAAGACCTACCTGGTCGACACCTTCTACGATGCGCTGCCGTTCAAGCAGAAGATGCGCACCCATTTCCACCGCTTCATGAAGCGCGTGCACGAGGAAATGAAGACCCTCAAGGGGGAAAAGAACCCGCTGACCATCATCGGCAAGCGTTTCGCCGACGAGGCGCGGGTGATCTGCTTCGACGAATTCTTCGTTTCCGACATCACCGACGCGATGATCCTCGCCACCCTGCTCGATGAGCTGTTCAAGAACGGCGTCAGCCTGGTCGCGACCTCCAACATCGTGCCGGACGGCCTCTACAAGGACGGCCTGCAGCGGGCACGCTTCCTGCCGGCCATCGCCCTGCTCAAGCAGCACACCGTGATCGTCAACGTCGACAGCGGGATCGACTACCGGCTGCGGGCGCTCGAGCAGGCCGAGCTCTACCACTGGCCGCTCGGCCCCGAGGCCGAACAGAGCCTGGAGAAGAGCTTCCGCAGCCTGCTCACCGAGAACTGCGAGGCGCAGGAAAACGAAGCCCTGATGATCGAAAACCGGGCGATCAAGGCGCGCAAGGTCGCCAACGACGTCGCCTGGTTCGAGTTCCGCGAGCTGTGCGACGGGCCCCGCAGCCAGAACGACTACATCGAGCTGGGCAAGATCTTCGAGGCGGTGCTGGTCTCGAACGTCGAGCAGATGGGCGTCGCCAAGGACGACATGGCGCGGCGCTTCATCAACCTGGTCGACGAATTCTACGACCGCAACGTCAAGCTGATCCTGTCGGCCGAGGTCGAACTCAAGGACCTCTATACCGGCGGGCGGCTGGAGTTCGAATTCCAGCGCACCCTGAGCCGGCTGCTGGAAATGCAGTCCCACGAGTTCCTTTCGCGTCCGCATAAGCCGTAGGACGAGCAGCTGGAAGCCTGAAGCTGGAAGAAAAAAGGCAGCCTGTAGGGCGGGTGAAACCCGCGCGGTTACACGCCCGACGTTCTGTAGGAGCCGTCGAGCGTGCCGTCTTTTCCGCTGCGCCGAACGCTTTCCAGCTTCCAGCTTCCAGCTTCCAGCTTCCAGCTTTAGCCGCCTTTATGCCGATACTGCTGGCGGTACTGGTTGGGGGTGAGTTCGGTGTGCTGGCGGAACAGGCGGGCGAAGAAGCTCGCGTCGTCGTAGCCCACTTCATAGCTGACGGTCTTGATGCTCTTGCGCGTCGATGACAGCAAGCCCTTGGCCGTCTCCACGCGCAGCCGCTGCAGATAGTGGAGCGGCTTGTCGCCGGTGGCGGCCTGGAAGCGGCGCATGAAATTGCGAATGCTCATGCCGTGCTGGCGGGCCACGTCCTCGAAGCGAAATTTTTCCGCGAAGTGCGCTTCGAGCCATTCCTGGATCTGCAACACGCTGGTGTCCAGGTGCAATTTCTGGCCGCCGAAGCCGATGCGGCCGGGGCTGTAGCGTCGCTGCACCTCGAACAGCACGTCGCGCGCCATGCCCTGGGCCACGTTCGGTCCGCAGAAGCGCTCCACCAGGAACAGGTAGAGATCGCTCGCCGAGGTGGTGCCGCCCGCGCAGTAGAGGTTGTCGCTGTCGCTCAGGTGCTTGTCCGGGTTGAGCTGGACCTGGGGAAACCGGCGGGCGAACTCCTCGGCGAAACGCCAGTGGGTGGCGCCCTGCTTGCCATCGAGCAGGCCCGCCTCGGCCATCCAGAACACTCCGGTGGCCTCGCCGCAGATGGCGGCCCCGGCCTGGTGCCGTTCGCGCAACCAGGGCATCACGCCGGGGTAGCGCCGGCAGAGCGTATCGAAGTCGCCCCAGAAGGCCGGCAGGATGATCGCGTCGGCGTCGCCCAGCCCGCTGTCCACGCCGATCTGCGTGCCGCTGAAGGTGGTCACCGGGCAACCGTCCGGGCTCGCCAGGCGGCTCTCGAGCGTTGGCGTCTCGAGGCCGAGCTGGCGAGCGTGGCGCAGGGCGGCCATGTGGAAGAAGTCCTGGGCCTGGGTCAGGGTGGAGGCGAACACGCCGTCGGTGGCGAGCACGCTGATGCGTTTGAAGCAGGTCGGCGATTGCATCGTGGCTTTTCTAATTGTTGTCGGATATCAAGGTCGTATCGGCCCTGTTACGGCGTGATCGTCGTGTGTTTTTCCGGCACTGTCCAGTTAGCCATAAGTCGTCGGCGCTGAACCGGATCGCCACGTCCGCATCCAACCCTCATCAACCTGGAGGAGTTCATGAGCGTTCCCGAGCCCCGCTATGCCTCGCCATTCGGCGACTGGGACGGCAGCACCGCCGCCGCCCGCGAACTGCAGCAGGTCCTCGCGGCGCAGGTGCGCCTGGAAGACGATTTCGGGCCGCTGAAGCTGATCGCCGGCGTCGACGTCGGCTTCGAGGAAGGTGGCGCCATCACCCGCGCCGCGGTCGTGCTGCTCGATGCCAACACCCTCGAGCCGGTGGCCCAGAGCCTGGCGCGGATTCCCACCTCGATGCCCTACGTTCCGGGCCTGCTGTCGTTTCGCGAGCTGCCGGCCGTGCTGCAGGCGCTCGAGGCGCTGCCGCAGGTGCCGGACATGATCTTCAGCGACGGCCAGGGCATCGCCCATCCGCGCCGGCTCGGCATCGCCGCTCACCTGGGCGTGGTGACCGGGCTGCCGACCATCGGCGTGGCGAAGAAGATTCTCACCGGCCGCCATGAAGAGCTGGCGCTCAACCGGGGCGCCCAGGTCGACCTGCTCGACAAGAGCGGCGACGTCATCGGCACGGTGCTGCGCAGCAAGGACAAGGTGCGTCCATTGATCGTCTCGCCGGGCAACCGGGTCAGCCTGGCCAGCGCGCCGCGGCTGGTGATGGACTACGTGACCCGTTATCGGCTGCCGGAGCCGACCCGTCTCGCCGATCGACTGGCGTCCCGGCGCGATCGCCAGGCGACGGACCAGCCGCAGCTGTTCTGACACTGGCGAAAACCGTGTGCTGAGCGGCTCGACGCTTTAAGCTTGGGGACCCCTCGACCCAGGAGCCTCCATGCAGCTGGATCCCGCCACCGGCTGGTGCCAGGGCATCAGCCACCGCCCTTCGCCCAATTTCAATGCGCGCCCCGCAGGCGAGGTGTCCCTGCTGGTGCTGCACAACATCAGCCTGCCGCCCGGGTGCTTCGGCACCGGCAACGCGCAACGCCTTTTCCAGAACTGCCTGGACCCCACCGAGCACCCTTTCTTCCAGGAAATCGCCGACCTCAGGGTTTCGGCGCACTTTCTCATCGAGCGCGACGGCGCGGTCACCCAGTTCGTCTCGACCCTCGATCGCGCCTGGCATGCCGGCGTCTCATGCTTCTGCGAGCGGGAGAATTGCAACGATTTCTCCATTGGCATCGAGCTCGAAGGCACCGATGATCAGCCGTTCACCGAGGCCCAGTACCAGGCGTTGATCCCACTGTGCCAGTTGCTGCAGCGGCACTACCCGGCGATCACCCCCGATCGGGTCTGTGGCCACAGCGATATCGCGCCGCAGCGCAAGACCGATCCCGGCCCGTTCTTCGACTGGCGCCGCCTGGTCGCGGCCTCGATCTGTACCGAAACAAGGAGCGTGATGTGAGTTTTCTGGTTCTGCTACTGGTGCTTCTGGTCGAGAAGTTCTCGTCGCTGCGTCTGGCGGTACAGCGCGACGGCTGGTGGCTGGCCCTGCAGACCCGCCTGCAGGCGCACCCGACGCTGAGCGGCTCGCCCTGGTTGCTGCTGACGCTGCTGGTGCTGTTGCCGGTGCTCGCGCTGGCGCTGCTGCTGGCGGTGCTCGAGCCGCTGGCCTATGGCTTGCTCATCCTGCCGGTGCACCTGCTGGTGGTGCTCTACAGCCTGGGCCGAGGCGACGTGAAGCGCCAGCTCGGTCCGTTTCGCGACATGTGGCGGCGCGAAGACCGGGAGGGCGCCTTCCTGGCGGCCGAGCGGGACCTGGGGCTGACCGCCGACAGCGAACAAGGGCTGTTCGAGGGCGTCGAGCGGCACCTGCTGTGGCAGGGCTTCCAGAGCTTCTTCGTGGTGATCTTCTGGTACATGCTGCTCGGCCCGCTGGTGGCGCTCGGCTACCGCCTGCTGGCGCTGGTCGCCGAGCACGGCGCCAGCCAGGGACTGCGCGAGCGGGCCGCACAGGTGCGTCATGCGCTGGACTGGCTGCCGGTGCGGGCGCTGACGGCAAGCTTTGCGCTGGTGGGCAACTTCGTGGCGGTCAATCGGGTCCTGCTGCCCGAGCTGCTGCACTGGGAGCTGCCCGCTGATCGGCTGCTCGGCCAGGCCGGGCCGGCGGCGGCCGATCTCGACGAGCGCTTCATCGGCGAGCCGGGCGTGGCCCGCCTGGACGCGCTCTGGGCCTTGCTGATTCGTGCCGGGGCGCTCTGGTATGCGGTCTTCGCGGTAGTCACGCTGCTCGCCTGAGCCGCGCCGCGTTCCGCTGTCCTCCCTCCAGGACCCTGCTCGCTCTGGCAGGGTCCCATCCTTCCCGTTTATGGCGGCACATCGCTATTGCTTAAGTTGGCTGCCGCCCCGTCGATATCCCGTATAACGATCTCACTCCGACGAGCTCCGCAGCCGGCCGGCTGCGCCCAATAACAATACGGGAGACGTCCCTTGAAGCGCCTGCTCAATCCCGCAGTGGCGATGATGAATCGCCTCAGTTTCGGCATGAAGTTCAGCCTGATCAGCGTGCTGTTCTTCGTCCCCATGCTGCTCACCAACTACTTCCTGGTGAAGGATTCCTACCGCGAGTTCGTCGCGACCCAGGTCGAGCTGGAAAGCCTCGAGCCGCTCTCGGCGGCGCTGTCGCTGCGCCGGGACCTGGAAGACTGGAAGGACCTGGTGCGGATCGAGGCGATCATCGGGCAGGCCGGCAACTCCCAGGCGCTGAGCGCGCGGATGGCGCGTGCCCAGGAGGGCGTGACCCGGGGGCTCGGCGCCCTGGCGCCGGTTGGCGAGGAGGGCGATCAGGTCGCCGAGTTCACCTCGCGCCGCGACGCGCTGGCCACCGCGTTCGAGGCGGCGCGCAAGGAATCCTCGCTGCAGTCCAGGGTGGCGATGGCCGATCAGGTGCTCGGCCACGCACAGGTGCTGATCCGCTTGATCGCCAATCAGTCGGGCCTGAGCGTCGACACCCAGAGCGACGTTCGCCAGCTCAGCGAGCTGCTGACCGCGGCGACGCCGGCCGTCACGGCATTGCTCGCAGAGGCCCGGGCGGTTGGCGCCTACACGTTCGGCCAGGGGTTTCTCAATTCCGATGCGAGCAATGCCCTGGACGGCCTGGTGCTGGAGCTGGAAAAGACCCAGGCCCAGTACGGCGCCCAGCTGCAGGATGCGTTGGGCAGCGTCGGCGCCGCCGCGGATCGGCTGCAGGCCGCCGCCGAGGCCAGCCGCGACTCCCTGCGGATCGGCAGCGAGCTGATCCAGGACGAAGTGATCATGGCCGACGCACTGGACCAGCCCTGGGAGCGGTTCTACGACCGGCTCACCGCCGAGATCGCCAAGACCTACGCCTTCAACGACGCCTCGCTGGCCGTGCTCGACCAGCGCCTGAGCGAGCGCCTGCAGGACAAGCGGCTGGAAGTGATCCTGCTGCTGACGGCGCTGGCGCTGGTGTTCGTGCTGGTGGTGTATCTCTACAGCGCGTTCTACGTGTCCACCCGCGCCTCCCTGTCGGCGCTCGGGCGGGTGCTCGATCAGGTGGCCGCGGGCGACATGACGGCCCGTTTCAAGGTCCAGAGCCGCGATGAAATGGGCGAGCTGGGACAGGTCTTCAACGCCTCGATCACCCGCATTCGCGAACTGATCGAGCGGGTCGGGCAGACGGTGGGCGAGGTCAACCGGCAGGCCGGTGCGGTCGAGGGCATCGCCGCCGACAGCAGCCATGCGGTCACCGAGCAGCGTGGCCAGATCGACCAGGTCGCCACCGCGATGAACCAGATGTCGGCCACGGCCCAGGCGGTGGCGAGCAGCGCGTCGGCGGCGGTCGACGGAGCCCAGGCGGTGAACCGGGAAACCCTGAGCGGGCGGGGCCTGGTGGATGCCCAGGTCGACAGCATCCAGCGGCTGGCGGGCGAGATCGAGCAGTCGGTGAGCGTGATCAACCAGCTGGTCACCGACAGCACGGCGATCAGCCAGGTGCTCGACGTGATCAAGGCCATCGCCGAACAGACCAATCTGCTGGCCCTCAACGCGGCGATCGAGGCCGCGCGCGCCGGCGAGCAGGGCCGGGGCTTCGCGGTGGTCGCCGACGAGGTGCGCAATCTGGCGCGGCGCACCCAGCAGTCCACCGCCGAGATCGAGCAGATGATCGCCCGTCTCCAGTCGGGTGTCGGTGCGGCGGTCAAGACCATGCACGCCAGCCACCGGATGGCCGACGACACGGTGAGCCAGTCGGCACAGGTCCAGGAAGCCCTGCAGAACATCCTCGGGGCGGTGGGCATGATCGTCGACCAGAACCAGCAGATCGCCGCCGCGGCCGAGGAGCAGACCGCCGTGGCCCACGATATCGACCAGAACATCGTCGCCATCAGCCAGGCTGGCCAGCGTACCGCCCAGGGCGCAGGGCAGGCCGAACAGGCGAGCCGCGAACTCACCGCCCAGGTGGCCCAGCTGCAGCAGCTGATCGGCGCGTTCAGGGTATGAGGGCGGGCACGCGGGCCTGAGCGACAGCGCCCCGGGGCTATCTCCAGCGCGGCGCTGCGCCGATGCGGGACGGGCGGGCCCTGCCGGCGGTCGTGGGAATAACCGTTATTCCCGCCGGCCGCCTACCTGACCACCGGCGGATACCGAAAGATGGCACCCACGACGAACACCGGGTTCGTCGACCACTTCGGAGTAGCCATGTCCCTGCAAGACTCGCTCGATGCCTTCAAGGCCGATTTCAAGGCCGGCAAGCCGCCGTTCAACGCCCCCGCCCACATCCATCCCATCATGGAGCGCGCCACTGCCGAGCTGATTGCCAGTGGCCAGGCCGCCCGTGCCGTGAAGGTGGGGGAGCGCGCGCCCGCCTTCGAGCTGGCCGACCAGAACGGTCAGCCGGTGTCCTCGGCCGAACTGCTCGCCCAGGGGCCGCTGGTGATCAGCTTCTACCGGGGCGTCTGGTGTCCGTACTGCAACCTGGAGCTGCAGGCGCTCGATGAGGCGCTCGCGCGCATTCGCGAGCTGGGCGCGAACCTGGTGGCGATCTCGCCGCAGACGCCGGTGAACAGCCGCAAGGCGGTGCGTACCCAGGCGTTGGGTTTTCCAGTGCTAAGCGACCGGAGGGGAGAGGCGGCGGCCGCGTTCGGCCTGCGCTTCACGCTGCCCGATTACCTGGTCGAGCTGTACAAGGCGCTCAAGAACGACCTGCCGGCCTTCAACGATGACCCGAGCTGGACGTTGCCGATGCCGGCGCGCTACGTGATCGGTCAGGACGGCACGGTGCTGTATGGCGAGGTGAACCCGGATTACACCCGCCGCCCCGACCCCTCGGAGCTGTTCCCCGTGCTGGAAAAGGCCCGTCGCGGCTGACCCGTCACGCCGCGCCCGTAAGGCGCGGCCATTCCCCTTGTCTGGAGTACGCCATGACGACACGTACCTTTCTCATTACCGGCGCCACCAAAGGCATCGGCCTTGCGCTGGCGGAGCGGCTGTCGCGTGCCGGCCATCAGGTGGTCGGTATCGCCCGCGAGCGCGCGGCCTTTCCCGGTGAGCTGGTCTGCCTGGACCTGGCCGATCGCGCCGCCACCGCCACCGTGCTGCACGAACTGACGGCCCGCCATGCGTTCGACGGCGTGGTGAACAACGTCGGCCTGGTCAGGCCGCAACCGCTCGGCGAGGTCGATCTCGACACGCTCGACAGCGTGCTGGCGCTCAATCTGCATAGCGTCCAGGCACTGCTGCCGGGCATGCGCGAGCGCGGTTGGGGACGGGTGGTGAACCTTTCCAGCCTGACCATTCTGGGCATGACCCAGCGCACCGCCTATGCGGCGGCCAAGGCCGCGCTGGTGAGCTTCGCTCGCAGCTGGGCGCTGGAGCTGGCCGGCACCGGCATCACGGTCAATGCGGTGGCGCCCGGTCCGACCGAGACCGAGCTGTTCCGCGCGGGCAATCCGCAGGGCAGCGAGGGCGAAAAGCGCTATCTCGCGGCGGTCCCCATGGGGCGTTTCGGCAAGCCGGAGGAGATCGCGGCGACCATCGCCTTCCTGCTGTCGGACGAAGCCGGGTTCATGACCGGGCAGACGTTGTACGTGGACGGCGGGGCGTCGATCGGCAAGGCCGCCTTCTGACCCGGTCCGGATCAGGCGGGTTGGAACGTGCCGGCCTGCGCCGCCAGGGTTTGCTCGACGAACTCGACGAACGCCCGCGTCCGTGAAGTGACCCGCCGGCCGGCCGGGAACACCGCCCAGAGGTCCACCGTCGGCAGCAGCCAGTCGTCGAGTACGGTGTGGACGGCCCCGCTCGCCAGCTCGGGGGCGAACATCCAGTGCGAGGCCACCGCCAGCCCGATGTCATTCAGTACCGCGGTGCGTACGCCTTCGGCCGCGCTGATCCGCAGCCGGCCTGAAACGCTCACGGCGGCCTCGCGGTTCTGCTGGCTGAACGGCCAGACCTCGCCGCCGCCACGCTGGGAGTAGACGATCACCTGGTGGCGGGCGAGGTCTTCCGGCGTACGCGGGATGCCCGCCGAGGCGAAGTAGGCGGGCGTGCCTATGACCCGGCGCCGGCATTGCGCGAGTCGCCGGGCCGTCATCGTGGAATCGTCCAGCGCACCCATGCGCAGCGCCACGTCCACGCCTTCGCCAAGCAGGTCGATGACGCGGTCGTCCAGCGTCACGTCGACCTCCAGCTCCGGGTAGCGGTCCATGAACCCCTTGAGCGCCGGCAGGATGTGCAAGCGGGCGAAGGTGGTCGCCGCGCTCACCCGCAGCACGCCGGACAGGCCGGCGGCGGAGGTGCGCGCGGCCTGTTCGGCGTCGTCGGCGGCTTCGATGGCGCGGCGGGCGTGCTCGTAGAAACGCTGCCCGGCGTCCGTTGGCGTCAGCCCGCGGGTGGAGCGCATCAGCAGCGGCGTGCCGAGCCGGGCTTCGAGCTGCGCGATGGTCTTGGACACGGCCGGCTGGCCGAGTTTGAGTCGTCGTGCTGCGGCCGAAAAGGAACCTGCCTCCATCACGCTGACGAAGGTTTCCATGGCGGTCATGCGATCCATAGCGGCGGGTCCTGCGCAGGAGCGGGTGGGCGGGGAGGCGAAAGTGTAGGGAAGCAATGGGCGATTGGTACAGATGGAGCCTCGCCCGAGCGGGCCGCGGCTCAGCTCCAGCCGAACAGTTCGCAGGTGTTGCGGTAGCTGGCCTCGGCCAGTGCTTCGCAAGCGATGCCGCGCAGCTCGGCCAGTTCGCTGCAGATGTCCGGCAGGAACTCGGGGCTGTTGCGCTGGCCCGCGTGGCTGAAGGGGGTGATGTCCGGGGCGTCGGTTTCCAGCACGATGCTTTCGAGCGGCAGTTGCTTGAGCACCCGGTGCATGCGGTGGGCCTGGGGCCAGGTGCCGGCACCGCCGAGTCCCAGCTTGTAGCCCAGGCGGATGTATTCGCGTGCCTCTTCCCAGCTGCCGCTGAAGGCGTGGGCGATGCCGGCGCGCTTGAGCTTGCGGCGCTTGAGCGCGGCGATCATCGGGGCGTGGGCACGGCGCACGTGCAGCAGCACCGGCAGCTCGAACTCGTCGGCCAGATCGAGTTGCGCGTCGAGCAGCTGTTGCTGGCGCTCCTTGTCCGGATCCTCGATGTAGTAGTCCAGGCCGATTTCGCCGATGGCGCACAGCTTGTCCTCGCCGCGCAGGCGCTCCAGCCAGCGCCGCAGCTCGCCCAGGTGCGCGGGACGATGGTCGGCGAGGAACACCGGGTGCAGGCCGAGCGCGGCGTGCACGCCCGGTTCATCGAGCGCCAGCTGCCAGACCCGCTGCCAGTTGGCCTGGTGCACGCCGAGTACGATCAGCCGCTCGACGCCGGCCGCCTGGCAGCGGGCGATGACCTCGTGGCGGTCGTCGTCGAAATGCTCGAAGTCGATGTGGGTGTGGGTGTCGATCAGGGGCACGCGGGTCTCCGGAGTGGCGCAAGGGCGGATTATGCCGGGCCGCTCATTCGGGTTCGATCTGGATGTTGCTCACGCCCAGCTCGTCCATCCGGCTGTGCTCGCTCCGCCGCTCGGGGCTCTCCCAGGGAGCGTCAACTGCCGCGCGAGGCTCGCGGACATGGTGCAGGAGGATTTCCAGCTCGGCCTGTTCGATGCTCGGCTCCTCGAACGAACTCATGGTCAGCGAGGCGGGCCTGCCGTCGATCAGGTAATGGATGCGGTAGCGTTTGAGGTCGGTCATCGCGGCTCTCGTGGTCGGCAGTCGTACAGCATCGGACCATCAAAAGCCGTTCAGTCTCCCTGTGACCTGCGCTGTTCTTCGTCGAGCAGGCGCGCCTTGCGCTCCACGCCCCAGCGGTAACCGGTCAGCGCGCCGCTGGCGCCGACCACGCGGTGACAGGGCACCAGCAGGCCCACCGGATTGCTGGCGCAGGCGCGGGCGACGGCGCGCGCGTGGCTGCCCAGTTCGGCGGCCAGCTCGCCGTAGCGGCGCGTCTGGCCGGCCGGGATTTCCTGCAACGCCTGCCAGACCCGTTGCTGGAAGGCGCTGCCGCGCAGGTCCAGCGGCAAACGTGCGGCGCGCGACGGCTCTTCCAGTTGCTCGACGATGCGTTGCAGCCAGTCACCCAGGCCCGCCTGATCCGGCTCGAGCCGTGCGGCGGCGAAGCGTTGGCGCAGTTCGGCCTCGAGGGCCGCCGGGTCGTCGCCGAACACCAGCGCGCACACGCCCTGGTCGCTGGCGGCGACCAGCAACAGCCCGAGGGGGCAGGGCGCCACCGCATAGCGCAGGGTTTCGCCCGCGCCCCGGGCGCGTCGCTGGCGCGGGGTAAGGCTGGTCGGGCCGCGGTACAGGGCGCGGCTGTCGGCATAGCCGCATTCCAGCGCGGCGGCCAGCACGCTTTCGGCTTCCGGCAGCCGGGTCTCGAGGCGCTGACGCCGGCGGGCGGCGGCCCAGGCGCCGGGGGGCAGGCCGGTCCGGGCCTTGAAGGCGCGGCTCAGGTGCGAGGTGGACAGGCCGATGCGCGCGGCCAGTTGCTTGAGCGTCATGCGCTCGTCCGCTTCGAGCAGCCGGCAGGCGGCCGCCACCAGTTCGTCGAGCTGCGCCGAGGGGCTGAGGCCGGTCGGCGAGCAGCGCAGGCAGGGGCGAAAGCCCGCCGCGGCGGCTTCCTGCGGATGGGCGTAGAAGGTCACTCCCTCGCGCCTGGGTCGGCGCGCCGGGCAGCTGGGGCGACAGAAGATGCCGGTCGAGTGCACGGCGAAGACGAAGCGATCGTCGAAGCGTTCGTCGCGTTCGCACAGGGCTTGCCAGCAGCGGTCGAGGTCGAGCATGGGCGGCTCCGTCGGGTGATGGGGCCATTGTCGGCCCGGTCGCTCGCGGCTGCCACCGTCAGATGCGCTTTCAAACTCTTTGCCCCGGCGTGGAAGCCTGCCGTAACCTGAGGGCACGCCTCCTAACGAAAGGACCCGCAAGTCGCAGATGAAAACGCCCAAACGACTCGAACCGTTGCTCGAGGATGGTCTGATCGACGAAGTGCTGCGGCCACTGATGAGTGGCAAGGAAGCAGCGGTGTATGTGGTGCGGTGCGGTGACGAGCTGCGTTGCGCCAAGGTGTACAAGGAAGCGACCAAGCGCAGCTTCCGGCAGGCGGTCAAGTACCAGGAAGGCCGCAAGGTGCGCGGCAGCCGTGATGCCCGGGCGATGGCCAAGGGCACCAAGCATGGTCGCAAGGAACGCGAGGAGAACTGGCAGAACGCCGAGGTGGCGGCGCTGTTCCGCCTTGCCGATGTCGGCGTGCGGGTTCCCAAGCCCTACGACTTCCTCGATGGCGTGCTGCTGATGGAGATGATCGCGGGCGAAGACGGTGACGCCGCGCCTCGCCTGAACGATGTCGACCTGCATCCGGACGATGCGCGCGAATTCCATGCGTTCATGATCGGCGAGGTGGTGAAGATGCTCTGTGCCGGCCTGGTGCACGGCGACCTGTCCGAATTCAACGTGCTGCTCGATGCCGAAGGGCCGGTGATCATCGACCTGCCGCAGGCGGTGGACGCGGCTGGCAACAACCATGCGTTCGAGATGCTCGAGCGCGACGTCGGCAACATGGCCGCCTACTTCGGCCAGTTCGCGCCGGAGCTGCGCTACACCCGCTACGCCAAGGAGATGTGGGCCCTGTATCAGGAAGGCAAGCTGACGCCCGAGACCCGCCTGACCGGCGAGTTCGCCGAGCCCGAGGACGCCGCCGACCTCGATGCGGTGATGCGCGAGATCAAGGCGACGCTGGCCGAGCAGGCCCGCCGCGAGGCCCTGCGCAACGCCGAGGACGCGCCGAACGACGAACCGCCCACCCCGCCGTGGATGCGTAACTGAACCTGCCGGTACGCGCCGCGCCGCCTTGTATGGCCGGCGCGGCGTCTTGGCGATCTCGCCTGCGATCAACGCAACGCCTGGCCGCCTGTCTTCAGGGGCATGAACTACTTAGCCGCACGCGCTCTAACGACCAGCTTCCAGCTTCCAGCTTCCAGCTTCCAGCTTACGGCTCCGCCTGCACCTGCCAGCCGCCGCCGAGGGCGACGAACAGCGCGACCTGTGCGGTGGCCAGGGCGGTACGGCCTTCGAGGGCCCGTTGCCTGGCCTGCAGGGCGCCGCGCTGGGCGTCGAGTACCTCGCTGAGGTTGGCTTCGCCGAGGCGGTAGCTGCGCTGGGCCAGGTCATAGGCACGCTCGCGGTGGCGCAGGGTGGTGTCCAGCGCGCGATGACGGCGTTGCTGGCCATCGATGCGCACCAGGCCGCGTTCGACTTCCTCCAGGGCATTGGCGACCGTTTGTTCGAAGGTCATGTACGCCGTGTCGCGTTCGGCGTCGGCCAGGTCGATGGCGGCGCCGCGATTGGCAAAATCGAGAAACGGCAGGCCGAAGGTTGCGCCGAGGCGGGCGAAGTTGGACGAGCTGCCGAGCTCGTTGTTGAGGTACATGCCCGAGCGTCCCACCGCCGCCTGCAGGGCAATGCGCGGGAACAGGTCGCGGCGGGACGCCAGCGCCTGCAGGTCGGAGCTTTCCAGGCGGGCGGCCTCGGCGATCAGGTCGGGACGCCGGCGCAACAGGTCGATGGGCTGGCCCGGCGCGATGGCCTGGCTGGCCAGCGGCACGGGTGAATGCGCCGCATAGTCGCGCGCCACGCTGCCCGGCGGCAGTGCCAGCAGGGTGTCCAGGGCCAGGCGGGCTTCGGCGAGGTTGATGTCCAGTTCGCCCAGGTCTGCCTCCAGCGAGGCCCGTTCGGCCGAGGTCGCTTCGACGTCCAGGCGCGTCACCTCGCCGGCTTCGAAAAGCCGTGCGGAAATGCGTTCCAGCTCCCGGGCCACCCCGACGCCTTCTTCGAGCAGCGCGCGCTGCGCCTCCAGGGCGCGCAGCTGGATGTAGCCCTGCGCGGCATTGGAGGCCACCGCCAGGCGCGCGGCGATGGCCTGGGCCTGGGCCGAGCGCACCTGGTGCCGGGCGCTGTCGGCGCGGGCACGGGTCGCGCCGAACAGGTCCAGCTCCCAGGTGGCCTGCAGCGCCAGTTCCCAGTTGTCCAGGCGCAGGTTGTCCTCGAGCCCCAGGCCGGCCAGCGGGCTGTCCGGCGGAATGTCCTGGTCGTTTTCCAGCCACTGGCGGCTGGCCGATCCGGGCAGATCCAGGCTCGGAAACAGCCCGGCGCGCGACTGGCGCAACTGCGCCCTGGCGTTGTTCACGCGTAGCATCGCCAGCTGCACGTCGCGGTTGCGCTCCATCGCCTGGTGGACCAGGCGAGTCAGTTCCGGGTCGCCGAAATGCCGCCACCAGTCGGCCAGGGCCTGCTCGTCGGCAGGTTGCGCCCCGGCGGCGCCGAACCAGCTGTCGGGCAGTACGGTCGGCGGCTGCTCGGGCACGCTGGAACAGGCGGACAGACCGAGCACCAGGGCGAGCAGGGCGGGTTTGAACGGTGGCAGCCGGGTCATTGCACCTCCTCCTGCTTGACGCCCATCAGCAACAGATACAGGCAGGGCACGGCGAGCAGCGTCAGCAGGGTCGCGAAGCTCAGGCCGCCCATGATGGTCACCGCCATGTTGGCGAAGAAGGGGTCGAACAGCAGCGGCACCATGCCCAGCACGGTGGTGCCGGCTGCCATGGCCACCGGCCGCAGGCGCGATGCCGAGGCCTCGATGATCGCGGTCAGGCGCGGCACCTGTTCGTCGATCTGCCGGTCGATCTCGTCGACCAGCACCACCGCATTCTTGATCAGCATGCCGGTCAGGCTGAGCAGGCCGAGCAGCGCCATGAAGCCGAACGCCTGGCCGGTCGCCAGCAGCGCCACGGTCACCCCGCAGATCGCCATGGGCACCACCAGCCAGATCATCAGCGGCTGGCGGACCTTGGCGAACAGCAGGACCGTGACCAGCATCATCCCCAGGAAGGGCAGCGCCAGGGTCCTGGACAGCGCTTCCTGGGCGTCGGCCGACTGCTCGTAGTCGCCGCCCCACTTCAGCGAGTAGTCGGGCGGCAACTCGATGCCTTCGATCAGCGGGCGGATGCGCGCCAGGGCGTCGTTGGTGTTCTCCCCGTCCAGCGGCTCGGCGCGGATGGCGATGGTCCTCACCCGGTCGTAGCGGCGGATCATGGTGTCCTCGCTGACCACGTCGACGCCGTCGGCGACCTGCGCCAGCGGCACGTAGTCGCTGATCGCCGGGCTCCAGATCAGCCGTTGCAGCAGGTCGTCGGGCCCGGCGCGGTCCCGTTCGGTGGCGCGCAGCAGGATGGGGATCAGCTCGTCCTTTTCGCGGAACAGGCTGACCTGGGAGCCCTCGGTCGCGACGGCCAGCGAACGCGCCACCGCCTGTCGGGTCAGGCCGGCGTCGGCCAGCCGCTCCAGCGCCAGGCGCGGTTGCAGGGTCAGCACCGGCGGGCGCCAGTCGTCGCGGATGTTCAGCACCTGGCCTTCGTCGCGCAGGCGCCGCTGGCCTTCGGCCGAGAGCTGGCGCAGCACCTCGATGTCCGGGCCGCTGATGCGGGCCTCGAGCTTGGACTCGGCGTTGGGGCCGAACATGAAGCGTGCGGCGGCCACATCGCTGCCCGGATAGCGGCCGGGCAGCGTCTGGTTGATCTCGCGGACCAGGCCGTCGATCACCTCGGCGTCATCGGTGCGCACCAGGAAATGCATCAGCGATGAGTTCGGCTGTTCCGGCGCGTAGGTGAGCATGAAGCGCGAGGCGCCGGAGCCGATGTAGGTGGACACGTCGGTGACCCCGTCGAGCCCGGAGAGGTAGTTCTCCAGTTCCTGCGCGGTGCGGCTGGTGTCGCGGATGTGGGTGCCCTGGGGCAGGAACAGGTTGACGTAGAACAGCGGCGTGCTCGACGGCGGGAAGAAGCTCTGCGGAACCCGGGTGAAGCCGAACATGCAGGCGACGGTCAGGATCACCAGCGCGCCGATGGTCAGCCCGGGGTGGCGCAGCGTGATACGTGCGGTCGCGCGGAAGCGGTCGTAGATCGGGCCGCTGTAGAGCGACTGCGCGTCGGCCTCGCCCTGCTCGGGCTCGTGGCGCTTGCGCTCGAGCAGGTAATAGCCGAACAGCGGCACGATCATCAGGGCGAGGATCCAGCTCAGCAGCAGCGACACGGCGATGACGAAGAACAGCGAGAAGAGGAACTCGCCCGTGGTGTCCTGCGACAGGCCGATGCCGGCGAAGGCGAGGATGCCCACCACGGTCGAGCCGAGCAGCGGCCACTGGGTCTGGCCGAGCACCTTCTGCGAGGCCTTGAGGATGGACAGGCCGCGGCGCTGCTGGATCAGCATGCCGTCGCAGACCACCACCGCATTGTCCACCAGCATGCCCATGGCGATGATCAGCGCGCCGAGGGAAATGCGTTCGAGCTCGATGCCGCTCAGCCACATCACCATCAGCGTGCCGAGCACGGTCAGGAACAGCACCGAGCCGATGATCACCCCGGCGCGCAGGCCCATCGCCAGGCAGAGCACGCCCACCACGATGGCGACGGAGAGGAACACGTTGAGCGCGAAGCTGTTCACCGAGTCGTCGACGATCTGGTGCTGCTGGTACAGCGGGTGGAGTTCGGCGCCCAAGGGCATGCGGTGCTCCAGCGCGGCGAGGGTGGACTCCACGGTGCGCCCGACGTCGACGATGTTGCTGCCGGAGATGCCGCTGACGCCAAGGGTCAGCGCTGGCTGGCCGTTGTGGCGGATGATCTGCACGGGGCGCTCGGCGTAGTCGCGGCGGATCTGGGCGATGTCGCCCAGGTCGACGCTCCGCGCGCCCTGACCGACCGGCAACGCACGCAGGGTCTCGAGCGAGTCGAACGAGCCGGTCGGGCGGATGCGCACGAACAGCTCGCCCGCCTCTACGCCGCCGGCCTCGACCACCGCGTCGGCATCGGCGAGCGCCGCGCTGATCTCGTCCGGCGACAGGCGCAGGGCGGCCAGGCGCGCCTGGTCCACCTCGACCAGGATGCGTTCTTCCTGAACCCCGGCGATGTCCACCTTGGCCACGCCTTCCGCTGCCAGCAGGCCACGGCGCAGCTCCTTGGCCGCCTCGTGCAGTTCCTTGAGGGTCAGGCCCTCGCCGGTCAGCGCGTAGTAGATGCCGTAGACGTCGCCGAAGTCGTCGTTGACCACCGGCGCCTGGGCGTCCGGCGGCAGGTCGCCCTGGGCGTCGCTGACCTTGTTGCGCAGCTCGTCCCAGACCTGGGGCAGCGCGTCGCCGGCGATGCTGTCGAGGATCTCGACGCGGATTTCCGCCTGGCCGACCATCGAGCGCGAGCGGATCTCCTTGATCTGCGACATCTGCTGGATGGCGCTCTCCAGCGGTTCGGTCACCTCCTGCTCCACCTCCAGCGCCGTCGCGCCGGGGTACTGCACGTTGATGATCGCTTCCTTGATGGTGAACTCCGGGTCCTCGAGGCGGCCGATCTCGAAGAAGGCGACGATCCCGCCGATCAGGCAGGTGAGCACCAGCAGCCAGGTGTTGACCGGCTTGCCAATGGCGTAGCGTGCGAAATCCATCGGCTCAGTTCCGCTGTTGGGCTTGGATGGGCTGGCCTTCGGACAGCTTGCTGCCGCCGGCGACGACGATCTGCGCCTCGGTGCCGAGGTCGGTACGGATCACGACCTGCTCACGCTCGATCCCCAGCACCTCGACGGCGCCGCGTTGCGCCTGGCCGTCGACGACGAGCCAGACGAAATGGCTGCCGTCCGATGCGGTCTGTAGCGCCGAGACCGGCATTCGGTAACGGTCCCGACCCTCCTCGGCCGGCGGGGCGGGGCGTTGCAGGGTGACGCGCAGGGCCATGCCGGGCAGCAGGTTGTAGTCGGCCGGGGGTTCGCCCTGCAGGATCAGGCGGTAGGTGCGCGAGCCTTCGCGCGGCTGGGTGCTGTGTTCCTTGTAGCGCAGCGGCAGGGTGACGTCCTCGGCGATCACCAGCTGGCCCTCGGCCTGCAGCTGCGGACCCAGCGGGATGCTCAGGGCGGCGTTCTCGGAGAGGTCGACGCCGACTTCCACGCGCTGGTTGTCCTGCATGCGCAGGATGGGCGTGCCGCTGCCGACCACCATGTCCGGCTCGGCCATGCGCTGCGCGACCACGCCGTCGAATGGTGCCGTCAGGGTGGCGTAGCCGATGTTGCGCTGGGCCGCGTCGCGGGCCACGGTGGCGGCCACCAGCTCCGCTTCCAGCGGCTCGACGGCGGCCGGAGCGAGGATGCCCTCGGCGAGCAGCTGGCGCTTGCGCGCCAGATCGGCCTGCAACTGGCGATGGCGGGCGCTGGCTTCGCGCAGCTGCAGTTCGTAGTCGGTGCGATCCAGCTGGGCCAAGGGCTGGCCGCGGGTCACCCGGGTGCCTTCGTCGACCAGGATGCGCTCGATCCGTCCGGATACCTGGAACGACAGTTCGGTGCTGGTGACGCTCTCCACCACGCCGGAAAAGCGCAGCGCCCGCGGCTCGGGCTCGGCGGGCTGGAGCGTCTCGACGAAGGCGACCCGCGGCGGCGGTGGCTGCTGTTCCTCTTCGGCACAGCCGGACAGCGCCAGCGCGAGGGTCATCAACAGCGTGGCGGGGCGAAGGTTTCGCGTGGACGGGGGCGTGGAGAAGGGCAGCATCCGGGCTCCTGCTCGGTATCGACATGACGGAATCGGCGCTAGAGCGTAGCAAAGTAGACGATGGCGTCTGGTTTTGGTTCGTAACCAAAGACGTACCTGCGTCAGTTGGCAGCAGCGCTCAAGGTGTGAAGCGCTTGACCCGGTTTAGTTCTATGGGATCCTTTGCCGCCTGGAGTCGTCATTTGAACGAGGAAGCGCGTCATGCAAGGTCAAACACCGGTCATCGAGTACCTCAAGGAGCTGCTGCGAGGCGAGCTGGCCGCGCGCGACCAGTATTTCCTGCATTCGCGGATGTATGCCGATTGGGGCTACACCAAGCTCTACGAGCGGATCAATCACGAGATGGAGGAGGAGACCCAGCACGCCGATGTGCTGCTGCAGCGCATCCTCTTCCTCGAAGGCACGCCGGACATGACGCCCGAGGCCATCCACCCCGGCCAGACCGTGCCGGAGATGCTGCGCAGCGACCTGGCGCTGGAATACAAGGTGCGCGAGGCGCTGGCCAAGGGCATCGCGCTGGCCGAAGCCCACGGCGACTACCCGACCCGCGATCTGCTGGCCGTGCAGCTGCACGACACCGAAGAGGACCATGCCTACTGGCTCGAGCAGCAGCTGGGGCTGATCGACCGCATCGGGCTGCAGAACTACCTGCAGGCGCAGGTATAAGGGAAGCAGCCGGAAGCCGGAAGCCGGAAGCGCCAGGCTCGGCTTCAAGCTTCAAGCTCAGCAACATCCCCCTGACTCCAGGTCCTTAAGGATCGGGCAGTCCGGGCGGCCATCGCCGTGGCAGTGATCGACCAGCTCCTGCAGGGTGTCACGCAACCCCACCAGTTCGGCGATACGCCGGTTCAGGTCGTCGATGTGGGTGGCGGCCAGCGCCTTGACGTCGGCGCTGGCGCGCTGGCGATCCTGCCAGAGGGTCAGCAGCCGGCTCACTTCCTCCAGTGAAAACCCCAGATCGCGCGAGCGCTTGATGAAGGCCAGGCGGTGCAGGTCATCGTCGCCATAGCGCCGGTAGCCGTTGGCGTTGCGCCCGGCGGGCGCGATCAGCCCGATGGATTCGTAGTAGCGGATCATCTTGGCCGAGAGGCCGCTGCGGGTGGCTGCCTGACCGATGTTCATGCGCGTGACTCCTGTGCACGGGGCGCGGTGGCCGGTTTCCAGCGTTTGAGCAGCAGCGCGTTGCTCACCACGCTGACGCTCGACAGGGCCATGGCGGCGCCGGCCACCACCGGGTTGAGAAAGCCGAAGGCGGCCAGCGGAATGCCCACCAGGTTGTAGATGAAGGCCCAGAACAGGTTCTGCCGGATCTTGTGGTAGGTACGGCGGCTGATCTCCAGCGCCGCCGGGACCAGCCGCGGGTCGCCGCGCATCAGGGTGATGCCGGCCGCATGCATCGCCACGTCGGTGCCGCCCCCCATGGCGATGCCGACATCCGCCGCGGCCAGTGCCGGGGCGTCGTTGATGCCGTCGCCGACCATGGCGACCACGGCGCCTCCCTGCTTCAGTGCGGCGACCGTGGCCGCCTTGTCCGCCGGCAGGACCTCGGCATGCACGTCGTCGATGCCCAGCGCGCGGGCGACCGCCCGGGCGCTGCCCCGGTTGTCTCCGGTGATCAGGTGGCTGCCGATGCCCTGTTCACGCAGCGCCGCCAGCGCCTCGGCGGCGCCTTCCTTGAGGCCATCGCCGAACGCGAACAGGCCGAGCACGCGCCGCTGCGGCGACGTCTCGATCAGCCAGGAGAGCGTGCGGCCTTCGGCTTCCCACGCCTGGGCCCGTTCAGCGAGTTCGCCGGGTTGCAGGCCGGCGTCCTCCAGCAGGCGACGGTTGCCCAGCGCCAGCGCGCGGCCATCCAGCCGGCCTTCGATACCGCGGCCGGTCAGCGAGCGGCTGTCGGCGACTTCATCGAGGGCCAGGTTCAACGCTTCGCAGCGACCGAGTACCGCACGGGCCAGGGGATGTTCGCTGCCGCGCTGCAGGGCGCCGGCCTGGCGCAGCAGCGCGGCTTCGTCGCCCCCGACGGCGTGCAGGTGGACGATGCGCGGCTCGCCGGAGGTCAGGGTGCCGGTCTTGTCGAAGGCCACGGCGCTGACGCGATGGGCGATCTCCAGCGCTTCGGCGTCCTTGATCAGGATGCCGTGGCGCGCCGCCACGCCGGTGCCGGCCATGATCGCGGCGGGCGTGGCCAGGCCCAGGGCGCAGGGGCAGGCGATCACCAGCACGGCCACGGCGTTGATCAGCGCGACCTCGGCCGAGGCGCCCGCCAGCAGCCAGCCGGCCAGCGTCAGCAGCGCCACGACCAGCACCGCCGGGACGAACACCTGGCTGACCCGGTCGACCAGCTTCTGGATCGGCGCCTTGGCGGCCTGGGCGTCCTCGACCAGGCGGATGATCCGCGCCAGCACGGTTTCGCTCCCCAGTGCGGTGGTGCGCACCAGCAGGCGCCCGTCACCGTTGATCGCACCGCCGGTGACGCCGTCGCCCGGCCCCTTGGCCACCGGCAGGCTTTCGCCGCTGATCAGCGCCTCGTCGGCCTGGCTTTCGCCCTCGATCACTTCGCCGTCCACCGGGAAGCGCTCGCCGGGCCTGACCCGCACCAGGTCCCCCAGCCGCAGTTCGGCGAGCGGCACATCCTGCTCCCGGCCGTCGACGACCCGCACCGCCCGCTCCGGACGCAGCGCCTCCAGGGCGCGGATGGCCGCGCTGGTCTGGCGCTTGGCGCGGCTTTCCAGGTATTTGCCCAGCAGCACCAGGGCGATGACGGCGGCGGAGGCCTCGAAGTAAAGGTGCGGCATCTGACCGGCCGGCGTCGCCCACCATTGGTAAAGGCTCAGACCGTAGCCGGCGCTGGTGCCGAGGGCCACCAGCAGGTCCATGTTGCCGGCGCCGGCACGCACGGCCTTCCAGCCGGCGACGTAGAAGCGTGCGCCGAGCAGGAACTGCACCGGCGTCGCCAGCAGGAACTGCATCCAGGCCGGCAGCATCCAGTGGTGCCCGAGCGGCATCCCGAGCATGGGCAGCACCAGGGGCGCGGCCAGCAGCAGGGCCGCGATCAGGGTCCGGCGTTCGCGCCGCAGACGCGCATCGGAGTCCCCGGCCGAGGCCGGTTGCGCGCCGGCCAGATGGGCGCCATAGCCTGCGGCCGTCACCGCGCCGATCAGCGTGCCTGCGTCGGGCAGCCCGGCGACCTCGACCCGCACCCGCTCGCTCGCCAGGTTGACCGACGCGCGGCGCACCCCCGGGACCTTGAGCAACGCGCGCTCGACCCGGCCGGCGCAGCTGGCGCAGGTCATGCCGTCGACCGCCAGCTCGAGCGATTGCAGCGGTACCCCATAGCCGGCCTTTTCCACCGCCTCGATGAGCGGCTGCAGCGCGCCGTCGCGGGTTTCGATGCGCACCTGCTCGCTGGCCAGGTTCACCTGCGCGCGGGTGACGCCCGGCACCTTCTGCAGGGCGCGTTCGACGCGTCCCGCACAGCTGGCGCAGGTCATTCCGGTCACGGGCAGGTCGAAGGTCGTGGCGTGGGTCATGGGAGCCTCCTGTGTCACACATGATCGACCTTGACCCTATGGGAAGGTCAAGCGGACAGGCAGCCGGGATTCGGCTTGACCTTGCCCGGGTGGCAAGGCCGACAATCCCGGGCATCACAACGGAGGAGAACAGCATGCAACGTTTGACGGTGGAAGGTATGACCTGCGCTCACTGCGAGCGCGCCGTGAGCGAGGCGATCAAGCGGCTGGACCCCGAGGCGCGCGTGCGCATCGAGTTGGCCAGCGGACTCGTCGAGGCGGATGGTCGGCTGGACCCTGCCGAGGTCCGCCAGGCGATCGAGGAGGAGGGGTACCGGGTCGTCTCCGGCTGAGGCTCAGTCCAGGCTCGCACCGTCGGCGAGCAGGCCCCTGAACAGCGGATCGATCAGCGCGGCCGGATCGCTCTTGGCGTCGTAGAGCGTCGGGTCGCGGGTCCAGTCGGTGAACAGGCCGATCATCAGGGCATGCACCGACAGGGCCGCCAGGCGCGGCGTCACCCCGGGGCGCAGGTGCTTTTCGGCGCAGATCATCAGCTGTTCGCAGGTATCGATGAACTGATCGATGAAGGCGTTGTGGCGTTCCTCGGCCTCGCGCAGCTCGTCGGTGAACTCGCAGCGGTGCAGCAGAATGGTGAGGATGCGCTGCTTCTGCTCGTCGTGGCCCAGGGTTTCGATCCCTTCCACGCAGAGATCGCGCAACACCCGCAGGGGTTGCTGCTGGTCACATCGGCTCAGGCGCTCAGCCAGTTGCTCGGGTGGCAGGCGGACCTGATTGAGCATTTCGTGGAACAGGTGCGCCTTGTTCTCGAAATGCCAGTAGATGGCGCCCCGGGTGACCCCCGCGTCGCGGGCGATCTGGTCGAGGCTGGTGTGGGCCACGCCGCGCTCGAGGAACAGCCGTTCGGCTGAGGCCAGGATGGCGATGCGGGTTTTTTCGGCGTCTTCTTTGGTTCGGCGCATGGCGGTCGTTCAAAAAGGTGTCGCCCGGCTCGGTGCCGGGTCAGGTGGCGAATACCGCGAGCCTGGTGGCTCGCTCCTGCCCCAGGGGGGGTTGCGGGCCGCAAACGTTCCGCTGTTCGACGCGCCGCTGACGCAGCGGCATTGGGCCGGATGCGTCGATTGGCAAAGTGCGTTCAGGGTAACGGCCCACAAGTAGCTGTCATAGGTTTACAATCGAGAGTGTATGTAACAGCATCTTACGCCCCTGTAAATGTCCAAGCTCTGGCATCGCGTCGGTAACCCACCGCCATCGCGAGGGGTTTTCCATGTGTTGGAGTAGGCAATGCCTCTGCGGATTCTCTTGATTCTCGGCGCGCTCAGCGCCTTCGGCCCCCTGGCCATCGACTTCTACCTGCCTGCCTTCCCGGCGATCGCCCAAGCCTTCGATACCCATGTGGAGCACGTCCAGCAGTCGCTGGCCGCGTATTTCATCGGCCTGGCCATCGGCCAGCTGATCTACGGCCCGCTGGCCGATCGTTACGGACGGCGGCGGCCGCTGCTGCTCGGCGTCACGCTGTTCACCCTGGCTTCGCTGGCCTGCTCGTTCGCGCCGTCGATGGACTGGCTGATCGGCGCGCGCTTCGTGCAGGCGCTGGGCGGCTGCGCCGGCATGGTGGTCGCCCGCGCGGTGGTGCGCGACCTGTGCGATCCGATGGCCAGCGCCAAGGTGTTCTCCCAGCTGATGCTGGTGATGGGGTTGGCACCGATCCTGGCGCCGGTGCTCGGCGGGCTGCTGCTGGCGCACCTGGGCTGGTCGTCGATCTTCGTCGCCCTGACGCTGTTCAGCGGCGCCTGCCTGATCGCGGTGACGCTGTGGCTGCCGGAAACCTATCCCAAGGGCCTGCCACCGGCGCCGATGTCCGGCGCGCTGGGCCAGTATCGGCGCATGTTCGGCGACCGCCAGTTCCTGGGCAATGCGATGACCGGCGGCTTCGCCATGGCCGGGATGTTCGCCTACATCGCCGGTTCGCCCTTCGTCTTCATCGAGCTCTATGGCGTTGCGCCGCAGCACTACGGCTGGCTCTTCGGCATCAATGCGGTGGGCTTCATCGTGATGGCGCAGGTCAACGCGCGGCTGATGCTTCTGCGCGGGCCGGAGTTCTGGCTGCAGCGCTGGATCCTGGTGTATTTCGTCAGCGCCCTGGTGCTGCTGATGGTCGCGGCGTTGCGCCCGCCGATGCTCTGGCCGCTCCTGATACCGCTGTTCGTCTGTATTTCCAGCCTCGGCTGCATCCTCCCCAATGCGACCGCCTGCGCGATGGCGGGGCAGGGCGCCAATGCCGGCAGCGCGTCGGCCCTGCTCGGCTGCCTGCAGTTCAGCGCGGCCGCCGGCTTCGCGTCGCTGGTCGGGTTGCTGCACAACGGCACGGCCATGCCACTGGCCGCGACCTTCAGCCTGTGCGGGCTGCTGGCCGTTGCCGTGGTCCGCTGGACCGTTCGCGGACGCCGCCTCGCCTAGACGAGGCGGCCGTTCAGACGTGCAGGGTTTGCGGTTCGCGGGGCAGCGGGTGGGGCGCTGCGAGGCGGCTCTGCAGCAGATCGACGAAGGCCCTGGCCTCGGCTTCGCTGCGGAAGGACACCTGATGGCGGTCCAGGCTCACCTGCCAGGTGCCGTTGCGGGCTGATCGGTTGGGGCAAACGCGGATGTTCATGGGTCCACCTCCAGGAAATGGACCCTGAGTCTAGACGCTGATCCGGAACCTGCCTTGATTCGGATCAATCGACTTTGGTCTAGCGCGCCAGGCGAGCCTCCAGGCTGTTGCGCGCCAGTCGTTCGGCCTGCTCGCGGGTCATCTGCAGCGCCTCGTGCAGGGCCATGAAGTTCTCCGTCACGTAGCCGCCGAAATAGGCCGGATCGTCGGAATTGACCGTGACCTTCACGCCCCGCTCCAGAAGCTCGAGGATGTTGTGCTGGCTCATGTCGTCGAACACGCAGAGCTTGGTGTTGGACAGCGGACAGACGGTCAGCGGGATCTGCTCCTCGACCAGGCGCTCGATCAGTCGCGGATCTTCCGCGGCGCGCACGCCGTGGTCGATGCGGTTCACCTTGAGCAGGTCCAGCGCTTCCCAGATGTATTCGGGCGGGCCTTCCTCCCCCGCGTGGGCGACGGCGAGTAAGCCTTCTTCCCGGGCGCGCTGGAACACGCGCTCGAACTTGCTCGGCGGATGGCCCAGCTCCGAGCTGTCCAGGCCCACGGCGAAGAAGGCGTCGCGGTAGGGCAGCGCCTGCTCGAAGGTCTTGAACGCTTCCTCTTCGGGCAGGTGGCGCAGGAAGCTCAGGATCAGGCCGCTGGTGATGCCGAGCTGCTCGCGGCCATCCCTGAGCGCCGCGTCGATGCCTTGCAGCGCCACTTCGAAGGGAATGCCGCGTTCGGTGTGGGTCTGCGGGTCGTAGAAGGGTTCTGTGTGGATGACGTTCTGCGCCTTGCAGCGCTGCAGGTAGGCCCAGGTGAGGTCGTAGAAGTCCTGCTCGGTGCGCAGGACGTCGGCCCCGCGGTAATAGAGATCGAGGAATTCCTGCAGGTTGTTGAAGGCGTAGGCGCTGCGCAGCGTGTCCACGTCGGGCCAGGGCAGCACCACCTTGTTGCGCTCGGCCAGGGCGAACAGCAGTTCAGGTTCCAGCGAGCCTTCCAGGTGCAGGTGCAGCTCGGCTTTGGGCAGGGCATTGAGCCAGTCGTACATGATCGGGTCCCGGGCGTTCGGCAAAGAGACATTCTAGCGAGGGGTCAGAGCAAGTCATATGCCAGGGAACGCCGCCCTGCCTGCGTGCTGTGGCAATTTGATGACGGCCCGGTGAAGTGTCGAAGAAATGATCAGTCACCTGGAGCCCGCTTGCGGTGAGGGCTGGCGCGGTTATCCAGCAGGTTATCCACAGAGTTTTCCCCGGTTTTTCGGCATAACTGGCGCGACGGTCGGTCAGGCCTGATATCACCCTGATACTGCCCTCTTGTTTCGAAAAAATTTCTATATTTCAGTAAGTTGAGCGAGAAAATTCCCACGCTGCGCAAGCTTTGGTCATTAAGTGAGCAACTTCGTGCAGGCCCCGCCGTGCCAGTATCCCAGCCGCCCATCCAAAGGTTATCCACAATTGGCTCCACAGTATTTGTGGGCAAGGCGCGCTAAACGGAGTCGCAGGCCTCGAGGCTGATCTGACCGCGGCTGATGTCCGCCAGCAACCGGCGCAGCCTGTCCACGTCGGCCTGCGGCAAGGCGATGACCAGCTCCGCCCCGGTGCCGTCGAAGTGCTCCTGCTCGAGCTGCGCGCCGAGATCGACCAGGCGCGCCTTCAGCAACGCGAGTTCGCCGAAGGGGCAGTGGCAGCGCCAGCGACTGAGGGCGACCAGCTCGATGCGCTCGCCGGCCTGCAGGCATTTGGCGGTGGTGCCGCCATAGGCGCGGGCCAGGCCGCCGGTGCCGAGCTGAATGCCGCCGTACCAGCGCGTGACGACCACCACCACCTGGTCGCAGTCCTGTCCCTCGATAGCGCTGAGCATGGGCCTGCCGGCGGTGCCGCCCGGCTCGCCGTCGTCGCTGAAACGGTATTGCGCACCGACTTTCCAGGCCCAGCAGTTGTGCGTCGCGCCGGCATCGCTGACCTGCTCGATGAAGGCCTGGGCCTCGGCGGCACTGGCGACCGGCGCCGCGTGGGCGAGAAAACGGCTCTTGCGGATGATTTCCTGGTAGTCGCAGGGGGCGGACAGGCTGAACGGCATGGCGGCAACGCGGCAAGGAAGGGGCCCGTAGTTTAACGGCCCCACCGCAGGCTGGGGCCAGCGCTGGCGTTCGGCGCAAGGGGGGTGCCGCAAGCCCTGGTTCAGGCCAGCCAATCCAGGGTCAGGATCAGGCGCCGTCCGCCATCGCTCGGCGGCGAACGGTGGATGATCCCGGCGCCCTCGTTGCCTTGCCATTTCTCGCCCTTGAACAGCGCGACCGCGCCGGTCGGAAGCTGCTCGATCATCCTTGCCTCGACCGGCTCGGCGGCCGGATCGCCCAGGCGCTGGCGCGGCATCGTCTCTTCGCGCAGCCACTGGCTGCCCGTGCCGACATAGGTGGTGATCAGTCGTAACGGCACATGGTCCACGTGAAAGCGCGGGCACATGGCCTGGTCCAGCAGGCGCAGCCTGACACCGACCCGACGCGCATCGACCAGGCAGGCAAAGGCG
The DNA here is from genome assembly GCF_005876855.1 of Stutzerimonas nosocomialis. Taxonomy (GTDB): domain Bacteria; phylum Pseudomonadota; class Gammaproteobacteria; order Pseudomonadales; family Pseudomonadaceae; genus Stutzerimonas; species Stutzerimonas nosocomialis. The sequence continues at coordinate 33,797 of NZ_QLAE01000015.1, read as the reverse complement.
CCGGTCAGCCAGGTCACGTCATCGATGAAGTCCGGATAGCCGTCCAGGCCGCGACAGGCCGTTGCGAACGACTCCAGCACGCAGGGGGCGTCACCCTCCACGTCCAGGACCCGCGACTCGGCCAGCGGCGCGGGATTGGCCGCGACGGCCTGGCAGAAGTCGCGCAGCTGCGGTGAGAGCGCGCGTCGCCAGACCGCCAGGTTGACCCCGTCGCGCAGGGCTTCCCCGAGTACCGCCGGCGCGTCGCCGAATCGCTGCTGCGGCCCGAACGAGCGTTGCCGGGCCAGCATCAGGCGGCCTCCTCGTGCCAGGGGCCGAACGGATCGGGCAGCTCCAGCCAGGCCTCGATGCCGGCGGCCAGTTCCGCCTCGTTCAGCAGGCAGGCGTCCAGCTCGGCGGTCAGGCGGGCGAAGTCGATGTTCTGGCCGATGAACACCAGTTCCTGGCGGCAATCGCCGATGCCCTCTTGCCAGTTGCGCATGATCGCCTGCAGCCCGTCCTCGTCGCTCGGCCACTGGCTGCGCGGGACGAAGCGCCACCAGCGGCCGGCGTACCCGTGACGCATCAGGCCGCCGGCCTGGGACCAGCTGCCCGCTTCCTGCGGCTTGCTGGCCAGCCAGAAGAAGCCCTTGGAGCGCAGCAGGCGGCCATTGCTCCACCCCCGCCCGAGGAAATCGAAGAAGCGCTGCGGATGGAACGGGCGACGGGCGCGATAGGCGCTGGAGGCGATGCCGTATTCCTCGGTTTCCGGGACGTGCTCGCCGCGCAGCTCCTTGAGCCAGCCCGGCGCCTCGGCCGCGCGGGCGAAGTCGAAGCGGCCGGTGTCGAGGATCTTCTCCAGCGGCACCGCGCCCATGCTCATCGGCAGGATCTCGGCGTGGGTATTGAGGCGCTGGAGGATGGCGGTCAGCTCTTCGCGTTCGGCGCTGGAGATCAGGTCGATCTTACTGATGAGGATGACGTCGGCGAATTCCACCTGCTCGATCAGCAGGTCGGTGATCGCGCGTTCATCGTCTTCGCCCAGGGTCTCGCCGCGGCTTTCGAGGCTCTCGGCCTCATGGAAGTCGCGCAGGAAGTTCACCCCGTCGACCACCGTGACCAGGGTGTCCAGGCGCGCCAGGTCCGCCAGGCTCTGGCCCTGCTCGTCGCGAAAGGTGAAGGTCTCGGCGACCGGCAGCGGCTCGGAGATTCCGGTGGATTCGATCAGCAGGTAGTCGAAGCGGCCGTCGCGGGCAAGGGTGGCGACTTCCTCCAGCAGGTCTTCGCGCAGGGTGCAGCAGATGCAGCCGTTGCTCATCTCGACGAGCTTTTCCTCGGCGCGGTTGAGGGTGACGTCGCGCTGCACTTCGCTGCCGTCGATGTTGATCTCGCTCATGTCGTTGACGATCACCGCGACCTTGCGGCCGTCGCGGTTCTTCAGGATGTGGTTGAGCAGGGTGCTCTTGCCGGCGCCGAGAAAGCCGGACAGCACGGTGACGGGGAGACGGTTATCCATGGGGGTGTCCTCAGGCGTTGCGGTGGTGTCTTTCGCGCGCTTCCTGGCGCTCTTTGGCTTCGATGCACAGTTCGGCGGTGGGCCTTAGCAGCAGGCGCCTGAGGCCGATCGGCTCGCCGGTCTCGCGGCACCAGCCGTATTCGCCACGGGCCAGGCGCTGCAAGGCCTCGTCGATCTTGTCGAGCAGCTTCTTGTTGCGTTCGAGCACGCGCAGCTGCCACTGGCGCTGCTCCTCGGCGCTGCCCACGTCGGCGGGATCGCTGCTGGGCTCCTGCTCGCGCAGGCCTTCGAATTCGTTCGAGATGCGCTGCTGCAGGTCGCTGCGCTGGGCCAGCAACAGGTCACGAAAGAACGCCTGCTGCTCGTCGTTCATGTAGTGCCCGGCAGGCTGGGCGAGAAGTTCGGCTTCGGTCATGGCGCTTCGGTTCAAGGATGAATTAACTGTTATAACATAACATTTAATAGCGCGATGGCGAATGCTGTTTGTTGCATCTGGAAGGGGCGCCATTGCGGTCGAGCCCCGGCGTCCCGGCCGCTCCCACCAGGCAAAGCGCACCGGAGCTGAAACCATCAATGAGAAAGTCGGGGCGAGCGCTGGCGCATCACGCCCTACGGCCTGGACGGCCTCGTGCCGGTGGCCCCGTGGAAGCGGTCTCGACCGCGAAAAAGGGCATCGGAGCAATTGCGGTCGAGGCCCGGCGTCCCCGAGCGCCCTACAAGAACGGCCGGATCAGCAGGCCGCGCCGGGCAGCCCGTGGTAGTTGCGGCCGAAGTAGACCAGCGCGTCGGCGGCGTCGCGCTGGCGCACGGCGAGCACTTCGCAATAGAGGATGTCATGGGTGCCGACGCTGGTGCTGTGGCTGATGCGGCAGTCGAACGAGACCGCCGCCCCCTCGAGCAGCGGCGCCCCGGTCACGGCGGTGGTCCAGTGGGCGGCGGCGAAGCGCTCGGCCATGTCGGTCTTGCCGCCGAACAGGTTGGACAGCGCGCGCTGGTCGTCGCACAGGGTGTTCACGCACAGGGCCTGGTGCGCGGCGAACACCGCATGCACCGAGGCCGAGCGGTTGAGGCAGACCAGCAGGGTCGGCGGCTCGTCGCTGACGCTGCACACCGCGGTCGCGGTGAAGCCGGCGCGTCCGGCCGGGCCGTCGGTGGTGACGATGTTCACCGCCGCAGCCATGTGGGCCATGGCGTCGCGGTAGTCGAGCCGGGACACCGGCGCCGGCAGGTCGCGGATCGTCTCGAGGGTAGCCAGTTGCATGGACGTTCCTCCATCAGGCCAGAACGCAGGCCTTTTCGAATGGCAGTCGCGGCAGGCGGTCGCGCAGCTTGCTGGCATCGCCGTAGCCGAGGTTGATCAACAGGTTGGATTTCCAGGTGGTGCCGGCGAAGAAGGCCTCGTCCAGCGCCTTGGCGTCGAAGCCCGACATCGGCCCGCAATCGAGCCCCAGCGCCCGGGCCGCGAGGATCAGGTAGCCGGCTTGCAGCGAGCTGTTGCGCAGGGCGTTCTCGGTGATCAGCGCCGCCTGGCCGGCGTACCAGCTGCGCGCATCGGCATGGGGGAAGAGTGCGGGCAGGGTCTCGGGAAAGTCCTCGTCATAGGCGACGATGACCGTCACCGGCGCGCTCATGGTCTTTTCCAGGTTGCCCTTGGACAGGCAGGGCGCGAGCTTTTCCTTGCCCTGGGGCGTGCGTACGAAGACGAAGCGGCCCGGGCAGCTGTTGACCGCGGTCGGTCCCTGGCGGACCAGCTCGTAGAGCTGGCGCAGCAGGCTGTCGGGGATCTCGCCGGGCAGCCAGTAGCTGTGGGTGCGGGCCTCGCCGAGCAGGGCGGCCAGGGCGATGGAATCGAGCGGAGTGGGCATGGAGGGTTCCTTTAGGCTGCCGTCGCCGGGTCGCGCTGCCGCGCCAGGTGCTCGAGCAGGATTCGGTTGAAGGTGGGCGTGTCGCTGACGCTGGAGGCATGGCCGCCATGATCGAGCAGTTCCAGACGCGCGTCGGGCAAACGGTCGGCCAGGTGCTGCGAGCGGGTCCAGGGCACCAGCATGTCGTCGCGGTTGGCGATCAGCAAGGTCGGCGTGGTGATGCTGGCGAGCCGGTCTTCGATATCGAAGGCCAGCAGCGCGCCGATGCGCCGCAGGACATTGTCCTGTCCGGGGAAGTGCGCCAGCGCGTGGGCGTCGTCGCGGGCCAGGCGCTGGCTGTTTTCGGCGATCCAGGTCGGCGGGTAGAGGAACAGCGCCTGGGCCTGGACGAAGGCCGCCGGGCCGCTGTCGCGCAGCAGGTGGGTGCGCACCGCGAAGCAGCGCGCGCTGTGCGGGTTGGGGCTGCTCCAGGCGTTGACCAGCACCTGGCTCTGCAACAGCTGCGGCCGCATCAGGGCGATCTGCAGGCCGACCAGCCCGCCGAGGGCATGGCCGACGAAGTGGCAGCGCGCGATGCCCACGGCGTCGAGCAGCTCGATCAGCTCGCGGGCCATCGCCTCGATCGAATAGCCCTCGGGAATCTGCGCCGGGCTCTTGCCGGTGCCGCGCTGGTCGTAGACCAGCACCCGGTAGTCGTCGATCAGCGCCGGCAGCTGCGGCGTCCAGAACGCGCCGGCGCCGCCGAGGCCCGAGCAGAGCACCAGCGTCGGTGCGTCCGGCTCCGGGCGGCCGTGAAGTTCGTAATGCATGGTGTCCCTCCGCTGGCGGTGATGCGTGCGTCGGCGAGCCTTACCGGCCGACGTGGGCGATGCTGGCGATCTCGATCAGCGCATCGGGCTTCACCAGGCCGCACTGGATGCAGTAGCGCGCCGGCTTCTCGCCGGGGAAGTATTCGGCGTACACCTCGTTGACCTTCCCGTAGTTGGCCCAGTCGGTGAGCATGATCATGTTGAAGGTCACGTCGTCTAGGGTGCCGCCGGCGGCCTCGACGACGCCCTTGATGGTTTCCAGCACGTGGCGGGTCTGGGCGGCGGCATCGCCGACGTGGACCACGTTGTTGTCCTTGTCGAAGGGCAGGGTGCCGGCGACGTAGAGGATGCCGTCGGCCATGGAACCGGGCACGTAGGGGGCGAGCGGTTTGCCGGAGCCGGCGGGGATGATCGATTGCTTGGGCATGTCGGTGATTCCTTGCAAGGCATGGCGCGCCGGCGAGGCGGCGCGTTGTCGTTGTGGTTACAGCGCGCGGGCGGTGGCCTCGGCGTTGGCGAAGGTGGCGCAGAAGTCGTCCACGCCGGACACCCAGCCGAAGAACGTCTCGATGTTGTACAGCGCCGCCTGCTGGGCGAATTCCGGCCCGGCCTGGTGGGTGGCGTCGGCCAGCACCACGCCGAAATATTCGAGGTGGAAGCCGTCACGCAGGGTCGACTCCACGCACACGTTGGTGGCGATGCCGGTGAACACCAGGTTGCGGATGCCGCGGGCGCGCAGGGTGCTGTCCAGGTGCGAGTTGAAGAAGCCGCTGTAGCGCGGCTTGGGCACCACGATGTCGCCCGGCTGCGGCTCGAGGGCGTCCACCAGCTGGTAGTCCCAGCCGCCCTTGGCCAGCAGCGTGCCGGCCAGTTCGGGGCGCTTGCGCATGGTCTTCAGCGCATTGGACTTGTGCCAGTTGGGCGAGCCCGGGCCGCCGGCCTCGACGTAGCGGTCGTCCCAGCCGTTCTGCAGGAAGATCACCTGGATGCCCGCCGCGCGGGCGGTGGCGAGCGCCCGGGCGATCTTCTCGATCACCGGCCCCGTGCTCGACACGTCGAAGCCGGCCAGGTCCAGGTAGCCCCCGCGGGTCGCATAGGCGTTCTGCATGTCCACCACGATCAGCGCCGTCTCGCTGGCCTTCATCGCCAGCGGCTCGGGGCGCGCCGGCAGCTTCAGCGCGGCGCCGGTCGGGTCCGGTGCGTAACCGGAAAAGTGTTCGGCGGCATTCATCAGGCGGACTCCTTCAGCGGTTCGATGTGGCGCCGGCTGTGCATCAGCGGCTGGATCTTCTGGCCGAAGGCCTCGACGCCTTCGAGGAAGTCGTCGAAGGTCAGCATCACGCCCTGCATGCCGGGCACCGTGGCGATCTCGTCGAGCATGCGGGCCACGTTGGCGTAGGAGCCGACGAGGGTGCCCATGTTGATGTTCACCGCCGAGGTCGGGTCGGCCATCTGCCGCACGTTGGTGTCGCTGCCGGAGGTCTTGTCCGCCGCGCCCTGTTCGCCGAGCCAGGCGATGGCGTCCTGGTCGGCGCCGGCCTTGTAGTGCTCCCAGCGGGCACGGGCGGCCTCGTCGGTCTCGTCGGCGATGACCATGAACAGCACGCAGGAGGTCACGGTGCGGCCGGTCTTCTCGGTGGCCTTGAGCAGGCGCTCGGTGGCCGGGGCGAAGGCGGTGGGCGTGTTCACGCCCTTGCCGAAGCAGAAGTTGTAGTCGGCGTACTGCGCCGAGAAGGCCATGCCGGCGTCCGACGAGCCGGCGCAGATGATCTTCATCTCCGCCTGCGGGATCGGGCTGACGCGGCAGTCTTCCATCCGGAAGTGCTCGCCCTTGAAGTCGCTGCGGCCGGTCGCCCAGAGATCGCGCAGCACCTGGGCGTACTCGCCGAGGTACTGGTAACGGGTGCCGAAGAATTCATCGCCCGGCCACAGGCCCATCTGGCTGTACTCGGGCTTCTGCCAGCCGGTGACCAGGTTGACGCCGAAGCGGCCGTTCGAGATCGAGTCGATGGTCGAGGCCATGCGCGCGACGATGGCCGGCGGCAGGGTCAGGGTGGCGGCGGTGGCGAACAGCTGGATCTTGCTGGTCACGGCGGCGAGGCCCGCCATCAGCGTGAAGGACTCCAGGTTGTGCTCCCAGAACTCGGTCTTCCCGCCGAAGCCGCGCAGCTTGATCATCGAGAGCGCGAAGTCGAAGCCGTAGTGCTCGGCCTTCTGCACGATGGCCTTGTTGAGTTCGAAGGTCGGCATGTATTGCGGCGCGTTTTCGGAAATGAGCCAGCCGTTGTTGCCGATCGGGATAAAGACGCCAACGTCCATGGGTGATCCTCTCTGCCAGGTACCTGTGGGGCCGCCCTCGGGGGCGAGCGTTGACAGAGCCAGAGCAGGATGCGGGCCATGTTTCGAAAGTGCTTTGCTTTCAGATGCTTGCAAAATGGTCGGCGCTTGCTGCGGACCAATTGGTCTACTTTAGAGCACTCGTTTTGTGCGCCGGTGCGCGCTCATGGGGCGCCACGGCGCCCGGCGGGGGCCATCGGACGGGCCTGTCGATGCGGCCTTGCGACTCGTCACCCGCACGCGCCTTTCCGCTACAGTACCGCCTCCCTGTTGCCCGATCCCGACGACCCGTGTCCGACAAAACCCCCGTCAAACGCCCGCCCGCCAAGAGCAAGGCGCCCGCGCCGAAGAAGACCCGTACGCCCAGCGCCGCGTCGCTGCGCCGCCGTGCCGAGCAGATGGAGGCCAAGCGCGCCCAGATCATCGAAGCGGCGCTGGGGCTGTTTTCCCGCTTCGGCCTGCATGGCACCAGCCTCGATCAGGTCGCCAGCCAGGCCGACGTCTCCAAGACCAACCTGCTGTACTACTTCGGTAGCAAGGAGGAGCTCTACGTCAGCGTATTGCGCCAGCTGCTGGAGGTCTGGCTGCGGCCGCTCAAGGCGTTTTCCGTCGAGCAGGACCCGGTCGAGGCGATCGGCGACTACCTGCGGGTGAAGCTCGAACTCTCCCGCGACCACCCCGAGGAGTCCCGGCTGTTCTGCATGGAAATCATGCAGGGCGCGCCGCTGCTGCTGGGCGAGTTGGAACAGCCTTTGCGTGAACTCGTCGAGAACAAGGTCGCGGTGATCCAGGGCTGGATCGATGCCGGCAAGCTGGCTCCGGTCGAGCCCCATCACCTGATCTTCTCGCTCTGGGCCACCACCCAGCACTACGCCGATTTCCGCGTCCAGGTCGAGGCGGTCGCCGGCAGGACGCTGGATGACCCGGTGTTTTTCGAAGAGGCGCTGCACAGCCTGCAGGCGCTGATACTCAACGGGGTTCGACCGCGCTGACGGCGCATCGGGCCCCCTCCAAGGAGTCCGAGCATGGGCAAACCCCTGATCACCTGGCCGCTACATCGCGGCCGCACCGCCATCGTCGTCGTGGACATGCAGAAGGTGTTCTGCGAACCCGACGGTGCGCTGTACGTGCCGGCCACCGCCGCCATCATCCAGCCGATCGCCGCACTGCTCGAGTGCGCCCGCGCGGCGGCGGTGCCGGTCATCTACCTGCGCCACGTGGTGCGCGGCGATGGCAGCGACACCGGGCGCATGCGCGACCTGTATCCGAACGTGGACCGCATCCTCGCGCGGGACGACCCGGGCATCCAGGTCATCGAGGCCCTGAGCCCGAGGCCCGGTGACGTGGTGGTCGACAAGTTGTTCTACAGCGGCTTTCACAACACCGACCTGGACACCGTGCTGCGTGCGCGCGACATCGACACCCTGGTCGTCTGCGGCACCGTCACCAACGTCTGCTGCGACACCACCATCCGCGACGCCGTGCACCGCGAATACAAGGTCATCGCCCTGAGCGATGCCAACGCCGCGATGGACTATCCCGACCTCGGCTGGGGGGCGGTGAGCGCCGCCGACGTCCAGCGTGTCGCGCTGACCACCTTCGCCTACGAGTTCGGCGAGGTGACCACGACGGAGAACCTGATGGGCCGGCTGGCCGGCTGAAGGCCGCAGGCGGGCCGATGCGAAGGGAGCACAAGGCCGCCTGCCGCGGCCCTGTGCAGTCGGGGTTACTTGGGCTGCAGCTGGAGCAGGCGACCGCCTTTACCGTCCTCGAGTACCCAGATGCTGCCGTCCGGGCCTTCTTCGACTTCGCGGATGCGCGAGCCCAGGTCGTAACGTGCCGCCTCGGTGGCCTCCTCGCCGTCCAGGGTGACGCGCACCAGGCCCTTGAACGAAAGGCCACCGATGAAGGCATCGCCGTTCCAGTCGGCAAACCGATCGCCGCCGTAAATGATGAGGCCGGCCGGGGAGATCACCGGTGTCCAGGAAATCTTGGGCGCGATGAATTCAGGCCGCGTGTCGTGGTTGGGGATCGGCGTCCCATCGTAGTGCTCGCCCTCCGAGACTTCCGGATAGCCGTAGTTGCCGCCTTTCTGGATCAGGTTGAACTCGTCGCCGCCCTCGGGGCCCATCTCGTGTTCCCACAGGCGGCCTTGCGCGTCGAACGCGATCCCCAGGGGGTTGCGTTGCCCCAGCGACCAGATCTGCGCCGTCACGCCGCCCTTGTCGGCGAACGGGTTGTCGGACGGCACGCTGCCGTCGTCGTTCAGGCGCAGGATCTTGCCCAGGTTGCTGTTCATGTCCTGGGCCGGCGTGAACTCTTGCCGATCACCCGAGGAGATCCACAGCTTGCCGTCCGGGCCGAAGGCGAGGCGATGGGCGTAGTGTCCCCGCCCCGAGAACTTGGGCGTCTGGCGCCAGATCACCTCCACATCGGAAAGCGAACCACCGTCGTCCCCCAGCTCCAGGGTCGCACGGGCGAGGGCCGCGCCCCGGTCGCCGCCCTCGCCCTGTTCGGCGTAGCTGAGGTAGATGACGCGGTTCTGCGCGTAGTTCGGGTGAAGGATGACGTCCCCAAGCCCGCCTTGCCCGCCATAGGCCACTTCCGGAACGCCGTCGATATCGCGGGCATCGCCCGTCTGCACGTCGACGTGCTTGAGCGTGCCGCCCTTTTCGGTCACGAGTGCGGTGCCGTCCGGCAGGAACGTCATGGCCCAGGGTTCGGCGAAGGTGGCGCGGGGTGTCGCGCTGAAGGGCCACTGGTCCTGCTTGATCGCCTCGGTCGCTGCCGTTGCGGCGAGCGAGACGAAACCGAGCGCTAGCGTGCTGGCAATCTGCATGGGGATACGCTTCATAACCATCCTCCTCTGAAGTGAGGGGTTCACGTTACTGCGTGGGGCGATGACCTTGCCGGTGGATTTGTAAGGGGGTTTAACGCCGCGTCGGGGGCTGCGCACGCAACCGGTACTGCCCTGGCGTCATGCCGACCACGGTCTTGAAGTCGTGGATGAAGTGGGCCTGGTCGCTGTAGCCGCAGGCCAGGGCGGTGTCCAGCAGCGGCGTGCCCAACTGCAGTTCGCGGCGGCTCAGGGCCACGCGCTGGATGCGGCTGAACTGCTTGGGCGACAGGCCGACCTGGTGGCGGAACAGCCGCTCCAGCTGTCGCTGGCCGAGCGGCACGGCCTGCATCAGGTCCGACAGGCGTGCGCCGCCGCCACTGGCGGCGATCTGGCTCAACAGCTGCTGCACCGGGGAGCGCTGCTCGCGCGCAGCCGCCAGGCGCGCCAGCAACGCCTGCTCGACCAGCCGCTGTTGCCCGTCCCGGTCCAGATCGGCCAGCGCGTCGGTCAGGGTCGTCAACCGCAGGCCGGGCCCTCCATCCCCGTGAAAGCCCGACAGTTCGTCCAGGCCCATGCCGAAGAAGAGGGCGCCCATGCCGGGGCGAAAACGCACGCCCATCAGCTTCACCCGGCCGGCGAGCTGCAGCCGGGCGCTGGACAGCTGCGGGCCGGCGACCAGTGCGGCGGGCCTGTGCAGGACGCCATCCAGGCTCAACGGGTCGGCGAAGTTGAAGATGACGCCGCTGCCGCCGTCCGGGTGCAGCATCTGCATGTCGTAGGTGGCGCCCGCAGCGCCTTCGATCCACCAGAAGCGCTGCACATGGGCAGCCAGCGCCGGGCTCGGCGGACGGGCGAGGAAGCCCGGGATGCGCGGCAGGCGTTCATGCAGTGTGGGCATGCTGCCCCCGGCGTTGAAGGATGTCGAAATTCTACAATAGCGCACGCCGGTGGCTGCGTAGGCTGGGCTCCACATTCACACCGAGAGGAGAGTCCACCATGCGCATGAACTACCAGGCTGCCGCCCCCGAGGCGATCAAGGCGATGATGGGGCTGGAAACCTACCTGGCCCGCCAGAGCCGCAGCGAGGAGGGTGTCGACAAGCCCCTGATGGAGCTGGTCAAGATCCGCGTCTCGCAGCTCAACCACTGCGCCTTCTGTATCGACATGCATACCAAGGATGCCCGCGCGCTGGGCGAGACCGAGCAGCGCATCTATGCCCTGAGCGCCTGGCGCGAGACGCCGTTCTTCACCAACCGCGAGCGTGCCGCGCTGGCCTGGGCGGAGGCCAACACCCTGTTGCCGCAGGGGGTCGACCAGGCGCTGTTCGATGAGGTGCGCCGGCACTTCTCCGAGCCGCAGCTCGCCAACCTCACCCTGGCGGTGGCGGCCATCAACGCCTGGAATCGCTTCGGTGTATCCTTCGCGCCGGTGCCCGGCAGCTACCAGCCCGTCTGAGCAAGGGCCGCCTTTCTCGCGGGCCGGGCGGTGGTCCGGCCCACGAGAAACGGGCTCGCGGGCGACGAACGGTGCAGTCGAAAGGAATTCCTTTGCGGGTTGCTGTCCAACCGGTATTCGTCAGGCGAACACGCCGGAGGAAACAAAATGTTGCAGCCCATTCCAGGCTTTCGATTACCGTGTTGTGGCGTTGCTGTAGATTGGACGGCCCTTAGCAACGATCCTTTTGGCTCATGACCCTCCTGATAGCGTTCGCTGTCTTATCCATCCTGGTTTCCTTCATCTGTTCGATCCTGGAAGCCGCACTGCTCTCGCTGACCCCCAGCTTCATCGCCCACCAGAAAGCCACCAAGCCCAGGCTCTACGAGCGGCTGAAGGTGCTCAAGGACAAGGTCGACCAGCCCCTGGCCGCGATTCTCACGCTCAATACCGTCGCCCACACGGTCGGCGCGACCGGCGTGGGTGCGCAGGTCACCGTCGTGTTCGGCAACGGGTACGTCGGCGCCGCCTCCGCCGTCATGACGGTCCTGATCCTGGTGCTGTCCGAAATCCTTCCCAAGACCATCGGCGCCCGTTACTGGCGAGCCCTGGCACCGTACCTGCCTCCCGTCCTGAACGGCATGATCTGGATGCTCAAGCCCTTCATCCTGCTGTCCGACATGATCATGCGACTGTTCGGCGGCAAGGAGCCGGAGCACGACATCCGCCAGGAGATCAAGGCGCTGACCTTGCTCGGCCGCGAGACGAACAGCCTCGACGAGGACGAGCAGCGCGTCATCAGCAATATCCTGGACTTGCACGAGGTCAGGGTTCGCGACGTCATGACGCCACGCACGGTGTGCCATTACACCTTGCCCGACGCCACCATCGGCTCGTTCAAGGAGAAGGTCGCCGACAGCCAGTTCTCGCGCTACCCGGTGATCGGCGAGGACGAAAGCCCCCTCGGCGTGGTCTTCCGTTATGACGCGCTGGCGGCGGCCGATGACGACGCGCCGGTGTCGTCGATCATGAAGCCCCTGAAGGTCGCGCCGGAGACCACCAGCGTCGAAAGCCTCATGACCCAGCTGCTGCACGAGCGCCAGCACATGTGCCTGGTCTATGACGAATTCGGCAGCTGGCGAGGGCTGGTCACGCTCGAAGACATCATGGAAACCATCATCGGCAAGCCGATCATGGACGAAACCGACGACATCCCGAACATGCGCCGCTTCGCCAAGCGTCGCTGGGATCACCGCGTCAAGAGCGCCCGCGACAGCTGATTGCGGGCCGGCAAGCGGGGCTCGGCGGATATCGGCGCCCCTGCCGTCTGGTTTATTCACCGCTCGGCCCCCTTGCGTCGAGCGTAGGGTGGAAAACCGCGAAGCGTTTTCCACTACCGGTCTGACTACTGCCGCCCATCCCGGCCGCCACGCTTGCCGATACGGATCGGGCGCTGGCGGGGACGCTGCGCACAAAGCCGACGACCCTGCGGTCGTCGGCTTTGCGGGCGAGGGGAGAATCGCCTACTGGTCGCGCGTTACCCGCCACACGATGTTCGCCAGGTCGTCGGCGACGATCAGGGCGCCGCGCGGGTCGACCGTCACGCCGACCGGACGGCCGCGGGTCTTGCCGTCCTCCGTGCGAAAGCCCGTCACGAAGTCGATCGGCTGGCCCGAGGGGCGACCCTCGCTGAATGGCACGAAGATCACCCGATAGCCAACCGGCTGCTTGCGGTTCCAGCTGCCGTGCTCGCCGATGAACACGCCATCGGCGAACTGCTCGCCCATGGACGGCTCGGAGAAGTCCAGGCCGAGGGCGGCGACGTGGGAGCCCAGCGCATAATCCGGCGTGATCGAGGCCGCGACCTTCTCCGGATCATGCGGCCGAACCCGAGGGTCGACGTGCTGGCCCCAGTAGGCGTAGGGCCAGCCGTAGAAGCCGCCTTCACGCACCGACGTGAGGTAGTCCGGCACCAGATCCTCGCCGAATTCGTCCCGCTCGTTGACCACCGCCCACAACTGCCCGGTCCCCGGCTGAATCGTCAGCGCGGTGGGGTTGCGCAGGCCGGTCGCGTAGGGCTTGTACAGGCCGGTCTCGGCCTCGACCTGCCAGACCAGGGCGCGGTCCACCTCGGCCTCCATCCCGCGTTCGGTGATGTTGCTGTTGGAACCGATACCGACGTACAGGAAGCGCCCGTCCGGGCTGATGGTCAGCGCCTTGGTCCAGTGGTGGTTGATCTCCGAAGGCAGGTCCGTGACCTTTTCCGGCGGCCCGCTGGCCTCGGTCTGGCCGTCCTGGTAATCGAAGCGCACCAGCTCGTCCTGATTGGCCACGTAGAGGTTGCCCTCATGCAGCGCCAGCCCGTACGGCGCATTGAGGTCCTCGGCGAACACCGTCTGCAGCTCGTAGGTGCCGTCGCCATCGGCGTCGCGCAGCAGCGTCAGGCGGTCGCCGCTTTCCACCGAGGTGGTGCCCCGGGACTTGATGACACCGGCGATCACGTCCTTCGGCTTGAGATTCGGTGCGCTGCCGCCCCGTCCTTCCGCCACCAGGATGTCCCCGTTGGGCAACACCAGCGTCTGCCGCGGAATCTTCAGGTCGGTCGCGATCGCCGTGACGGAGAAGCCCTCTGGTACCGTCGGCAGGGCGTCGCCCCAGGGCGTCGGCTCGGCGATCGTCATGCTGGGCAGCAGCCCACGCGCGGGCTCGCCGAGCTTGGGATCGGGGCCGTACTGCTGGGCGATATCCTGCCCTTCGCCCCCGCAGGCGGCGAGAAACACGGCCATCGCCAGAACGGTTACTGGGCTCGAATGTTTCATGCCACACCTCCCACGTGCCGGTGAACGTACCGGTGAGAGAGACCGATCCATGTCGCCGCGCAGGCCAGCACGGCGACGATCACCGACAGCACCAGGCTTTGCGGCATGGTGGCCCAGGCATCCTTGGCGTGCTCCAGAGCGTTGATGAAACCCAGCACCCAGGTCGCCGCCATGAGCAGCACGTAAACCAGCGGCCGCCCCGTCTTTCGCTCGGCCCGGATCAGCTCGACCAGCGCGAACAGCAGCGCCAGACCACAGAAGATCAAGCCGCCGACGATCAGCCAGGAGGCGAAGTTGTTCCACTGGATCTGGTAACTGCGAACGTAGGCGATGTCGCTCAGCAAGGCGCCGAGAAACAGGGGGACGGTCCCGGCAAGCAGGGTCGCATGCAACGGGTTCGGCATGCTCGGGTAGGTGGTGCGGTGGGTGGTTGCGGTCACGGCAGATTCCTCAATCGCTGGGGCGGTCTGGCCTGATGCCATTGCAGATGCGTGGCCGCCAGGCTCGCGCTGAATGTGCTTAAAGAGGATCGTGTCGCAGGGGGATAAGTTCAGTCGTGGGTGGGCAAGGCCGAGGGTTTCGGCCGGGGCGTATGCTGCAGCTAACGAAGGTTGAGTGGTCGCTGGCAAGGCGCGGCGCGCCGGTTGGGGGCGGGCCAATCGATTGATGGTTTGGCTATCTCGGAAATTAATCTGCTCCTTTTCTTCTTTTCTAATTATTGTTACCTACTGTTTAGCCAGCATGCTCTAGACCCCAAATGAATATCTTTGATGCTTCTCGGTTCAAAGCGGCTGTCGAGTAACGCCACAGCTATAGATACCCAGTCAGGAAATTTTTCACTACCGCTCCATTCGATACTGGAGCCGCAAACGCTACAGAACTTCCTCACGACACTCCTGGATGAGTTGTAAGAGGTCAGCAGTTGCGCGGATAGATACTCCAGATCATGTCTAGGCACACTTGCATACGTGGCAAATGCAGCGCCGTGCTGCTTCTGGCACATCCTGCAATGGCAGTTCGACACTGCCTTGGGCTCGGACCGTAAGCGGAATGAAACCGCGCCACATAAACAGCTACCGCTGTGCATTCATACTCCTGCAGCTAACGTTTGGTTAAAGGGCGGGCTTTAGCCCATTCCCGTGGGCGAAGCGAGCGGTTTGAAGTGCCTGTTATGTGCAACCGGATGCCGGCGGCAAAGGATAGCCAGGGTCAATTTGAGCCCCCGCAATTCCAGCAAGACATAAAGTTGCCAGGGTTGCTCTCCTTGCATTTTTTGCACAGCCACTCAATCTCACTGTGCGGATCATTTGACTCTTGATCGTGTTGATAGCGCCCGACTAATTTAGCAGCGATTTCAAACTGTTCAGGGTGAACCCAGAGTTCAGGATGTATTGGTCTATGGAAAGATACAATTGAACGAATAGAGCCTTGGTGCTCATTTAGTATTTTTACGGTTATGCCATTGCTTTGCAGGTAGCTGGCTATCAAATTAACCTGAATGAGGCTGTCAGATTCCAAAAGTTTTCGCACAGTTAACGCACCTGACGTTTGGTTAAGGGGCGGGCTTTAGCCCGTCCCAGTGAGCGAAGCGAGTGATTTGAACCGCTAATTAGAGGGCCTTGTTGCGCGCGTTCTCATGGTGTGGCCGACGCCTGCCGAGAGCGTAAATAAAACTGTAAGCCTGATAATTGCTACGGCAGAATAATTTAGCTGCGACAGGCGGCTTTCTAGATCGTGCGTTTGGGATGCAAGCATCGCTATTCCGATAAGGCAAAAAATGGTGCCATAAGTGCCACCTACAATCGCGCCGTTCTTTAACGGAGAAGTAACTGAAAAGTATCCGGCGGTGAAGCCACCAATAAGCCAAGGCAACGAATAAAGAGCCTCAAGAATGAAGCTCGGATACAACCCGGAAAATGGCTCGATGAAAACTAGCTCGAGCCCAGATTTTACAAGCTGTGCAAATAAATAAGCTGCGATTGTTGCGAATAAGCCGAATTGTAACGGGCGTAGCTTCATGGGGCTCTCTAACGTTTGGTTAAGGGGCGGGCTTTAGCCCGTCCCAGTGAGAGAAGCGAACGGTTTGAGCGTTTCCGAGGGGTGGTGACTGTATAAGGGCGTTATACACCCCGTTTTGTAAACCGCGATTGCTCGGTCAGGTGGGGGACCCGATCCGGCTTGAACACTACTTGAGCGGAACTGAGCGTGTCTATCGCGGGCGGATAACACTCGGTATTCGTTTTGAGAATGCGGACATTCGCACCAAATGCAGCCCCTCGCTGTTAGGGCGTCACTTATGACTCAGGGGTTCGCCAGCAGTGTTCGTCTGAGTTAACGAATCTTTAGATTGGCGCCGCGAGGTGAGCGCGGCGTCAGTTTGCCGTTAGAGCTCGATGAATATCCCGGCCTGTAAAGCGCGAGGCGCACCCGGGTAGGCCCAGATGTTGCCCCAGGCGCGCTCGTCATAGTCTCATCGAAGACGTTGTCGAGGTTGAGGTTCACGCGGATGCGGTCGGCCAGCGGGTACTAGGCCAACCAGGTCGGCGACCGTGTAGCCGTTCATGTCGAAGGCGGTGGAGGAGATGCTGCCTTGCGGGCACCCACATACTTCACGCCGACACCCACGCCCAGGCCGTCCAGCACGCCATTGTCGAACTCATAAGCGTCGAGCAGGTTGAAACTGTGGCGTGGCACGTTGGCCAGGCGGCTCCGACGGGCAGGCTGGCGCTGGTGCTTTGGTTACTTCCGCATCCACGTAGGCGTAGCCGCCGATCACGCGCGTTATCAAAAAGACGCGTTCTTTCTCATGGTTGCCGCCATTCTGCACATCGTCGTGCTGCAGGTTGCCATTGCACAGCACGCCCGCTTCTAGTGCCCTGCTGCACAAACCAAGTGCTCTGATCCAGACCAAACGATCCACCGTTTCCGCTCGGATTCTGTAAGTCGTTGATCCATAAGTGCATCGTTTGGGTGGCACGCTTTCTGCTCTTTGCTCCGCTGTCGGCCCGGCGTGCGAACGGGGCGGCCGGGCCCGTGGGGCTCGACTTTCCGAGAAGCGCCAGCGCCCGTGTGCGACGCGCTCGAGCAATCCGCCTTGCGTTCAGAGGAGTGCTTCACCATGACTCTGCAATACGTCCCTATCATCGACCTGGCGCCGTATTTCGCCGGCACGCCGGAAGGCAAGCAGCAGGTGGCCAAGGCCGTCGACCAGGCCTGTCGCGACATCGGCTTTCTGGTCATCACCAACCATCAGATCCCCACCGAGCTCGTAGAGCGCGTGTCGCGGCTCACGCGGCAGTTCTTCGCCTTGCCGTTGCCGGAAAAGCGCAAGGTCGACCGGCCCAGCCCGGAAATGGTGCGCGGCTACAGCGCCGTGGCCGAGGAGAGCCTGTCGTACTCGATGGAGGAGGCCGCACCGGGCGATCTGAAGGAATCCTTCTCCATCGGCCCGAGCGACGTGCCGGACGAGGACTACTACCACTGCGCCGCCGCCGGCCCGCATTTTGCGCCGAACGTCTGGCCGACCGGCATCGAGGGGTTCGAGCAGGCCTATCGCGAGTACTTCGAAGCGATGAGCGACCTCTCGCAGTCGCTGATGCGTATCTTCGCCCTGGCGTTGGCGCTGCCGGAGACCTTCTTCGACGACAAGATCGACAAGCACATCAGCATGTTCCGCAGCCTGAGCTACCCGGACGTGAAGGGCGAGGTCGAGCCCGGCCAGATGCGCGCCAGCGCTCACACCGACTACGGCAGTCTGACCATCGTCAAGCCGGACAACGCCCTGGGCGGCCTGCAGGCGCGCAACCGGCAGGGCGAGTGGGTGGACGTGCCCTACGTGGACGGCGGCTTCGCGGTGAACATCGGCGACCTGATGATGCAGTGGACCAACGACCAGTGGATTTCCACCCTGCACCGCGTGGTCAACCCGCCCAAGGACAGCCCCACCGACAACGGCCGCCAGTCGCTGGTGTTCTTCCACCAGCCCAACTACGACGCGGTGATCGAGTGCCTGCCCGGCTGCTGCAGCGCCGCCAACCCGCCGCGCCACGCGCCGGTCACCTCCGGCGACAACCTGCTCTCCAAGTTCGTCAAGCAGACCACCTTCGGCAAAGGCCTGGAGGTCGCATGAACACGCTCTCCTACGTCAACGTCTTCGCCCGGGACATCGAGGCCCTGAGCGGCTTCTACCGCGAGCTGTTCGGCTTCCGGAACATTCCCGAGATCGCCTCGCCGATCTTTCGCGGGCTCGACACGGGCAAGTCCTGCATCGGTTTCAACGCGCTGGAGGCCTACGACCTGCTGCACCTGGAGGAATACGCCGACACCCGCGGCTGCAAGTTCCTGCTCAACATCGACGTCGAGGCGCAGGAGGAGGTGGACCGCCTGGTGCCCATCGCCCGCGACCTGGGCGCGACCCTGATCAAGGCGCCGTACCGGACCTACTACGACTGGTACCAGGCCGTACTGCTGGACCCGGAAAAGAACGTGTTTCGCATCAATTACAAGCTTTGACCTGCACTGCCTTCCGATAGCCAACTTCAGGAAAACGACAATGCTGAATCAGTTCATGAAACGGACCTTGTGTGCGGCGGTATCGCTCGGCCTTGCGGGCGCGGCGGGGACGGCAGGGGCACAGGAGGGCCTGACCCTCGACAAGCCGGCGAAGATCGCCATGCTCTACATCAGCCCGCGCAACGATGGCGGCTGGACCCAGGCCTTCGACGAGGCGCGGCAGAAGCTCGAAGCCGAACTCGATACCAAGATCCAGTACGTCGAGAGCGTGCCGGAGAACGCCTCTTCGATCCGCCCGGCGGTGGACCGGCTGATCCAGCGCGGCGCCAACGTCATCGTCGGCACCGCCTTCGGCTACTCGGACACCTTCAAGGAACTGGCCGACAAGTACCCGAACGTGGCCTTCCTCAACGGTTCGGGCACCACCAACAGCGCAAATCTCGAATCCTTCTACGGGCGCACCTACGAGAGCCAGTACCTGTGCGGCATGGCCGCCGGCGCGGCGTCGAAGAGCGGCAAGCTCGGCTTCGTCGCGGCCAATCCCTTCGGCCAGGTGAACTGGACGGTCAATGCCTTCGCCCTCGGTGCCCAGCAGATCAACCCGGACGCCACCGTCACGGTGGTCTACACCGGCGCCTGGAACGACCCGGTCAAGGAACGCGCCGCGGCCATGGCGCTGATCGACTCCGGTGCCGACGTCATCGGCCAGCACGTCGACAGCCCGACGCCGCAGATCGTCGCCCAGGAGCGCGGCGTGCACGGCACCGGTCACCACCGCGACATGAGCGAGTTCGCCCCGGACGCCACGGTCTGTTCCTCGGTCTGGGTGTGGGACCGGTTCCTCGCCCCGGAATTGAAGAAGATCGCCGCCGGCAACTGGACGCCCCCCGAGCACGGCGCGCTGCTGTCCATGGCCGAGGGCGGCACCGACGCGGCCTGCTGCGGCCCGGCGGTCTCCGACGAGCACAAGGCGAAGATCATGGCGGCCCGCGAGGAGCTGCTCAACGGGCAGAAGAAGATCTACGCCGGCCCGATGGTCGACCGCGACGGCAAGGCGCGCATCGCCGAGGGCGAGGTGATGGCCGACTCCGCGCTGTGGCAGATGGACTGGTTCGTCAAAGGCGTGACGACGCAGCAATGAGTGCGCAGAACGCGCTGCAGCTCAGCGGCATCAGCAAGTCGTTCGACGGCTTCATGGCCCTGTCCCATGCGGATTTCACCGCCCGCTGGGGCGAGGTGCATGCGTTGCTCGGCGAGAACGGTGCAGGCAAGTCGTCGCTGATGAACATCGCCGCCGGGCTCTACGCGCCGGAGAGCGGCTCGCTGCTGATCGACGACAACCCGGTGCGCCTGAGCGGCCCGCGCGACGCCAGCCGCTACCGCATCGGCATGGTCCACCAGCATTTCAAGCTGGTGAAGCCGTTCACCGTGGCCGAGAACATCCTGCTCGGCCTGCCCGAGCAGCCCGGCAACAGCACCTTCACCGGCAGCCACCGCCAGCGCCTGCGCGCGCTGGAGGCGCAGATCCGCGAGAAGGCGGCCGAGCTGGGCTTTGCCATCAACCCGGGGCAGTCGACCGAGCGTCTTTCGGTGGCCGAGCAGCAGCGGGTGGAGATTCTCAAGGTGCTGCTGGCCGGCGCGCGCATCCTGATCCTCGACGAGCCCACCGCGGTGCTCACCGACCAGGAGGCCGAGCGCCTGCTGGAGACGGTGCGCGCCTTCGCCCGGCAAGGCGCGGCGGTGGTGCTGGTCACCCACAAGATGAGTGACGTGAAGCGCTTCGCCGACCGTGTCACGGTGATGCGTGGCGGGCGAACGATCCAGACACTCGATCCGCAGAGCGTCTCGGTGCCCGAGCTGGTACGCCTGACGGTGGGCGATTCGGCCCCGGCCAGCGAGTACCAGCCGGCCACGCCCGGCGAGGTGCGCCTGCAGGTGCGCGACCTGCGCTCGCGCGGCGGCGGGCATGGTGCGCTCAACGGCGTGACGCTGAGCCTGCGCGCCGGCGAGATCTACGGCATCGCCGGCGTCGGCGGCAATGGCCAGGGCGAACTGGCCAACGTCTTGATGGGCCTGCCCGAGCCCTGCGAAGGCGAACTCGAACTGGCCGGTTTCGGCGACCTGCGTCGGGCCAGCAGCGAGCAACGTCGTGAGTTGCGCATCGCCGCGATTCCGGCCGATCGCTATGGCACCGCGCTGGCCGGTGAACTCTCGGTGGCGGAGAACTTCGGCGTCGGGCAGATCCATAGCGGGCGCTACGGCTCCTTCTTCAACCTGCGGCGCAAGCGCCTGGAGCGGGAAGCCGCCGAGGCCGTCGCGGGCTTCGACGTGCAGGGTGTGCGCTCGCTGAAACAGAAGGCCGCGCTGCTCTCCGGCGGCAACGCGCAGAAGCTGGTGATCGCCCGCGAATTCTCCCGCGACCCCCAGCTGGTGCTGGTGCACAGCCCCAGCCGTGGGCTCGACGTGCGCGCCAGCGCGGCGGTGCATGCGCGGCTGCGTGCCGCCCGCGATGCCGGCGCGGCGGTGCTGGTGATCAGCGAGGACCTCGATGAAGTGCTGGCGCTCGCCGACCGCATCGGCGTGATGAATGCCGGGCGGATCGTCGCCGAGTTCGAGCGTCCCGCCGACCGCCAGGCCATCGGCAAGGCGATGGTCGGCCACGCCGGTGCAGCCATGAATGAGGT
Organism: Stutzerimonas nosocomialis; assembly: GCF_005876855.1. GTDB lineage: Bacteria > Pseudomonadota > Gammaproteobacteria > Pseudomonadales > Pseudomonadaceae > Stutzerimonas > Stutzerimonas nosocomialis. Next base: position 13,003 of record NZ_QLAE01000015.1, on the reverse strand, counting down.
GAGCCATGAATGAACAGGTACGCCCCGTGATCCTCGAACAGGCCCGGCCGACGGCCAAGCTGCCCCTGCTCGCCCGTCGCTATGCGCTGGAGGTCCGCCAGCAGCTGGCCTGGCCCTGGCAGGTGCTGATCCTCGGGCTGGCGCTGCTGCTGGGGCTGGGCATTTCTGCCGCGATACTCATCGCGGCCGGGGTGCCGGCCGGCGAGCTGCTCAACGAATTCGTCGTCATGACGGTGTTCGATGCCCAGAGCCTGAAGGCCGTGCTGTTCCAGGCCGCGCCGATGATCCTCGTCGGCCTGGCCGGCTGCATGGCGTTTCGCGCCCGCTTCTGGAACCTGGGGCTGGAGGGCCAGATGATCTGGGGCGCCATCGGGGCGACGGCCGTCTCGCTGTTCCAGATCGGCCCCGAGGCGCTGCGCCTGCCGCTGATGCTGGTCGTGGCGATGCTCTGCGGTCTCGCCTGGGCGCTGGCGCCGGTGCTGCTCAAGCTGCGCCTTTCGGTCAACGAGATCATCTCCACGCTGATGCTCAACTACCTCGCGCTCAATTTCCTGCTGCACCTGCTCTACGGCAGCTGGAAGGACCCGAGGAGCTCGTTTCCCTACTCGCCGCAGTTCCAGCCCTTCGAGCGATTGCCCGAGCTGTTCGACGGCATCAGCGCGGCGGTGCCGCTGGCGCTGGTGGTCGCGCTGCTGGCGTTGTGGTTCCTCGGCATCTCCCGCGCCGGGCTGTACCTGCGCTTCGTCGATGCCAACCCTCGGGTAGCCGGCGCGGTGGGCGTGCCGGTGCGCAAGATGATCATCGGCACGGTGCTGCTCTCCGGCGCCATGGCGGGGATCGCCGGCTTCATGGTCATCGCCGGGCAGGAGGGGCGGCTGACCCAGTCGTTCTACCAGGGGTACGGCTTCTCCGGGATTCTCATTGCGTTCCTGGCACGCAACAACCCGCTGGCGGCGCTGGTGGTGGCGCTGCTGATGGCGATGCTGTTCGTCGCCGGGCGCAGCCTGCAGGTGTTCTACCAGATCCCGTTCTCCATGGTGCAGCTGATCCAGGCGATCCTGGTCATCTGCGTCGCCTCCTCGGATTTCTTCATCCGCCACCGTATCCGCCGCGTTCAGGGAGGCGAAAGCTGATGGACATGATCGCCAACTGGCTCGGCAACACGCCGGACTTCGCCGTGCCCTTCGCCCTGGCGGCGCTGGGGCTGATCCTCACCGAACGCGCCGGCGTGCTGGCCCTGGGCGCCGAGGGGCTGATGCTGGTCGGCGCGCTGGCCGGGATCGGCGCGCAGCTGGCCTACGGCACCCCGGGCGTTTCGCTGCTGCTGGCGATGGGCGCGGCGGCGGTGGTGTCCCTGCTGTTCGCGCTGATGGTGCTGGTGCTGCGCATCAACCAGGTGATCGCGGGCCTGGCGCTGGTGTTCTTCTGCCAGGGACTGACCGGGTTGCTCGGCACGCTGCTGGACTGGACCAACAAGCCGGTCCGGGGCCTGGGCGCCGTCGAGCTGTGGCCGCTGTCGGAACTGCCGCTGGTGGGCAAGGTCTTCGTGCAGAACCCGCTGGTGTTCATCACGCCGCTGATCTTCCTCGCCGTGGTCTGGTTTCTCGGCCGCACCACCACGGGCCTGCGGATGCGCGCGGTGGGGGAGAACCCACAGGCGGCGGATGCGGCGGGCATTTCCGTGCTCGGCTACCGGCTGGCGGCGATTCTCGCCGGCGCCGCGCTGATCGGCCTGGCCGGCGGCTACATCTCGGTGCTCAGCACCAAGCTGTGGATCGCCGACATGACCGGCGGGCGCGGCTGGATCGCCGTGGCGCTGGTGATCTTCGCCCGCTGGGCGCCGTGGAAGGCCCTGGCCGGTGCGCTGCTGTTCGGCTGCATCGAGGCGCTGATCCCGCAACTGGCCGCCGCCGGCGTGCGTCTGCCGCAGTACTTCGTGCAGATGACGCCCTATGCCGTGACCCTCGGCGTGATGATCTGGGTGGCCATGGGCGCGCGTGCCGGCGCCGACCAGCCGGGCGCGCTCGGGGTGCCCTTCATCCGCGAGGAACGCCGCTGACGGGCGGGCGCCGGGGCGGCGGGCGGCGTGCTAGTCTCGAACAGGCGCGCCGCCCGCGCCCGGTGCCCGCGACATTCCCGGCCGCGAGCCGACACCTTCGCTCCACCTACTAGAACAAGGGAATCACCATGAGCACCATCCCCCATCTGATCAATGGCGAGCGTATCGCCGGCGCTGGCCGGACTGCCGATGTGTTCAATCCGTCCACCGGAGAGGCCATCCACCAGGTCGCCCTGGCGGATCGCGCGGTCATCCAGCAGGCCATCGACGCGGCCAAGGCGGCGTTCCCGGCGTGGCGGGCGACCCCGCCGGCCAAGCGCGCGCAGGTGATGTTCCGCTTCAAGCAGCTGCTCGAAGACAACGCCGAGCAGATTGCCGCGCTGATCAGCCAGGAGCACGGCAAGACCATCGAGGATGCCGGCGGCGAGCTCAAGCGCGGTATCGAGAACGTCGAGTACGCCTGTGGCGCGCCGGAGCTGCTCAAGGGGGAGTACAACCGCAACGTCGGCCCCGACATCGACGGCTGGAGCGATTTTCAGCCGATCGGCGTGGTCGCCGGCATCACGCCGTTCAACTTCCCGGCGATGGTGCCGCTGTGGATGTACCCGCTGGCGATCGCCTGCGGCAACTGCTTCATCCTGAAGCCATCGGAGCGTGATCCAAGCTCGACGCTGCTGATCGCCGAACTCATGTACCAGGCGGGCCTGCCCAAGGGCGTGCTCAACGTGGTGCATGGCGACAAGGAAGCGGTCGACGCGCTGATCGAGGCGCCGCAGGTCAAGGCGCTCAGCTTCGTCGGCTCGACGCCGATCGCCGAGTACATCTACAGCGAGGGCGCCAAACGCGGCAAGCGCGTGCAGGCCCTCGGCGGGGCGAAGAACCACGCGGTGCTGATGCCCGACGCCGATCTGGACAACGCGGTCAGCGCCTTGATGGGCGCGGCGTACGGCTCCTGCGGCGAGCGCTGCATGGCGATCTCGGTGGCGGTCTGCGTGGGCGATCAGATCGCCGATGCGCTGGTCGCCAAGCTGGTGCCGCAGATCAAGGCGCTGAAGATCGGCGCCGGCACCCGTTGCGGCCTGGACATGGGCCCGCTGGTCACCGGCGCGCACCTGGACAAGGTCACCGGCTACGTCGAGGACGGCGTCAAGGCCGGCGCCGAGCTGGTGGTCGATGGTCGCGGCCTGAGCGTGGCCGGCAACGAGAACGGCTTCTTCCTCGGCGGCTGCCTGTTCGACCGGGTCACCCCCGACATGCGCATCTACCAGGAAGAAATCTTCGGCCCGGTGCTGTGCATCGTCCGGGTCAATAGCCTGGAAGAGGCGATGGCGCTGATCAACGAGCACGAATACGGCAACGGCACCTGCATCTTCACCCGCGACGGCGAGGCGGCGCGGCTGTTCTGCGACGAGATCGAGGTGGGCATGGTCGGCGTCAACGTGCCGCTGCCGGTGCCGGTCGCCTATCACAGCTTCGGCGGCTGGAAGCGCTCGCTGTTCGGCGACCTGCACGCCTACGGCCCGGACGGCGTGCGTTTCTACACCCGGCGCAAGTCGATCACCCAGCGCTGGCCGCAGCGCGCGAGCCACGAGGCGGCGCAGTTCGCCTTCCCCAGCAACGGCTGAGGCAGGGCGACGAGCGAAAGGCCAGTCGTGAGACTGGCCTTTTTGTTTGCCGCAGCGGTTGTCGCGGGCCGGGTTGTTTCATAGTCTGCATGCCCCGGCGTGCCTCGCGGCCGCCGTCGTCCTTTCATCTGCGCCGACAGCAGGCTATCGAGCATTGGCATGAGCGACTTTCTGCAACGTACCTCCCTGACTCCGATTCCGGTCCAGCATCCTCTGCGGGGGCGGCTGACGCTGCCCGGCTCCAAGTCCATCACCAACCGGGCACTGTTGCTGGCGGCGCTGGCGCGCGGCACCAGCCGGCTCAGCGGCGCGTTGAAGAGCGCCGACACCCACTGGATGGCGCAGGCGTTGCGGGCCATGGGCGTGACGGTGGAGGAGCCCTCGGCCGACAGCTTCGTGGTGCACAGCGAAGGGCGCCTGGTCGCTGCGCAGGAGCCGCTGTTCCTCGGCAATGCCGGCACGGCGATGCGCTTTCTGACCGCGGCGGTGGCCAACGTGGAGGGGCAGGTGGTGCTCGATGGCGACGAGCACATGCGCAAGCGTCCGATCGAGCCGCTGGTGCAGGCGCTGCGCGCCCTGGGCCTGGAGATTTCCGCCAGCGGTGGCTGCCCGCCGGTGACGGTGCAGGGGGCGGGGCGCCTGCGCGGCGGGCGCATCGAGATCGACGGCGGGCTGTCGAGCCAGTACGTCTCGGCGCTGCTGATGGCCGCCGCCTGCGCCGAAGGCCCGTGCGAAGTGGCGCTGCTGGGCAGCGAGATCGGCGCGCGCGGCTACATCGACCTGACGCTGGCGGCGATGCGTGCCTTCGGTGCCGAGGTGGAGCAGCTCGACGCCGCCACCTGGCGCATCCTGCCGACCGGCTACCGCGCCTGCGATTTCGTCATCGAACCCGACGCCTCGGCCGCCACCTATCTGTGGGCCGCCGAAGCGTTGACCGGCGGCGCCATCGACCTGGGCGTGCCGGCCGATGCGTTCATCCAGCCCGACGCCCGGGCCAAGGCGGTGATCGATGCCTTCCCCGAGATGCCGGCGGTGATCGACGGCTCGCAGATGCAGGACGCGATCCCGACGCTCGCCGTACTGGCGGCCTTCAACCGCACGCCGGTGCGCTTCACCGGCATCGCCAACCTCCGGGTCAAGGAATGCGACCGCGTCGCCGCGCTGGCCACCGAGCTGTCGCGCATTCGCCCGGGCCTGGGCATCGAGGAGGGGGACGATCTGCTGGTCGCCTCCGACCCGTCGCTGGCCGGCCAGCATCTGCCGGCGCGTATCGAGACCTATGCCGATCACCGTATCGCCATGAGTTTCGCCCTGGCCGCGCTGAAGATCGAGGGGCTCGAGATCCTCGATCCGGGCTGCGTGGCCAAGACCTATCCCGGCTACTGGGAAGCGCTGCAAGCGCTCGGCGTGCGCTACCGCTGAGCCCGGGCGGGCAGCCGGTCGCGGCTGCCGCTCAATCCATCGAATCGGCGCTCGGCGAGGCGTCGGCCGGCTTGCAGGTGATCTCGGCATAGGGGCGGTCCGGCGAGTATTCGCCGGGAACGCGCTCGATCACCTGGCTGTTGGGGTCGACCGTGAACGTCGGCGTAGTGGCCGCCGTGGTGCGGTCTTCCGGTGCCATGTGGAATTCGCAGGACGCCATCTGCGCGCTCTGGTTCATCACCTTCACGGCGCGCACGCCTACCAGCTCCGGCCCGTTCTGCGTCTGCAGCGGAACGCCCATCGGTTCGACGACCAGATCCAGGCCATTCAAGTGAGTGACGATCTCCACCTTCTGCGACTGGGCGAATGCGGCGGAGCAGAACAGGGCTGCCGCACAAACGGCGAACGAGGGCTTGACCATGGGGCCTCCTGGTTGGGTCGGTTACCCATAGGAGATGAGCGAGCCCCCGGAGTTCGCCCGAGGCGTCGCAAAGATGATTTCAGCGTGTGGATCGGCGCCGGCATGGCGGTCATTGCGAGGCGCGCAGCGCCTCTTCCAGGCGCTGGTTGCTCTGCCGGTTGGCCTCGTCGATCTGCTGCTGCAGCCGGGCCATCTGTTGCTGCGCCTGGCTGGCCTGCTCGGCCTGGAGACTGGCGGTGGCGGCGGTTTCGCCTGCGCCGCAGCCGGCCAGGGCGAACAGGCTGACGAGCAGGGCAAGGGCGTGGCGCATGTCGGGACTCCTGAACGCGTGTGGGCTCGGCCTTCGACTCTAGCGCAGCCCCGCGGGCCGGGGCGTGACCGACTCTGCGCCGCGGCGGCTCAGCTCTTCTTGACGAATTCGGACTTGAGCTTCATCGCGCCGATGCCGTCGATCTTGCAATCGATGTCGTGGTCGCCCTCGACCAGGCGGATGTTCTTCACCTTGGTGCCGACCTTGACCACCAGCGAGGAGCCCTTGACCTTGAGGTCCTTGATCACGGTGACGCTGTCACCGTCCTGCAGCGGGTTGCCCACCGCGTCCTTGATCACCTTGTCGCCTGCGCCGGCGGCTTCTTCGCCTGGCGTGGACGACCACTCGTGGGCGCATTCGGGGCAGACCAGGATCAGGCCGTCTTCATAGGTGTATTCGGATGCGCAGGCGGGGCAGGGCGGCAATGTACTCACGGGTTCCTCGCGGACAGGGCGGAAAAAGGCGCGGATTGTATAGGGTTTTGTTCCTGGCTGCCGGACCTGGCGCCGCTTCGGGGGCAACCATCAATTGCGGCAATGAAGGCTATCAGCCCTGTCTGTTTCACCAGGGCGGGGGTCGCGGCGCAGTATTCACCCCGTAGCCACTTCCCAACCCTTCGAGGAACCGATCATGAAAACCGAAACCATCGCCGCGCTGTTCATCGCTGCCCTGGGCGCCGCCAGCAGCTTCGCCGCCACCGACCTGGTCGCCGAAGGGGGCGCCGAGCGCACCGGCATTCACCGCGTTGCCGAAGACGGTGCAGACCGCGTTGGCGCACATCGTCTGGCCGAAGGCGGTGCCGAGCGTACGCTGAACCGTCGCGTTGCCGAAGACGGCGCCGACCGCGTTGGTGCACATCGTCTGGTCGAAGGCGGTGCCGAGCGTACGCTGAACCGTCGCGTTGCCGAAGACGGCGCCGACCGCGTTGGCGCACATCGTCTGGCCGAGGGCGGTGCCGAGCGTACGCTGAACCGTCGCGTTGCCGAAGACGGCGCCGACCGCGTCGGGGCGCATCGTCTGGCCGAAGGTGGCTCCGAGCGTACCCTCATCGGCCGTACAGCCTGATCGAGGGCTGCATCACCAAGGGGCGCCAGCGGGCGCCCTTTTTTTGTTTGTGCGCGGGTGTGGTGACCGTGGCGGCGGCCCTTGGGTAGCATCGCGTCTTTGCCTGGACCGAACGAGACATGGAACAGCGCGGGACCTTGAAATCCTGGAACGAGCAGAAGGGCTTCGGCTTCATCCGTCCACAGGGCGGCGGCGCCGAGGTGTTCGTCCATGCCTCCAGCGTGCGGGGCGACCGGCGCCCGGTGGCTGGCGACCGGGTGCTGTTCGTGGGCGGTCGCGACGAACAAGGCCGGCCGCGCGCCGAGTGGATGCGTCTGGAGGCTGGCCTGGCGCCAGATCAGCCGGCGGCCGGGCGAACGTCCAGGCCCGCCAGGAGCAGCGCCTCCCCGCCGAAGGGCCAGGCGCCGCGTCGTGCCGCGCGAGCCGCCGGCATGCGCCACCTTCCGGCGAAGCTCGTCGTCTTCGCGCTGCTCTGCGCATTGCCGCTGTGGGGCGGGCTGCAGCCGCTGCTGGCGGGTCGGATGCCGGTCGTCCTGATGATCTATGGCGCGGCGAGCCTGGTGACCTTCCTGCTCTATTGGCGCGACAAGCACAGCGCGATGAAGGACCGCTGGCGCAGGCCCGAGAGCCGGCTGCACCTGTTCGAACTCGTCGGCGGCTGGCCCGGTGCCCTGGTCGCCCAGCAGCTGCTGCGGCACAAGACGCGCAAGCTGGGCTTCCAGCTGCCGTTCTGGTTCATCGTGCTGATGCACCAGGCGTTCTGGATCGACCTGCTGTTGCTGCGCGGCACGCTGGGTGCCGAGCGCCTGCGGCCGTTGCTCGGCCTCTGAGGCGGGGCTATCACCGGGTTTATTGATCTGCGCCAGGGTGCGCACGGGGAGAGGGACTTAGAGTCGCGCCCATAAAAATGGACGTGTACCGACAGGATCTTTCCCATGCGTTTCGTGTTTTTCGCCCTGTTCTGCAGCCTGGCTTCCCTGGCTCATGCCAACGAGGAAGCCGCTGCCCGATTCAACGCCCTGATGGCCGACGATGCGCTGCGACAGCAGGCCTACGCCGCCGGGCAGGAGCGCATCGTGCTCTGCGGCCATTGCCATGGCAGCGACGGCAACAGCAAGCGCGAGCACATCCCGAATCTGGCCGGCCAGAATCCGCGCTACCTGTTCAGTTCGTTCGAGAAGTTCGCCGACGGCCAGCGCAGCGACTACGTGATGTCGCAGCTGGCGCAGATCCTTTCGCTGGAGGAGCGGGTCAACATCGCCGTGTACTTCAGCCAGCAACGGGTCAAACCCAAGGCCCATAAGGTCGACCCGGCGCTGAGCCTCAAGGGCGCCGCGGTGTTCAGGAACACCTGCATCGCCTGCCACGGCGCGCATGCCCAGGGCCAGGAAAGCGCGCCCCGCCTGGCCGGCCAGCCGGCCGAATACCTGCAACGCACCCTGAGCCGGTTTCGCGACAAGGACCCGAGCCGCGCCGGCTCGCCGATGCTGCCCATCGCGGCCATCCTGTCGGAGCAGGACATCACCGCGGTGGCGGCCTATCTCTCGCAGCTGTCGGGGACGGCTCAGTAGGCGTCTTTCAGGGCGAGGTAACGCGCTTCGAGTTCCTGGCGGATCTGCCGGCGCTGCTGCGCCTGGGCGAAGCGCCGCTTCTGGTCCGGCGTCTGCGGTTCGAGCGGGGGAACCGTGGTCGGCTTGCCGTCGGCATCCATCGCCACCATGGTGAAGAAGCAGCTGTTGGTGTGGCGTACGGTCTTCTCGCGGATGTGTTCGGTGATCACCTTGATGCCGACTTCCATCGAGGTGTTGCCGGTGTAGTTGACCGAGGCGAGGAAGGTCACCAGTTCGCCGACGTGGACCGGCTGGCGGAAGTTGACCTGGTCGACCGACAGGGTGACCACGTAGTGGCCGGCGTAGCGGCTGGCACAGGCATAGGCCACTTCGTCCATGTACTTGAGCAGCGTTCCGCCGTGCACGTTGCCGGAAAAGTTGGCCTGATCCGGGGTCATCAGCACGGTCATGGACAGTTCTGCGCTTCCTAATAGCATTGCATCGAAACTCGTCGAGGGCGGGGGTTCGCTAACTGTAGTGGATTGCCCGCCCCGGTGGCGAACGGCCGCTTCAGTCGTATTCGGAGGGTTCGTGATCGCCCAGCAGCCGGCGCTGGCGCGGCGTGGCGGCGGCCAGCACCCGGGGATCGAAGCGCCATTGCAGATACGGCGAGAATTTCTGCGCCACCATGCGCCGACCGTAATGCACCTGCAGCAGGTAGCGGATGCGGTCGCCGCTGAGGTTGCGGCTGCCGGCGTGCCAGAGGTCGCTGCGAAACAGCAGCACGTCGCCGGCTTCGCAGAGCACGGGTTCGGCAGCGCGGCCGCGCCAGTGGGTTTCGCCCTCGGCCGGCGCGCGCCCGGCCCGGTGGCTGCCGGGAATCACGCAGGTCGGGCAGAGGTCTTCGGTGATCCTGTCGATGAACAGGTGCGCGGTGAGGATCTGCATCGGCACGCGAAAGTCCGGGTCCGCCAGCAGGGATTCGGGCAGTTCCATGACCTGGTAGTCCTGGTGCAGGTCGCCGCCGATGAAGCCCGGATGGCAGCGCCAGGCGGTTTGGCCGATCACGTGGCAATCGGCGCCGAGCGCGGCCTCGGCCAGCTCGATCACGCCGGGCAGGTCGAGGTAGGGCAACCATAGCGGGTCACGGTTGAACACGCATTTGTAGTGGTCGACCAGGCCGGTGTAGTCCCAGTGCTCGGGGCGCAGCGCGTCGATCGCCTCGTGCAGTTCGGCGATCCGGCCGGCGTCGAGCACCCCGCGCAGCAGGACGAAGCCGTCGCGGTGCAGGGCCTCCAGGTGCGCGGCGATGGGTGGGTCCGAAGGTGTCACCGGTCCTCCCGTTTCAGGTTTCGGCCAAGGTCTTGGGTGGTTCCTGTTGGAGGCCGACAGGTTGTTGAAAGGTCCGTTGATTATCTTCCCCGCACCCCCGGCAGCGCCGGCGGGTCGACGCCGCGCCATGAGCGCAGCGTTCGCTTTTCCCAGTGTGTGTGTATCGTTCGGCCCCGGCGGCGTCGCCACAAGTGGCGCTACCGGGCTCGTCCTATCCGCCTTTCCCTTCTGAAACACCTTGCAAAGGCCGTCTCGCTTCACCTCGTCAGCACGGAGCGAGACAATGCCCGGCTCGCCATGACGATTAAGGATTGCCCATGCAATTGCCGCGTTACACCGCCACCCAGATCGGCTTTCACTGGATCAGCGCGCTGCTGGTGCTGCTGATCATCGCCTTGCCCTACGGCAGCGGCCTGATTTTCGAAAGCCTGCTGGGCGGCCGGGGCGAGGTCTTCACCCTGCACAAGTCGCTGGGCGTGGCGGTGCTGGTGCTGACCGTGCTGCGGCTGTGCTACCGGGGCCGCAAGGTGCCGGCCCAGGCGCTCAAGCCGGAGGAGTCGATCGCCCAGCAGCGCGCCGCCAAGGTCGGTCATGGCCTGCTCTACCTGCTGCTGCTGGTGATGCCGATTTCCGGGCTGATGTTCGGCAGCCGGCCGTTCAGCCTGTTCTGGCTGGTCGAGATCGGCCCGCTGCCGTTGTCGTCGGACGTGCGCGGCATCGCCAAGGAGGTCCACCTGATCAGCCAGTACCTGCTGTTCGCGCTGATCCTCGGCCACGCCGCCATCGCGCTGTGGCACCACTACGTGCGTCGCGACGACGTGCTCAAGGGCATGCTGCCGTTCCTGCGCTGATCCCCGCCAACGGGCAGGGCGCCTAGGCGCCGCTGCCCACGATCCTCAATCCGCTCTGACCGTTGCCCTGGCGCTGCACCTGGATCTGCACCGGGATGCGCTCGTGCATTTCCGCCACGTGTGAAATCACCGCCACCTTGCGCCCCTGGGCCTGCAGCGAATCCAGCGCGTCCATGGCGATCTGCAGCGATTCGGGGTCGAGGCTGCCGAAGCCTTCGTCGATGAACAGCGACTCGATCCTGAGCTTGCTCGAAGCCATCGAGGCCAGACCCAGGGCCAGCGCCAGCGAGACGAGGAAGGTCTCGCCGCCCGACAGCGAGTGCACCGAGCGCAGCTCGTCGCCCATCTCCGTGTCCATCACCAGAAGCCCCAGCGGGCTGCCGCCGCGCTTGAGCCGGTAACGCCGGGCGAGCTGGCGCAGCTGCACGTTGGCGTGCTGCACCAGCAGGTCGAGGTTGTAGGCTTGCGCGATCTTGCGGAAGGCGCCGCCGTCGCTCGAACCGATCAGGGCGGCGAGGCGGCCCCAGCGCTGGCTCTCGGCGGTGGCGTCGGCGATCTGCGTGAGCAGTGCCTGGCTCTGGTTGCGCCGCCGGTCGTCGTCGAGCAGGGCGGCGCGGGTCTCGGTGCCGCGCTGCTCGGCCTGTTCGCACTGGGCGAGCTGGGCGTTCAATCGCTCTTCCAGGGTTTCGGCCTGCGCCGCCTCCGGCTGTTCGGCGCGATGGGCCGTCAGCCGCTGCTCGCAGCCGTCCAGGCGCTCGCGACCCCGGGCGAGCTGCTCGGTGTTGGCCCGCAGCCGCTCGCGTGCTTCGCCCAGTAGCGCATCGTCCAGCTGCAGCAGCTGCGCCAGGGTCGCATCGTCCAGATCGGGGTGCGCGGCGCGCCAGGCGGCGAGTTCGTCGGCCAGAGCGCTGCGCTCGGCCAGCAGCTCGTCGCGGCGCTGGCTACAGTTCTGCTGCTCGCCGGCGAGCCGGGTCAGCTCGACGCGCGCCTCGTTGAGTTGCCTGTCCACTTCGACCTGCCGCTGCCGGGCGGCCTGGATCGTGGCTTCGAGGCGCTGCTGCCACGCCTGGGCGCTGGGGTGCTCGCCCAGGCTTTCGCGCAGGCGCTGGCGGCAGGCCTGCTCGCGGTCTTGCAGCTCGGCGAGGCGGCTGCCGCACGCCTTGTGCTGGTCGAGGCGATGCTGTTGCAGCAGCTGCTCGCGCTCCAGCGCGGCCTGGCGCTGTTGCCGTTCTTCGGCCAATGCCGCGTGCTGGTCGATCTGCTGGCGCCGCGCCTCGACCTGGCCGTCCAGCTGCATGAAGGTCTCGGCGGATGCCTCGCGCCAGCGATCCAGCAGGGCGGCGGGCAGCAGGCCGGCGAACTCGGCCAGCTCCTCTTCGAGCCGCTCGTTGTCCCGTTCGATAGCGGCGCGCTGACCGGCCAGCGCCTGGGTGGCCTGGACGCAGGCTTCGCGGGCGTGCTGCCAGTCCCTGTGCAGCGTTTCGCTGCGCTGCTGCAGCCCGAGCAGCTCGCGCTGGCGGGCATTGGCGGCGGCGATGTCCTGCCGCAATGTCGCGATCCGCCCGTCGAGCCAGGACGGTCGTTCCGTATCCGGCTGGGCCAGCAGCTCGGCATGGCCGGGCAGGGCCGCCAGTTGCGGCTCCAGTCGGGCCCGTTCCTCGGCGATTTCCGCCTGGCGCTGGGCGTTCTGCTTGAGCCCGGTGGTCAGAGCGATGTGCTGGTCGCGCAGGGCCTGCAGCTTTTCGTCCTGGGTCTTGAGCTGCCGCTGCGCCCGCTCGACTTCCTGCTCGTCCTGCTGATCGAGGGCGGCGAGCAGGGCCGTGCCGTCGTGCCAGGGGTGCTCGGCACTGCCGCACACGCTGCAGGGCTCGCCCGGCACCAGCGCCGCCCGCAGGGCCTCGACGTTGGCGCTGCGTGCCAGACGCTGGCGATCCAGCACTGCCTGCACCACCTTGAGCGCCTTCTCCGCATCGTCGCGTTCGCTGCGGGCGAGCTTGCCGGCCTGGGTCAGTGCGTCGAGTTCGGTCTGCTGGCGGCTCTGGTCGCTCTCCAGGGTTCGCTGTTGGGTGGCGAGCTGCTGCTGGCGCGACCAGAGGTGGTGCAGGCTTTCCCACTGGCGTTCGGCTTCGCGCCAGGATTCGAGCCGGGCGTTGAGGTGCGCGAGCTGTTCGCCCAGGCCCGTCTCGCCGCCGATCTGCGCCTGCAGTTCATCGAGCGCTTGGCGCGCGCTGGCCTGTCCGGCTTCGGCCGCCTTGGCGCTGGTTTCCAGGGCCGGCAGTTCCCCACGGCCCTGACGCAGGCGGGCGGCGATCTGCACGGCCTGCTGCAGGCGCGGCCGGTAGCCGCTCCAGGCTGCGCAGAGCGGCTG